>CAZYEV010000058.1:0-17934 GCA_964646615.1 uncultured Saprospiraceae bacterium
GCAATGTACACACCCGCCGGAACGGCATTCGGATTGGCCACTGGCTGACCCGAAAGCGTCGTCCACACCACCGTGCCGGGTAAACTGGTGGTAGCCACAAGCGCCGCCGATGGCTCGCAGCCCAGCACGTCGGGCGCATCCACCGTAAAGTCGTCCTCCGAAGGCGATACCACGATGCTCACCGGCAAGGCGCAATCCGCACCCGGCACGAAGGTTACCGTGTAATTGCCAAACGCCGCGTACGTGTACGTGCCGCTGGCCGCTGTACTCGTGCCCACGCCGTCACCAAAATTCCACACACCCGGCACGCCGCTGGTGTTGCTGAATACAATCTCTTTGCTGTTGCACTGCTCCTGTGCGCTCACCTGACCCGTCAGGTCTATGCTGTCCTGAAGCGTTACCACCGCCGTATCCACCGCCGTACACAGGCCCGACACGTCCATGGCCGTGGCAATGTACACGCCCGCCGGAACGGCATTCGGATTGGCCACCGGCTGGCCAGTGATGGTCGTCCATACCACCGTGCCGGGCTGGTTTGTAGTGGCCGTCAGGGCGGCTGTGGGCGGGCATCCGGTTACGTCTGGCGCGTTGACGGTGAAGATGTCGTCGGTGATTTGCAGCGTCAGGTTAGCGGGTTTGGCGCACTCTGAGGCGGGTGTGAAGGTGGCGCTGTAATTTCCGGTGGCGGCGTAGAGATGCGTCAGGGTATCCGCGCCGTTGGAATTGGCGGTATTGCCGTCGCCGAAGTTCCACACTCCGGGCAGTCCGCTGGTGTTGGCGAAGTTGGCCCGGTAGCTATCGCAGGCTTGTTGGGCGGACAGGCTGGGTGCGACGTCGAGAGTGTCCTGGATGTTTACCGGGAAGGTGAGGGTGTCTGCGCACCCTTTTTGATTGAATGCGATAAGGGTAAGGGTGTAGCTTCCGAGCGGGCCGGCAGCGGTGGTGCTGGCATTGTTGGGGTTAGCAATGATGAGTGTTGGTGGATTGGCCGACCATCGGTAAATGAGGGTGTCGGCGGGTATGAGGTTTTGTGCGTTGAGGTTGAAGGGTTCGTTGGGACAGGTGTTGGGCGGTACGGTTGCGCTGAAGTTGGGCGTACGGGCCACGACGGCAGCGGTGTCGGTGCGTGTGCATTTGAAGGTGTCTGTAGCGATGGCGCGATAGATGCCTGGCGGTGCGCTTAGCGGGTTGATGGTGTCGCCGGTGAGGGTTGTCCAGACGATGGTGGCGGGCAGGTTGGTGGTGGCTTTGAGCGTGCCGGGTTCGCCGCAGGTTTCGTCGCCGGTGGCGGTGAGTTGTAGGATTGGTTGGCGAAGGATTAAGACGGTGTCGGTGCTGGTGCAATCGCCGTTACTGACGGTGAGGCGGTATCGGGTGGTCGTGGGCGGATTGGCCAGTACGCTTTGTGGGCCCGGGTTGAAGGTCAGGAAGTCGGTGGGCGTCCAGGTATAGGTGAAGGTGGTGTCGCCCAGAACGTTGATGGGAACGGCTGAGGCGTCGCAAGAGAGGCCGGTGGTAACGATGTTGAAGTCGAGCAGGCTATCAACTGTGAAGGGTTTTGTGATGGTGTCGGTGCATCCTTCGGAATTGGTAACGATGAGGGTGGCCCGTCCGCTGGTACGGTTGGGTATGGGCACGGTTACGCTGGGTTGATTGCTCTGGACACTTCCGCCATTCCATACGATGCGCCATTCCCACACGACAATGACGGGCGTTGAGGTGGATGTGTTGATGAACTTGATGTAAAAGAGTGTGTCTGAGCAGAACTTCGAGAGGGTGAAGTCGGCTTTGAGGTCGGTGATTACTCCGATGTCGGTGTTTGCGGCGGCAGTGCATCCGCGTGCGTCGGTGGCGGTAACGCTGTACGTGCCCGGCCACAATCCGGTGAGGGTCTGCCCGGTTGCACCGTTGACTCCCGGCCCTTGCCAGATATACGTGTAGGGCGCTGAACCGTTGGTGGCGTTGGCCGTTAGGACGCCGTTTCGGTCGTTGGCGCAGTTGAGTTTTTGGGTTCCGCTGACGTTGAGATTGACCTTCGAGTGTGCTCCTATGACGCCACTGGCAGTTCCGGTGCATCCGGTGACCTGGTCGGTTACGGTTACGGCCACCTGCGTGCCGGCAGCCAATCCGGTAACCTGGTTGGTGTTGAGCGGGCTGACGTTCCAGGTGTAGCGATAGTTTCCGGCAGGCGGATTGACCAATGCGGTTGCGGCTCCGTTGTTGACGCCATCGCAGTCGGCCCGTTTGAGCACCAGTTGGACTCTGAGGCTATCCATCGTTGGCGGACATATGGCGGTGTCGCGCTGGCAACCATTGGCATCGGTTACGGTGATGAGGTAAATGGCGGAAGGCTGCAAGTTGTTGGCCGTCGGTCCCTGAACTCCGTGACTCCATTCGACACTGTACGGCGGCGTGCCTCCAAATGGGTACATGGTCATGGTCGCAGGAAAGCCGTTGCACGAAGGGACGTTGGTCACAAGGTTGAAATGTATTCGGGTAGGCTGGGTTACCTGTACAGTGCCTATCCGCGTGGTTCCTGCGTTGTCGGTAACGGTTACAATGTACGTCCCGGCGCCGATGCCGTCTATGGTCGGCGTCTGGCCTCCATTGCTCCACTGGTACGTATACGGCGGTGCTCCGCCACTGACATTAGCCGTGGCCGAACCGGTGGCGTCGCCAAAACACAACGGCGGCGTGAAACTCATGGTGAGTTGCAATGGCCCTTGCGCCTTTATCGCAAAGGCCAACAGCCACAGACAGGCCAGCAACCAGCCCGTTTTGTCATTTTTTAGGCTAAAAAAAGATGATGATGTGTATGTACGTGTCATAGCGCTGCTTTGTAAAGGCCAATCTTATTTGGCCCAAGTGAATTTTCAAGGCAATGCCTCATTCTGGCAATACTGTATTTGACATTAGCGCCTTCGGTTGTAATCGGGTAATGGAACGCCACCCACAGTAGCCCGCACGCCAATGATCTCTACCCGCCGCTCGCGCGCGGCATCCACACTGTACACCGACATGCGGCGATCCTTCGGGTCGGCACTGACACTCTTAGGCGCTTTGGCCGCTCCGTTAGGCTCGCGCCTCAACTTCAACTGGCCCGACTTGATGTAGGACCGATACAAACCGCCCTCAAACAGGTCAAAGTGATTGAACACGCTGCTCACCCGTCGGGACGTCAAATCCAAATTATACGCGGCACTGGCCAATGGCGAAGCAAATCCACTGATTTTGATTTCGATTTCTATGCCGTTTTCCAGCATCTCGTACAACACCTCCGTGAACATGCGCATGCGATCCCATTCGCCTTTTACGCGACGTTCAAAGAAAGTATCCAACTCGTATTGTGCCATTTCCAACTCCTTGCCGGTCAGGCCTTTGCAGAAGACGTCTATGTACTCCTGCTTGCGGTTGTAGTACGGCAGGTACGTTTCGTTGTACTGCTCTTTGATGCTGGTAACGCCTATGCGCGACGGGCCGGGCCGGTCGTTGTCGAAGTAGAGGGTAATAGGCAGGTACGCCTCGGGCCGCAGCGGACGCAGATACAGTTTGCGCTCGACGCTTTGGAAAGGCAGCTTAGGCAAGGCTTCCGTATTCACATCGGCCGAGTCGCGTGTGTAGCCTTCTTTGGTCGCGATGACGCGATAGCGCGTATCGTAGTGGATAACAGTGTGGTAGTCGTTGCTGTCTGGGCCGGTGCGGTGTACCCACGTTTCGCGCGGTATCTTCAGCTCGACGACGGTGATGGTTACATCGGTCAACGGGTCTTTGAGTACGTCGTCGAAAACGTAAACGTCCAGTTTTAGCCCGCGGCTCAGGCGCAGTTCGCGGTAGAGCGTGGTGTCATTCTGCGGCGCCAGGCCGACGGTACTCACGCGCAGTGAGTCGGTGGTGAAGCCGGGTTTGATGGCTTTGAGTTCGTATTCATGCTGGAATTTCAGCGGAAAGCGATAGGTATGCTGGCCGGGTTCATTGCGCGTTTCGGAAGCCAACCCTTTGCCGCCATCACCGCGTTCGGTCTGGCCGTCGGGCCGCAGGAAGGACAGGGTGTTGAATACCACATCGGCGCCCGTAAACGGCTTGAGCGAGTCGGCATCCACCACAGTTACGACCAGGTCAATCTGGATGGCCGTCAGGCAGCGGCGCTGCTCGAAGGACTCATCCCACAGGCGGCCGGGCATGTCAAATTGCAATGTATCGGGCCGATACCCTGGCTTTTCCGTGATGATCCAGTAGGATTTACCCGATTGCAGCGGGAAGGTGTGCTTTGAACCGGGCACGGTTACGCGGCTGAGTTCCTTCGGGCCTTCGGGCGTAACCTCGTAAAGCGTCATGGTGGTGTACAGCAGTTCGTTGCCCGTGCCTTCGTCGCAGGCGGCGATGGAAACTTCGGGGCGGCCCACACCGATTTTGAAGATGTCGTAGCAGCAGTCTTCTTCTGAAAAGTTCATGGCCCCTTCGCGGTTGGTCGAGAAGAAGGCCAGTCGGCTGTTTTCCGAAAGGGAATAAAAAACGTCGTTGGCGCTGGAGTTGATGGGTGCGGGCAAATGCTCTACGGTTCCCCAGACGCCGTCTTTGTATTCGGCGCGATAAACGTCGAAGCCGCCGAGGCTCTGGCGCCCATTGCTGCTGAAGTAGAGCGTGCCGGTAGGGGCGTGGAAGAAAGGCGTTACGTCGTCGCCTTCGGTGTTGAGGGCGGCCAAATTGACCGGCTCGGAGAAGCGTCCGTTTTCGATGTAGCAGTACCAGATGTCTTTTCCGCCTTTGCCGCCGGGGCGGTCGCTGACGAAGAAGAGGGTCTCCTGGCTTTCTCCGGGCAGCGTCGCCACGTGGGGCTGGGTGGTGGTGTAGTCTTTCAGGTTGATGCCTTTGGGCAGTTTTTGCGGGCGGCTCCAGGTGGCATCGCCGGTGCGCTGGCGGCGGTAGAGGTCGAAGCGCAGGCGTCCGCTCCGGCGATATTTGGCGATAGCATAGTAGGCGCTTGTCTGGTCGCGGTTATAGGCCAGATAGGCGGTGTGGCGCCGGCGTTCGTTGAAGTCTAAGCGTCGGATGTCCACGCTGCCGTCGGGGCGCGGTTCAGCGCTGAAGAGTTGCAGCATGGGGCTGGAGGAGTCGCCCTTGTACGGGTGGCCATAGGCCGAATAGTAGAGGCGGTTGTCCCACCAGCGCGTCGAGTACTCGGCAAACGGCGTGTTGACGTAGTCGCGCAGGCTGTCTAAGGTGAGGTCGGCGGTATTTTGATAGACCTGGAGGGCCCAATCGCAATTGCGGATGCCGTCGAGGGCTTTCTGGCGCAATTCGGGCAAGGCGGCCTGTTGGCTGGCCTGCTGATAAAGGGCACGCGCGTCGGCGTATTGGCCGCTGAGGTATCGTATTTCGGCTAAGCGAAACAGCAGGAGCGCCTCGTCGGCGGCCATCTGGTTGGTTCTCAGATATTCGTAAGCAGCGGCGGCTGTGGCGTAGTGCGTGTGTGCGGTGGCGGCAGCGGCCAGCCCTTCCCAGGCGGCTACGTTGCGCTCATCGGCTCTGAGCAGGCGCCGGTAGTACTGCATGGCACCGTAGTAGTCGCCTTCGTAGTAGCTGCGCCGCGCGCGATTTTCCAGCGCCTTTAGCGACGGCCCTCGTTCCAGGTCGCCGCCAATGCGTTCGGGAATGCCCCTTTGGGCCAGTGCCGAACTTGCCACTATTCCCCACAGGATTAGTATCAGGTAATTCTTTTTCATATAAAAGCAGGCAAAGCAGGACGTTCGATTAGTCAACGGGGCACGGATGCAGCACAGGTTTGATTTTGTAAAGGCGATAAATGAGCGCCACCTCCGGACCGCCCCGGTTGTTGGTGGCTACCACAAAGTCCGACAGGTTCAGGTCGTAGGAAAAGCCCAGCGTCCAGGTTTTCCAGTGCACCTCAGCCGTCCAGATCATGGCATCGGTGTAGCGGTGCCGGAAGCTGACGCCCAGCTGTAAGGCCAGCTCTTCATAGGGTTTGTCGTTGACCAACAGGCGGCCCGCCAGCCCGTAAACGAGTTCCCGATAGGCGCCCTGCTGCTGATAAAAGACCTGGCCCAGCACGTCGAACGAGGCCGAGGCCTGCACCAGGCCAATGCCGTACAGGGCCTTTCGCTCGGCCAGCCGCACGTCGGAGGCGTTGTTCCAGAAATTGTGCCGCGGCCGATTGACGTGGTGAATGCCGCCGCCCACATCGAAGCGGGTACGCTTTTGGCGCGCCTGAAAGCGGTAGTTCAGCCCGGCGCTCAGGTCGAAGTAAGCCAGGTTATCGCTGAAGAGCGTGCCGTCTTCGCGCGTAACGGCCGAAGGGTCAAACATGCAGTCCACAAATTGCGCATCGAACGTCCAGCGCGTGGTGTTGAACGAGCGCTGCCCAAAGGCCGGCGTTACGCCGATAGAGAGGAAATGGTTTTTGGCTAACGGTTGCGTCAGGCCCAGCGGAAGGCCCACCACCAGCGAAGTCAGTTCCAGCGCTCCTTGCCGGTCGTGGCTCAAAGCCAGCCCGCCGGTGAAATAGCGGTCGTAGCGGTTGGCGCGGTAGTAAAATTTGTTCTCCACCGTGCCCATAAATGTTGTGTACGGCACCGGCACGCCACGCCACTGGCTGCGGTAATTGCCCACAAACCGCGTGTCGCCCCCGAAGATGCCGTTCAGGCCAGGGTTGAGGTTCAGCGGCGCATTGTAAAACTGGGAAAAATGAATGTCCTGGGCACGCATCGCAGCGCCGCTCAACAGCAGCGCCAACACCCACAGGACGCGAAAAAAAGGTAGTTCTCTATTCACAGGCACAAAATTTTGCTTCAGAAGAAAAGAGTCAACAGGCAACCGGCCCTGCAGGGATAGCAACGAAACGGGGCAAAAAATATACCATCCGAACGCCGCTTTAACGACCTGCGCCTGCTTTAGCCTCAGGCGGGTAGGGGGTACGGAGGACTAAAAAGACCACTCAAAAGCGGTCAGCCGACTTATCACGAGGGGGAAACGGCGGTAAAGGTATGCTACTTGAAACGCTTTCACGCGCGTTCGCACCTTCCTAAAAACATCAGGGGTTTGTCTGCAAGCGGACAAACCCCTGAACGATGCTCCGTGGAGCATGCGGGATTCGAACCCGCGACCTCTGCGATGCGAACGCAGCGCTCTAGCCAACTGAGCCAATGCCCCTGATTTTCGAGGGCAAAGATGCACAAGGACTTGAGAAAAATGAATGCCCTTTCCACCAAAAAGCCTTCGCGTTTTCGCAAGCACCTAAGCATTACGCAAGTCCCAATCTTGCACCCAAAGGCATCTTTTCCAAAACGAAAAGGCACGAAGCCACGGCGCCCGGTCGGCTACCGCTTATGGACGCACGAAACAGGCAAAACCGGGCCTACTTCAGCTCAAAATCTCCGTATTGCAGACGGGCCATAATGACGCGCGGCGCATTGGCATCGCCCGAAAAGCCGGAGACTTTGACCTGCCCGCCGATGGACTCCCTGAGCATGGAGCGCGACAGGTTGAGCGTGCGCACGTCGGTGTGCTTGCCTTCAGCGTCTAAGCGAAAGGCCGCCCCCGGCTCGACGGCTATCTTCACATCGGTGTACTTTGCTTGCACGCGCGCTTCGGAAAACTGGCGCCCCAAAGCGCGAACGTCGAGCTCTCCATAGTTGAGATCAGCATCCAGTACCTCCGCCACGCGCTCTATGCGGGAGTCGGTATATTGCGCCGTAAGAAACAGCGAGCCTATCTGACGCCCTCGGAGATCGGTGTAGCGCGTTTGCAGGCGCAGGGTCTCCACTTCGCCAAAGTTGATTTTGTCGTATTTGGACGTCAGGCGCACCTGAGCAGCCCGCGCGATGCGAATGTCGGAGTAGCGCGTGTCCAAGTTGACGTCGTCGGCGCGTTCGGCCAACAGATCGGAATAGCTGATGTAACCGGTAAGGTTGCGCACCTGATTAAGCGAAGCCTTGCCGTAATTGATGGACAGATCGGCGTCGCCACCGAGGTTTTCGCTGCGCAGGTTGCCGTAGCGGATTTCAGCCATAAGCCGCCCCTTGAGGTTGGCCACGTGCGCGTCGCCATAACGATTTTTCAAGTCAAGCTGGTTGTCGGCGGGCAGCCAGACGTCGTAGTGGACCTTAAAATCGGCCGCTTTAAAACCCAACACGGTAACGCTGGTGCGATGCTCAGGGTCTATGACGGTCTCGGCCTTGACGTAGTCTGCCGTATGGAGAAAGTTGACCTGAATGCGCTCAAAAACGCGGTCGGCAGCACGCTGGTCAGCAGCATTGACGACGATGGTGATTTCCATCTTCACCGAGCGATTGGCCCAAGTATTCACCCGAACATTGCCGTACTTATTGTAAATGGCTGTAGTGCCCGTGGGCGAAATGCCAAACTCGCGGTTTATTTTTTTAGAAAACTCCTGCTCTGGTTTGTCGGCCCATGCCGGTGCGGCCCACAGCCATCCGATGAGCCAGGCGAGGGCCAGCAAGCGCTTATATCTTTTCGGTGTCATAGTTCGTGCTGTTTGTCGGCTTGTTGTGCTGTTGCTCTAAGTATTGAAGCACGCGCTCCAGAATGGCCAAACGGGCCTTGTAGTTTTCAATCATGGCGCGCACGACGGGCTCCCGATTGGCCGGAGGCACCTGCGCCAGCTCGGCCTGCAACTCGGCCATGGCGGCATCCATTTGCCGGAGGTCTTCCCACACGGTAGCCTGGCTATAGGTCGTCAGGTGGTTGAGGCGCGTCTTCCGCGATTGAATTTCACGCTGAAAATAGTCCTCCAATTCGGCGTACTCGGGCGATACCTGGCCCAAAGCCAGCGCCGCAGGCTGCTGCATCTGCACGCTGCCGTACCACAGGCCAATGCCTATTCCGGCCACTAAGAGCGCCACGGCAGCTGCGGCCAAACGGATGTGGCGCAGCCATTTCACACGAAAGGCGGGTCTGGAAGGCAATGCCCGACTTACCTCCTCCCACACGCGCGGGTCGGGCATGTGCTCGTCGAAGGCACTGCGATGCTGACGGATGAAGCGTTCCAGGTCATCGCCTTGGCGGGCCGACAGATGCGCGGCCATGCGCTCCCAAACATGGTCGGCAGGCCCGGCAGCGTCGAACAGCGGCCGATGGTCAGCGATAAAACGCTCCACAGGCCCGGCTTGAGCCCAACGGTCAAGGTTGCGCGCCACGGACTCCCACACCTGCGGCGAAGGCTCGGCGGCATCGAAAGCATCCCGATGCTGTTGGATGAACGGTTCTATGCGGTGCTTCGTGCTCATGTTCCGTTTGTTTTAAGCAACTCGCGCAGACGAGCGCGAGCACGGCTGTACTGCGATTTGGATGTGGCCTCACTGACGCCCAGGATTTCGCCAATCTCTTCGTGGTCGTAACCCTCCAGTGCGTACAGGGTGAACACCATTCGATACCCATCGGGCAGATCCTGAATGGCCCGGTTGATGCGCTCCACCGAAAGCACGAGGCCATTGTCTTCCTCCGGCGTTTCGGCCAGCCGGTCGTCCTGAGGGCTGAACTCCTGAAACACCATGCGCCGGCTCTTCAAAAAATTGATGCCCTTGTTGATGGCAATGCGCTTAATCCAGGCGCCGATAGTGCTTTCATAGCGAAAGGTATCCATTTTGGTAAACACCTCAATAAATACGCTCTGCAACAGGTCTTCGGCGTCGTGCGCGTGGCGTACCATGCGCAACAGCGTATTGTAGATCGCTCTCGAATACAGCTGATATAGTTCAAACTGCGCGCTTCGGTCTCCCTGCTTACAGCGCTCGATAATATCCCGATGCGTATAGGTGGCGTCGTTCATGGTGCAATTGCTTTGGGCAAAGACAAAGCAGCAACGGCAGGGGTTGCATGAAAGGGGAACATTGCCCAGCACGAACGGGGGCGGGCAGACGGGGCAAACGGACGGGGCAGGCAGACGGGACAGGCAGACGGGGCAAACGGACAGCAGGCAGACGTTGCGGTGCAACGTCTCTACTGGAGCTGTAGGATTTTTTGGAACAATTCCTGTTCGTCGCCGGGGCGGAATCCTTTGTGGTAATAGGCGATTTTGCCCTCCTTATCTATGATAAATACCTGCGGCAGGCCATTGAGGCCGCCGGGCATAACGGCCCGGAAGAACCGATGCACATCCCAATAGACCTCGAAGGGAAAACCCATTTCGCGCGCCAAACGCCCGATGTCGCGAAAGCGATGCGGATGGTCGAGCGAGATGGCCAGCAGACGGAAATTGGCCTGCTTCTTCCAGGCCTCATAGTTGGCCGTATATGTGCTCAGCTCGGTGCGGCAAGGCGGGCAGGTAGTGAGCCAGAAGGCCAGCACAATGGGCTGCGCAGGGCCTTTTTCAGGCTGGGCCAGCACCTGTTTGGAAGTGAACTCCTGCGTGCTGTCCATGTCGGTGAGCAGGATATTGTACGGGTAAACCGTGTCCAGAACATATTCCGGATAGCGGAAAACCACCTGACTTTGAGCCATTTGGGCAAAAAACGACAGGCAAACCAGGAATGCGAAGGCAGAAAGCCACTTCATAGGGCACTTTTTCTTTAAAAAACAACAGGCAGCCTTTTTGGCTATTTGCCGGCAAAAGTACGCCAGGTACCGATACTTTTGCCGGCGCGCTCTTTGAGGCAGAAGCCCTCAAGCCGCCGCAAAGGCGCCGCCCGTTTCCCGATATTGCAGGTTCGAGGGCTAAAATCTATTTTAAAGCCCTGATATATTGGGCCATAGCGGCGAACTTCCATCGCTTTGCAATTCAAAAAGACAAAAACAAAACCTTCCTTTTGTGCATGGCTACACCTATCAAATTTGGTACTGACGGTTGGCGCGCCATCATCGCCGACGATTACACGGTTGAGAACGTCAAGCGCGTGGCCGAGGCTACGGCGCGTTACATGAAAGAGCGCCGCATGAAACGCGCTGTCATTGGCTACGACTGCCGCTTTGGTGGCCAGCTCTTTGCCGACATCACTGCGCGCGTGCTGGGCGCCTACGGCATCCAGTGCCACGTCGGCGTGGGCTTTGTCTCCACACCTATGGTTTCGCTGGGCGTGGTGAAGACCAAAAGCGACCTGGGCATCGTCATCACGGCCAGCCACAACCCACCCGCTTACAACGGCTATAAACTCAAGGCTGTCTATGGCGGCCCCATGGTGCCGGCTGAAATCGCCGCCGTCGAAGCCCTCATTCCCGAAACCTGCACGCTGAGCCAACTGCCTACGGTGGCCGAATTGCGTGAAAAAAAACGGTACGTGGACACCGACCTGGAAACGATGTACCTGCGCCATGTCCGAAAAAACTTCGACCTCAAAGCCATCAAAGCCAGCGCCGGCCGACTGGCCTACGACGCCATGTACGGCGCTGGCCAGAATGCCATGCGCAAACTGCTGCCGCGCTCCGTCTTCCTGCGCTGCGACTGGAACCCCGGCATGCACGGCCAGGCCCCCGAACCCATTCACCGCAACCTGCAGGCCCTGAGCGAACTGGTGCGCAAAAACCCGAAAATCGTCGCCGGACTGGCCAACGACGGCGACGCCGACCGAATCGGCATGTACGACGAAGACGGCAACTTCGTGGATAGCCACCACCTGCTGCTCATCCTGCTGCTCTATCTGCACCGCTACAAAGGCATGAGCGGCAAAGTCGTCTTCACCTTCTCCGTAACCGACAAATTGCGCAAAATGGCCGAAATCTTCGGCCTGCCCTACGCCATCACCCCCGTGGGCTTTAAGTACATCGCCGAAATCATGACCCGCGAAGACGTCCTCGTCGGCGGCGAAGAGTCCGGAGGCTTAGCCGTTAAAGGCCACATCCCAGAGCGCGACGGCATCTGGATGGGCCTGCTCGTGCTGGAATTTATGGCCAAAACGGGCAAGACCATCAAAGGGCTGGTGCAGGAGGTCTATGACGTCGTGGGTGCTTTTGCCTTCGACCGCGACGACCTGCACATCACCGAAGAGCAAAAGCAGGCCGTCATCGCCGCCTGCCGCTCGCGGCAATACAGCGCCTTCGGCCCTTATCGCATTCAATCGGTTGAGGACTTAGACGGCTGGAAGTTCCAACTCGGCAACGAGCGCTGGGTCATGATTCGCGCCAGCGGCACCGAGCCCGTGCTGCGCGTCTATGCCCAAGGGCCTGACTTAGCCGAATGCCGCCGCATGCTGGACGCCGCGCGCGCCACCATACTCTAACGCATCAGCGTAACATCACCCGCCAGGTGCTCTTCCACGCCGTTGGCGTAGCGCACCACCGCCCGCCAGGTATAAACGCCCGGCGCCGCGCGCTGGCCGCGGATAGTACCATCCCAGCCAGCAGCCGACATATTGGGTGCAAACTGGCGACGCTCAAAACACAACTGCCCTTGCCGGTCGAAGACCTGCAGAACGAGCACCTGCTCTACGCCCGTCTCGGCGTACAGGGTGAAAAAACGGTTTTCCGAAGTCGGCGCCTCCGGCCAGAAGGCATTGGGCGCGTACACGTGGCGCTGCCGACGCACCTCCACGCGCAGCGTAGCCGTAGCTTCACAACCTTCGACACTGATGGCCGTCAGCCGGTAGGTGGTGGTGAAATAAGGCGCCAGGGCAATCTGCAGCCCCGACGCCGTCAGTACCCCCGACGTGGGCTGCCAGCGAATCTCGCGCAGCGGCAGGCTCGAAACCACCGACCGACGCAGCGTATCTCCTTGAAAAATAGCGGTATCCACTCCGGCCTCAAACAGGAAGGGCAGCCCCGCCGGCACAAGCGCCGCCACTGAAAGCGCGCAACCCGCAGCATCCTCGATGCGCAGCAAATGCAGCCCAGGCGGCAGCGAGTCCCATGTCATCCGGGAGCCGAAAGGCCCGTCATTGAGCGAAAACAGATACGGCTCAAGGCCGCCCGATACGGCCTGGAGCCGCAAGCGGCCGTCGCTTCGCCCAGCACAGCTTTCGCCAAATACCTGCACGTCGGCCTGCAGCGGCCTGGGCAGCTGCAACAGTGTATCCACCTCAATGCGGCAACCGTTGGCGTCCGTTGCTGTAACCTGCCAGCGGCCGGAGGTAATGCTGTCTATGCGGGGCGTCGTTGCGCCATTGGACCACTGATAGGCATACGGGGGCGTGCCGCCATTGACCTGAAAAAAGCCAACAGCCCAACCCGGATAGGTGCACGGATGAGGCGGGTCAAAAGTGAAAATACGCCCCTCGAGCGGCGGCGGCTCGGGCAGCGTCAGCTCCAAATGGCCGACCGCCCCGTCGTTCCCTATGAAGTCGAAGCGATAGTTGCCTGCGCGCAACTGCTTCAGATGCAGGGGCAACCCTACCGCCGTCAGCACACCCGTGCCCTGGAGGTCGGCGGTGAGGTTGCGCCAGGTGAATGCTGCTGGGGCCTCGCCTTGCTGAAGCGTCAGCATCCAGCAGCCGTCGGCCTTGCCCGTGCACGAGGGCGGCGTCGGAATGGCCGTTACCATCAGTTGTGCCAGCAAACCGGGCGACAACAGCCCCAGCAGGCCGCAGAGGCAAACAAGCGTTCTCTTTTTCATAAAATGACGACATTGGAATAACCCGGCAAAATGCCGCTGCTCGTGGCAGCCAGGCAGCCAACCGAGAAATGCAGGGAAAAACGGGGATGAGGGGGAGAGAAAAAGAGAAAAAAAGCAGCCGCACCCTATGTCGCTGCTGTGCTACATACAGCACAAATCATTCCCATTCGCGTAGCTTGCGGTAAGCCACCCCGCGAAAAAAGGCCACCGGGGTGCCATCGGGGCGCTGCACGCGAATGGCGTAGTGCGATAAATGGTTGCCGACATTGTCCTCTGTGGCAATGGCCATCAGTTCATCGCCGGCGCGCACCGGCGCTATGTGCTCAATTGTGCAATGAATAGACAGCGCATGGCGGCCATGCGAATTGCATGCGAACGCAAACGCGCTATCGGCCAGCGAAAACGTAATGCCGCCATGCGCCACACCGAAGCCATTCGTCATTTCCGGGCGCACCGTCATGCGCAGCGTGCATTGGCCCAGGCCAATGGACACCAGCTCCATACCCATCCACTGGCTGAAAGGGTCGTTGTCGTACATGCGGCGAAAAATCTCCTCAGGTGTCAGGGCCATAGCGTCCGTCTAATAGAAGGTGCGGCGTTCGCGCGCCATGATGCGCAGCAGGCGGCAGCAGCGGTAGCGGTCTTCGCAGTATTCGGCATGCAGCCAGTCCAAATGCTCCACGATGTGCGGTATTCCGATTTCATCGGCCCAGGCCAGCAGACCTTTGGGGTAGTTCATGCCGTGCGTCATGGCCAGGTCAATGTCGTCGCGCGAGGCGATGCGCAGGTAATAGGCATCGGCAGCCTCATTGATGAGCATGCACACGATGCGCGTAAAAATCTGCTTGCCCAGCATTTCGTCTTCCGTAGGCGCAGGGTTGACGGCGCCTTCGCGGTAATCGTAAAAGCCGCGACCCGTTTTTCGGCCCAAGTAGTGGGCATCCACCAGCCGCTTTTGCGTGAACGAGGGCTTGTAGCGCGGGTCGTAGTAGAAGGAGTGGAATACCGTCTCCGTAACGGTGTAGTTGATGTCGTTGCCGATGAAATCCATCAGCTCAAATGGTCCCATGCGAAAACCGCCAAAGGTGCGCATGGCCCAGTCAATCGTGGGAGCATCGGCGATACCTTCATCTAAGATGCGCAGCGCTTCGCCGTAATAAGGGCGCGCCACGCGGTTCACGATGAAGCCGGGGGTATCTTTAGCCAGCACGGTCGTTTTGCCCCAGCTGTTGATGAGCGCGCGGGCTTTTTCCACGTATTTCGGGTCGGTTTGCAAGGCTGGAATAATCTCCACCAACCGCATCACCGGAGCGGGGTTGAAAAAGTGGATGCCCAGCGCGCGCTCGGGGTGCTGCAGCTGCGCCCCAATTGCCGAAATGGACAGCGAAGAAGTGTTGCTGGCCAGAATAGCCTCCGGCGAAACCATCGCCTCTAAACTTTTAAAGGCAATTTGCTTGATTTCTAAGTCTTCCACAATAGCCTCAATGACGATGCTGCAATCGCGGAACTCGCTCATGTGGTCGGTGTAGGTGATGCGGCTTTGCAGCGCCTCCGACTCTTCGGTCGTCATTTTGCCTTTTTCCACCAGCCCGGCCAGCGTCGTTTTCAGGTTTTTGCACGACCGCTTAAGCGCCGGGCCTAAGTTGTCGCAAACCACTACCTTATGCCCATGCGCTGCTGCCACCTGCGCAATGCCACTGCCCATAGCCCCTGCACCCAGCACACCTATAATTTCCATAAACCTATCTGTGGGTATGTTTTGATGAAATACTCGTTTGGAGCGGCGAAAGTAGAAACACCACTTGCATCAGCACACCAATTCTCGACGGCGGCAAATAAAAAACGCCCCCAAGCCTGCTACCCTACCCTAACTTTGAGGCATAAAACGCGCCACTGCACCCATGCCCACCCGAGTCCTCGGCATTGACCCCGGCACCAACGTACTCGGCTTCGCCCTCATCGAGGCCGACAAAAGCCGCATTGACGTCCTCGAAATCGGCGTCGTTACCTTCGCCCATGTGGGCGCCGAGCACACCGTCAAGCTGCGCTACATCTTCGAGCAGGTGCAGGACCTCATCCAGCAGTATCGCCCCACCGAAATGGCTATTGAAGCGCCTTTTCACGGCAAAAACGTCCAGTCCATGCTCAAACTGGGCCGGGCGCAGGGCGTGGCCATCGCCGCCGGTATGATCAACGGGCTGACCATTGCCGAATACATGCCCAAAAAAGTCAAGAGCGCCATCACGGGCAACGGCAACGCCTCTAAACAGCAGGTAGCCGGCATGCTGGGCAATATCCTGCATCGCACTTTCGAGGAAAAGCACTTCGACGCCACCGATGCCTTAGCCGTGGCCGTGTGCCACTGGTTCCAACGCTCACGCCCGGGTGGGGCAAGCAAAACGTACAGCAACTGGAAAGCCTTCCTGCGCGACAACCCCGAAAAAGCCGCTGCGCCTCAGGGCGGAAGTCGGAAAATCAAAAAAGCACCATAAGCCCTCGCCGGCCGAGCATCCCAACAAATGCGGCCCTCACGGCGCACTGCCCGAAGGTCAGGGCTTCAGCCACACGAACTTCAGGCACTTCACCGTATCGCCGGTTACCCGAAACGGCTCAGCCAGTCGCAGGCCCACCACCCAGAGAATCTGGCCGTCGCCATTTTCCAACACCCAAACGCGCTCCTTTTCCAGGATAGAGAGCTTCTGGTTGGTGAAAAAATCCTGCAACTTCTGGCTTTTGCCGCCCATACCCAACGGCTGAAAGGCGTCGCCTGGCCGCCAATGGCGCAACAAGAGCGGAAAGCGCACCCGCCCGGCATCCACCACAGCCGTGTTGGCGTCGTCGGGAATGGCCCCACCCGCCGGTGTTTCCATTAAAAACAGGCGGCTACCGTCGGGCAGACGCACCATCAGGTCGTCGGCGTGCAAACGCAACATTTCCTGAGCAGCCTGCCCTTTGGCCAGCAACCACTCACCACGCCCGACCACCACCCGAAATCCCGCTTCCGAATGCCATTCAGCGCCCGCCGAATGCCAACTGCCCACCATCTGCCGCGCCTGTTCAGGCGTAAATCCGTAAGGCTGCAGCAGGTCGAACAGCGCATCTGCCGGCGCCGGCAGCGCCTCTACCTCTGCAATGGAAATAGCAAAAACACCCTCGCTCTCGCCGGGCTTCATCAGGCGCCTCAGCAAGTGCTGCGCATTGGCGTCAGCTGCGCGCAAATGGCGCAACGTGTTGCCGGCCTGCTGAATGAATTGCGGAAAAATCTCCTCCAAAACGGGCAAAACGCGATGCCGAAGCGCATTGCGCGTGTAGTGCAGGTCGGCATTGCTGCTGTCTTCGCGCCATTCGAGGCCGCATTCACGCGCATACGCTTCAATATCGGCGCGCGTAGCAAACAGCAGCGGCCGCACCACCCGACCGCTTCGGAACGGGATACCCGCCATGCCGCTAAGACCCGTACCCCGCGCAAAATGAAACAGCGCCGTCTCCACAGCGTCGTTCAGATGGTGCGCCGTGGCAATGCACTCCCACCCCTCCTCATCGCACAGAGCCTCAAACCATTCGTAGCGCAACCGACGCGCCGCCACCTGAATGGACACACCCTCCGCCTCCGCAAAAGCGCGCGTATCGAAACGACGCACGTACAACGGCAGCCCCCAGCCCTCGGCCAGCGCACGCACGAAACGCTCGTCTTCATCCGACTCCGTACCGCGCAACTGAAAATTCGCATGCGCCAGCGCCATGGGCTGCCCGCGCGCCCGCAGCAAATGCGCCAGCACCACCGAGTCCACGCCGCCGCTAATGGCCACCAGCACCCGCACCCCTGCGGGCAACAGGGCGTGCTCCGCCCAAAAAGCCTCCGCTCGTTCGAGTAACGTCATAAAACCAGGGTGAAAATGAAATGACCTGAACGCTCAGGCCGCCGCACAGTTCGCCCAAAAATGGCACCGTCAAAGCTATCTTCGGCCAACAACCGCCCCAAAAAAGACAACAAAAAAGGGCTTCAACCCGTCGGTGAAGCCCCGTACCTATGAACAGTTGGCGTTTTTCGGTGGAAATGGGCCGCCTATCGCGTGCCCGAAATGCGAACAGTACCGTTCTTGATTTTGATTGTAACTGGTTTACTCATAAGCCGTTGCAGGTTTAGTGAAAGATTTTGGTGAGACAGGACAAAGGCTTCCAATCGGCCTTCGGATAACAGAAACGGTAGGCAAAGGTGAGAATACGGTTGCGATATGTTAACCCAACATGAACGGATTTTTTTCGCAATTGTCGCGGATGGGCATTTCCGGGATTTTTCTGGGTGGCAGATGGGGGAAATGGGCGGGATTGGCATGGGGACGGAATGGCGGGGCGGAATTGTGGGGACGGAATTGCGGGGACGGAATTGTAGAGACGTTGCATGCAACGTCTCTACT
>CAZYEV010000059.1:0-31747 GCA_964646615.1 uncultured Saprospiraceae bacterium
GAATGGCAGCTGGAGTCGGAGCGCCAGGAAGGGTTTGAGGCGGGGCTTAGAGAGGGCCGCGAGGAGGGTCGTCAGGGCCGTGAGGAGGGTCGTCTGGAGGCCATGCAAATGCTGGTAGAGGCTCTTATGCTCAGTTGTCCGGAGTGGAGCGATGTTGAGATAGCTCAGAGGCTTGGCGTTCCGGAGGAGCTGGTTCGCCAGGTACGGCAGCGGCGCCACGCCCACGATGCTAACGCTAACGATGAAAAAAGCTAAGGCTACGCGCGATGACGAGCGCGTTCTAAGCTACACAGCCGCCCCCACTACCCACCCAAGAATAGCAAAAAACGCCACCTGCAACCCCAGCAGGGGCAGTGCTGCGCGATTGTGCAGCGCAGCTGGGGCGGTCAGTCGCCACACAATAGCCAGCAGCAGAGAAGTAACATACCAGCCGGCATAATTTTCCAGAGGAGGCAAACCCGTAGAGAGCCAGTGCCACATGCCGAAGTGAATGGCCACGGGTTCAATCAAATAGTCCAGCGCCGTGGGCAACGCGGCGGCCAGCGGAGCGAAGGCCGACAGCGGTAGCCTCGGCAGCAGACGGTCTAAGGCATAGAAACTGCAATACGTTACCAGCGTCCAGTTGATGCCCAGCATCAGCGGCGTACCGGCCACTTTTGGCCCCAGCACCGAGCCGTACTCGTAGTGCCCAAAAGGCCAGCCGGTATTGACGCCCACGACTTCGATGCCAAAGCCGAGAGCAAAAGCGCTCAGGAAATAGACCGTGCTGCCGCGCGTATGTGGCGCGTGGAACAGCAGCAGCGTAAGGTAAGACAACAGCAGGCTCATCGGCGTCTGGCTGACAAACCATGGCTGCGCCGGCGAGAGCATGCCCGCTACGCCAAAAAAATACACAGCAGTGCAGAAGCCCAGTAAGAGATTAGGCGAGTGTTGGGTAAGTCTCTGAATCATAGGTGGTTAGATTGCCAAATGAGTTCGCTGGTGATTTTGGCCGAGAGCATGCACAGCGGAATGCCACCGCCTGGGTGGACACTACCACCGCAGAAATACAGGCCGCGAATGCGGCGCGAAAAGTTGGCATGCCGCAGGAAGGCCGCCATTTGCGTGTTGGAGCTGTAGCCATAGAGCGCGCCCAGATGCGAGCTGGTTTTGGCCTCGATTTCCGGTGGCGAAAGGATGGCTTCCGTGGCAATAAGCGGTCGGAGGTCAACGCTCAGGTGCGCGCTGAGTTTGGCGATGACGGCCTCCCGCACGCGCGCGATGAGCGCCTCCCAGTCCTGGCCGCGGTGGCTGGGCGCGTTGATCATGACAAACCAGTTCTCACAACCCGCCGGCGCGTCGGTGGAGGTGTATTTCGAGGTAATGTTGATGTAAACGGTTGGGTCGTCTATGATTTCGCCCTGCTCCAGCGCCTCAAATTCATCCCGATAGCGGTCGGAGAAAAAGATGTTGTGCAGGTCTAAATGTGGAAACGTCTGCCGAACGCCCCAGTAGAAAATCAGCGCCGAGGTGCTCTTAGGCTGGCGCAAAATACGCTCGGGCGCCTTCGCTCCGGGCATCAGGCGCCTGTAAGTGTAGTACACATCCATGTTGCTGACCACTGCGTCGAAGCGATGCTCGCCCACTGCCGTGCGAAGGCCAGTTACTCGCCCCCGCTCGGTCAAAATCTCCTCCACGCGCTGGCCAAAGTGAAAGCGTACCCCCAGCTGCTGAGCCAGTCCGAAGACAGCCTGGGTGATGCTGTGCATGCCGCCCTCCGGATAGTAGACCCCCAGGTTGTGCTCAAAGTGCGGGATAATCGTCAGCATGCCCGGTGCCTTGTAAGGGTTCGAGCCGTTGTATGTGGCGTATCGGTCGAACAATTGCGCCAGTTTCGGATGCCCAAACCAGCGCTCGTTGACCTGGTGCATCGAACGGAACAGGTCGAAACCCGGCAAAAAAGACAGTGCTTTCAACACACGTACATTCAGCCACGTATCTAAGCGATGCAGCGACTTTTCCAGAAAAATGTGGCCAGCAAGGCGGTATTTCTTCTCGCTCAGGGCTAAGTAATCCAACACGCGCTGCGCCGGCACCCCCAGCACGCGCTCTGCTTCGGCAGCAAAGCGCTCAGCGTCGCTCCAGGCAATGAGTTGCGTGCCATCGTTCCAAAAGTAACGGCACGTAACCGGCACTTTCACATAAGCAAAACGCCCCTCCATGGGCACTTGCGCTATGCGAAACAGCTCCTCCACATAGCCCGGCATCGTAAACAACGAAGGCCCGGCATCAAACCGATAGCCTGCCTGCTCGAGGGCCGAAAGCTTGCCGCCCGGATAGCTGTTTGCCTCAAAAACTTCGACAGCATGCCCTTGCGCCGCCAAACGAACAGCTGTGGATAAACCGGCAATGCCTGCTCCAATAATCCCGATTTTCACACCAGAGAATGCGATGATTTAATGCCTTTTATTTTGTTTGTCTAAAAAAGCCGAAATGCGAGACTAAATGCCACGCAAGGCTTTTTTTGTTTTTTAAAACCACAAAAAACGAAAGCGATGGTTAAACAGTTGCTCTCGTTGTCTTGTTCTGGCGCTATGCAGGTTACGACTGTTTCCATTTACCGTTTTTCAGGCTTTGCTCGCAAGTTCTGGGCGCTCAGCCAGATGGGGCTGGCCCCGCGTCGGCTCAAGGGTGCGTCGGGGCTGACGTTTTTCAAATTCTTGGGTAGCGGGGCCACCAACGGTTTTGGCATTCGCCCCAATTGGAGCGTGTACGGCATTCTGGCCGTTTGGCAAAGCCGGAAGGCTGCCGAAGAAGCGCTGGAGGGGCATCCAACCTTTCAGGCTTATGCAAAACGGGCTGCCGAACAGCGGCACGTCTTTCTGGTCAACACCATGGCGCATGGTCTGTGGGACGGCCAGATGCCTTTCCGCGCCGCCAAAGCATTCGACCCAAACGCACCGGCAGCAGTACTGACACGGGCGACCATTCGGAAACGGCACCTGTGGCGCTTCTGGAAGGAGGTACCCGAAGTGAGCCGTTCCGTGCACGAACATCCCGGGCTGGAATACGCCATTGGCATCGGCGAGTTGCCGCTCGTTCAACAGGCCACTTTTAGCCTGTGGCGAACGGGCCGCGAAATGATGGATTTTGCCTACCGAGGGCAACACCACAAAAACGTCATCGCGCAAACCCGTGCTCTCGGCTGGTACCGAGAAGAGCTCTTCGCCCGCTTCGAGGTGTTGCCGTGAAGCAGGGAGGCTGTTACTGCCCGATATTTCTATAAAAAAATGCTGGGAATGCAGCAATAGGAGCGCACCCAACACCTTTTAGGCAGCCGGCTCAAGTCATTCACCCGCTCCTGGGGCACAAAAACAGTCCTACGAACGCATGCTGCACCTTGTTTCTCGTTGTTGCCGAGGCGACGGCTCCGCTCAGCGCCAGCTGTACGAATACTACAAGACCCCTCTGTTCAGCATTTGCCTGCGCTATGCCCGCGACCGGGCGGAAGCACAAGACTTTCTGCAAGAGGCTTTTCTGACCATCTTTCGCGACCTGCCACAGTTCAAAGGCGAAGGCTCGCTCGATGGCTGGCTGCGGCGCGTAACGGTGCGCAGCATCTTGCAAACCCTGCGGCGAAAGAACCCGTTGCGCTTCGCCGAAGATTACGAACACCTGCCCTCGAACCATGCCAGTGTCAGCCCTGACCAGGAACTGAATTCCGAAGCCATTCTGGCCCTCGTGCAGCAGCTGCCCGATGGCTACCGCACCGTCTTCAACCTGCGCTGTGTGGAAGAGTACGACTACGATGAAATTGCTCAAATGCTGGGCGTTGCCGAAAGCACCGTGCGCTCACAGTACACCCGAGCCTGCCGACAATTGCGCCTCCTGCTGGGAAAGTTGATGGCTGAGCCGGTGCATTGAAGCCTTAAAAAGCCAGATTTATTTCCTTGTTTTTTCAAAAAAATGTCATGGAAAATAAAAATTTAGAGCAGTTCTTGCGCAACCACTTAGAGCAAATCCAACAAACACCGGATGCCGATACGTGGGCGCAAATCGCGAAGACGCAAGCCCCGCTAAATGCGAAACTGGCCCGGGCGGCTCGCCTGAAGTGGTTGTTGCCCATAGCTGCTGCGGCAGCGGTGGTTGTTGGCGTCGTCTGGTGGCAAGGCGCCGCACGTGTAAAGGCGCCCGTGGTGCCTGCTCAGGAAATAACGCTCGAGGCACCTGTCGAAGAGGCGCCATCAACCTTCGAAGTAGAGACGCCGCCGGAGCCGGTACTGCCGGCACGTCAGGTGGCCCTGCCCGGTGCCATGGCTTTCAACAAGGTGCCTGCTACGACAATGACCTTTGACGCCGAAACCGGGCTGAATTACCGCAACCCGGCCACAGGCACTCGCGTGCGCGTACCTGCTGGCGCACTGGTGGATGCCAACGGCAAGCCCGTGAACGGCCCTGTCCACCTTCGCCTGCGCGAATACCGCACCCTTGCCGACTTTCTGGCGTCGGGTATTCCCATGCACTTTACCGACGGGCGCGGCAGTTTCTTCTTCAACTCCGGCGGCATGTTTGAGGTGCGCGTCGAGCAGGATGGGCAGGCACTGGCTATGGCTTCGGGGCGAACCTACGAAGTCGAGTTTTCTCCAACGCACCGCCTGACCGATGCCAATCTCTTTTATCTCAACGAGCAGAGTGGCCAATGGGAGTATGTGCCCGCACCCATGTCGGCAGGCGACGTG
This sequence comes from uncultured Saprospiraceae bacterium, assembly GCA_964646615.1. GTDB lineage: Bacteria > Bacteroidota > Bacteroidia > Chitinophagales > Saprospiraceae > M3007. The sequence continues at coordinate 4,719 of CAZYEV010000059.1, forward strand.
CCCGGCGCTCAGGCCCGCGTCGTCAGTGCCGAAGAAGTGAGCGACAACAACCGCCGCCTCAAAAGCGACCCGTGCGTCTTTCAACTGGCCGCGCGCATTCAGGACTCCGCACTCAAGGCCGAAGGCGTACGAAGAGGCATCGAAACGGGCTACCAGCTGGCTACCGGCAAGATGCAAATGCCCACGTGGTTCCGCAAAAACCCATCCCTGTCGGTAGAGGCGGTGGTCAACCATTCTGACCGCGGTGCGGTGCGCTTAGTGCACGACCGCGACAAAGAAGACAAGTTCTTCCCACAGGACTACAGCGGTGCGCTGACCGAGTTAAATGCCTTCAAGGACTGTTATTTCATCAAAACCGGTGAGGTAGAAGAAGGCACTGCCGTGGACCTCAAGAAATACAAGAATACCCTGTGGAAGGGCGTGTGGGTGATACCCGACAACGGTTCGCGCTGTAAAGTGGAAATGCTCAGCGATAAGGGTGAGAAGATTGCCTTCTTCGCTGTACTCTATTCCAACGTTTCGGCAAACACTACGGAAGTGCTGGCTACCTACCGCCGCTTGCGCCAGGAGCGCCTCGAGGCCAGCCGCCAAGTAGCCATCGCACTCAAAAACTTCCTGCGCACTGCGCCCATTTTCCAGACCCCCGAAGAGTGGTGTATGAGCGATGCTGACTGGATAGCCTGGTTTGAGGCGGAAAAAGCGCGCATGGCCCTGCGCTACGAAGCACTGATGAAAAGCGGCGCTATGTCGGACGACGCACAAGCGATGGAAGCCATACGCCAGTATCGCCTCCGCGAGCGCGAACACTTCTACGAAATAGCGAAGGCTATTTCGGTTACTGACCCTCAGGACATGCGCATGGTCTTTCGCCTGAGTGGTTTTGGGCTGTACAACTGCGACCAAATCTTCCGCTTTGGGCAACCCGAAGCGCGCGTCTTTGCTTCCTTCCGCGCTCCCGACGGTTCGCCCTTAGCACCGGCAAACATCATGGTCATAGAGCGCAAAAGCCGGGCATGCTTCTCCCTGTTCGACCGCAAAAACCTGCCTCTCTGGGCCGGGCTGGAAGTGGAACTATTCATCACCGACAGGCGCGGACGCAATTTCCACCTGCCCTCTTCTCAATACCTCGCTTTGCTTCAGATGCGACAACACCCCGACCCTTGTCCCATCGTCCTGGAAGACATCACCGCCCAAACCAACAGCGTCGGCGGCTGGATGCAGTACCTGCAGGGACAGGATATTGCCCTCTAATGGCTAATCGAAATTAACAGGCGCACCTTCTTCGAGACAACCGCTCGCAGAAGGTGTGCCTCTTTTTTTTGAAATGTCCCACCAGTACAAGGCCGGAGTCTCGCCCAAAAGGGCGCCAGAATGAGCAAAGGGTACAAAATGGTTTTGGGTATCTCCCCGAGGTGTTGTCTTCGAGGCACGAGAAGGCGACATCTCGGCAAGTAAGCGAATGATTTATCGCTTAAAATGCACGGATGAGGATTATCAAAAAGACAGGTATCGCTCAGGCATTCGTGGCGACCCAAAAAATGCAATTGCCCTGAGGATGCTCCGCTGAATGGCAGCAATTTCCCCGCTATCCCGCATTTTTGCCTTTCAAAAGCTTTCGCATATCCAACAACGCGCCTCAGCGCTTATGCTCAAGACGCTCGACCGGTATCTCGCCCGCAAATACGTCTCCACCTTTTTCTTTTCGTTGCTCATTTTCACGGTCATTTCGATGGCCATTGACTTCAGCGAAAAGGTCAAATCCTTCATTGAAAAGCCATGCACCCTCAAGGAAATACTGGTGGACTACTACCTGGGCTTCATCTTCTATATGGCCGGCCTGCTGCTGCCGCTGTACGTGCTGATTGCCGTGATTTTTTTCACCTCGCGCATGGCGTTCAATGCGGAAATCCTGTCCATCCTGAATGCCGGCGTCAGTTTTGAGCGCTTGTTGCGCCCCTACTTGCTTACGGCGGCGGGTATCATGTTGCTCCATTTGGGGCTCAACCATTTTATCGTACCCCAAACCAGCAAGTCGCGCCTGAAGTTTGAGCGCACCTATGTGTGGACCGACCCGAAAGGCCGCAACAGCAACGTCTATCTGCTGGTGGCGCCGGATACGCGCATTTTTGTGCGCGATTATAACCCCACCACCCAGACCATCATCGGCTTGCGTGTAGACCAGTTTCGCAATAACCGGCTGACCAGCCTCCTTCATGCCCAGCAAGCCGCCTGGCAGGAAGAAACCCAGCGCTGGCGACTGAGCTCGTACAACATTCGCACCTTCGACGGGCTTCGGGAAACACTCGTGCACGGCCAGAGGCCCTTGGACACCGCCCTCAACCTGACGCCGCAGGACTTCGTGTGGTTCCACAACCTGAACGAAGAAATGACCACACCCGAACTGCTGGCCGCCATCGAGCGCGACCGCAGCCGCGGCCTCATCACCTCGCGCCAGTTCGAGATTGAGCTGCATCGCCGCACGGCCGATGCTTTCACCACCCTCATCCTGACCCTCATCGGGGTGGCGGTGGCTGCCCGGAAAGTGCGCGGTGGCATGGGTTTGCATTTAGCCGTAGGCATTGGGTTGGGGGCTATGTACATCCTCATGTCCAAGTTTGCTATATCGTTTGCCGCCAGCGGCAACGTACCGCCTTTAGTGGGCATGTGGATACCCAACCTGCTGTTTACTGCCGCCGCCTTTGGGCTGATCCGCAGGGCGCAGAAGTAAGAGGCCTATCCATCCGAGCCTGGCCCTTACGCCCAAAGGTGGCGTAAAGCATATGCTCCACAGTTACATCATAAACTGGACGCTGGCGTTTACGTACCGATAGGGCGCCAGTGGCGCAAAGACATCTTTGGCTCCGCTGAAGTAGTGGAGGCCCAGTTTCAGCCGGTCGCGGCGCAGCAGGTAGTTGACACCTATGTCTATCACATGCTGGGAGTCGGAGCCGGTGAACGGGTTTTGCCGGTCTGTAAATTGCGCATCGGCGCGTTCGTCGCTGTACATGAAAACGGCTTGCAGGATGGTCTGGCCGGGCAGCAGGAAGTTCCATCCTGCTTTGAACGTAAGCATGCGGTCGGTGGTGGGTAAAAAGCCGGCGCCATTGAGGGCGTTCTTTCGGTACATCCAGTTGTATTCAAACAGCACATCCAGCGGGCCGTAGTTCAGTTGCGCGTCAATGCCGACCATGGTGTTGTCGCGAAACAACTGCGTGCGGGACTGGTAGCCTGCATTGGCGCCTATGCTCAGTCCTTTGCGCTGGCCATAGCCCGATTGTACAAACGTCAGGGTGTATTCTGTTACCTCGGGGTCGCCAAAGAGGGCGACGATGCGCCCGGTGAGCAAGGGCGTCCAGATGGAGTTGTCGCCTACGATGCGCGGGTGGTTGCAGTCGAAGACCCCCACGTCGTACAGCAGGCCAAAGCCGCGCCAGAGCTGCAGGCCGCCGACGTTGACGCCGGTTTCGCGCCCGATGCCCCGGCCCACCAGATGAAAGCGCGGCTGAAAGCTGGCCCAGGATTTTTCTTGCGAAATGACAAATGAGGAACTGTAAAACGACTCCTTGCCGGCCCGTGGCCGAAAGTAGCCCGTCGTAATGTTGAGCAGCGGGTGCACGCTGTACGTGATGAACACGTCGCGCGGGAAGAAGGTCGTATTGTCCTCAGCATTGGGCACGCCAGCAGCAGCAGAGAGGCTGTCTTTGCCCACGCCGTCGTAGGCAAACGTAGCATTGTAGAAAATGCGCGGCGTAATGCGGCCCGTGGTGCCCAGGCGCCCGCGCCGGATGAACATGTCGTAGCGCGGCGGCCCGTCGTAGCCAGCAAAGCGCAGGCTCAGCACATTCCACCACTGAATGTATAGGTTGACATCTATGTGGCCGCCATTGGGCAGTACAAAGCGCGCCCGCCAGTCTTCCAATAGGGGCGGCGTCAGGGAGTCGGCGGCGGCCGTCTGAGCCGTCAGCAGGGTATCAGTAGCCGTACCCGCCCAGACAAATACCAGAAATAAGACCCGGTAGCGGCGCATCAGGCGCAAAAGTTCAGTCATACGCTGCATAAGACATCCTGCCAGCGGGGGCTGGCTTTTGAGCGGCAAAGAACGGCTAAAACACCTGCTTCTTCATCCGCCAGGGATGGTCGGTGTCGCAACGCACTGTGCTCAAAAGGCTCTTTCAGGGAGTATCGGGATGCCTGTTGGCCCCCCCAAAACGGCCTTTAGCCGCTCGTGAAAACGAAGTGATCCCGACAGGGCTCGAACCTGTAACCTACTGCTTAGAAGGCAGTTGCTCTATCCGTTGAGCTACGGGACCGAAGAGCAGTGTTTTCTGGGTGCAAAATTAGGGTGTTGGTCGGGCTTGCGTGATGTTAAATTTTCCCACCTTTATCTGATGGAAGCGGGGCACTGCCGGCAAGCCGGGTCTCAGAGGCTAAAATGCCGCGACTGCACGGGCTGCCCGTAAAACAGGCTGGCTTTTTCATCGAAAACGTCGGGCGTTTCCGTGGTGTAAAACGTGCGCTGGCCGCCCTTGCTGCAGTGGATATCTATCTCCGGGTGTCGGCGCAGGTAGTCGGCCAGACGGTCGGCGACTAAGCGGCCCTGCACAACCAACGTAATTTCGGACGGCATGTAGCGGCGGATTTTTTCCAGCAGCAAAGGGTAGTGCGTGCAGCCCAACACGACGGTATCTATGCAGTCGGCCTGGGCGAGCAGGGCGCGGATGTCTTTCTCTACAAAGTAGTCTGCACCTGGCCCGGTGTGTTCGTTGTTTTCAATGAGCGGTGCCCACATGGGACAGGCCTGCTGATAGACGCGCACCTCGGGAAAGAAGTGGCTAATCTCGATGACGTACGACTCGGATTTGACCGTGCCCGGTGTGGCCAGGATGCCTACACAGCCTGTGCGGCTGATGTTGCCGATGATCTCGGTTGTGGGCCGGATGACGCCCAGCACCCGATACTCGGGGCCGTAATGCGGCAGGTCGCGCTGTTGAATGTTGCGCAGGGCTTTGGCTGAAGCCGTGTTGCATGCCAGAATGACGAGCCGGCAGCCTATTTCAAACAGGTGTCTTACGCATTCCAGCGTAAAGCGGTACACCGTCTGGAAGGAGCGCCCCCCATAGGGCGCGCGGGCGTTATCGCCAAAATAGACGTAGTCGTACTGAGGCAGCAGGGCTTCTATTTCGCGAAAAACCGTCAGGCCCCCGTAGCCAGAGTCAAAGATGCCGATAGGGCCGGGCATTACTTGATGCCTAATTTGGCTTTCACCAACGGCGTCAGGTCGAGGCTTTCTTCTGCATACACCACCACCTGCGTGCTGCTATCGAACACCAACAGGAAGTCGTGTTCGCGGGCGACCTCTTCCATGGCCTTGTTCACTCTATCCAGGATCGGGCGGTACTCCTCTTCGCGCTTTTTGGCCAGCCGGGCATACACCTCTTGCTCGTATTTGCCTATGGCTTCTTCTTCTTCCTGCAGCTTGGCCATTTGGGCCTGGTAGTCGCGCGGCGAGATGGTGCCTTGTTCTTTCTTGCGCTCTAAAAGAGCAGCTTTCTCCTGCAGGTCTTTGGCCATTTCCTGTCCCTTTTTCATCAGTTGCGTCTGAAAGGCCTTCAGGTTAGCATCGGCCTGCTTCACCTCTGGCACTTCGGCCAGCAAGGCAGCCGAATTGAGGTAGCCAAATTTTTGGGAAAACCCTGCCGTGCTCCACAGCCCAAGAAGCAGGGCAATAAACAGCATTTTATTCATATTCAGGTGCTTCAATGTCGAATTTTCTACAGGTACCGCGGCGCAAGAATGCCCGAAAGGCGTCTGGCAAAGCCGCAGCCCTTTTCAGCGCAACGGCCTGTTCGCGTGGTAATGCCCGGCAAAAGTAAGGCGCTTAATTGCGCCGCAGCATGGCTTTGATGTCTTCGGTCTTATCGTACTTCTTATCGGCGTATAGCATGCCGGAAGCGCTGCCTTTTTCGAAGATGTATTCAAAACCCTTGTCGTTGGCATACTTCTCAATGGCGGCATAGACGCGCTCCTGGATGGGCCGCACGAGCTCTTCGCGTTTTTTGAACAACTCGCCTTCGGGGCCAAAGCGACGGCGTTGCAACTCACGCACATCCTTTTCCTTATTGACGATTTCCTCTTCGCGGCGGCGCTTTTGCTCGTCGCTCAGCAACACTTGCTCGGCCTGGTACTTGCTGTACATGCCTTTGATGACGTCCTGCTCCTGAGCAATCTCCTGGCGCCATTGGGTAGCCAGTTTGTCCAATTGCTCCTGAGCGCGCTGGTATTCAGGGATACTTTCCAGAATGGCGTTCACGTCCACGTAAGCGATGCGCTGGGCGAAACCGGCAGCAGCAAGACTAATGGCAAGAAGGGCAGTGGCTAAGCATTTCTTAAACATAAAACGGTGCTTTTTTTGGTCAAACATTGTGCGGACAAAGGTAGGGTATCGGTGCCGTTGAGGCGACGATGAGACGCCGCAGCGTGCCAAAGGTTGCGCGGAGGGTGTTAAAGAATTTTGCCAAAAGACTTGCAAACAGCCTGACTCCGTGGGCGTTATGGAAATAACCTCGAGTGAAGAGGGCGCGGTTTAACCCGCCATTAACCAGACTTTAAAGGCCTTTAAGGGCTGAAACGAGCTGTCGAGGTCGAATTTTATAGCCTTCGACGCCCACTAAAAAAAGCGCCGAAGGCTATGTCTCGCAGAAGTCGGCCCGGCCAACAGCGCCTCAAGCCCGGTAACGTCGCTCCAGGCCGGAGTTGGCAACTGGCCTGGACGCTTTGGGCTGTTTGCTGTGAGGAAAAAATGAGGCGCATCAGGCTGCCAGCTCTCGCCGCACTACCGAGCAATGCCAGCGCGACTCCTTCCACGAACCATCGGGCATTTTTTTCCAGATAATGGTTACGACGCAGTAAAATTTGTGGTGTTGGTCGCCTACTTCTAAATGCTGGCAAAATTCCACCGCGCAGTAGCCCATGTCGCCACGGACCAAGCTGCGGTAGTCTTCGATGTGCGTATAAGTTTTGGCCTGCATCTCGTCCAGTTTCTGAAACAGATGGTGAAACCACTGCTCCCAGCCGGCGCGGTCGCGAATGACCACACTGCTGCCGTCGGGGGCAATGTCCACGATGCCAAAGTCGTCGTCGCACAACTGACTCAGGGTATCGAAGTCGTGCTTCTCGACGCAGGTAAAAAGCTGACAGGTTTGCTCAAAAAAGGGCATTTCAACCTGTATTTGAGGAGAATAGGTAGTCATGAGCACGTAGTTTTTTAACACAGTGAGTAAAAGAAGAGGCCGAATACCTCTTGCGTATCCGGCCTCCTCGATGATTACGTCGGCGCTGTTTAAAGCGATTAAGCGGCAGCAGCCTGGGCCTCCTGACGCGAGGAGCCGATGGCTAAGCTGTAAATGACCAGGCCGAAGCCAATCTTATTGACAGCATCGCCAATGTTGTAAACCAGGTCCATATTGCGCACGGAAATCACATTGCGCAACCAGCCATCGGTTTCAATGGCCATGTAGCCAATCGGGTAGATGGCCCAGCCCACCAAAACGAACCAGGCCAGCGCGGAGAAGGCCGCTCTGAGCTTGGGATCGTCGGAATTGTTGGCCAATTTGCGGGCAGAGCCCAACCATACTTCGTACAGGATGCCCGCGTAACCAATGGTGGAAATGAACCCCCACAGCACGCTGTTGTCGCGGTACACCGTTTCGCCCAAGTAGCCCGCTACGAGCATCCACAGCGAGTAGGCAATCATGCGCCATAAGAGACCCACCTTGGCGCCGAAGGCCTTGAGGATCAGGTAGAACTCCACGCACATGAGCGGCACCGTCAGCACCCAGTCAATGTAGCGGAACTGAGTGGGCGACTGACCCGTCGTCAACCACACGTCGCGCATGTAGAAGTAGTGCACGGCAGCGATGAAAGTGATCAGACCCGCTATCAGCATCGAGGTCTTCCACTTGCCATCTACCCGCTGGCGCTCGAAAAAGAAGAAAATCGAGGCCGCCAACATGGACATGTAGCCCGTGAAGAACGTAAAACCGACGTAATCATTAGGGGAGAGGCTTGCAAACAGCAGTAAGTTTGGTAAGCTGTTCATAACACTGAAAATTTTGATTGGTTAACCGTCCGGATATACAGACGTACCTCTAACAGCAAGTGGTTTTATTTGTTGAACTTGAAAGGCCAAAATCATGAATTTTTTTGCTTTTTTGTCTATTCTTTAGAAGAAATATAATCAAAATATATGGTCAAAGCCCTCTCGGCCTCCTTTCAAGGTACAAGGACGGCAAATTCCTGGGCCTGGCCGATGCGCACCCCATACCTTTGTGCCCTGCCGTTACTGTAAAAACATGCGTCATGATCCTATCTGTCCAGAATGTCGTCAAGCGTTACGATAAACACCTTGCCGTGGATCACGTCAGCTTTGACGTGCCCAAAGGCAGCGTTTTTGGCCTGCTCGGCCCTAACGGCGCAGGGAAGACCTCACTCATTCGGATGATTACCACCATTACCGGCCCAGATGAAGGCATTATCCTTTTAGACGGGCAGCCGTTAGACGAAAACTCACCCAGTCAGATTGGCTACATGCCCGAAGAGCGCGGCTTGTATAAGAAGATGAAGGTGGGCGAGCATTTGCTCTACCTGGCCCAGCTCAAGGGCCTTTCTGCGGCCGACGCTCGGCGCGAGCTGAACTTTTGGTTAGACAAATTCGAGATCCAGAGCTGGTGGGACAAAAAGGTGGAAGAACTCTCCAAAGGCATGCAGCAAAAGATCCAGTTCATCGCCACCGTGGTGCACCGACCTAAGCTGCTCATCTTAGACGAACCGTTTAGCGGACTGGACCCTATCAACACCACGCTCATCAAAGACGAGATACGCCAGCTCAATGCCAGCGGTATCAGCATCATCTTCAGCACCCACCGCATGGAGCAGGTGGAGGAAATGTGTGACCACATCGTGCTCATTAACCGCGGGCGCAACGTGCTGTACGGCGAAGTGAAGGCCATCAAAAACGAGTTCAAGGAAAACCTCTTCCGCATCGAAACTGCCGACCCGTTGCCGGCCGATTTTGCCGAGCATTTCCGCGTCGTCAGCCGCCCCGATGGCGCCGTGGTGGTGCAGCTCAACGAAGAGGAAAGCCGCAGCAACGCCCTGCTGCGCTACCTCATTCAGCACAACATCCACATCACTCACTTCGAGGAAATCTTGCCCACGTTCAACGAAATTTTCATCCGGCGCGTTGAAGAAACTCAGGCAACGTCGCCGGAGGCATCCATGTCCAACGAACAGCCCTCTGCTTAAGCACATTCATCGCTATGCGCAAAAAGACCTTTCTCATCCTTATTGGTATCGCTGCCATCTCTCTGCTGGCATTCAAGCGCCTCGAAGACAACCGCTACTTCGAGATCATTAAAAACCTTGAAATCTTCACCAACGCCTACAAGGAAATCAACCACTCCTACGTGGACGAACTCGAGCCAGGCAAGCTCATGCGCGTATGTATAGACGCCATGGTGGGCAGCCTTGACCCGTTCACCAATTACATTTCTGAGACCGACATCGAAGGCTATCGCTATCTGTACGATGGCCGCTACAACGCTGTAGGCCTGGAAGCCAAAAAAATGGGCGACTGGGTCGTGGTTACCGAGTTGCTGGAAGACAGCCCTGCCCATAAAGCGGGCCTGAAAGTCGGTGATGCCATCGTGGCCATCAGCGGCCAAAGTGCCAAAGGGCGCAGCGCTGAAGACGTCATGGCCTTCCTGCGCGGCGTGCAGGGCACTAAGGTGGACGTTACGGTGCGCCGCCCAGGCGAAGACAAGGAACTGCGCTTCACCATCGAACGCGCCGAAATCGAGGCCAAAAACGTACCGCACAGCGGCTTCGTCGCCGAAGACATCGGCTACGTGAACCTCACTACCTTTACCCAAAACGCCGGGCGCAATGTGGCCGATGCTGTAAAGGCGCTGAAGGAGAAAAGCCCCGGCCTCCGGGGTATCATCTTTGACCTGCGCGACAACGGCGGCGGCCTGCTCAATGAGGCCGTCAATGTGGCCAATGTGTTCGTGCCGCGCGGAGAGTTTATCACCGCCATGCGCGGCAAGGTGCCCGAATGGGATCGCAGTTTCAGCACCACCCTTGCTCCAGTGGACGATAAAATCCCCGTGGTGGTGCTCATCAACAAGCGCAGCGCTTCGGCCAGCGAAATCGTCTCCGGCGCACTGCAGGATTTGGACCGGGCCGTCCTGATAGGCCAGCGCAGCTACGGCAAAGGCTTGGTGCAAAACACGCGCGACATCGGCTACAACGCCAAAATCAAACTCACCACTGCCAAATACTACATCCCCTCGGGCCGCTGCATCCAGTCTGTGCGCTACCGCAATGGCGAACCGGTGGATATCCCTGACGCCGAGCGCGCCGTCTTCCGCACCCGCAACGGACGCCCTGTGCTCGACGGCGGCGGTGTAACGCCCGATATCGTTTTGCCCGCCGATACGGCCTCCGGCTTCGTGCGTGCCCTACTGGAACAGCATATCATCTTCGACTACGTCAGCGAGTGGATGCGCAAGCATGCTAACGCCGTGGACTCCATCGAAACCTTCACGTTCAAAGACTGGGACGACTTTCAGCAGTTTGTCCAGCGCCGCCAGTTCACTTACGAGACGGAGTCGGAGAAAAAACTGCGCGACTTGGCCACTTTGGCCGCCAGCGAAGGGCTTAACGTACAGGCCGAAATCCAGGCCTTAGAGCGCAAAATCAAGGCCGACCACACCGGTGAAATGGCTCGCAACCGCGCCCGCATCATCCGCGAAATCGAGGAGGAAATCATCGGGCGCATCTACTTTCAGGGCGGCAAGGTGCGCAAACGCCTCAAAAACGACCCGGAAGTGGAAGAAGCCATCAAACTCCTGCGCGACAACGACCGCTACCGCGCCATCCTGAAAGGATAAACGCCGCCGGATCCTGCTCCGGACGACTCCGCGCCTATGGTACTCGCGCTTATTCAGCAGGCCGTCGGACAATACAGCCAATGGCTGAAGGGATTGACCGCCCACCCCTACGACTACGAGTGGGAGGTCATCCAGCAATTTCAGCTGCACTGGAACCCGCAAGCCCCCGACCCGGCGGCCATGTTCGACCAATGCTTGCAAAACAGCCGAACGCGCCGCCTGTGGCAAGACGGCATCTGGCAGCCCAAGCGTGTCATGCTGCTGTTCTGGCAAAACGACCCGCTAACCACCAGCGCCCTCTTCGACGACCTGTTCAACGAAACGCGCGACCTCGAAGCGCGCATCGGCCGCTTCCTCTTCGGCTGCGACACCTTGCTGGCCGACTACAAACAGGCGCACCCCACCACCGTGGAAAATAACCACTACCACAACGACTACCGCATGATCGCCCTATACCTGGGCTGCCGATACCCGGAACTCTACGCTTTTTACGACTTTGAAACCTTCACCAGCGTGCTTCGCGCCTTTCAGGCGCGCGACGTACCGCAACACCACGACCTGATGCGCTACTTCAAAGTGCTGCGCACCCTGATGGGGTTTCTGGACAAAGAACCCACCATTGCCGCGCATTTCGAGCGGCTGCTGCACCCTCGGCGCTGCTACACCGGTCGTGCCATTCAGGTCGCTGCTGACTTCTGCCGATTCGTTGTGGCCCGTTAGCGCGCCCAAATGTTGTATTTCAGAATACAGTAAATGGCCCGGAAACCGTCGCGCCAGCCAATCTTCTTGCCTTCGGCATACGAGCGACCGTAGTAAGAAATGCCCACTTCGTAGATGCGCACATTGGGTACCCGGCTCATCTTGGCCGTTACTTCCGGCTCGAAGCCAAAGCGTTTTTCGCGTAAGTCTAAGCTTTTCAGGATGTCGGCGCGGAACAGCTTGTAGCAAGTTTCCATGTCGGTCAGATTGAGGTTGGTGAACATGTTCGACAGGAAGGTCAGGAACTTATTGCCGATGCTGTGCCAGAAAAACAGGATGCGGTGCGGGCGTCCGCCCATAAAACGCGAGCCGTACACCACATCGGCGTAGCCGTCCAGCACGGGCCTGAGCAATAGCACGTACTCTGCCGGGTCATACTCCAGGTCGGCATCCTGGATGACGATGTAGTCTCCGGTAGCATACCGAATGCCCGTGTGCAAGGCGGCGCCTTTGCCCTGGTTGACCTTATGCTCTAAGTAGCGGATGTTCAAGTCAGGATTTGCCTCCATGTAGCGGCGTATGGCTCCGCCGGTGTCGTCTTTCGAGCAGTCGTTGGTGATAATGATTTCTTTTTGGATGCCCTCGGGCAGGGTTGCTGCCTTGATTTTATCTAAGATCAAATGGATGGTTCGCTCTTCGTTGTAAGCAGGTATGACGATGGACAGGGTCTGAGCCATGAAAGGGAAGCAGGTTAGTTCGTGTGCATTTAGGCGGGCAAAGGTAAGCCAGGCGACCCATGTGCGCCTTCCGGCGTTTTCGGGCACCGGAGGCGATGTTTCAGAGTTTTTTCCGGTGCAGTGGAGCACGTCTCTGCCGGGCGGATGGGGCCTGAGTGGCCAATTGTGTTAATTATGTGCTATTTAACGCGCGCCCGAGAGCTTTTGGAAGACTTTTTGACAGGTAAGGGCGTTGTTAAGCCTGTATTTTCACCTCTATTGAATAATCCGAACAACGTGCACAAATCTATGGTAAAGCGCTTCTCCAAGTTCATCCGTATCTGGCGCATTTCCCCCCGTCTGGCGCTGGCTTACCTCGTCCGCCGTGTGAAGCGGCAGGCGACTCACCTGATACCTGTTGACGATTGGAACCGAAACTGGCTGGGCGAAGAGATGCGCCCATTCAACAGCCTGCGCTAATGCGCGGGCTTTTTTGTTTTTAGCGCCTCGGAGTGCGGTATTCGATGGTTGAGGCACGTTGCGCGTGCCCGTTGTGCGGAGCCTTTTTTGGTCGTAAAAAATCCGTTCCGATGGCGCCCTCTTCGGAAGTTTGCGCCTCAAAGAGTTGCTGCAAATACTCTCTGACCGTTGCGCCATGAGGCTCGTTCCAAATTCCCCACCCAGCATTTCGCCATCGTTGGTATCCCGTTTGATATCCCCTCTGCCGTTGTTAGCCTCCTTGTCCGCAGCTCCATTTTTCCGGGCGGTGGCTGTCGTATCGTTGGCCCTCCTGGTGGCCTGTCGGCGTCCGTCCGATGAGCAGGGCCGCCCCATGCGCGCCTCGTACGAGTTGGCTGCGGTAGAGGGTTATGTGGTGAAGCCCAGCCGGCTCGATGCCGACCTGACGGCTGCCGGTACGCTATTGCCCGCTGAGGAAACGACGCTCTACCCCGAAGCCGCCGGTCGTGTGGTGATGCTTCACCTGCCAGAGGGCCGGCAGGTGCGTCAGGGTGAGCTGTTGGTCAAGCTGTTCGACGAGGATCTGCAGGCGCAATTGAAAAAGGCTGAGGCCCAGTTGCAACAGGCGCGCCTGACCGAGCAGCGGCTGGGCGAATTGCTCAAAGTCAAGGGCGTCAGCCAGCAAGAGTACGATGCCGCCGCTCTGCAGGTGCGCGTGCTGGAAAGCGATATTGACCTGACGCGCGCTCAACTGCGCAAGACCGAAGTGCGCGCCCCGTACAGCGGCGTCATCGGGTTGCGGCAGGTCAGCCTGGGCGCATACGTATCGCCCTCCACGCCGATTACCACCTTGCGCGCCACGCACCCGCTCCGCTTAGACTTTGCCGTACCGGAGCAGTTTGCCGCGCTTGTGCGCCCGGGGCAGCGCGTGTCCTTCCGGGTGCAGGGGCAGACGCGAACCTACTCCGCTACGGTGATTGCCTCCGAACCGGCCATCAGTGCCGAGGCGCGCTCCCTCAAAGTGCGTGCCTCCGTGGCAGAGTCGGCACAGACCACCCTGGCGCCGGGCATGTTCGCCGAGGTCAGCCTGCAGCTGCAAAGTCGGAACGACGCCCTCCTCATTCCGGCACAGGCCATTGTGCCCAAATCGCGCGATAAAATCGTCTTCGTCAGCCGAAACGGCCAGGCCGTGCCCACCCTCGTCAAGACAGGCACGCGCCAGGCCGACAGGGTTGAGATTACCGAAGGTCTTCAACCTGGCGATACCATTGCCGTTACGGGAACGCTCTTCCTGCGCCCCAACGCCCCGCTGAAGTTTGGCAAGTTGATAGAGTGAGCCGCTGATTTTTATTTTTAAAATTTTTTGTTTTAAAAAAGGGCGACGCTTTACCTTTGCTGGGCCGTCTCGCTGATGCGCGGGGCGGCCCAGGTGTTTTCTCATTTTTCCAAATGTCTGATAGTCTGATTTTTAATAAAAAAAATCTGTTGCCTTTATCGCAACAGCAGCCGTTTTATCTCTAAAAAAAGTTTTAAAATCTTGACACAGTCATGGGAAGGACAAAATGGCAAGCGGCATCGGAAGACGATTTTCAGCAGTTGAGGCACACCGGTCAGCACCGTCGCGAACGCCGCAGGCCGTCGTCGCCGGGCATGTCGCCCGCACCCTTATCCGATGACGACGGCCTTAGTCCGCAGGAGGTGGCGCGCATGTTGGGCATTCGCCTGCAGCGTATTTGGGTAGCGCTCAAGTTCCGCTGGTACTATGCAAAACGTTTGCTGTGGCAGGAAGGCCTCGGCTGGAAAATTGGCCTGATTATCGGTCTGGGCTACTACGTGTTCTTCTGGCCGAGCGATACGGATTTGCCCGTGATGAGTGGTGCGGAGAGTCAGCCTGTGGCCTGGCAAGGTGAGCCAGCAGAGGAAAGCCCACCTGCGGCGTTGCAGACGGAGGCTTCCGAGCCTATCCGGCCCGATAAGCCCGGTGGTCGCGAAGTATTGCTGCCTGAAGTGAACAGGCCCGCTTCGCCTGCACCCGTTGCGGATAAACCTGTCGCGAAGGCGCCACCGCCGCGCACCGGCCCTCAAGAGGCGGTGGACCCGACACCCGTCTGGATACGCGACAGCGATGCTGAGAAAGTCAATCGCTACATCGAGCGCTTTTCCAGTGTGGCCATCCAGGAGATGCGCAAGTTTGGCGTTCCGGCCAGCATTGCGCTGGCGCAAGGTCTCATAGAAAGCCGCTTCGGCACCAGCACGCTGGCAGTGAAGAACAACAACCATTTCGGCATCAAGTGCTTTTCCAAAAATTGTCGGCCAGGTCATTGCACCAACCTGGAGGACGACCATCACAAGGATTTCTTCCGCAAGTATGCCACGGCGTGGGAAAGCTGGCGTGCCCACAGCATCCTGATATCTACCGGACGCTACGCGCGCCTGAAGAAGCACGGTAAAAATTACCGTGCCTGGGCCAGAGGGCTGGAGGAACTGGGCTATGCTACCGATCGCAATTACTCGGCCAAGCTCATTGGTGTCATCGAGCGCTACAACCTGCACCGCTTTGACCATTAGCGCTCAGACAGCAGACCCAACTCGGCCTGAGACGCCGGGTCGGTAGGCGGCTTGCTAAAAACCAGCGCATAGGAGCGCAGCGCCTCCAGGACATCGTACGGGCGCACAAATGCCCGCTCCTTGAGCAGCGCGCGCACCTCCTCGGGGTCTAAAGCCCCGATTTTAGCCGCATATCGCTCGGCCTCCTCGAAGCATTTCAAAAGCCGGTCGAGCAGGAACTGCACGTCTTCTATCCAGACGACGGCGTCTGCCGGAAGCACCCGAAGCAGCGATGTCTTCTCCTCGCGCGTGTGCGCCGTGCCCCAGTGGGGTACAATCTGGATCCGCTCGATGTTCTGGCGCGACAGCTGCGTCAGCGGGTCAAAAGTGCGGATGCTCTCGACTTGCACATCGAGCAGCTCGATGCGGTAGGGATATTCGTTACCGAAAGAAAAGAGGTCTAAAATGCCGCCGCGTATGCTGAATTGGCCGGGCTCATAGACGAAGTCCGTGCGTACCAGACCGTATTCTACAAGTACCTGGATGACGAAATCTAAATCAATCTTCTCGCCCCGGACGATTTCGATGCGGCTTTTCGTCAGTACCTCAGGTGCCACGACTTCCTCGAAGAGGGCCTCTGGATACGTTATGACCACCCACCCCCAGCGGTGTGGCATCGTCAGGCGGTTGACTACTTCAGAGCGTTGAAGCGTCTGGGTAGTGTTCAAATGCTCAAAAACGGCCGGACGCCGGAAGCTGTCGGGGAAAAAACAAACGTCGGCCTCGCCGATGAGGTTCTGCAGGTCGTTGAGCAAGTAGGCGGCTTCCTCTTTGTCGTTGCACACACACAGGAACAAACGGCTGATGCGGCGTACCAACGCAGCTGTAACCAATGCCTTTTGCGCGCCAACAAGACCTGTTACCCGTACGCGCGCCCCAGGTGTGCCCAGTGCTTCGCTTAGAGCACCCACTTGCGGATGCTCCGCGTAGCGTTCCAGTAAATGGCCAATGTTGCTCACGGGGACAAAGGTACCGCCCGACACTCTTGCGCGAGCGCCAGGCCGAGTGGTTTTATCGGCTATGGCGGCCTCGTAGCCTGGCCTGGCAGCAGCGGGGAGCACTTTTCGCATTTCACTACACGACTTCACCACCTGAACCCTGTTCCGGTCGGGCTGTTAAGCAACCGTTTGCACTGGACGGCATGTCTTCCGCGTTAGTAGGCCGTCTTATTCGTGAGCACACCTAAATATTTTACTTATGTTGTCTAAAAGCTCCACCATTACGCCAGTCCGCTTTTTTTTCATGAAAAAGAGTCTGCCGCTGGTGGTCCTTATTTTCCTGTCCCTGCTGGCCGCAGCTGAGGCCCAAACGGGTAAGCAAGCCCCCGAACAGTCGGACCCCGAGGCACAAAAAGTCCTCGAGCGCGTTCGGAAGAAGTACGAAAAGCACAAGACGCTGGAGGCCGAGTTTACGCTCACCATTGAGTTGCCCGACCGGCCCAAAGAGGTGCAGAAAGGCACCATCGCCCAGGAAGGGCAAAAGTTTCGCTTAGACATGGACCAGCAGTCTGTGGTGAGCGACGGCAAAACCACCTGGGTGTACCTGAAAACCGAAAAAGAAATCCAGATAACCAACACCGACCCGAATGGGGAGAGCGGCTTCATGACTCCTCGTGAGTTGCTAAACCGCTACCAGAAAGGTGACTACCTCTATGCCATTACCGACAAAACGCGCGAGGGCACCAAGGCATTGACGCACATCGAGTTTAAGCCCGTCAGCCGGCGCTCGGAGTATTCCAAGTTGCGCGTGAGCATTGACGAAAGCGCCCAGCTCGTGGAGCGCATAATCGCCTTTGGCCGCGATGGCTCGCGCTTTACTTTCCAGATAACCCGCCTGACGCCCGATAAGGCCTTCAAAGCAGGCCATTTCCAGCTTAACCCGAAAGATTACCCGGGCGTGCGTGTCGAGGATTTGCGGATGTAACCCGTAGCAGGCGGTGCGATGGGTGCGTCCGAACGCTTACCTTTGCGCAGTAAATCAGCGCGCATTCCATGCACGATATTGAGCCTTATCACCGCTGGAGAGATCTATATGTAGCCGCCGAAGACAGGCGCTCGCCGTTCTATCGCCGGAAGTACAGCGAGTTCTACATGAACAACGTGCTGTACAACTTCTACCTGCATCCGCAATGGGACTCGTTCGGCTCGTCCACGCTGTACGCCAAGATTCTGTTTGCCGACTACGATGATGGCTATGCACTCATCGAACTCATAGGCGAATGGAACGACGCCCTGCACAACGACATCATGTACCTTAAGCGCGAGATTGCCGACCCACTGCTGCGCCAGGGCATTCATAAATTCGTATTCTTCTGCGAAAATGTACTCAACTTCCACGCCAGCGACCCAGACTATTACGCCGAGTGGGCCGAAGAGGTGCGCGAAGAAGGCGGATGGGTAGCCCTGCTGAACATTCGGCGCCACGTAGAAGAGGAACTCACCGATGCTCATCTGGATGACTATATCTGTTTTGGCGACGCTTACAATGCCATCCCCTGGCGAACCCAAAAACCGGAAATGGTACACGAACTGGTGGGTGCCTTAGTCAACCGGACTACGCGCCGATTGGCAGGCGAGTGATGCGACCGCTTAAACGATTATGGAGGACAAGAGTAACCATTCATCCACCTTTCGCTCCGGCTTTGTGAACATCGTGGGGCATCCCAATGCGGGCAAATCCACCTTGCTCAATGCCCTCGTCGGAGAGCGCATGAGCATCATTACTCCAAAACCCCAAACGACCCGACACCGCATCATCGGCATCCTGAACGGCGACGGGTACCAGATGGTCTTTTCCGATACGCCCGGATACATCCAGACGCCCGCATATGCGATGCACCGGGTGATGAACCGCTACGTGGAAAGCACCCTGGAAGATGCCGACGTCTTCCTGCTCGTCGTGGACCTGACCGAGCCGCTCGTAGAAACCGACCGCCTCATTCCGCTCATGAGCAAGGCACAATCTCCCATTCTGCTGGCGCTTAACAAAAGCGACTTAGTGCAGGTGCCCCGAGTGGAGGAAGTTACCCTGTGGTGGTCTAAGCGCCTCAAGATAGCCGACCACGTAGCCATCTCTGCCCTGAAAGGCGACAACCTGTCCGTCTTGCTGGAAAAAATACTCCACTACCTGCCTGAAGGGCCGGCCTACTATCCGCCCGACCAACTGAGCGACCGCCCCGAGCGCTTCTTCACCAGCGAAATCATTCGCGAAAAAATCTTCCTCCTTTACGAGGAGGAAATTCCGTACGCATGCGAGGTGGGCATTGAGTCCTTCCAGGAAACCACCACGAAAGACGGGCAACCGCTGGCCCGCATCCACGCCGTCATTTACGTAGCGCGAGAGTCGCAAAAGCCCATCCTGCTGGGCAAGGGCGGCAGCGCTATCAAGAAATTGGGCACCCTGGCGCGGCAAGACTTGGAGCGCTTCCTGCAATGCAAGGTCTTTCTGGAGCTCACCGTCAAGGTTCGCGAAAACTGGCGTGACGACGAAAGCCTGCTCAAGCGCTTCGGCTACGAATAGAAAAAGACGGCAGGACACACCGAGGCATCCTACCGTCAGAAATATAACCCCAAAAAACCTGCCTCAAAGGTATAGCATGCAAAAGGGATTTTACAAAGAGTGGTAAAAAAAATGCCGGACACACACTGCCTTGCACAAAAAAATCGGGTAGCCTTTCCGGTTTTGCCGTTTTAAAACGCTGCAAATGTGCGGGCAATCGCTGGAGGCATGTGTGGGTCGAAAAGAATTTACGCCAGTGGAGTCTTGCAAAACTTCTGACGTCATTGCATACCTTCGCCTGAAGAAAAGCGAGGCAACCAACCGCTCAAGCGTATGAAAGGATGGGTTAACGCCGGCATCAAACACTATCTGCGATGGCGCATGCGGCGCATCGAGCAGTTCATGCGCGACCCTGAGCCTGTTCAGCAACGCTGGTTTCAGCGCTTAGTCGAGAGCGCCCGCTATACCGAATTTGGCCGTCGCTATGGCTTCGCCAACCTGCGCACGATAGAGGCCTTTCGCGCCAACGTGCCCATACATGATTACGACGCGCTCAAAAGCGACATCGCCCGCATGATGCACGGTGAGCGCGACGTGCTGTGGCCAGGCGAAGTCCGGTGGTTCAGCAAAAGCAGCGGCACCACCAGCGAGCGCAGCAAGTTTATACCCGTCCCCCGAAGCAACCTCATCCATGCGCATCTGGCCGGTATCTGGGACTCGCTGGCCCTGCTGTACCACAATTGCCCCGACCTGCAAGCCTTTCGCTACCGCAACCTCTACATGCCGGGCAGCTTCAGCGCACTGCCCGATTACCCGAAAACCCGCGTGGGCGATGTCAGCGCTGTATTGGCCTACCACGCACCCTTCATCGGACGCATTTTCCAGGTGCCCGACGTAGACACGGCCCTGATGCCCGATTTTGAGCAAAAAATTGAGCGCATTGCCGAAATCACCAGCCGACGCGACGACATCGCCACTTTCAGTGGTGTGCCCACCTGGCTGCTCGTCCTGTTCCGCCGCGTCCTGGAAAAAACGGGCAAATCGAACCTGTTAGAAGTATGGCCTCACCTGCAGGCATACATGCACGGCGGCGTGGGCTTCGAACCCTACCGGCAGACCTTCCAGGAGCTCATCCCGATCAGCACCTTCGCTTACCAGGAAATTTACAATGCCTCCGAGGGCTTCTTTGGTGCGCAGAGCGACCTGAAGCGCAACGATATGCTCCTGCTGCTCGATAGCGGTGTCTTCTATGAGTTCATCCCCATAGCCGAAGTGGAGAAGTCGCACCCTAAAACCGTTCTGCTCCAGGACGTGGAGCTGGGTAAGGATTACGCCATCGTTATTACCTCTAACAACGGGCTGTGGCGTTACACGCCGGGCGATACCGTGGCGTTCACTTCGCGCTACCCCTTCTGTTTCCAGATAACAGGACGCACCCGACAGTACATCAACGCTTTCGGCGAGGAGGTCATGGTGGGCGATACCGATAAGGCGCTGGCCGAAGCCTGCCGCCAAACAGGCGCTCTCGTGGCTGAATACACTGCCGCGCCCATCTATTTTGCCAATGAACGCAGCCGCGGCGGACACGAGTGGGTCATCGAATTTGAAAAGGCACCCAACGACCTCATGCGCTTCAACCAACTGCTCGATGAGTCGCTTCAGCGCATCAACTCCGACTACGAAGCCAAACGCTTCCGAAATTTAGCCTTAGAGTGCCTGCGCCTCCACCCTGTTCCGCGCGGCACCTTCGTGCGCTGGATGAAAGCCCGCGGCAAATTCGGCGGTCAGCACAAGGTGCCCCGCCTGGCTAACCATCGCCAGTACGTGGAGGAATTGCTGCAATATGCGGCCATGCAGGACATCTAAGCTCATGTGAACCGGCCACCTGCCAATAGGAGCGCGCCCCTCTCTCATCACTAACTGCGCTCTCGCCTGGCAGGTCTTCGTGATGAAAAAAACATTCGGGTATTCTCAGAGATGTCGCCTTCTCGTGCCTCGAAGACGACACCTCTATGGCCACATTTGTGCTTTCATGGTCAAGAAGCTATTCGTAGCGGCCTTAAAAAACTATTTTTAGAGATGGCAATCGCCCTGGCGAGGGCGACCCGTTTGGTGTTCTTCGAGCGGGCGTGATGTACCTTTGCGCCGCTTTTCCGAATAAAAAACACATAACGAATATGTTTAGCCCAAACACACGTATCCTGACCCTGCTACTGGCTTTATCGCTGGCCGCTGCCTGCAACCGCATTGACACCGCTTTTGTGGAGGAGATGCAGGCCGGCATTAGCAAAGCCAACGAAAACCGCGAGGCCTTCGAGGCCGGCATGAAAAAAGCTCGCGACCTCTTCGAGCGAATGGAGAAGGCGCCGGAAGGCCTGAAGAACAACCCCAAATTTGGCTATGCCGATTTATACGGTCGCGTGGTGCAGTTGCACGATGCCTATGCTTCCATGGTGACCACCCAGAGTCAAATGGTCAGTGCGGTGGAAGGCCTTTTGGCCGATTACACCGACGGAAAGATCAAGAAGGAGGAGGCCAAAAAGGAGGCCGACCAGCACTTGAAGAACTTCGAGGGCTACCGCGAGCGCACGGCCCGCATGGACACCTTCATTGAGGACGCCACCAAAGCATACGACGCCATGCTGGCCCAATGGGAGGCGCTGCCGGAGGCCGAAAAGATTGCTTCGGCCAATATGCCAGCACCGAAGTTGCCCGATGGCGGCGGCTTGCGCGGGGGCACCACACTGTTGTCCACCGGCTCAGCGTCGGGAGCAGCGCCGGCAAGCCCACCGTCGGGCACCTCGGGTGTTTTGGTGCCTCAGGGTGCCGCGCCGCAAGGAACCGCCCCGGCCGCCGGCACACAGCCGGGGGCATTGGCGCCCACACCGCAGCAGCGGCAAACGGGTACCCTTTCGCCTACGCCGCAGCAACAGCAAACGGGCACGCTCTCGCCCACCTCACCTACTTCGCCCACGTCGCCGACCTCGCCTACTTCTCCGACGGCGCCGGCACCCAAGCGCGGGCAGTAAAGCCCATGCCTCGTATGTTGCCCGAACCGCACATCGTGCCCGCTTTCTTCGGCCACGTCGAGGCGCTGCAGGTGCAGCTCTGCGGTTCGGGCAATATTAACGACACCTATCTGGTAACCTTCCGAATACCCGCCGGCCATGAACAGCAGGGTATTCTCCAGCGGCTCAACCACCGCGTGTTCGCACGACCGGATGCTGTCATGCGCAACATTCGGGCCGTTGCAGAGCATCTGCAAAACACCGACTACCCGCTGGGCGTCCTGACCCCAATACTTACTTCTGAAGGTCAGGCACTATACCAGGATGCGGAATACAACTACTGGCGCGCCTTTCCTTATTTTGCTCATAGTTACGCGCCCGAGCGACTGCCTACGCCCGAAGAAGCCCGCGAGGCTGCCCGCGCCTATGGGCTTTTCCTGAAAGCCCTCGCTACCTGCCCGCCCGAAGCGGTAGAGGAAACTATCCCTCATTTCCACGACCCGCGCCACCGATGGGCGGCCTTTGAGTCTGCCGTAGCGCAAGACCTCGCAGGGCGCGCTGCATATGTGAGGGCCGAAATTGCCCGGATTTACGAACAGCGGGCGACATTCGAGGCCGTCGCCTACCTGAAAGAAACCGGCCAGCTCCCCGTGCGCATCGTGCACAACGACACCAAGGCCGGCAACGTCCTGCTCTCGCGCCACAACGGCAAGGCGGTCGCCGTCATTGACTGGGATACCCTGATGCCCGGCACTGTGCTGTCCGACTTCGGCGATATGGTGCGCACCTTTGCCCCCGACCGCTACGAAGACGACCCCGGCAAAGTCGAGACACGCCCTACGGTCTTGCAAGCACTTGAAGAGGGTTTCCTCGACGGCATGGGCAGCACCCTGACCCCAGCAGAGCGACAGCACCTCTACCTCGGTGCGCGCTGGATCGTCGCTGAACAGGCGCTGCGCTTCCTGACCGACTACCTCAGCGGCGACACCTATTATAAGACTCGCTATCCGGAACACAACTTGGTGCGCGCGCGCAACCAGCTGTCGCTGCTGGCGCATTTACCTTTGTAACCGCATGCGTTCCCTGTTTCTGACCGATCGCTTCTTCTGGCTATTCGGGGGCATTGCCGCCCTGTTTGCGCTCTCCTATGCGCTGGATGGGCTATTCCCGCTGGCGCAAATGGCCTTTGCAGTGGCGCTGGCACTCGTTGGCGCCGACGCTGCCCTGCTTTATGGGCGCCGGCGCTATCTGGATTGCCAGCGCAACACGGCCCCCATTTTTTCGCTGAGCGATCCGAACGAGGTAACGCTCCGGGTGCAGAACCGAAGCCGTTTGCGCCTTTCCCTCACCGCCATTGACGAACTGCCGCCCCAATTTCAGGAGCGCAACTTCGCCTTGCAAACGACCCTCCGCCCTGGCGAGCGAACCGACCTGCACTTCGAGCTGCGCCCCCTGACGCGCGGCGTCTATCCTTTCGGAAATACGCACCTTTTTGCCAAAACGGCCCTGGGCCTCATCGAGCGACGTTTCACCTTCGAGCACCCGCAGGAGGTAGCGGTTTACCCCTCCGTCGTGCAGATGCGCCGGTACGAGCTGATGGCCTTGCACGATGTGGCCCGCGATACAGGCATCAAAAAGGTGCGGCGCCTGGGCCACAGCTACGAGTTCGAGCAGATCAAAAACTACGTCGAGGGCGACGATTACCGCAGTATCAACTGGAAAGCCTCGGGCCGACGAGCTTCGCTCATGGTCAACCAGTACGAAGACGAGCGAAGTCAGCAGGTGTTCTGCCTGTTAGATAAAAGCCGGGGCATGAACATGCCCTTCGACGGATTGAGCCTGCTCGATTACGCTGTAAATACCTCGCTGACCATCAGCAACATCGCCCTGAAAAAACAAGACCGAGTGGGGCTCCTCTCCTTCTCCGACGCGCTGGGAACCACCCTGCCCGCCGAACGCGGCGCCCAGCAGTTGCGCCGCATTCTGGAAGCGCTCTACCGCGAGCAGGAACGCGCCGGCGAAGCCAACTACGAGCTCCTCTACGAAACGGTACGCCGTCTCATTCACGGGCGCTCGCTGCTGTTGCTGTTCACCAATTTTGAAAGCCGGTATGCTCTGGAGCGCGTCTTGCCCGTGCTGCGCCGGCTCAACCGCCTCCATCTGCTCGTGGTTATCTTCTTTGAAAATGCTGAAGTGCGCGCCCTGGCTGAAACAGAACCGCGCGACGTACTGGGCCTCTTCCGACAGACCGTAGCACGGCAATTTCTCGAAGAAAAACGGGAAATCAGACGCCTCTTGACCCAGCACGGCATCCAGGTCGTGCTGACCCGACCGGAAAACCTGTCGGTCAACACCATCAACAAGTATTTAGAGCTCAAGGCTCGCGGCCTGATTTGAGTCGCGAGCCTTGAACACTACTCTGAGGCCTTTTTCTTCAGGATTATTCCTGAGCCGCCGCCTGCGGAGCCGGGCGACGCAACAGACCGGAACTGTCTAAGATGGCGCCAAACGCAATGAAAATGGCCGCTATCTTGACTACCCACCCGGCAATTGGAATGAAGCCAATGATTTTCAGAAGAATGAGAATGCCCAGTGCTACCAGCAAAAACACCCATGCCGACCAGCGATAGCCCTTTTGCTGCGCCAGCCAATGCGTAGCTACCAGGGCCGTAATCACGTTGGCCAGCGACATGAGCAGGAAGTACAGGGCCAGGATCACTGCTCCCAGCGGGATGCCTATCAGAGTAACAAACAGCAGCACCACCAACGCCGGGACGGCAACGAAATACAGAAAACCATAGCCTAACGACCGCACCGGCTCGGCCCGCGCGTGTTCAGCGGCACGGCTGAAGAGACTCGAGAACAGCCGCTGACCCGCCCACAGCAGCAGCAGCATGGCCAGCAGGTACCACAGCACAGCGGCAAAAGAAGCAAAGCCAAGAAACTTGTAACTCGGCCGCTCAAAGCGCTCCTTGAGCGACGAGTCGAAGGTAGCCGTAGCCCCCTGGCGCAGTGCATTGCCGAAGTCCATTTCGCCGCCCGACGTCCAGTAGCGGACGTTCCCGCTCAGCGCGGCGTTGCTGCCTAAGGATATAGTGTTCGCAACGAGCACCGAATTGCTGCTTACGGCGGCGTTCAGATACAGCTCATCGCCATTAAATTCCAGACCCTTTTCGACATTGCCGTTCAGGCTCAGTTTGCCAGAGGCGGCGTTGAGATTGCCTCGAACGGTGCCGTCCAGCACGACATTCCCACCCGCCACGGCTACATCGCCGGCAATGACGGCGCTGCGTTCGAGGGTGATGGTGCCGCCAGTGATGAGCAAATCGCCGCCCACGCTGCCCGACAGCGTGAGCGTGCCGCCTGCAGCGCGCACGGACTCCGCCACATAGCCGCGCAAATTGAGCGTGCCGCCTGCTACTACGATGTCGCCCTGAACGGTGTCGGAGATGGTAACAGTACCGCCAGCACACCAGATGTCGCCGTAAACCGGCGCATCAATGCTGATGGTGCCACCGAAGACGTAGATGTCCTCGTGTACGGGTTGTGCAATCCGGACGCTCTCTCCGCGCTCAAAGCGCAGTGCAAACGCCGGATAAACAGAAAGAAGGGCCAATAGCCCGGCGAGTAGAAACGGTGCTTTTTTCATGATTCAAGTAAAATTTTAGGCAAAGATGAATTTGCTGGTAAGGGAGGGCAATGACCTGGATTAACGGTCCAAATGACCCATTCTGAAATACGCAGCCCCAACACACCCGCGAACCTTGCTGCCAGATTTGCGGCGCGGTATGGCAAGTTTGCATCTCACTTCTCTTTAAGGGCAACTATTTGAGGCAAAAGCGCCGAAATTTTTGACAAAACTGCCTTTTCAAGAGAGATGTCACCTTTTCGTTCCTCGAAGATGACACCTCTTCAAAACACCTCTTTAAAACAGCTACCTTCGAGGCAACCACCAGCCCAACCAGAGCCCGACCAAGCCCCACGAGACTACAGCATCAATCAGGTAAGCCAGAGAGTTGGTTTCAAACCAGATGCTGTCTAAGTAGGCAATGGTCAGGTAGCCCGTAAGGCCCACGGCGATGGCGCCCTGCACAGCGGTGCGCAGGTTCAACTGCCGGAACTGTAACAGCAGCCACACCAACAGCCAGGCCGCCAGCAGATTAACTGCCATGCTGCGCAACAGACTGCTGCCCATGGCCATATTCATGGCCTTGTGGTAAGTGATGTGTGCCCAGGGCTTGCCCGCATAAGGTGCCAGATACGCCTGCTCCTGATCCATCGGCGTGCCGGGAGGCGGTACGGGAAGCATGTACGTGCCTTCCTCCTCCAAATGCTGGCCCAGAAATTCCAGAATTCTGTCCTGATTGGGCGTGTGCTTGAATTGCGACTGATGCACCTGAAGCATGGCCCACGACAGGAATTGCCACACAAACAGAATGATGCCCCCCACTAAGGCGCCGACAAGTTGCTTTTTCATGGTCGTAATGTTTTGATGTGAAAAAGATGCCGTGAAGGTAACATAATCCTGTCGTCATCGAACAAGATGGCAGCCATGGCATCGCTTTCACAGCGGCGCTGCCCTTTCTACCTTTGCTGTGCTTAACCGTATGTCGAACAAATATAATAGACATTATGTACCTTTGCTTTTTTAAAATATGCGCGAGGAAACATTGGAAAGTACGAGAAATGGGCCTCCATGGAAGGTCGCTTTGTAGCCATGACGGGTTTATCGAAGGCAGATTTTAACCGATTGCTGCCTTTTTTTGCCTGTGCCCATGACGAGTACCTGAGCCGTAATGAGATGAGCGGCACGGTAAAGACGGGCGGTCGCCGTTTTATGATATACTTGAATAGTTCTTTGCCTACTGACGCGGAACGCTTGTGATTTATTTTGTACTGCATCAAGCACAAACCTATTCAAGAGGCCTTTGCAGATGCTTGTGATATGGAGCAAGCCCAATGTAATGAGTACATCCATGGTTTGTTGAAAATTTTAACGCTTACCCTTCGGCAGGCCAATGCTCTGCCTGCTACGACCCAGGAGGCTTTTGTGGCCTTGGCTTATAAGTTGGAGAACAAGGAATTGGTTCATG
>CAZYEV010000060.1:0-5934 GCA_964646615.1 uncultured Saprospiraceae bacterium
GGGCAAAACAGACAGGATACGTTAACCCGGAAAGTGCATCCCCCCCCCCCGCCGAGGAGTGGTTTGTGTTGGGAAAAGGAACTTTTTGGAATAGTAAAAATCGGTGTGGTGAATGAATGAACTGAAGCGCTGAAGCGAAAGGCAAAAGTAAGGAACTCGCCTGGAATGCTGCAATACGCCGGCGTGCCTCTTTGCAGAAATGTCGCGAAATAGCAAAAAAAACGAGATGACACCTCCCTGGTGGGAGATGTTACCTCTTGAGCGTTCGGAAAGGTGAAATATGCTGGCCCGGTCTCTTCTGTGGAAATATCGGGCGGAAAGGCTCAAGATAACCTCTTTCACGCGGGCCCTTCATCCCTCAGGCATCCAGGGAAATGGCTTTAGGCGTTATATGCGCTGGTTGTAGTGGATAGAAAATATCATTTTTGCGCATGATTTCCCTCAAACAACACATGGGCAGCGTTTGCCATTTTTGCCATCCTTTTGTTTAATTAAAGCAACATTTGAGACGATGAAACTGCATATTTCGCCAGAAAAGACGCTCCAGGAAGTACAGCAGGCTTTTCAATCTGAATACCCGTACTTGCAATTGAGTTTCTTCACCCAGCCGCATCGGGCATTCAAAGGCTCGCCGGCAGAGTACATGGTTAAGGACGTTTCCACGCCATTAGGAGCGCTGATGCCGGAAGCCAAGTCGGGTTTTGTGGACTTACCGCCTGACCTGCCCACTTTTGAAGCAGAGGCGCTTTTGGAGCGCACCTTCGGCCTGCACGTGCAGATCATGCGCAAGTCGGGCAACACCTGGCTCGTTACCAGCGCCACCGACCGGCTGACGCTGGCCGAGCAAAACGCCCGCGGCAAGGCGAGCGAAAACCCGGCTTTCCTGCCGCCCGACGAGGAATTTGACTACCGCGAGCAGGAATAAAAGCAGGCCGTAATTCAGCCCGGCGATGCGCAAGAGGACCGTGCTTTTGAGCGGCTGTTCGTTGGCAAATGCAAAAGGTGCGTACCTTCGAGCGCAGAGAACAAAACCTGTCGTCTATGCCGTCTCGTTGGTTTACGGTGTGCTTGCTTTGCGGGTTTGCAGGGCTTTTGAAGGCCCAGGACCTGCATTTTTCCCAGTTTTATCACCACCTGATGCACTACTCGCCGGCGCGGGTGGGGGGTATTCCAACCCTCTACGACCACTATCTCCTATCCTCCGGCACCTCCCGCTTGCCGTACAGGTTTTTAGTTGCTACAAAAAAGAGGAAGCATGAAGCCCGATGAGAAGTACCTCCAAATTTTCCTGGAGCCCATCCCAAAATGCCGGTATTACAAGCCCAAACTAGGCTATGGCCAACAGGCGGACGGCGTTACGCTGGAGGAATTTATGCACATATACGGCGCCGACCCTTTCTATTCTTGGATAGGACTAAATAGCGGTCTTTTATACGCTACGCATAAAGCAGCCGGGGGCATGACCTCTGTTTACAGGCAGATTGGCGTGGGCTGTGAGCGCTTATTTCGAGAGATTATTTTAGATGCTGCAGAATATAATGATAATACTTTTGCTCAATGGAGCTACGAAGTCAAAACAGGCTCTGGCAAAACCCGCATGCTCTCATTAGACGCCCGATTGGAGGTTTCTGTGATAAAGAATACATCTGTCAGAGAGCGGCTATCTGTCTGGTTAGCGGAATACTGCCGAGAGCTGGGCGCACTGCAGCCCCCTGGTAACGGTGTTGTTTTTGAAGTACGACAGGGCTACAAAAGCAAGGACAGCAAGAGACAAAACGCCGATATAGACAACGCAGCTGTAGCCTGGGCCAATGGTTACCTGCCTGTTTTTGCCATTTTTTCTTCCCAGATAGACACCAACGTTGTGCTGCGCTATCGAAATAGTCGTTGTGGTATCCTTGTTGGCAACCGTTCAAGCGATCCTAATGTTTCCCTGTATGCTTTTTGCAAAGAGGTTCTGGGGTACGACTTGGCTCGTTTTTTTGAGGAAAACGCAGAGAAGTTTAAAAGTGAAATCAACAGCATTTTAACGGCCTTATTGGATGCAAACGAAACTGTTTCCGGTGGTTGAGCGGCGCTCTGACTACACCTTCCAATACAATATACTGTTGGGCCGACACGGCTGGCTCCGGCTGACGCCGGCTTACTCAGTTAAGCTCGTTCGTGAGTTGATAAAGAGCGATTGCCCAGCAGGCGCTGTTGTTCTTGACCCTTTTTCCGGAACGGCCACAACGGGCTTAGTCGCAGCAGAGATGGGATTAGCTGCTATTCTTCTGGATATTAACCCTTTTCTAATATGGCTGGGCAACGTGAAATGCCATTCTTTTGCATCAGTTGATCTGGAAGCGCTCCAGGCCCGATTTCGACGCTACCTCTCGCAGATAACGTTATCGGAGCACTACTGGACTCCGCCCATACACAACATCGAGCGGTGGTGGCATCCCGAAACGCTGATTGTTCTGTCGAGTATCCGCCAACATCTGGTGGAGCACTTCGGCGAACCCGGTTCAAACACGTATCACGACCTCATCTGGGTAGCTTTTTTGCGCTTAGTTATCGAAACGTCATCCGCCGCCTTTAACCATGTCTCCATGTCTTTTAGAGATGGCCCGGCGCCCTATGAATATGCGCACATCCGACACCTATTCGAGTCCATTGTGCGATATATCCTGAATTCAGCCAACACCCCGCTCAGCGGAAAGGCAAAAGTCTTGAATACCGATGCCAGAGATTTGTCTTCTTTAAGCGGGCAGGCCTTCGACATCGTCATAACATCGCCTCCGTATCCGAATAGGATTAGTTACATCCGAGAACTTCGACCGTACATGTACTGGACAAAATTCCTGCACAACGGTAGCGAAGCAGGCACTCTGGACTGGAAGGCCATCGGCGGAACCTGGGGGACGGCTACAAGCAATCTTAAATACTGGAAGCCGGTTAACCGAAACCTTCCAGAACAACTTTATGAGGTTTGCCATAAAATAGAGCAAAGCGGTGATAGAAACTCCATGTTGATGAGCGCCTATGTCCACAAATATTTTGACGATATGTTCTCGCATTTAGCCAGCCTCAGAAACGTGCTAAAGCCCGACGCCAGGTTACACTACATTGTGGGCAATTCTTCTTTTTATAGCTATTTTGTGGATACGGATAAAATACTATCAAACATTTTTGCACAACTTGGCTATAAAAACACTGAATGTATTCCTATCCGCAAGCGAAACAGCAAGCGCGGCCTGTTAGAGTTCCGAGTGAGTGCCCAATGGAGCCCGTAGGGCATATTGTTGAGGCATAGCATTTCACTGCAAAGCGGCCAGGTCAGAGGCCATAAAGCCGGATGGATGACCGAGGTTCTCGAAGGAGTTGACTCTGGCAAATGCAAAAGGTGCGTACCTTCGAGCGCAGAGAACAAAACCTGTCGTCTATGTCGTCTCGTTGGTTTACGCTGTGTTTGCTTTGCGGGTTTGCAGGGCTTTTGAAGGCCCAGGACCTGCATTTTTCCCAGTTTTATCACCACCCGATGCACTACTCGCCGGCGCTGGTGGGGGCCTTTGAGGGTGAGGTGCGGGCCATGGCTTTGGCGCGCAGCCAGTGGACGAGCGTTCCGGTATCGTACCAGTCGCTGGCGTTGGGCGCCGACCGCAAGATGTGGGAGCGCGGTGCTCAAGCCGTGTCGGCGGGTTTGGTGTTGCAAGGCGACCGCGCCGGCGATGCGGGGCTGTCGTGGGTGCAGGCGAGCCTGTCGGTCAGCGCGGCTCAGCGCGTAGGCGAGCGGCAGCACGTTGCAGTGGGCTTCAGCGCCGGCCTGGCCCAACGGCAGTTTGACATCAGCCGCCTCAAGTTTGGCAACCAATGGACGGGCGACGCCTTCGACCCGGGCTTGCCTTCCAAGGAGGCGTTTGACCAGACGAGTGGCCTGCGGCCCACGTTGGGCGCGGGTCTGAGCTGGCGCATCCACAGCACCGACTACCGCAGCAGGGCCGAAATTGGTCTGGGCGCCTTCCACCTGAACCGCCCTTCGATAGGCTTCAGAGATGCGACCAGCGCGCTGCCGTTGCCCGTTCGATGGACGGCCAGCGTGCAGGCCACGCAAGCCCTGAGCGCACAGCTGGACCTGGTAATCGTAGGTGGCGCCTGGCAAATGGGCAGCGCCAGCGAGGTGCTGGCCGGAGGCGGCGCCCGCCTGTGGCTCAAACCTCAGGAAACGGCGCTGCGTTTTACAGCGTCTATGCGCATGGGCGATGCCATCATCCCTGCCCTCCAATACGAATTTGGCGACTGGATAGTGGGGGCCAGCTACGACTGGAATATCTCTGATTTTCAGGTCGCTACCCGCAACCGGGGCGGTTTTGAGTTGGCTGCCGTCTATCGGCCCGTACCGGCTCCGCCCGTTAAGACGTTTAAATCCTGTCCGGTATTCTGACCATTACCGCCTCCCAAAAGCTGTTTTCTTCGCTACTATGATGGTGTTCTTTCAAAAAATCCAGCCGCTCAGGCTGTGTTTCCTTTTGTGGATTATCCTGTTGCCCGTGTATGGCCTGGCCCAATCGCGCCATAGCTATGAACGCGCCGGTGATAAAGCCTTTGAACAAAAAGATTACGGCGCAGCCCTGCAACACTACCAGACGGCGCTTAGCCGCAAGCCCGACGACGCCGCACTGCTGTGGAAAAGCGCCGAAAGCGCCCGCCTCATCCATGCCGACGCGCTGGCCGAGCGCTGGTACCGCCGCATAGAGGCCGCCGAGAAACGCAAGCCCATGTATCCGCTCCTGCCGCTGAGGCTGGGCGAAACGCTGCGCAAACAGGGCAAATACGACGAAGCAGCCCGCTACTTCGAGCGCTTCCTGGATCAAAACCCTGCCTCCGAATGGGCTGCTTTTGCAAAAACAAACCTTGAAGCCTGCCAATGGGCCAGCCGGCAAACACCCACTGCCGACTCTGTCGTGGTGAAAAACGCAGGCAAACACCTGAATAGCCCATACAGCGACTTTGCCCCGGCACTGCTGGGCGACTCGCTGTTCTTCTCCTCGTATCGCTTCGACAAACGCGGCGACAAGAGCATTCCCAAAACGAAATTGACCAAAGTCATGCTCTCGGTCAAGAACGGACGCCCGCGCGAAGCTGCCCGCCCATTTCCCAGTACAGACACGGCCCACGTAGCGCATACGGCCTTTTTTGGCGATGGGCATTTTCTGCTGTTCACGCTGTGCAAAAACCGCAATGCCTCCGACATCCGCTGCGACCTATGGCTGGCGATAAAAGACGTCCGCAACCGCTGGACGGCGCCCATACGCCTGCCCGAACCGGTCAACCTCGGCGGATACACCACCACCCAGCCGCATGTGACTTTCGACACCGCCGCCGAGCAGCTGCTGCTGTGGTTCGCCAGCGACCGCCCCGGCGGCCAGGGCGGGCTTGACCTGTGGTACACACCGCTGGATACCAACTGGTTTTGCCCCTGCCACATCCCTGTGGACGCCCGTAAGCCCTTCCCGCTGCCTGCCTTCACACCGCCGGCAAATGTCTCTACCCTCAACACACCCGGCGATGAGGTTACGCCCTTCTTTCACGAACCCACACAAACCCTCTATTTCAGCTCCAACGGCCGCCCCGAAAACTTCGGCGGCTTCGACATCTACCGCGCTCGCCGACTGGCCGACGGCTCGCTGGCACCGCCCGAAAATGCCGGCCCAGGGCTGAATACGCCCTACAACGACCTGTACTTCATCCTGGCACCCGACGGCTATTCGGGATACTTGAGCAGCAACCGCCCCGGCGCCCAGTACCTGGACGAGGCCAACAAATTCTGCTGCAATGACCTGTTCACCGTGCAGTTCCTCATGCCGCCCGACACCACGCCCGCGCCGCCCACCGCTCACGCGCCACCGCTCCCAGCGCGACCTATAGACCACGTCTCTTAAACACATCCTACCC
>CAZYEV010000061.1:0-25723 GCA_964646615.1 uncultured Saprospiraceae bacterium
CGGCGTGCAACTGTCCAGCAAAACCAAAAACATCGAAGCCTGGAAGGCCGAACAGGTCGCTGACGGCAGGTAGTAAATCGGCGCGGCCTTGGCAAATGTCGAACACCATGCCCTGCGACAAGCCCTGCTCCACCCCCACCACCTCGGCGATGCGAGGCGCCTGCGCGCCTGCGGGCAAATAACCCGCTGCAAGCAACAAGAACAGCAGACAAGACACACGGGCAAACATCTGCCGCAAAAGTAAACAAATGCGCCGCCAAAGCCCGCACACCGAAATGCCGCCCGGCGCAGGTGCCTTGAAAAGATAAGGAGCTCGCTCCAGAAACTCAACGCTGCCCTGCCCCTCCGACACAATGACTGGAGTCAATTCCTTCTT
This sequence comes from uncultured Saprospiraceae bacterium, assembly GCA_964646615.1. Lineage (GTDB taxonomy): Bacteria > Bacteroidota > Bacteroidia > Chitinophagales > Saprospiraceae > M3007. The sequence continues at coordinate 377 of CAZYEV010000061.1, forward strand.
GCAAGCATTTCATCCAGTACCCTGTCAGCACAGTCCTCCGGTCGGTTACAGCGAGCCATTACGAATGCACGAATTTGAGGCGACACCTCCTGGCGGGAGATGTCGCCTCAAATTCGTCTGTTTTTGCTTTCGTAGCCCAGGAATACTCTCGCTGACTACCTTTGCCGCCATTCTACTCACGGCATCCGACGACTACACTTACACCATCACACGATGAAGAACACACCACTTACCGAGCGACACATCGCCTTAGGAGCCAAGATGGCCGAATTTGCCGGCTACAACATGCCCATATCTTACACAACCATCACCGACGAGCACCACGCTGTGCGCAACAATGCCGGCGTGTTCGACGTCAGCCACATGGGCGAGTTTATCGTTCGCGGCAAAGACGCCCTGCGCTTCCTGCAGAGCGTAACCGTCAACGACGTCAGCCGCCTCAAACCCGGCGATGTGCAGTACTCGTGTCTGCCCAATAAAAAAGGGGGCATCGTGGATGACCTGCTCGTCTATCGGCTCGACGACGTGCCCGAAATGACCGAAAAAGGCGTGCAGACGTTCATGCTCGTCGTGAACGCTTCCAATGAAAAAAAGGATTGGCGCTGGCTCAAGCGCATGGCCAAAGGCTTCGATGTGCAGCTGAAAAACATCTCCGACCGCACCGGCCTCATCGCCGTGCAGGGGCCAAAGGCTGCCGAAATCCTGCAAAAACTGACCGACATTGACCTGGCCGGCATGAAGTACTACACCTTCAAACGCGGGCGCTTTGCTGGCTGCAAAAACGTCATCGTGTCGGCCACTGGCTACACCGGCGCTGGCGGCTTCGAGATCTACGCCCGCAACCGCGACATCGTCAAAATCTGGGATAAAGTGATGGCTCACGGCGCCAAATGGGGCATTAAGCCCGCCGGCTTAGGCGCCCGCGACACCCTCCGTTTAGAGAAAGGCTACTGCCTGTACGGCAACGACATTGACGACAAAACCAGCCCCCTCGAGGCCGGTTTGGGCTGGATCACCAAATTAGGCAAAGCCGAAGACTTCCCCTCCAAAGCCCGTTTTATCGAACAAAAGGAAAAGGGCGTCAAACGCAAACTGGTCGGCTTCGTCGTCGAAGACCGCCGCGTGCCGCGCCACGGCTATGACATTGAAAGCCGCCGCGGCGCCAAAATTGGCGTCGTTACGTCGGGTACCCATTCGCCCACCCTCGACCGGCCCATCGGCATGGGCTACGTGAAAGCCCAACACGCCGAACCCGGCACGCGCATCTACATCGTCGCCGGCAGCAAAAAGCTGGAAGCAACGGTGGTCAAACTGCCGTTCGTGTAGGCGGTTGACGATGAGGGTACCAACAGGGAACAGGGATAAGCGTGCCTCAAACGGCTGCGTCATCAACGAAAGCCGATATAGTCCGCCGGATTGACCGGTCGGCCCCGGTACCACAGTTCAAAGTGCAGGTGTGGCCCGGAGGACTCGACGCCGGAGTTTCCGATGAGCGCAATGGCTTCACCCGCTTTGACGGGCGTGCCGGCCTTTTTGAGCAGCACCGAGTTGTGCTTGTACAGCGTGACGATATTGTGCGGGTGCTGGATGGCAATGCTGTACCCTGTTTCCACCGTATAGCCGGCCAGGATGACCACGCCGTCGGCGGCTGCTTTTATCGCCGTATTGCGGGGCGCGGCCACATCAATGCCGAAGTGGCTTTTAAGCGGGTCGAAGCGCGCTGTGATTTCGCCCGAAACGGGCGGGATGAACTGCAGCCGTTCGATGGGCTGGTCGCTGCCCAAAGACACCGGCAGCCCGGTAGGCTTTGCGGGGTTTTCCGCGTCTCCCTCCGCCTCCGTAGGGCTGCTGGCTAAGGCCGTCTCGCCCAGCCGCCCGGCAAAGTCAGCAGGCGAAGAGGGCGCCACCGAACGGGCGGTATCCATCCGGCTTTTACCTCTGACGGCCTCTTCGGTGAAGTCGGCCAGGTCGCCAGTCAGGATTTTACGCAGGTTTTCGTTATACAGGCGCTGGGCGTTCACCTCCTTCTCCAGCGCAGCGGCTTTTTGAGTCAGGGCCGCTATCTCGCTGTCGCGCTGAAAATCACCGTAGCCCGGGATGTAGCGCTTCAGCGGCGTATAGACAATGAGGAGCGTAACCAGAATAGCCGTGCCCACGATGAGCGAGCTGAGGAAAATGTACACACTCAACGGGGACAGTTTCAGCGAGGATACCTCCTCGAACGTCTCGTCGTTGACGACAACCAAGCGATACTGGTCGCGCAACCGGTCCAACCAGCTGCGCGGCTCGCCCTCTGCGCTTCGGCGAAAGGACAGCAAAAAGTTTCTGGCCGCAACGAGGTATTTTTGCATGCGTTTTCTGCGCCCAACGGCTGTCTCCAAGCCGCTGCCGCGGCAAAGTTCGGGCAAAAAACGCGCCCGCAGGCGAAAAAATACCTCGGCCCGCTCCCCGAGGGCAGGCAACCTGACCCGCCTCAACAGCGCCACTAAGCATCTGTATTGGGTTCTCTGACCAACACCAAACCTGCTTGATATGACAAAGTTCCGGCTTCTGCTCCTCGGCGTGCTGGCCACTGTGCTCGCCCTCGGCTGCGTAACCACCAAAAAGAAAAACGCCGACGCAGGGTGGCTCAAAAAGAACTACCACAACCTCACTTCCAAGTACAACTATTGGTTCAACGCCGACGAACTGCTGCGCCTCACGATAGCCGACCTGTCGGCACAGCACAAAGACAACTACAACCAGCTGCTCGAACTCTATCCCTATGCCGCCGTAAACCCCAGTGGCGCTTTGGGCAACTTAGACAACGTCATCAAAAAATCGGCCACAGCCATCGTCCTGCACCGCGTGAGCGACTTCGTGGACGACTGCTACACCATGATGGGCCAGGCCCAATACCTCAAGCGCGACTACGAAACAGCCGAGTCCACCTTCCGCTACATCCGCGAGAACTACAACCCCAACACCAAATCCAAACTCAAAAGCGGCAGCAAGAAGAAAAAGGACGTCAAGAAGAAGAAAAACAAAAAGAAATCGCCCAAAAAGAAAAAGAAGAAGGGCAAAGGCTCGAGCAAGAAAAAGTCCAACAAAGACAAGAAAGACCCTAAGAAGCAACAGGAGGGCGCCTCGCCCAGCAAGCCCGCTGCTGTCGGCGGCGCCAAAGCCAAAAAAGACGACCCGCTACTGCCGCTGGAGAACCCATACGAAAAGTTCATGCAGCGCACAGTAGCCTACCCGCTGGCCATGATCTGGTACGGCCGTACGCTGACGGAGCGCCAGAAGTACGAAGAAGCCGATTTCCTGTACCGCAGCTTAGAGCAAGACCCCTACTTCCCCTCCGAGCTGCGCAAAGACCTCTACACCGCACAGGCCTATCTGGCCATCAAACAGAAGCGCTACGAGCAGGCCATCCCACCTCTGGAGCGCGCCGTACAGAACGCTCCGCGCAAACGCGAGCGCGCCCGATTGGCCTATATCCTTTCGCAACTGTACGAACAGGCCAGCCAGCCCGACAAGGCATACAGCGCTCTGGATATCGCGCTCGTCAGCAACCCCACGTACGAAATGGAATTCAACGCCCGCCTGCGCCAGGTACAGGCCGGCTACGCCTACAAGCGCTTCACTGCCGGCGAAGCCATCAAGCAACTGGAACGCATGACGCGCGACGAGAAAAACACAGAGTATAAAGACCAGATCTACTTCGCCATGGCCGGCATTCACCTGCGCGAAAAACAGCGCGATGAAGGCATCGTCATGCTCAAACAGTCGCTGGCCAACGCCACCTCGAACACTTACCTCCGCAGCGAAGCCTATCTGATGCTGGCCGACCTCTATTTCGAGGGCGAAGACTACGTTTTTGCCAAAAAATACTACGACAGCACGCTCACGGTGCTGCCCGCTACCGATCCGCGCTTCGCACGCGCCCAGCGCTATGCCGACAACCTGACGGAAATCGCCCGCCTCATCACCCGCATCACCGAAAACGACAGCATCCTGCGCTTGTACCAGATGTCGCCTGACGAGCGCATCGCTTTTGCTAAAAACATCCAAAAACAGCGCGAAGAAGAAGCCAAACAGGCTGCTGCCAGCGCCCAAAACCCGCCGGCTGCCTCCGCCCCGCCCGTGGCACCCATCGCCGGCCAGCGCTCATCCTTCTATTTCTACAACGAGGCCTTCGTCAAAAAAGGCAAAAAGGACTTCACCAAAGTGTGGGGCAACCGCAAACTGGAAGACAACTGGCGCCGCAGCAACCGCCCCCAATCGTTTGCCGCTGCCGATGGTGCAGGTCCCGGCGGAGCCGATACGCTCGCCGCCACTACTGGCGAAGACATCAACGAAATCCTCAAAGGAATACCGCAAAGCGAAGAAGAACTGGCCGTCATCCACGCCTCCACGTACGAGGCCATGTTCAACCTCGGCGTACTTTACCGCGAAAAGCTGGCCCACAACCAGCGCTGCGCCAGCACTCTGGAAGAAATGCAGCGCCGATACCCCGACGCCACCAAACACCAGATAGAAACCTGGTACTACTGCTACTTAGCCTTCACTGACTTGGGCAACCGCGAGCGCGCTAAGTACTACTACGACCTGCTCGCATCTAAGCACCCCAACAGCCCTTACACGCGCGTGCTAACCGACCCGGAGTTCATCAATAGCGCCCGCGAACGCGAACGCGAAGCCTCGCGCTACTACGACCAGACCTACGAACTCTTCAAGCAGGGCAACTACCAGACCGCCTTCGAGCGCTGCCAAAAGGCACCTGAACGCTACGGAACCACACACCCGCTCATTCCCAAATTCGCCCTCCTCAGCGCCATGTGCACGGGCAACCTCCAGGGGCAGGCCGCCTATTGCGGTGCCCTCAAAGAAGTCGTCGCCCGGCACCCCGAAAGCCCTGAAGCCACCCGAGCCAAGGAAATCATGCGCGTCGTCTCCTGCGACGGACACGAAGTGGCCACCAACCCTTCCACGCCCAACCCAGGCCCCATTGACGATGCTTTCACCTTAGACGACGACAAACTGCACTACTTCCTCATCGTCCTCAGCGGCAACGACCTGCCCCTCGACGACATCAAAATCGCCGTCTCCGACTACAACCGTGAATACCACCGACTCGAACAGCTCCGCCTGTCCAACATCTTCCTCGGCACCGATATCAATATGCCGATCCTCGTCATCCGAAAGTTCGACAACAAGGAACAGGCCATGCGTTACTATCACGAGGTCAAAGACAAAAAAGAGTTCCTGGGCGAAACAGGGAAGAAAACCTACACCAAAGAGTTCTTCCCCATCACCCAGGAGAACTATCGCCGCGTGTTAAAAAATAAGACGCTGGACGGCTATCGCGAGTTCTTCGCACAGCACTACCTCAAATAGCCGCAAGCGCTCAACGCTGCTTGCAAGGGCCTGACTGCCGGAAGAGCAAGGCCTCCGGAGGCTTCCATCTGTCTTAAGTACAAAAAAAATGTGCCACCGATAGCCTCATTTTCAGCGGTTTATCAAATTTTTTAAGACAATTTTTCGCCCTCTCTTGCAGGCGCAGGGAGGTCGTTCTACCTTTGCAGCCGCTTTTGCGGAAGCCTTTCATTTTTTCACTGGATTTTTACCTTTTAACGACGATAAAAGCATGGATACGCTGAGTTACCGCACCAAGTCGGTCAGCAAAGAGGAAGCCGAGCACAAGTGGTATGTCGTGGACGCCGAAAACCAGGTGGTTGGGCGTCTGTGCAGCCGCATTGCAGCCGTATTGCGCGGCAAGAACAAGCCCTCCTACACCCCACACGCCGACACGGGCGACTACGTGATTGTGATTAACGCCGAAAAAGTGCGTTTCACGGGCAAGAAATGGGAACAGAAGGAATACAAAGACTTCTCGCATTGGCCCGGCGGTCAGAAGTTGACACCCGCCGAGGTGATGCTGGAGAAAGACCCGCGCCGCATCATTGAGCGCGCCGTACGCGGCATGCTGCCCAAGAACAAACTGGGCCGCCAGGTCATCAAGCGCCTGTTCGTGTATGCCGGCCCCACACACAAGCACGAAGCCCAAAAGCCGGAAGCCCTCACGTTTTCGAGCAAAAATTCCTAACCACACCACCCATAGTCCGACACTGATATGGATATGATAAATGCCCTCGGGCGCCGCAAAACTGCCGTAGCCCGCGTGTACCTGATGCAAGGGGAAGGCAACATCACCGTCAACGGTAAAGACTACCGCGAGTACTTCCCGCAAATTCACGTTCAGCACAATGTTGTGGATCCCTTCACCGTGGCGGGCATTGAGCCGGCCTTCGACGTCAAGGTCAATGTGCGCGGCGGTGGTTTCAAAGGCCAGGCCGAAGCCATTCGCATGGGCATCAGCCGCGCTTTGGTGAAGCTGAACGAAGAGTACAAAAAGCCGCTCAAGGAAAAGAAATTCCTCACCCGCGACAGCCGCATGGTGGAGCGCAAGAAGTACGGTCGCCCCAAAGCGCGCAAACGCTTCCAGTTCTCCAAACGCTAACCCTCAACTCAGACAGCACACATGCAGAAGCCTACCTATAAAGAGCTGCTCGAAGCGGGTTGCCACTTTGGCCACATGCGCAAAAAGTGGAACCCCAAGATGACGCCCTACATCTTCATGGAACACAAGGGCGTGCACATCATTGACCTCAACCGCACCGCCGAATGTCTGGAACGCGCTGCTCAAGCCATGAAAATTCTGGCCAAAAACGGCAAGAAAATCCTGTTTGTAGCCACCAAAAAGCAAGCGCGCGAAATCGTGCAGAAGGCAGCCGAGAGCGTGGACATGCCCTTCGTTACGGAGCGCTGGCTGGGCGGCATGATGACCAACTTCATGACCATCCGCAAGTCCATTAAAAAAATGCAGGCCATCGAACGCATGCTGGCCGATACCACGCTGACCAGCATCACCAAAAAGGAGCGCCTCACCCTGGCCCGCGAACACGCCAAACTGACCAAACAACTCGGCGGCGTGGCCAACCTCAACCGCCTGCCCTCTGCCGTCTATATCGTGGACATCCACCACGAACACATCGCCCTGGCCGAAGCCCGCAAACTGGGCATCAAAACCTTCGGCATCGTGGACACCAACTCCGACCCCACGCTGGTGGATTACCCCATCCCCAGCAACGACGACGCCTCCAAGGCCATCGCCTTCATCACCAACTACCTCACCGAAGCCATTCGCGAAGGCCTGCAGGAGCGCCAGACGACCCAAACCTACGAAAGCGAAGGGACTGCCGTAGAGGCCTGAACCAACCACGCTCCACTGCCCACGCCAACGCACATCACCAGCCATATAAACTCAGCACAATGTCCGAAGTAAAAGTTTCTACCGCCGACATCCAGAAACTCCGCGAAATGACCGGCGCCGGTATGATGGACTGCAAAAAAGCCCTCACCGAAGCCAACGGAGATTTCCAGGAAGCCATAGACATCCTGCGCAAAAAAGGCATCGCCAAAGCCGCCAAGCGCGAAGACCGCGAAGCCCGCGAAGGCGTTGTCATTGCCCTGACAAACCCCGAGCAGACGCGCGGTATCATCGTCGCCCTCCAGTGTGAAACCGACTTCGTAGCGCGCAATGAGGGCTACATCAACATCGCCCGCAAAATGGCCGAAATCGCTCTGGAAAAATTCCCGAACACCCTGAGCGAACTGCTCGACCTGCCCTACGAAGACGGCGTCAGCATCCGCGAAAAAGTGGGCGAACAGAACGGTGTTATCGGCGAAAAAATCGAACTCGGCCGCTACGAGCGCCTCGAAGGCGCCTGCGTGGTTACCTACAACCACTCCAACAACAAGCGCTCCGTCATCCTGGCCCTCAACAAGCCTGGCTTCGACGAGGCCGGCCGCAACTTAGCCATGCAGGTGGCCGCCCTCAGCCCGGTGTCCGTCAGCAAAGACGACGTCGCTCCGGAAATTATTCAAAAAGAAATCGAAATCGGCAAAGAACTGGCCCGCAACGAAGGCAAACCCGAGGCTATGCTCGAAAAAATCGCCCTGGGCCGCCTCAACAAGTTCTTCCAAGAAAACACCCTGCTCGGCCAGGCTTATGTGAAAGACCAGAGCCAGTCCGTAGAGCAGTATTTGAAGAGCTTGGATAAAGACCTGACCGTTACGGGCTTCAAACTCGTCGCCCTGTAACAGCAACGACGCGCCGAACAGGTGCTTCAAAGCGCCTCTGCAATGCCGGCCCGCGAGCCGCCATTCCGCAGAGGCGCTTTCCTTTTACAAGCGCCAAAAGCTGGTGTAGCCCTCGAAATACCGGCTGGCCATGAACCGTTGAAAGCCCCTGCGTATTTTTGGGCTATCCAACGCAACAGGACTATGAAAAGCAACCTGCTTACGCTACTTCTTTCGCTGGCATGGCTTTTATCCGCCGCCCTCGGCAGCGCTGCCCTGGCCCAAACTTCCGCCCAGAACCGACGCATCTTCGTCTCAGACGCCCTTGCCCTGCGCAACGACTACGGATATGAAATCATCGGACGCATGCGCGACCGCATTCTGCTGTTCCGCGACAAGGCCGAAGACTTTGAAATTCAGGCTTTTGACAACAACATGCGCCCCATCTGGAACCGCGTGCTCGACGACATCGAAAAAAGCGGCGTCCAGATACTGGCCGTCATTGGCGGCGCCGAAACCTTCTCCGTCATATTCAAACAGCGCCGACGCAGTACTGTGCACTTGCGCGTCCACAAGTACGACGCCGGCGCCACCCGCGTGGACAGCATCACTCTGAAAACCTACGGCGAGCGCGTATTTGCTACCCCTGAGCTCGACCTCTTCCGCAGCGAAGACCGCAACTGCATCGTCGTGGCCAACATGGCCGAACGCGGACGCATGGAAACCACCTGCTTCCGCTTAGACCGCCTCGAAGTCCTCTGGGACAAACTTCTGATCTTAGACGACGTCTATCACGACACCAACATCCGGGGCATGGAAGTGAGCAACGCCGGCGACTTTTTCATGATTACCGAATGGAACAACCGACGCAGCCGTTTAGGCGCCCACGAATACCAGGTACTGCACGTAAACGCCGACACCAACCGCATCATCCGCGTACCGCTGCCCGACTTCCTGACCGTGGACGTCAAATTTACCTTCGACAACCTCCACCAGACCCTCGTCGGCGGCGGGCTGTACGCCGAACGCAACCGCGACCGCGCCAACGGCGTGCTCTACGTGCGCGCCCCCCTGCGCGGCGAACCCGCCGTACGCTATGAGTCTTTCTCCGACCGCGTCATTTCGGCCCTGCGCAAAAAAGACGTCGCCGACGACACCCGAGGCATCCCTTATGCCACCGTCAAACAAATCATCCTCCGACAGGACGGAGGCGCCCTCCTCGTGGCCGAACTCTTCCACGAAATCCAGCGCGGCACCCTCGCCGGACGCGGCATCTGGCGCGACGGCATGCGCTTAGTCATGGACTATTACTACGACGACCTGCTCCTCATCACCCTCAACCCCGACGGCTCTGCCCACTGGATGACCGTCCTGCACAAAAAGCAGTACTCCCAGGACGACGACGCTATCTTCTCCTCCTTCTGCCTGCTGCGCGCCCCCGACCGTATCCACTTCCTGTTCAACGACGAAGTCAAATACGAAAACACCTGCAGCGAGTACATCGTAAGCCCTCTGGGCGAATTCGACCGCAACAGCCTGCTGAACACCTACGGCCAAAACCTGCGCCTGCGCTTCCGCGACGCCCTCCAACTCAACGCCAACGAATGCGTCGTGCCCTCCGAATTCCGAAATAAACTCCGATTAGTGCTGATTAAATTCTAACACCGAAACACGCCTCTCCTGAAAAGCCAAACAGCACCTTAGTTTTTGAAGCAAACCTCGCACTGCTGACTACGCGCTGATTTCTCTCCACAGAGTAGCCCACCTCGCAGCACACGCCTTGCGGCTGGGGCAAAAACCTGAAATTTTCCGGAACAACTCACCAGGTTTTGGTCTCTTTGCAAGGGCGGTTACCGCACATCAATCTTCTTCTGTACACATGACCGACGTTAACACCTTAGGCGAATTTGGCCTCATCGAACGCCTCACCCAACCCTTTCAGCTGCGCCAGCGCTCCTCGCTCAAGGGCGTGGGCGACGACGCCGCCGTCATTGACAACGGCACTCATTGCACGCTCGTGAGCACCGACATGCTTGTGGAAGGCATCCATTTCGACCTGGCTTACACTCCCCTTAAGCATTTGGGTTACAAGGCCATCGTGGTCAACCTATCCGATATCTACGCCATGAACGCCCACCCCAAACAGGTGCTGGTGTCCATCGCCATCTCCAGCAAGTACAGCGTGGAGGCGCTCGAAGAACTCTACGCCGGCATTAAAGCCGCCTGCGACAGGTACGACGTGGACCTCGTCGGCGGCGATACCACCTCTTCACCCCGAGGTATGATCATCAGCGTAACGGCTATTGGCGAAGGCAAAAAGGAGCGCATCGCCTACCGCAACGGCGCCCGCCCCGGCGACCTCATCTGCATCACTGGCGACCTGGGCGCAGCCTATTTAGGCCTGCAGATCCTGGAACGCGAAAAACGCATCTGGCAGGAAAACCCCGACGTCCAGCCCGACCTCGAAGGCCAGGCCTACCTCATCGGCCGCCAGCTGAAGCCCGAAGCCCGACGCGACATGATCGAAGCCTTTGAAAAAAATAACTTAGTGCCCACCGCCATGATTGACATCTCCGACGGGCTGGCCTCCGAGATCTTCCATCTCTGCAAACAAAGCGGCACCGGCGCCCTTATCGAGGAAAGTGGCGTGCCTATACACCCCGAAGCCCAACTCATGGCCATCAAATTCCGTCTCGACCCCATCACCTGCGCCCTCAGCGGAGGCGAAGACTACGAACTGCTCTTCACCATCCGACCAAAAGACGCCGATAAAGTCCGCTTTTTGCCCGACATTTACATCGCCGGAGAAATGCTCCCACCCGACGCCGGCATCAAACTCAGCACCAAAGGCGGCAAATTGCACGACCTCAAAGCACAAGGGTGGCGGCACTTTTAAATTTTAGCCACGAATGCCGCGAATGTTTTTTTTAGCACCAAGACACGAAGGTTTTCGGGCCACGACGCATCTGAGGCGACCTCTCTCACCAGGAGGTGTCGTCTCTGTTTTTTTTCCTCTTTCCATTTTTCACGCTCCACGCTTGACGCTCCTGCTTGCTATGAAACACGCGCTCCTCTGCTGCATTTTGGGTCTTTTGGGTTGTGCTGCTTCGGCAAAGGCCCAATCGTGCCAGTACCGCCTGGACATGTTCGACCTTTACGGCGACGGCTGGAACAACGGCACTTTGCTGGTGAGTAATGGCGGCCAGGTGCAGTCCTTTTCGCTGTCGGGTACCATTGGCAACGGCTACGACAGCACCGTTTACATCACCATTCAGGCGGAGCTGCCCATTGTATTGGCCTGGTCGGCGGGCTTTTTCGACGACGAGATCTCCTTTGTGCTGTACGACAACGACGGCGAGGTGGTGTTTTCCGCCTCCGACCCCAAGCCGGGCATTCTCCTGTTTCTGCCCTCAGCGCGCTGCTACACCTGCCTGCGCCCGCTCAACTTCCGCACTGAAAACGTGTGGGACAACCGCGCCCGCTTAGCCTGGACGCCGCCTTCGGGCGGCACCCCAACGGCGGACTGGCAGGTCATCTACGGCCTGGCAGGCTTCGACCCCAACAGCGGCAGCGGACAAACCCTGACCACACCCCTGCCGCGCATTACCATCACCGGCCTGCAACCCTACACCGAATACGACGCCTACGTGCGCCAGCGCTGCACCGACGACTCACTCAGTCGCCTTAGAGGCCCGTTGCGCTTCCGAACCTACCGCACCAACGACGTGGGCATCAGCGCCATCCTGACGCCCCAAAGCGGCTGTACACTGGGCATAGAGACCGTTACCATCGCCCTGCGCAACTACGGCGCTGCCCCGCAAACCCTCCTGCCGTTCAACTTCAGCGTCAACGGCATACCTGCAGGCGTCCCCCAACCTCAGGACGGCTTCTACACCGGCATCCTGGGTAAAGACAGCACCACCATCATCGCCTTCGAGACCACCTACGACTTCTCGCAACCAGGCGAATACCGCATCGCCGCCTGGACGGACCTCAAAGACGACGAAGACCGCTCGAACGACACCTTCCGCGTGCGCGTCCTCAACCGACTCACCCCGCCCTATTTCCAGGACTTTGAAGAATGGGACGGCGGCTGGACGGTCTCCGGTGAAGGCGAAGAGCCGCCCACTTGGGCCTGGGGCATCCCCGCCGGCCAGATCATTGACAACGCCGGCAGTGGCCAGAAAGCCTGGGTAACCAACCTGACCGGCGAGTACAACAGCCAGGAAGTCTCCTACCTCCAATCGCCCTGCTTCGACTTCTCCAACCTGACGCGCGACCCCGTGGTAGAGTTCTTGCTCCACTACGACACGGAGACGAGCTACGACGGCGCCTGGTTAGAAGCCTCCACCGACGACGGCAACACCTGGACGCGCGTAGGCCAGCTGAACGACGACATTCACTGGTACACCTTCTTGCTGGCGCCCCTCTTCGAGGACGAAGCCTGGTCGGGCACCAGCGATGGCTGGATCGTGGCCCGACACCCCCTGACGGGCATGGCCGGCCAGCCCCAGGTACGCCTGCGCTTCGTTTTCCAATCCGACCTTTTCTTCAATAGCGAAGGCGTGGGCATTGACGCCGTGCGCCTCTACGAACCGCAAGCCCGCGACATCGCCACACTGCGCGTCTCCAACGCCGCTGCTGCCACTGCCTGCGGCGACGCCGATGACCAGGTCATCCTCGAGGTGGCCAACTTCGGCTACGAACCCATCACTGCCTACGAGGCCGCCTACCTCGTGCCCAATAAGCCCGCAGTCGTGCAAAACATCAGCTCCACGCTCATCGCGCCCAACAGCGTCTCGCTCATCGTCTTTCCGCAGCCCTTCGACAGCCGCGACGCCAACTTCACCCTGCGCGCCTGGGCCAAACTCAGCGGCGACACCCAGACCGCCAACGACTCCGCCCAAACAACGCTTCGATACGAAGCCCTCCCGCTGCCCCTGCGCGAAGACTTTGAAAGCGGCGCGCTGCCCGCCGGCTGGACCACCGACGGCGTCCTCACCACCGGGCACGGCAATGCCTCCATCGTGCTGAGCGGCAACCTGTATTCCTTCGCACCCACCTTCAGCCTCATCACCGCCCGATACGGCATCATCCAGCCCGGCGACTCTTTGGCCTTCGACTACCGCATCACCGACTACGACAGCGACGGCAAGGTGGGCACTGTGCTGGCGCCGGGCACCTACCTCGAAGTGCTGGTCTCCGACGATTGTGGCGACTCTTACAAAACGCTGCACATCATTAACAGCCAAAACCACACGCCCACCGCCCTGATGCGCCGCCTGCGTTTAGACATGAGCGCATACGCCGGCCGATCGGTCATCCTGCGCATCGAAGGCGTGTGGAGCGCTGGCGATTTCTACTTCGACGTGGACAACATCCAGCTGCCCGCCCTGCCCACCGTATCGGCACCCGAAAGGCCCGCAGAAGCCGCCGGCTGGACATTCGAACTGTGGCCCAACCCCACCAGCGGCATCGCTCATCTGCGCGGCGAAGGCCGTAGCGCTGCCGACGTGCACGTGCAGGTGCTCGACGCCATGGGCCGTCTGTGGGCCGAACGCCGCCTGCCCCGCGCCGAACGCATCGCCGAAACGCTCGACCTCCACACCGCCCCACCCGGCCTGTACTGGGTACGCATCGCCGCCGACGGACACACCCTCACGCGCAAACTCGTCAAACACTGACACCCTCGCCACCACCATGCACCTACACTTCCGGACAGGCCTGCTGACCACCGCCCTGCTCGCCCTGCTCAACGCCTGCACCACTGACGACTACACGGACATCCGCGATTACTACTTCCCCACCCAGGAACTACTGGGCGGGCGGGTGTATGCCTACGCCTCCGAAACCGGCGACACCACCGAACGGCGCTACTGGTACTACCGAACCTTCCCGCGCGACAGCGGCCTGTTCCTCGCCGGCACCCAGTACGACCACTTCTTCCAGATCAATCAAATCGTCCGCGAAAAAATAGAACCCACCGGCGCCATCGCCCGCCAGGTGCTGCTCTACGAACCCGACTCCGCCGGGCGAAAACGAATACCCACCGAAGCCGTCATCGAAGCCGACGACCTCTTCCCCTTTCGCGTGCGCGACTCGCTGAGCGTCTTCCTTTACCGCCTCAAGTACCGCCCGCCCTCCGACACCTCCGCTGAAATTTACCTCATCCGAAACCGACGATACCTCGGCCCAGGGCCAGACTTCGAACTGGAGGGAACGAAATACCCCACCATCCGCTTCGCCCTGCGCGAAGCCGTAGGACACCAGGCCGAAGGCGCTGCCGAAATTGAAGGCTCGGGCGAAGAATGGTACGCCAAAGGAGTGGGCTTAGTTTATTTCCGCAAAACCTTCGGCCATCAGGGCCAAATCCAACTGGCCTTCCGCCTGCGCGAACGCTTCCCCATGAGCGAACTGGAACGCCGCGCCGCCGAGGCATTCGAAGCCGAGGAAAAACACGAACACTGAAGCCTGGGCGAGGGAAGAAGCGGAATGGAAGCCTGGGAATAAGTTTCGACAAGGCGGGCACCTCGCCGAAGTATCATGGTTGCCAATCTTGTAGACTTATCCGCAAAATTCAGGCGAATTTTGCGGATAAGGTGGCAAAATTTCAACCGCTTGCTCGAATGACGGCTTCCGAGGCGTTGCCTTGTAGTGGTTTGGAAAAAGTGGAGGCGGAACGGGGATGGTGTCGGCGAAGCGGGAACGGAAGGCTAGAGCGGAGCCCTGGGAATGGGGGGTGGCGAGGCGAGAGGACCACCGAATCTCATTTCATGCGCAGCACACAGGCGTCGCCTTGCCATTCGAGGGCGAGGGTGCCCTGGTGGCGGAGCCAGCGCACTAAGGGCGGGCCGAGCAGTTCGGCGCGCCAGCCTTCGAGGAGGGTGGCATCGAAGCCGTTGCCGTTTTTGAGGCGGTTGAAGTCGCCGCGGGGCAGCAGTAGGGCGGGGCTGATTTCGTGCTCTAAGCACTGGTAGCGCACGAAGTGGTAGAGCAGTTCCATGGTCCATTCGCGTTCGGGGTCGTCGGGGGCGGGTGTGGGCAGGCCTTCCAGGAGGGCCTTTTCCTCGTCGGTGGGTGGGGTTTTCCAGAGGGTTTCCCATTCGTTCAGGTGTCGGCGCCAGATGCCTTCGTGGAGGACGCGGTTGGCTTTGAAGGCGTTTTGGCCGCCTTTGATGGCTTTGACGACACTGCTGATGTGGCGGTTTTGGAGGATGCTTTCTTTGGTTACGTTGAGTTGTTGGGCTTTTTCGCGTCGCCAGCGGTGGAGGCGGAGGTAGAAGATTTTTTCTTTAAAATCCAGTTGATGGATGTAGTCGTTATTGAGGGCTTCTTTGTAGGGGTCGGCGAGGTAATATTCGGGTTGTTCCCATTTGCGGCTTTCTTCGCGTGCCCAGGCTTCGCGGCGCAGCAGGCGCAGTTTGTGGGTGAGTTTGTGGTGGAGGGCAGGCAGATACTTGACGTCTTCCACGGCGTATTCGAGCGCTTTAGGGTCGAGCGGGCGGGCTTCCCAGTTGGCTACGGTGTGGCTTTTGGATAGGGAAACGCGCAGTTCGCGCTCGACGATTTTGGCGAAAGCAGCCGGGTAGTTGTAGCCTACGAAGCCGGCGGCTATCTGGGTGTCAAAGGTATTGGCCGGCACAACGCCGTAGAGCGTATTGAGCAGTCGGTAGTCGTTGTCGCCAGCGTGGGTGATCTTCAGAATGGCTTCATTTTCTAAGAGTTCGGCAAATCGGCGCAGGTTCGGGATACGCAGGGCGTCTATGAGGTAAATGTGTTGCTCGACCACCACCTGCACCAGACAGAGCACGGGCACAAAGGTTTTTTCGCCGACAAACTCGGTGTCGAAACCAAACCAGGCGGCGGCGGCCAGCTCGTCCATGGCGCTTTCGTAGGCAGCCGGTTGGTCTAAAAAATGTACCTGGTAATTCATGCGCCAAAAGTAGGTTGCTTCCGTTTATGTATTCGGTGATGTGCGCTGCATCTTTGCACGCGCTTGTTCCCAAATGCAGGTTTCGTTTAAAAATTACGCTCAACAGATATGAAAAAAGTTCTCGCCGGCATTGCTGTCGTTCTGGTGTTGTTCGTCGGCGCCTTAGTGGCGCTGCCGTATTTTTTCAAAGATGAAATCATTGCCCAGGTGAAAGCAGCCGCCAATGAAAACCTGACGGCTAAGCTGGACTTCCGGGATGTAAGCCTGTCGGTGTTTCGGCATTTTCCCAAACTTGCCGTGGGACTGGACGGCCTGACCATTACCGGCACTGGCCCATTCGAAGGCATCAAACTGATAGATTGCGAACGCTTAGACGTGGCCGTTGACCTGTGGTCGGCCATTTTTGGCAATGAAATCGTGGTGAAAGGCTTTTATTTGAACAGCCCTAAAATCAACGTCTATGTGCTGCCCGACGGCACGGCCAACTACGACATCGCCAAACCCTCGGCAGAAGAGCCGGAGACGGCCTCTACCTCAAGCACGCCAATCCGGCTGGAAAAGTACGCCATCCGCAACGGCGAAGTGCACTACGACGACCGCTCGCTGCCCATGCGCGCCGACCTGTGGGGCCTCAATCACGAAGGTTCGGGCGAGTTTACGGCCGACATCTACGACCTCATCACGCGCACCGACATCGAGAAGCTCTCTGTACGCTACGACGGCGTGCAGTACCTGAGCAAGGCCAAAGCCAGCTGGAAAGCCACGCTGAATGCCAACATGCCGGAAATGAAATTCACTCTCAAGGAAAGCGACCTGCAGCTGAACGCCCTGAAACTGGCCTTAGAGGGCTGGTTCCAGATGCCCAACGAGACGGACTACCTGATGGACCTGCGCTTCAGCACGCCTCAAAACGATTTCAAGCACTTCCTCTCGCTCATTCCGGGCGCCTACACACAGGACTTCGACGGCGTGCAGGCCAGCGGCAAGGTGCAATTCGGCGGCTTCGTGCGCGGGCGCTACAACGAGACTACCTACCCGGCCTTCAAAATTGACCTCAAGGTGGACAACGGCAATTTCAAATACCCCAGCCTGCCCTTAGGCGTCAGCGGCATCTTTGTGGACATGAGCATCAACAGCCCCTCGACCAACCTGAACGCCATGACGGTCAACATCCCGCGCTTTGCCCTGCGCATCGGCACTAACCCCATCGAAGGCCGCTTCTTCCTGAAAACGCCGGAAAGCAACCCCACGGTGGACACGAAAATCACCGGCCGCCTCAACCTGGGCGAGCTCTCCAAAGCCTTCCCCATGGAAGGCGTACAGGAACTGGCCGGCCTCATCGAAGCCGACATTACGGCCAAAGCCTCCATGCAGCAAATAGACGCCGGCAAATACGACGAGGTGAACATGGACGGCCACTTCCGCATCCAGAACATGACCTACCGCGCCGCCGACATGCCGCCCGTGCGCATCAACACGCTGACCACGAGCCTGTCGCCTCAGCGCGTGGATGTGCCGGTGTTCGACGCCCGCTTGGGCAAAAGCGACCTGCGCGCCTCGGGCCGCATTGACAACGTGCTGGCCTACTTCGCCCCGAAGAAAACCATGACCGGCTCGTTCAACCTCCGTTCGGCCTACTTCGACGCCAACGAGTGGCTGACCGAAGACGAAACTGCCGCCTCACCTACCCCCTCCGCCAACCCGGAGACCACCGAAAAGGTCTTCGACCGCTGGGACTTCACCGTGGACGGCGCCATCGGCAAACTCGTCTATGACGAATACACGCTGACTGACCTGGCGCTCAAAGGCCATTTCGCCCCCAATAAAATGACCTTCGACAACTTCGGCCTGCGCATCGGCGACAGCGACCTGCGCGGCAACGGACGCCTGCTCAACGTGTGGGACTACCTGTTCGACAACCAGACCGTTTACGGCACGCTCAGCCTCAAATCGGACTACTTCGACCTCAACCCGTTCATGACCGACGAAGCACCCGCCAGCGAAGAAGCGCCCGCTGAGTCCGTCTTCTTAGTGCCCCAAAACGTGGACATGACCTTAAACACCGACTTCAAGCGCATCCGTTACACCCAACACGAACTGCGCAACCTCAAGGGCGAAATCGTCGTCCGCGACGGCATCGCCGCCCTGCGCGACCTCACGGCCGACATCCTCGGCGGCCAGATAGCCTTAGCCGGCTCGTACAACACCCAACAGCCCGCCAAACCCACCTTCGACGTCAACCTCGCCCTGCAAGGCATGGGCTTCCGCGACGCCTACCAGAGCTTCGTAACCTTCAAAGCCCTGGCACCCATCGCCCAATACATGGAGGGCAAATTCAGCACCACGCTGACCATGAGCGGCCTGCTGGGCAAAGACATGATGCCCGACCTGGCCACGCTCAACGCTGCCGGCTTCATAGAGACCATCAACGCTGCCATCAACAACTTTAAGCCCTTAGCCGAAATCAGCCAGCGCCTCAACCTGGCCTACCTGAGCCGACTGGAGCTGCAAAACACCCGCAACTGGTTTGAAATCCAAAACGGCCGCATCACCTTGAAGCCCTTTACCACCCAAATGCGCGACGTAACCATGCAAATCGGTGGCTCGCACGGCCTCAACTCGGAGATGAGCTACCAGATTCTGACCAAAACGCCGCGCAAGGCCTTAGAAAAAACCGCCGCTGGCAGCGCCGCCAACAGCGGCCTGCGCTGGATATCGGGCGAGGCCGCCAAATTTGGCGTCAATGTAGCCCAGGGCGAGTACATCAACATCCGCTTCGACATCACCGGCACGCTGACCAGCCCCAAGGTGGCCTTCAAAATCCTGCCCAGCGACGGCGAGCGCACCATACAGGAAGAGGTCAGCGGTGTGGCACAGAACATCGCTCAGCAGGCTAAGGACACCTTGCAAACCGTCATCACCCAGAAAACAGAGGAGGTGAAAAAACAGGCCGAAGCCGCCGCTGAAAAGGCCATAGACTCGGCCAAACAGGTCGTTACGCAAAAAGTCGAGGAAGCCAAAGAAAAGGCCGTGCAGGAAGTGGGCCGCGCCGTCGGCGAAGAGGCCGGCAAAAAAGCCGAGGAAATCCTGCGCACCGACGATGCCAGGAAGAAACTGGAGGAGTGGAATCCGCTGAAAAAGCGAAAGAACTAAGCTGCTCCGCCCTCAGCAAGGCGTCCTTTTAAAGACGCCGTGCTTCTTTAGCTTAGGGAAAAGCTATTCTGGCACGCTTAGCACACCTCTACCTATTTGCTGCCTTAAAGCCCAGAGGCGACACCTCTCGGTGAGAGATGTCGCCTCAAAGTGGTAAACTGCGCTACGGCAAAGCCCCGTAATTTCACCCCGAAAACCGTTTCGATTATGGTGCGCTGGCTTCTTCTTCCTGCATTTTTGCTGTTGGCCGCCTTAACGCGCGCCCAAATGATCAGCGGTGCTGATACGCTGTACGGCAACGAGTGGCTGGATTTTTCCAAAACCTATTACCGCATTGCCGTAGCGGCAGACGGCATTTACCGCATCGGCTATCAGGCGTTGGCCGACGCGGGCTTTCCTCTGGGCCAGGCGCCTGCTGCCGAACTTCGCCTTTATGCCTTTGGGCAACAAGTGCCCCTTTTCACCACAACCGATGGCCTGCTGGGCGCGCAGGATTTCATCGAGTTCTATGGCGAAAAAAACCGCAACTTTTTAGACCGTCATTTGCTGGAAAACCCGGCAGAGCCGGAATTGAACCCGCTGTACAGCCTCTTCAACGACACGGCGGTGTACTACTTAGTCTGGGAGCCGCACACGCCCGCATTGCGCTACACGGCGCTGCCCAACGACCTGAGCAGCCCGCCGCCCGCCGAGCGGTACTGCTGGTGGACGTCGGGCTACACCTACGACAAGACGCTCTTCAAACGGCAGTTAGGCCCTGAAATCCAGTTTTCCTGGTTCAGCGGTGAAGGCTTCGGCACGTTTCCCGAGAGCACCTTTTCGGTCAATATAGACGCCTCGCACCGCTATGCCGACGGGCCGCCAGCGCGCCTGTCGGTGCGCTACGCCTGTGGGTTGGGTGCCCATCGGCAACGGCTGACGGTGAACGACAGCCTTCTGCGCGAAGACGAGTTCAGCGGCTGGCAGGTGGTGCAGGCCGACCATCTCATACCAGCCAGTTCACTGAAAAACAATAACTTAGTGCGCCTGGCTTCGGCCATTGGCAGCAACGACCGCAACAGCGTGGCCAGCGTGTATCTGCGCTATGCGCGCCTGTTCGATTTCGGCTACACGACGCGGGCAGAGTTCTGGATAGATAACCCGACGGAGGGCAAGTACCTGGAAATAACGGCCTTCGATGCTTCGGGCGGCGGCGGTGCACCAGTGCTGTATGACGTGGTGAACCGCACGCGCACAGTAACAGATCTTTCGGGTGGGCGGGTGAAAGCCATGCTGCCGCCGGTATTCAAAGAGCGGCATTTGTGGTTAGTCAACCCGGCCAAAGGCGTTTTCACCGTCGAGCGCCTGACGCCGGTGCTGTTTCGCGATTACAGCGGCGAGGCAGCCGATTACGTCATTTTGTCGCATCCGGCCTTTTTCGCCGACCCGGCACAGGGCAACGCCAACCCGGTAGCGGCTTACGCAGACTATCGGCGCAGCCCGGCCGGCGGAGGGCATCAGGTGTTGGTGGTGGACGTGAACGAACTGTACGAGCAATTTGCCTACGGCGTGCGCTACCACCCTATGGCCGTGCGCAACTTCCTTCATTACGCGCGCAAGCGCTGGGCCGTGCCTCCGCAATACCTGCTCATCATAGGCAAAGGGCTGGACTACGACCGCTTCCGCCGGCCCGAAGACCAGCGCCTGCTGGCCGACTCGCTGTTCTTCGTGCCTACCTTCGGCAGCCCAGGGGCCGATATGCTTTTGGGCATGCAAGGCAAAGGCCTTTCGCAGCCACTCGTGGCCGTAGGCCGGTTGGCCGTCGTCAGGCCCGCCCAAATTTGGGCTTATCTGGACAAAGTACGCGAACACGAACTCGTGCAGGCCACCGCACCGCAAACCCTCGAGGGCAAAGCCTGGATGAAGCGCGTTATCCACAACAGCGGCGGCCTGGCAGGCGAAACGGCGTTCATCCGCGCCTACACGCAAAACATGGCCGACGTCATCAGCGCCAACCGCATCGGCGCCGATGTGCACACGTTCTACAAAACCTCTAACGACCCCATTCAGCTGTCGTCGTACGAGCAAATGCTCGACCTGATTAACGGCGGCATTTCGATGTGGATGATTTTCGGGCACTCATCGGCCTTTGCCGTGGACTTCGACATTGGCGCTCCCAGCGCTTACAACAACAAGGGCCGCTACCCGCTGATGATGATCATGGGCTGCTTTTCGGGCCTGTGCTCGGCCAATCAGCCCGGCATCGGCGAGCAGTTTGTGCTGGCGCCCGAGCGGGGGGCCATTGCCTACTTTGCCTCTGTCTATTTCAGCTATAGCGATGCCCTCTACCTCTTCGGCAGGCGCTTCTACGAGCGGCTCGGCGGCGAAGACTACGGCCAATCCGTCGGCGTCGTGCTGAGCAACACCATTGCCGACCTGCGTCGCAGCACCAACCCCGGCCTCATCGCCCTGCTGCACCAGAACCTGCTGCAAGGCGATCCGGCCGTACGGCTGCACCACTACCCCGGGCCAGACTACGTCGTGGACCCGCGCTCGGCACGCATCGAACCCAACCCGGCAGCGCTGGAAAAGCCCACGCTAAAGGTGGCCTTTGACCTCGTCAATCTGGGCGAGCACGTGCCTGCTACCCTGCCCTTCCGCATCGAACAGCGCCTGCCCGACGGCACCCTTTTAGAGCGCCGCACCGACTCCACCGAAGCGCCGGCATTCCGCAAGCGCATTTCCATAGAAATACCCACCGCCGGCAGCCAGGTAGGCCAGAACCGCCTGCTCATCGGCCTTAACCCGGAACGCACGGTGGCCGAACAGCCACAAGCCGCCCTGTTCAACAACCAATTGGAAGACGACCTGGGCGTGCCCGGCCTGCCACTGTTCTTCTTTGCTAACGACGTGGCGCCTATTGCCCCCGACAACTACGCCATTGTGCGTCAGAACCCGCCTACCCTGTGGGCCTCCACCCTCAATCCGCAAGCGCCTGTGCAACGCTATTTATTTGAAATAGACACCGTTGAGACATTCAACAGCCCCTGGCGACGCAGCGAAGTGGCCGTTCAGAGGGGCGGGGTTATTGCCTGGAAACCGCCTGTAATCCTGCAGGACAGCACGGTCTATTACTGGCGTGTGGCTCGCGATACGCTGCAAGACGGGGCCATCGCCTGGCGGCAGCGCTCGTTCATTTACATTCCACAGAGCCTGCCGGGCTGGAACCAGTCGCACTTCGGTCAATGGGCCGAAAACGATTTCATCAACATGGAAGCGCGCGACAGCACGAGGCGCATCGAGTTTGTGCCCAGCGCGGGCTTCCTGAGCATGAACGTGGCCTATCGCAACCGTGACAAGTTTCCGGGCATGCAAAATGCCTATTACGAAGGCTTCTTCGGCGATGCCGGTTTCAATGGCCAGGGCCTCGTGCAAGGGGTCGCCATCATGTTGCAAGACCCGAATACGGGCCGCTACGTGCCTAACCCGCCCAACAGCACGTACAACAACCACCCCACGCGCACGCGCTCGTTCTTCTCGTTCAATACCCAGGACTCGCTGCAGCGCGTGGCGCTCATGCACTTTCTGGAACACGTCGTGCCCGACAATTTCATCGTTGGCTTTCTGGCCCTGCACCCCTGGAACGACACTGTGGGCTATGCGCCGCGGCGTTGGGCCGCCGACTCCGTTTCGTACGGCAAAAATCTGTTCCAGATTCTGGAGGCCCAGGGTGCCGAAGAGGTGAGGTCGCTGGTGCATTACACCACCGGGCCGCACCCGTATGGTTTTATTTACCAAAAAAACAACCCGCTGTTCGACGCTGTGGACACGGTCGTCTATCACGTGGACTCGGTCATTAACCTGCGGCGCACGTTTTTGGCGCGTTGGTCGGTGGGGCAATGGGAAACGCCACCTATCGGCCCAGCGCGCTCGTGGAGTCAGTTGCTGTGGGCACATGAGCCGCCCGACGACCCTTCGGACGAAGCAACGCTGTCGGTGTTGGCTGTGCGCGAGGGGCAGCCGGACTCGGTGCTGCTGATGCTTCAGGGTGTGTATGCACACACATTGACTGATGTGCCGGCCCAGGAGTTTCCGCGTCTGCGCCTGCGCTTTTCCGCGCGCGACACGATGCTACGCACCGCCCTGCAACCGCACTTTGTGCGTGTGTTGTACGAGCCAGTGCCCGAGGGAGCACTCTACCCGGCCGCCCATCTCGCCTGGCACGCCGATACCCTCCAGCAGGGCGAACCCGGGCGCGTGTCTGTGGCCTTCGTCAACGTTTCGCCCTCCGATTTCGACAGCCTGCTCCTGCGCGCCCGCTTCGAGCACGCCGATGGGCAGGGCCGCGACTACGCCCTGCGCCTGCGCCCGCTACCCGCCGGCGACACGCTGCACCTGGCCCTCCGCTTCGACACACGCGACCGCCACGGCCCACACCGCCTGACATTAGAGGCTAACCCCGGCCCAGACCAACCTGAACAGTACTTGTTCAACAACGCCTGGACGCGCAACATCTGGGTCAGCCGCGACGTGCGAAACCCTTTACTCGACGTTACTTTCGACGGCGTGCATATCGCCGATGGCGATATCGTATCGCCACAGCCTGTTGTCGTAGCCGCTTTGCGCGATGAAAACCCGTATCTGGCCTTGAGCGACACCACCGCGCTGACCCTTCAGTGGCAAGGCCCCGACGGCGCCCTGCAGCGGCTCTACTTCAGCGACCCAACAGTGCAGTTCTTCCCCGCCGACCCAACCCAGCTGCCCAAACACAACCGCGCCCGAGTAGAATGGCGCCCGACCTTCACCCAGGACGGCGATTATCGCCTCATCGTCAACGGACGCGACGCCTCGGGCAACACTGCCGGCCAGATCAACTACGCCATCCGCTTCCGCGTCGTTACGCGCTCGGCCCTATCGCACCTGCTCAATTACCCCAACCCGTTCTCCACTCAGACCTGCTTCTACTACACGCTCACAGGCGCCGAGCCGCCAGCGCGCTTCCGGCTGCAAATCCTGACCGTCAGCGGCCGCGTTGTCCGCGAGGTAACAGAAGCCGAATTTGGCCCACTGCGTGCCGGCACGCACCGCAGCGAGTTCTGTTGGGATGGCCGCGACCAGTACGGCGACCCATTAGCCAACGGCATCTACCTCTACCGCGTCGTGGCCAAAAAAGCCGATGGCTCAGACTTTGAACTATGGGAAAACAATGCTGTAGATGGCTTTTTTGAAAGAGGCATCGGCAAAATGGTGCTGCTGCGCTGAGCACCACAGCGCTATCTTTGCCCAAAACACCACCACACAATGGACAAACTGCCCATCGGCATACAGGACTTTCGGAAAATCCGGGAAAACGGCTTCAAATACGTGGATAAGACACCATATATCTATCAGCTTTGCCAAACGCCCGGTGCCTTCTTCCTCTCCCGTCCGCGCCGTTTCGGCAAATCGCTGACGGTGTCCACGTTGCAGGAACTGTACTCCGGCAGCCGCGAACTGTTCGAGGGCCTGTGGATTGCCGATAAATGGAACTGGACACGGCGACATCCAGTGGTGCGATTGACGCTAACAGGTATCGGCTTCCCCCAAGTAGGTCTGGAGGCGGCGCTCCATTATGCACTCAATAAAGCCTTCGCAGAGCATGACATCGCTCAGGCAGAGAATGGCTCGGCCGCACAGAAGTTCGATTATCTGCTCAATACCCTGGCAAATAAAGGCCCAAAAGTCGTCGTCCTCATTGACGAATACGACGCACCCATCGTACACTACCTGGGGCAAGACATCGAAATGGCTCGCCGAAACCGAGATGACTTGCGGGAGTTTTATACAGTACTGAAAAACAACGACCACCTGTTGGAACTGGTCTTCATCACCGGCGTGAGCAAATTCTCCAAAGTGGGCATCTTCTCCGGACTCAACAACCTGCTCGACCTCTCCATGCACCCCCAATACGCCACCATGCTGGGCTACACCCAAACCGAACTGGAAACCAACTTCCATCACGAAATCAACCAAACAGCAACCCTCCTGAAAACAACACCACATGAACTGCTCGACCAACTCCGCTATTGGTACAACGGATACCGCTTTCATGCCAGAGCGGAAACCGTCTATAATCCAGTGTCCGTAAACCTGTTCTTTAACACCCAGGAGTTCGGCAACTA
>CAZYEV010000062.1:0-34598 GCA_964646615.1 uncultured Saprospiraceae bacterium
TTAAACCTACGCGACCAATTGTCATTGTCCGCCTCTGTCGGAGTGTGGCCAATGTAAGAGAGCCCAAACAACACTTCAAACTTCGCCCGGTGCTGCTTGCCGTCAGACTACTCCATCAACGACACGGCCAGGCTCTTGCCGAAACGACGCGGTCGCAAGAAGATATGGTAGCGGGTGTCCATGTCCTCCATCTTGGCCAGGTACATGGGTCTGTCCACGTAGTGCTTGCCCGTCCGGACTAAGGTCTCAAAGTTGCTGATGCCGTATGGAAAACCGATGCGTTTCATCCTCTACAAAGGGTCGCCCTTGCGCAAAAATCGCAACTATTTGACACACTTAGCGATCATAATGCTGTGCCACATGAAGACGCGGGCGGAGTGGCTGACTCAGTACCAGATGTTTCTGGCCTTTAGTAAGTTTAAAGCCACACGTGTTGGCGAGCCGCTTGGAGCCTTTGTCCGCATAGATACTCTGTTTCTTCGTATGGCTTGCCCCCGTCCGAGTGCCAATGGTATTACCCTAACTATTTCGGCAAACCACGCCTGCGTTTTCAGCGTTTCAAAAGGGTGGGCGGTCTGCATGATAAGCCCTTTCCTGTGTGCCGATATCGTGTTGTTTCCTTGTTTTGCCTTTCCAAATCTTGCTTATATTTTTTGCTATGCGATTTTCCATTTTTTTCTACGGTTTTCTGGCTTTTTGCCTGACGATGCTTGGCTCTTGCCACAAACACGATAGCGTGGACGAGGGCAACGTTACTATACATCTCCCCGCGCGAAGGACAGCAGTTTCACAGCGGTGAGCAAGTGCCCATTCGGGCGCGTATTACCAGCACGGAAACGCTGCACGGCTGGGCGGTAGAAATCCGAAAGAAATCGGACGGTCAGGTCCTTTTTTCGGAAAATTCACACGATCACAAGAAGGCATTCACCATCGAAAAATCCTGGAAAAACACGATGGCCGAGCATGCAGATCTGATTCTGGAGGTTTTTGCCCAGATAGACCACGACGGCAAAAAGACCTCAAAACAATTAACCTTTCACGCACATCCTTAACCGTTTTTCAACCGAAACCCTATGTCGTTTTTGTGGCGAATGCTCGCGCTGCTTCTGGCGGGCGGGTACTTTTGGACCTGTAGTGCTGCTTCTAAGTCGGCGCATTCTCCTGAAGCATTGGCGCCTGCAGAGAAGGCGCTGCTGTGGAAAATCAGTGGGCGTGGTCTGAAGCAACCTTCCTATTTACTGGGCACGATACACCTGATACCAAAGGAAAAGTTTGCACTCTCGGAAGCGACGCGACAGGCGTTGGACCGGGTCGGCCGTATAGCTTTTGAGATTGACCTCAAAGAGATGGG
The DNA here is from genome assembly GCA_964646615.1 of uncultured Saprospiraceae bacterium. Lineage (GTDB taxonomy): Bacteria > Bacteroidota > Bacteroidia > Chitinophagales > Saprospiraceae > M3007. The sequence goes on from CAZYEV010000062.1 coordinate 1,352, forward strand.
CGGGCCGGGGCTGTTCAAAGTGATGAACAAAACATTCATGAGCGGCGGCAAAACGCTACGCGATCTGCTATCGGCGGAGGACTATGCGCTGGTGCGTGAGCAGGCATCGCAACGCAGCATGTTGCCGTTGTCCACGCTGGAGCGGATGAAGCCCATGTTTGTAGCCTCTATGCTGGAGAACGAAGGCGATGCGCTGGGCAATAGCAGCCGTATGACTTCGGTTGAGATGGAGCTGTACCGATTGGCCCGCAAACGGCAATTGGCTACAGCAGGTCTGGAAACAATGGAGTACCAGCTCAGTCTTTTTGATAGCATTCCTTACACCCTTCAGGCGCGTATGCTGGTAGAACAGCTGCGGCAGCAGAACGACGCCAGCGGCGAATTCGCCCGAATGGTGGTGCTGTACCAGCAGAAGGACTTGCAGGCTATGGAGGCCATGACGCGCGAGTCATTCAGCGATGAGCCAGTCATTCAGGAAGCGCTCATCTACCGGCGCAACCGCGACTGGATACCCATCATCGTTCGGATGATGCGCGAGCAACCGACGTTTTTTGCTGTCGGCGCGGGGCATCTGGGCGGTACGCAGGGCGTCATTGCACTGCTGCGCAAAGAAGGCTACCGCGTAGAGGCCGTAGATTGATGCTCGTGTGTAGGCGATTATTCCACGACAACCGCTAACAAATGCCCTTCCGGGCTGATAGCGATACGGCTGATTTTCTGAACGCCGTAGGGCGACAAGTCTGCTATGGAAACCCAGGTATCTTGCCGCCGCGGATGAAACTGAAGCAGACGGTTGCCGTCGCCTGCCAGATAGGTGCCGTCGGGTAAAAGGGCAAAATCCTCCGTGCCCGCCGGCATTCGGACGACGGTCTCGACGGTACCCTGAATCGGATGATAGAGCTTCAGAAAGGCCTCCTGAGCGCTCAATTTTTGCACAAAAGCCAGGCGCCCATCTGCTGTTTTTTGCAGACAGCGGCCAATGCCCACGGCAACTCTTCGAGGGCTTGCTGAAGCCAGACCTGCTATGGCGAGGGCGTGGTTATGACTATCCCCCACTAGAAAGAGTGCCAGCAGGGTGTCGCGCAGCCAGCAGTGATAGCCTACGTTATTCACCTCTGGCAGTAGCGGGTGCCCTGCCGACGCGCGGTCTATGGGTAATGCCCACAAGCGCTGGCGGCCGTCGGCCTCTACGCGCACGACGGAGAAGCGCCGCCCATCGGGCATGCGCGTGGGTGAGTACTCCGGGGTGGCAGTAGCTGTGATGCGCGTGATGGTGTTCAGCAGCAGATCAAGGGCATAAATGTCGGTCTGTGTGGTGTCGGGAGGCTGCTGAACGGTCAGGTAGATTTCGTAGGGCGAGAAGAACTGCGGCTGGTTGTTGTAGCCCTTCGGGTTGAAGCCTGTCAGGAAGCGCGGTGCGAACAGATGCCACAGGCTATCGGGGCGTTGGTTGATGGAAAAAAGCAGCAGATCGTGATGCGGCAATCGCTGGGCAGATAGCGAAACTGCCACAGCTAAGCAGAGCACTGCAAAGGGAAGGAACCATCGTTTTCTCATACGGCGAAAATACGCCGATGCCAAACGAATGTAACCGTAAAAGTGCCTGGTCTATCCGGTTTTATAGTCCAATATGGACAAACTTTGGGTACACAGGCGGAGGTCGTCCGGGACATTAGAGGCTACAACGACGATACGCCCTACGCTGTGGGCCTCCAGCAGTTCGGCAAACCAGCGCGCACCTGCTGTGTCCAGATTGGTCGTAGGCTCATCCAGCAACAGTATGGGTGCCTCGGTGCAAATGGCTAAGGCCAATTTGAGGCGCTGTTTCATGCCCGAACTAAAAAATCGGATGGCTTTATGGCGTGCGCCTTTCAATTGGAGCATATCCAGCACTTGCTCGGGCGCTATACCGTTGCGGAAGGGCCGCATCCGCGCATGAAAGTGCACCAATTCGCTCAGGGTGAGTTCCTCAATCAGCTCGATGTAAGGCGCCGCCATGCTTATCCAGCGATAGACGGCGTCAGGCGCCACCTGTTGGCCATTTTCTTCAAAGCGAATGTCCCCTTTTGACAGGGAGAGGTGCCCGGACAGTACCTTCATCAGCGTGGACTTTCCGGCGCCATTCGGGCCGGTCAGGGCGTAGCTGGTGCCCGACTCAAAGCGGTACGTTAACCCTCGAAAAATCCACTCATATCCGAAGCGCTTGCCGGCCTGCGTCAGGGCGATGGTCACTCCTGGTCGTATTTTTCGATGATGGGTTGGTTGGTCGGGTTATCTTCTCCGACCGGTTGGTGGTTCAGATAGCGCAGGCCTTTTATCAGGCCGCGTTTGCTGTCGCGGACAAATCGGAGTATCTCGTCGCGGTAATCCGATGGTTCGATTTGCTCCTCGATAAGCGCAATGGCTTTGCGAATGCTCAGCCCGCGCACAAACAGGAGGCGATAGATATCCTCTAAGTGATGAATCACCTGACGTGGAAATATGCTGCGATGCAACCCCACCCGATTGACCCCCATGTAGGAGAGCGGTTCGCGGGCCGCCATGACGTAGGGGGGCACATCTTTGCGTACCAAAGAGCCACCGCTGATCATGACGTATTTGCCGATACGCACGAATTGGTGCACCGCCGTCATGCCGCCTAAGCGCGCAAAATCGTCAATGTGAATGTGCCCGGCCAGTGTGGCATTGTTGGCCAAAATACACGATTTGCCAATGAAGCAATCGTGGGCTACATGAACGTAGGCCATGAGCAAACAGCGGTCGCCAATAACTGTGCGCCAGGCCTCTTTGGTGCCCCGATTGAGCGTACAGAATTCGCGGATGATGACCTCGTCGCCTATCTCGAGCGTTGTGTTCTCGCCCTGGTATTTCAAATCCTGCGGAATAGCGCCAACCACAGCACCTGGGAAAACCTTACAGCCATTGCCCAGACGAGTGCCGTTCATGATGGTAACATTATTGCCTATCCAGCAGTCGTCGCCAATAACAACATCTTCCTCAATGACAGTGAATGGCCCAATAGTTACGTTTTTTCCAATTTTTGCCTTCGGATGTATATGGCGGAGGCTTTGAGACGAGAAGAACATGTATGGGAAAAAAATTTGAAGTGATGAGTAAAAGGGGCATCCACTTTGACAAAAACTAAGACTCAAAGTTCAGGCTCCCTGTTCCGGCGCACAATTTGGGCCGTCAGTTCGCCTTCCGAGACGATCTTGCTGCCTACGTAAGCGGCGCCCTGCATGTGCACAATGCCTCGGCGGATAGGCTCGAGCAGTTCCATCTTTAAGATGAGCGTATCGCCGGGCACTACCTTGGATTTAAACCTGGCATTTTCGATTTTCAAAAAATAGGTGTCCCAGTTGTGAGGGTCGTCCACAGCATTGAGCGCCAGAATGCCGCCGGTTTGGGCCATGGCTTCGATTTGCAACACGCCGGGGAAAATCGGATTGCCCGGAAAATGCCCCTGGAAAAAGGGCTCGTTTATGGTTACGTTCTTCACGCCCACCACGTACGTATCGGTCAGCTCGATGATTTTGTCCACCAATAAAAACGGATAGCGGTGAGGCAACATGCGGCTGATGCTCACCACATCGAAAAGCGGCTCTTTGTCCGGGTTGTATTTGGGCACACCGAAAAGGCGCCGTTGCTCCATGAGGCTCTTTTTGAGCAGTCTGGCAAATTCGACGTTGGCCGTATGGCCGGGCTTTGTAGCCACAATTTTGCCTCGAATGGGGCGACCCACCAGAGCCAAGTCGCCGATGACGTCGAGCAGCTTATGGCGGGCAGGCTCGTTGGAAAAGCGCAATTTGACCGTGTTGAGTACTCCCTCCGACTCGATTCGGACAGAGGGCTTGCCCATCTTTCGGGCCAGGCGATCCAGTTCAGCGGGGTCCATGGGCCTGTCGGCAATCACGATGGCGTTGTCCAGGTCGCCGCCGCGAATAAGGCCCATGTCCAGCAGCTTTTCCAGCTCGTGCAAGAAGACAAACGTGCGGCAGGGTGCAATTTCGGAGCGGTAACCGTCTAAGTGGGGCAGTGTGGCGTATTGAGGCCCCAACACTTTGGAGTTGAAGTCAATCATGACGGCCACTTCAAAGTTCTCCGAGGGCAAGGCCAGCAGTTCTGTGCCCGATACTTCGTCTTTGTAGGCAATGGGTTCCGTAATCACAAAGCACTCGCGTTCAGCATCCTGTTCTACTCGCCCAGCCTGTTCAAGTGCCTCAACGAAGGGTAACGCCGTGCCATCTGCAATGGGAATTTCAGGGCCATCCACCTCCATGAGCACATTATCTATGCCAACGCCTACCAACGCCGAGAGCACATGCTCTACAGTAGCCACCTGGGCATTTCCCTGGCGCAGCGTAGTGCCCCGATTGGTTGAGGCGACCAGTTTTACATCGGCTGGAAGGATGGGCTGTTCGGGCAGGTCAATGCGCTGGAAGCGATAGCCGTGGTTGGGCGGAGCGGGTTTAAAGGTCAAAACTACCGGTTTGCCCGTGTGTAATCCTACGCCTTGGACGCTCACCGGATGCTGAATCGTGGTTTGTTTCATTGCGTTAAGCACGGTCGTTGTTTTCTAAAGCGCGAAGGTAGTGAACATACCCCTTAAGCTACCCCTCAGCAGCCCGTGGGCATCCCATACTTGCCTAAAACTCCGTGGATAGGCGAATGCGTACGCCCCACTTCGCTACAAAAGGATTGTCGGTGTACGTGAAGCGCCGCAGCAGGTCAATGCGAAGAATGCTGAAGATATTCGCCACACCTACGCTGCCTTCCACGTAAGGTTGCTTTTCTAAGGAATAGGTCATCGGCACCCCGCTCTCGTAAGTGGGCAAATGCAAAAGCCCGTTGTTGGCGTCCGGCCGATTGCGCTCGCTTAGACCTCCCCAGAGCGCTTTTATGGTGAAAACCTCGCGCCATTTGAGCCGGCGCAACAGCGGAACGCGCCCCAGGAACATCCCGCCGAAGTTGTGGTAATAACTCACCGCAGCATATTGGTCGCTGATGAACTCCATGAAATTCATCAGGTTATACGACTCGCGCTGGTAGGTGTACGTCTGGTTGGCCTTGTGGATGATCAGCATCGGATACGGTGCCTGCCCAAATACTCGTCCACCTTCGACGATGGCATAACCCTGCCCCAGAATAGGGTAGAAAAATGCCTTGCGCACGGTGGCCCGCACGGTGTGGTAGTTGTATTCGCTGCCCAGCACTCCGCGCATGCCGGCGTCGTAGGCCAATTCCCAGATGGGATATTTCGTCAGTATGGGCGTCCGATAATTCGGGCCATCGTAGAACTTCTCGTTGGGCGCATAGCGCAGGCGGAGGCCCACCTCGCTGGCCATGAGGTCGGTCTTGTAGCGCGTTTCTCCCTGGTCGGTGTAGTCAAAGAGCAAGATGCCCGCCGGGTTTTGGCGCGTGTTTCGCAGCAACAGACGCCACGAAAAGCCGCTCAGGAACTCCCGCCGATATTCCAGGCCATACGTGTGCTTATAGATCATTCGGTTGTTGGGCCCGCGTTTAAGGGAGAGGAAGAGGTTGTCTTCGTTGACGAACTGCAGCCCCTGGCCCGGGATTTCAATATCGTTTTGATGCCACAGCCGAAGGTGATGGATTGGGAAAAGTCGCACTTTTTCCGGCCCAAAGGAGTACGTAATGGCGCCCATGCTCTTCCAGCGTTGGTCGCCAAAACCATAGGCGACATACCCTTCCAGCGCCAGGCGCTTGCTAAAGTCGTAGTTCGTGCGGCCACCAAAGCGCAGTCGCAAGCCTTCGATGGGGTTGAAGCTGTAGAAAACGTTGGCCGGGCCAATGTCCAGCCCGCCTACGGCCGTGTAGCCTTCAAAAAGAAAACGCACGCTCTTGACCACGCGCTTGAAGGAGCGGTCGCGATTGAGGCTATCCATCGTTTGCTTCAGACCCGCTTCGCTGCGCGTTAGCTCGATATGGCGGTTTTGTGCCCAAAACGCTTCGTCGCGCAGCAGAATGCCCGTATCGCGCACCACCGCCTGTAAGGGAGCAAATAGTGAGTCCGCAATGGCTTCGTTGATGCGATACCCCCGGTAACTCGTTACCTTGTTGCCCAGCAGCGAACGCGCCTTTTGGCTATTCACCAAGCCAAATTCGATGGATACCTCGTCGCGGCTCAGCATGAGCGCACGGCCGCCTTCGGCCGACGTTACCCAGGAATACTCCTGCTTCAGCTGGATATCGTTCACCCAGTTGAGGTTAATTTCAGGCGGTACGCCCACCTCGATGCGTCGCAACGCATACGTGGAGTCTAAGGCAATCCACAAATGCCCCGTAAACGCCACATCCGTTTTCACCCGGGGCGCAAAGTACAGGTGCACGCAAGGGGTGCCCTCCACCAGTGTCGTATCCTGGATGTAGAAACGGTAGATATTCGGCGAAATCGGGTTGAGGGGCCCCACGAAGCGCGTGTTCAGCAACTCGATGGCTCCATCGTAAAAGTTGGCATCCGTGTACAGCGCGTCAATGAAATTAGAGATGCCCATCACGTTGAAGGCGTCCTCGAACACCACATGCCGCTCGCCGCGCACGTACTCGCGCCGCGTGCTCGTGGCGCCGCGGTAGTACACGTCGGAGAGCAGCTCGCGCATGTAGAGCAGGATGTTGACCTTGTTATTGACCCGGTTGGTGTCGGCGTTATCAAAAATCACCTTGAAGCGGCGCAGCAAAAAGTTGTTACGGGTCTTTTCGGTAATATTATTCAGCGCAAAGCCGATTTTCTCGTACTTCTCGTACTGGTAGTACGCCAGAGCCTCTGGGCGGTTTTTGCTCTTGTTCTCAATGGCCTTACGAATGAGTGCCACCGCCGGATTGTCCTTGTTGCGGTAGTGTTCTACGCGGACGGTTACCTCCTGAAGCGCTGAGGCTGTTTCGCGCAGCAGAATGAGCAGGTCGTGGTCTTCTCCGACGCGCAAGACGATTTCCTGTGGGGTATATCCCACGTAAGTGATGCGCAGCGTCAGTGGGCCGGCAGCAGTCGTACTGAGTGCAAACCGCCCATCCGCATCGGCACGAGCACCCGTATTGGCTTCTACTATGCGGGCCGTAGCGAAGGGAAGCGGCTCCTCCGTCAGCGCATCTATGACGCGCCCACGCACCGTCGTGAACTGAGGTGTCTGGCCAGCAGAAACAAGGGGGAGTAGAAAAAGCGAGATTAAACCAAAGAAAGCCTGAAATGGGTTTGTTCGCATGGCGTTCGTCAATGTCTCAAAAGAAAACGGGAAAACATTAAAACTCGTTGGGTCGGGCGAAGACGAAATAGCGATTAAACAAAAAAATTAGGTACCAGGCCATCAGCGCTACGCTCACGCGCGAAAACCACGGCGACAGGCCTATTTCATCGCAGAGCAGCCACACGCCGCCTACATTCAGGCCCATGCCCAGCATAACGCCCAGGCCATAGCGGATGCCCAGCTTTTGCAGCGGAGTCGCCTCGTGCCGTCCGAACACCCAATGGCGCTGAAGGTAAAAAGCCACTACCGCGCTGACCGACCAGCCCACAAACGTAGAGCCTCCCGCATGCGCGGTGGCCACAAAGAGCACGTAAAACAGCCCAAAATCTACGACTGTCGAACTGAGCGAACTCAGCGCGTATTTGAAGAGGAGATAGCCTTTCGAGCGCATAGGTTAGTTCCATATCCACCAAAAAACTTGCCACGACAGACCGGCGTAAATCCCTGCCAAAAGGTCATCCAGCATCACGCCCCAGCCGCCTGGCAGACGCTCTAAGGAGCGGATGCCCAGCGGCTTGAGCACGTCAAACAACCGAAACAATATAAAGATAACTACCCACGCCTCCCATTCGACCGGCGCGGCCCAAAGAGCGACCCACATGCCGGCCATTTCGTCCAACACCACTGGCGAAGGGTCCTTACCCCAACGCGCCTCCGCCCGCGGAACACCCACAATACCCACGACCAAACTCAAGACGACGGCTATGGCGAGCACGGGCTGGAAAAAATCGGGCGCGCCCCAAGCCAATGCGCCGGCCAACAGCCCGGCCAGCGCTGCCCCCCACGTGCCGGGTGCTATGGGCAGCTGCCCGGCACCAAGACCGCAAAGTACCCACAGCAGCAGGCTATTGGGGCGCTGCTCAGAGCCAGCCATGTTGGCGATACCATTTGACCGTCTCTTCCATGCCCCGATAGAGGTCGTACTCGGGTCGGAAGTTCAGGTGGTGAGCGGTTTCTGAAATGTCGCAGTGCCAGTTAGCCCCGCCCAACTCGCGCAGCTTTTCGCGGTTGAGTGCCGGCATTTTGCCCTGCCATCGGCCCACCAGCTCGCTCAGCGTGGCAACGGCCCGCACTCCTGCCAGCGGTAGGCGCAGGCGCAGCGTGCGGCGGCCCAAAGCCATACGCACCGCTTCGCCCAAATCGTCTGTGGTGTAGTCGCGTCCATCGGCAGCAATGAACTTCCGGCCATTGGGCCCACCTTCCAGGGCGGCGAGCATCAGCGCCACTAAGTCGCTGACGTAGATAAAACTGGCGCGCTGCGGCGTCCGCCCAATGTACAGCTCCAACCCTCGGCTCACCAACTGGATAAACTGAAACAAGTCGCGGTCGCGCGGCCCAAAAACGGCCGTGGGCTGCACCACCACCCAGGGCAGCCGGTCTGCCAGGGCCTCCAGATATGCTTCGGCAGCCTGTTTACTGGCTCCGTAGGCCGTAACGGGAGCGGGCGGCTGGTCGGGCCGCACGCGCTCGCTCGCCGTAGCAGGGCCTAAAGCAGCCAGGCTGCTCAAGAATAAAAAGCGACTCGGGCGCAGCGCATCTTCCGACAGCGCTTCGGCTAAATGGCGGGTGTAGTCGGCATTTACCCGAAAATAGTCCTCCCGGCGCAGTGCTTTTGTGGTGCCTGCAATGTGCGCCACATAGTCGAAGCGCCCTTGCTGGCGCAGCGTTTCGGCCAGCGCTTGGGGCGAGTGGTAGGGCAAATGCACGAAGCGTAAACGCGCATCCTGCAAATAGGTGCGGTCGCTGTTGGGGCGTACCGCAGCCGTTACTTCCCAGCCGCGTGCCAGCGCCGCGTCGGTCAGCGCGCTGCCGATGAAGCCATTAGCGCCCGTTACAAGCAGACGAACACTCATGCCGTTTTCTCAATCAGCGCCACATCGGGGGTGGACTCATCGCTCAAAGGAACGCCGCCGCGGTCTTTGCGCACAATGCGCGAAAAGAGGCTGATTTCCTGGCTGAACAGGAAGCGCAACAGCAACAGCGTGTATGACTTATGGTATTTCAGCGAGTTGTAAAACTCCGGCGCCATGGCCCGCAATTTGGGCAGGTTATTCCACGGCACAGAGGGCATATCGTGGTGCTCGTTGTGGTAGCCCACGTTCAGGTTGATGGTGTTAAGGGGGCCGTAGTAGCTGTACGTCTCCTGGTCAGGATCGAGCACTAAATAATGCTCCTGTATCCAGCGCGCTCCCAGCGGATGCAGGCCAATGGAAAACATCAGGCTCAGCCCCAGATAAGCAAACGCCTGCCACCCCCAGAAATAAATCACTGCCACATCGAAGGCCAGCTGCACCACTACGTTCAGGATAACCCATCGGTCTATCACCATGGCCTCTTTGCAACGCAACACGCGCACCGCCTGGAAGAAGGGATAAAACAACAACCACAAGGCTTTACCGATGAAGTAGTTGTTGATGAGGCGAGCCTCCCAGTGCGACGGCAGATCAGCGTCCAGCTCATGTACGCCCTGAAAAGCGTGGTGTTTGAGGTGGTAGTTTTTGAAGGCAATGGCCGAAGGGATAATGGTCGGCAGGTTGGCAAAAATGCCCGCATAAATGTTCCACTCCCGCTTGCGGAAAATCAGGTGATGTGCAGCTTCGTGGATACACACAAAAAGTACGTGTGCCGGAAACGCGCCCACGAACCAGGCCAGGCCCACTATCCACCACCAGCTCTGTTCGCGCAGCAAATAAGCCATGCCTATCTGAAAGGCTACGCAAACGAAAATGATTAGAGCCGTCCACGGGTTTTTACCAATGAGGTGGCGTGCCTCAGGGTGGGTTTCCAAAATAGCCTTGGTGCGCTGGCGATGCGGCTCCGGGCCGGTTTTGTAACGAAAATCGTTGGGCTGCTGCATATTTTATAGTGTTTTTTCGTAGAGGCGATACCTGCGATAAACCCGTGCACCGAGGCGTTCCAGGGCGCGATTCATCATCGTATTGTTGTCTAATATCCAGGACGCTTCCCCCTCGCGAAAACCTTTACGAAGAGCCGCCTGATAGGTACGTACATAAAAACAGATATCTATGCCCAAACGACGATATTCTTTAAGAGTACCCAGTGCAATTATCCGAGCCGTGCGGATGTTCCGAAGGCCAAATAACAATCGGAAAATGCCGAACGGAAACAGGCGACCGCGCTTTAGCCGGATGAGTATCTCATTGATGTTGGGCACCGTGAGCGATACGCCAATCGTCTGGCCGTCCTTTTCTGCAAAAAACACCAGATCCGGGTCAATGATTGGGCGAAGGTCTTTCGCTATCTGGCGGACTTCCGCCTCCGTCATGGGCACAAAACCCGTATTCTCGGCCCAGGAGGCATTGTACACTGGCAGGAACTTGTCCAGTTCTTCCTGAAAGCGCCGCATATCTATCTTACGCACCACAATGCCTCGTTCTGCCAGGCGCTCCTCCAAATGCTGGCTGGCTTCTACGACAGCGGCCGGTATATCGCCCGACGTCAGCCAATAGCACAGCAAGTCCACATGTTTGGAAAAGCCCAGCCCTTCCAACAGGGTAGCGTAATACGGCGCATTGTACGTCATCATGACCATCGGTGGGCGCTCGAAGTTCTCCACCAACAGACCGCAGGTTTCGTTGGTAGAAAAGTTGGCCGGGCCGATAACTTTCGCCATCCCTTGCTGGCGTAGCCATTGCTCTGCAGCGCCAATTAGCGCCGCTGCCACATCCTCATCATTTACCACATCAAAAAAGCCAAAGAAACCTTCCTGCCGCCCGGTAAAGGCAATGTGGTTGCGATTCAAAACGGCCGCAATACGCCCAACCGGACGACCATGGTCGTAGGCCATGAAGTACTCCGCCGTCGAATGCCGGAAAAACGGCGATTTTTTCGGATTAAGCAACGCCTCCTGCTCCAGGTAGAGCATGGGTACGTAGTTCGGGTCGCCTTTGTAAAGGTCGTGCGGAAAATCAATAAAGGCCCGCAATTGCCGGCGGTTGGCCGGGTCTATCCGCTCGATGCGTATCATACTGCTGCCGCTGCTACTTCGTCCATTTGCCGGTCCAAAATGCCCAGGCCTTTGGCGTGGCGGTACAGGATTTCCACCGCGCGCTCGATTTGCTCGAACGTATGCGTGGCCATCAGCGAGAAGCGGATGAGCGACTCCTCACTGGGCACTGCCGGCGACACCACCGGGTTGATGAACACGCCGTCATCAAAAGCCATCTTCGACAGCGCGAAGGTCTTCATGTTGTCGCGCACGTAAAGCGGAATAATGGGCGACTGGGTGTGTCCAATCTCAAAGCCCGCCTCGCGGAAGAGCTTCATCGAGTAGTGCGTGTTTTCCCACAGGCGGTCAATGCGCTCGGGTTCCTCCTTCAAAATCTCTAAGGCGGCCAGCACACTGGCAGCGGCCGCAGGCGTCATGCTGGCGCTGAAAATGAGCGAGCGCGAGTGGTGTTTCAGGTATTCAATAACCGAACGCGAGGAGGCGATAAAGCCGCCCAGCGACGCCAGCGATTTGCTGAAGGTACCTATTTGAATATCCACCGCGTCGTGCAAGCCGAAGTGCGAACCCGTGCCGATACCCAGCTCGCCAATGACGCCGATGGAATGCGCGTCGTCGCACACCACCACGCAGTTGTATTGGCGGGCAATGCGCACGATGTCGGGCAGTGGAGCAATATCGCCCTCCATGCTGAAAATGCCGTCCACAACGATGAACTTCAACGCCTCTTCGGGCGCCCGGGCGGCCAGGCGCTCCAGGTCGGCCATATCGTTGTGCCCGAACTTCTGCACCCGATTCGTCAGGCACAGCCGCGTCGCGTCAATGATGGAAGCGTGTACGCGCTCGTCAATGAAAACATAATCGTGTCGGCCCACTAATGGCGAAAGCGCGCCCAGATTGGCCTGAAAGCCCGTGCTGTACAGCAACACCGCTTCGCGTTTCAGGTAGTCCGCCAGCGCCTCCTCTAACTCAATGTGAATGCTGAGCGTACCGTTGAGAAAGCGCGAGCCAGCACATCCGCTGCCGTAGCGCTCCACTGCCGCTTTAGCAGCCTCTTTTATCCGCGGGTGGTTGGTCAGACCCAGGTACGAGTTGGAGCCAAACATCAAAACCGGCTTGCCACCGATGAGCACCTCAGTATCCTGTTCCGACTGGATAACGCGAAAGTACGGATATACTCCCGCCCGGCGGGTTTCTTCAGCAGCAGTGTAAGCTTCTGTGCGAGCGCGCAAAGTTTGATTCATACCGATACGTTTCGTTTAAAAAACATGAAAGAAGAAAAAACGGGAAAACCTCCGCCTACTTCAACGGCGATTTTTTTGCCAGGACAAAGGTAGTTTTGAAAACAAAATCCCACAACGGGCTACTGACCCCAAAACCTTTATCAGGCTGCTGAAAATGGTGCAACATGTGGTGCTGCTTGATGCGCTGCCACAGCGGATGCTTCCAGTTCAGATGGTGCACAGCATAATGAGTCATATCATAACACAGGTAGCCCAAAAGGAAGCCGCCAAAAAAAGGATAGACGGAAGGCACACCTAACAGCAGCCGGTAAAAACTAAAAAACACTATCGCCAGCGGAATGCTTACCACCGGCGGCATCACCAAACGCAGCCGGTCGTTCGGATAGTCGTGATGTACGCCGTGAATGATGAAATGAATACGGGCGCCCCACTTGCCCGGCGGCATCCAGTGGAAAACAAAACGGTGCAGAACGTATTCCGTAAACGTCCAGGCAATCAAACCACCGAAAAACCAGCCTAATGATGCCCAGCGAGCCTCCGACTGCCACAACAGCCAGCCCAAAACCGGCAGATATAGCAGAAGAGGCACCATAAAATGCACCTTTGACAGGGCTTCCATCCAGTCTTTCTCGAACATGCGAACCGACTCGGGGCTATTCGAGACAAATAGCCGCTGATGTACTCTGTTCATACCTCAGACTTTTTTATGGTTAATGACTCTGTCTCCATCACCCGCATTCCTCTATCTCCGCAGAGGCAATGCAAAACAGGCGTATCTCCAGCCTGTAGGGTAGCGGAAAAAAGATAAGGATGCGCAAGAGGAACGTTTGCTAAGCAATTGATTTCGTGCTGATTTTGCATTCGGTCGTACCGGATGAAATACCAAAACCGCCTGCAAAGTTACGACGCTGCCCAGCATGCGTGCGCTATCGGGCCTTCAGCGCGAGTACGGCAACCGCGCCAGGATGGAGCGCGCCAGCGTAATTTCATCGGCATACTCCAGCTGGCCTCCGAACGCCACACCGCGCGCAATGGCACTGACCAGCACACCCGAGGGCGCCAACTGCTGGGAAAGATAGAAAACCGTCGTCTCGCCTTCAATGGTGGGGCTAATGGCCATAATGACCTCTTTGATTTCGCCCTCCGACACGCGCTGCAGCAGGGAGGCGATATTCAGCTGATCCGGTCCGATGCCTTCCATGGGTGAGATGACGCCGCCCAACACATGGTAAAGCCCGCGATATTGGCCGGTGTCTTCGATAGCCATCAGGTCGCGCACGCTCTCTACTACGCAGACCAGTGTCCGGTCGCGCCGAGGGTCAGCGCAAATGCGGCAAATCTCCGCGTCCGACAAGTTGTGGCACACGCGGCACTCGCGAATGCCGGAGCGCATGGCCAGCAGTGTCGCGGCAAAACGCTCCGTCGTCGCCGGCTCCTGCTTGAGCAAGTGCAGCACCAACCGAAGCGCTGTCTTGCGCCCAATGCCGGGCAGGCTGGCAAATGCCTCGACGGCTTTCTCGATGAGCTGAGAGGAAAAGTTCATACAGCGCGCAAAGATACGCCGCCGCATCCCGTCAAAACCGACGCCGATGACGCTCTGCCGCTCAGGCCAAAAAGAACGGCGGCCCACCTCTTGCAGGGGGCCGCCGCATGGAAAACTACCCTGTCATGTCCTGTCTATTTCTTAAGCGGAATGCTCAGCACCGGAATGTCGGAGTGGTTGGCCATGTCCTCCGTCAGGCTTCCAAACAGCAGATGCGAAAGCCCCTGCCGCTGATGGGTGCCCATGGCAATGACATCTATGTGCCGTTCGCGCGCCACTTCCAGAATGGCCAATTCCTCGTTGAACGTATTGCCGCCAATGAGTACCGTGCACTTGCGAAGCCCTGCAGCCGCAGTCATTTCGTTGGCTTTCTCTTCAATCGCTTTGTTGCTGACCAAGCCTAACGGGTCGTTCAGGTACAACACCGACACTTCAAACGGAAAATAGGCCTGCCATCCGGCCAGCCATTCAAAGGCGCGCGCCTGATCGGGCCGAAGCGTGGTAGGCACCAGCACCTGCTTCCACTCGAAGCTCCGGGCGCTCTCTGGCACCGCCAGCACTGCACAGGGCGCCGTGCGAATGACTTTCTCCGTATTGGAGCCTAAGAAGAACTCCACCGCACCCGTAGCGCCTTTTGTACCCATCACCACCAGGTCTATACCATCCTCTTCGGCAATGCGCCGAATGGCATTGTGCAGAAAACCTTCCTCTACCCGACTCTCGAAGGGCACATCTGCAAAACCTGCTACCTCCGACAACTCCTTCTTCAGCGCATGCAACGCCTCTGCCGCATTTTCGCGATAGGCCTCCAGATCAAATGCCTGCGGCACGCTATAATCTGGCAGCGGCGGCGTGTAAGCAATGGCGGTATTGACGTGCAGCAGCGTTACACTCCCTTTCGTTGCGCGTGCAATAAGGGCACCTATCTGCACAGCGTGTTTAGCATTTGCTGAAAAGTCGGTCGGAACAAGTATCTTCTTCATGGCAGTAAAAGCACGACAAAGGTGCCAGGCATCCTTTGTTCGTTTCAATGATGCCGGTCAGAGGCCCAAATGAGTGATGTCAGAAGATGGAATAAGGATACCGGACATCGGTGAGGGCCAGGCCTCGCGCTGGTGCACTTAAGGCCTTGGGCAAGGGCTTCTGCTCTTCCAATGCCTGCCGTACTGCATCGAGGGAGAGGGTTCCCTGCCCTACAGCCATGCAGGTGCCTACGATGAGGCGCACCATGCCGCGCAGGAAGCGATTAGCCGCAATGTGGAACACCAGCTGCTCATCGGCGGGCAGGTATTCCCAACGCGCCAGGTGTATAGAGCAGCGATAGTGGTCGTTGCCGCCGTCGGTTTTGCAAAAAGGCAAAAAGGTCTCGCATTGGGGGAGCAAATCGGCCACTGCCTGCAGGACACCTATATCTATATGCATGGCACGCGGGCACAGCCAGGCGGTTTCCAGGGCAAAAGGGTCTTTGCGCAACGCGATATGGTAACGGTAATGCCGCTCTGTAGCGTCGTAGCGCGCATGAGCATCTGCGGGCATCGCTTTTGCAGTGTAAACCGCAATGTCGTTGGGCAATATGCCATTGATATTTTGCAAAAACGTTTCTGGCAGGTTGCCCTCGGCGTCGAAGTGGGCCACGTAATAGCGCGCGTGCACACCGGCATCCGTTCGGCCACAGCCCACCACTTCAATGGGCTGGCGCAACAACACCGATAGGGCCTTCTCCAGCACCTCCTGCACACTCAGCGCGTTAGGCTGACGCTGCCAGCCCGCATATCGAGTGCCGCGATAGGCCAAGGAAAGAAAATAGCGCATAAGCCTCTCCATCAACGGCGCCCCAAAGCGCCGCGCGCAAAGATGGTGTTAACTCCACAAAAGCAGCATTGAGCCACCTGAAAGAAGCCTCATGCGCTGTAGGGCGGTTCAGTTCAGTATTCTGGAAAGCGTGCCCTCAAAGTCATCGCACTCCATCACCAATGCCCGCACAACGGCGGCAAAGTACGCCTCGTTGAGCAGTTGCAGTTCAGCGTTGTGCATGCAGGAATACACGTACTTGCCGCTGATCTTTTCGATGCACCAAAAACCCACCTTGCGCTCGGCATTGCGCTGCAGCAGCAGGGTAGAGAGCACGTGCGGGATGTTCTGATCCGAGTCGAACGCGGCCACGCTGGGCACCGAAAACTCCACTGTGGACTCGTACCGAAGGATGAAAAGCGTTTGCTCCCGCCCGGAGTCCATATTGAAGCGGAGCATGGCGCGCTGATTGTTCAAATCAGCGATTTTCCAGCCGATAGCGTCGCAATACCGCTGGATGGTGGTGGCAAAATTGACGCCGGAGAAAAGATTTTCAAAAGACATGACAGAACGGTTTGACACATGAACGAAGGTACTCCGAGCGCAATCTCGCAGATTGGCTCAAAAGTACGCTTTTGTGTGGCGCCAACTCGCTAAAGCCTGAGAATAACAAAAGGTTTACGGCCCATAATGCCCGCACCGAATGGGCATGGCTTCCGGCCAGAACCCTGTTTTACAGGCTGTTGTACCGTACTAAAACACGCAGCCCTCGCAAGCCAGACGCTCACGAGGGCTGATGTATCGCCGTGATCCCGATGGGACTCGAACCCATGACACCTTGATTAAAAGTCAAGTGCTCTACCGCCTGAGCTACGGGATCGGTCAAAAACGGCTGCAAAGGTAAAGCTATACCCTCTATGTCTATGCGCCCTTTTCCAAAAAAAATTTGGAAGGCCTCGACTCAACCATCCACCTGACCAGATTTTTTGGATGCTTTGATAAACAACATCTATGCGCTTGAAGTTCAAAAAACGGTGTTCTGGTTTATTTTTTCAAAAAAAGTCTCCAGCGCCGTCGCGAAAAGCGACCTTTGCCCGTGAAGCAATGCTTATTGTTCCACCGCTCCGAAAGAGGAGCCTAAAAACTTCCTGACGTATGGAATCGAAAAGACAGAAACAGGTAGGCGAACTGATCCGGCGGCATTTTAGCATGATCCTGATGGAAGAGGGTAGCCTGATTTACGGCCGCGACAAATTAGTAACGGTAACCGACGTCCGCATGACGCCCGACCTTCTGACCGCCAGAGTTTACATCAGCGTTTACGGTACCGAAAACAAGCAGGAAGTGATTTTGGAAATGGAGGAACACCTGGCCCGCTTGCGCCACGCTTTGGGCAACCGCATTGGCAAAAGCCTGCGCCGCGTACCGCAACTGGCCTTTTTCCTGGACGACACGGTGGACGAAATGTACCGCGTGGAGGCCTTGCTCAATCGCATTCAGCAGGAAGACAGCAATTTGAAGTCGTCGTAGGGTTTGCCATGAAAATTGGGCTGTTCTTTGGCTCTTTCAACCCCATTCATATTGGCCACCTGATCATCGCCAACTACATGGCCACTCAGACCGACTTAGATAAGGTGTGGCTGGTCGTTAGCCCGCAAAACCCGCTCAAACCGCGCGCCTCTTTGGCACGCGACCACGACCGCCTGCACTTAGTACGGCTTGGCATCGGCGATAACCCCTTGCTCGAAGCCTCCAGCGTCGAATTCGGCTTGCCACGCCCGTCCTACACCGTGGATACACTCGCCTATTTGTGGGAGAAGTATCCCGACCGTCAATTTGCCCTCATCATGGGCGGCGACAACCTGGCTACCCTGCACCTGTGGAAAAACTACGAAGTCCTGCTCGAACGCTGCAACATCTACGTTTACCGCCGCCCCTCTACGGAAGTGGGCGCTCTGGCGCAGCATCCACGGGTGCGCATCTGTTCGGCACCGCTGCTCGACATTTCCTCCACCTACATTCGCGAGTGCTTGCGCAACGGCAAATCGGTGCGCTACTTAGTGCCTGACCCCGTGCTGGAATATTTAGAGAGCAGCAACCTGTACCGCTGACACCTGCAACCCGCCGGGCAGCATTTGGGTTTTGCAGGCAAAACGGCTGCGCACCAAAACGTACCTTTGCGCCGCTGAAGCCAGCTATTTCTTTCCATTTACAAAACTTCCGTTGAAATGATGCACGAAAACGGCATAAATACCGCCACCACAAAGCGCTCTGCCCGCGAAGACCGCTACCAACACCACGATTACTACAACGTGGACGAATTGCTTTCGCCCGAACACCTGCTGGCCCGCGATGCCGTGCGCGAGTGGGTTAAGGCTGAGGTCAGCCCCATCATCGAGGACTACGCCAACCGGGCCGAATGCCCTACGCACCTGTTCAAAGGCTTAGCCGAAATTGGCGCCTTTGGCCCCAGCATACCTGCTGAGTACGGTGGCGGTGGCATGGATGAAATTGCCTATGGCGTTATCATGCAAGAGCTCGAACGCGGCGACTCCGGTGTGCGCTCGATGGCGTCGGTGCAAGGGTCGCTGGTCATGTATCCCATCTACAAATACGGCTCTGAAGAGCAGCGCCGTCATTACCTGCCCAAGCTGGCCTCGGGAGAGTTCATCGGCTGTTTTGGCCTCACGGAACCCGACCACGGCTCTAACCCGTCGGGCATGGTAACCAACGTGCGCGACGACGGCGACGCTTACATCCTCAACGGCGCCAAAATGTGGATCACCAACTCGCCTGTGGCCGATATTGCCGTTGTGTGGGCCAAGCGCGAAGATGGTCGGGTTATCGGCCTCATCGTCGAGCGCGGCATGAAGGGCTTCTCCACGCCCGAAATTCACGGCAAGTGGTCGCTGCGCGCCAGCATCACCGGCGAACTGGTCTTCGAGGATGTGCGCGTGCCGAAGAAAAACGTCCTGCCCGGCGTCGAGGGCATGCGCGGCCCGCTCAGTTGCCTGACCAAAGCCCGCTACGGCATCGCCTGGGGCGCTATTGGCGCCGCCTTAGATTGCTACGACTCCGCCCTGCGCTATTCCAAGGAGCGCATCCAATTTGGCAAGCCCATCGGCGCCTTCCAGCTGACGCAAAAGAAACTGGCCGAAATGATCACTGAGATCACCAAAGCTCAACTGCTCGCCTGGCGTCTGGGTACCTTAGCCAACGCCGGCAAGGCCACGCCGGCTCAGGTTTCGATGGCCAAGCGCAACAACGTCATGATGGCCTTAGAAGTCGCCCGCGAAGCCCGTCAGATACACGGCGGTATGGGCATCACCAATGAGTACCCCGTCATGCGCCACATGATGAATCTGGAAACTGTACTGACCTACGAAGGCACCCACGACATCCACCTGCTCATCACTGGCCACGACGTTACTGGCTTCGATGCCTTTAAATAACAAAAGGTATTTCGGCCCGCTTGATGGCGTCAGGGCCATAAAAAGGCAAAAAACATCGTTTTAGGGCGGGCCTCTGCGTGCGGAGGCGCGCCCTTGCGCTTTCTGCCCCGCCAATTTCGGCACGGTTTTACAGGCTTCCTGAGACGATAAAAAAAGCAAACAGAATATGCTACCGAAAACAAAAGCACTTTGGACGCTGATGGCAGGCATGGCACTTCCTTTCCTGCTGTTGGCTCAGAAAGAAATACCTCTGAATAATGCCTCTTTTGAGGACGTCCCCACGGCAGGTAAGACCCCTCAAGGCTGGTACAACTGCGGCGCCCCTGAAGAAACGCCACCCGATATTCAGCCCGGCGCCTTCGGCGTAACGAAAGCACCCAACCACGGCAAGACTTATGTGGGCTTAGTGGTGCGCGACAACGAAACCAACGAAGCCATAGGCCAGCGCCTGACCCGCCCCCTGGAAGCCAACGAATGCTACGAGTTCTCTGTGGACCTGTGCCGCTCCGAAACTTACATCAGCCTCAGCCGCACCACAGGCGAAATGGTCAACTACGCTACGCCCGTTGTGCTGCGCATCTGGGGCGGAAACGGCTACTGCGATAAAAGCGAAATGCTCTACGAAACCAACGTCATCACCACCACCCGATGGCTCACGTACACCTTCCGCCTGCACCCCAAACGCGGCAATCACAGCTACCTGACCATTGAGGCCTACTATAAAACGCCCACGCTCTTCCCCTACAACGGCAACGTCTTGCTCGATAACGCCACGCCCGTTCGGCAAATTGATTGCAACCTGCCCCCCATGGTAGAAAGCCCGCCGCCGCCACCGCCCGCGGAGGTATTGGCCGATAAGGCCAAAAGAGGTCCTGAACAGCCCCAATCAGCAGAGCGAACACCTGCTCGACCGTCCACAAGCCCTGTGGTCGCTGCCTCCGCACCATCGGCACCGCCTCCCGTGGTGGAGACCATCAACCGCAGCGCCCTCCGAAAAGGCTCCACCTTCCAGCTGCGCAACCTCTATTTCGACGCCGACAAGTACACCATCAAAGAGGAGTGCATCCCTGCTTTAGAGACCGTCTATCGGTTTATGGTGGAAAATCCGGACGTCGTCATAGAAGTAGGCGGCCACACCAACAACCGCCCCTCCGACGACTTCGCTCAAACCCTCTCCAACGACCGCGCTAAAGCCGTAGCCGACTGGCTCATCGGAAAAGGCATACCCAAAGAGCGCGTACAGTACAAAGGCTACGGCAAAACCCAGCCCATTGACACCAACCTCACCCCCGAGGGCAGAAAGCGCAACCAGCGCGTCGAGTTCAAAATCCTGTCCATGCGCGAAAATTGAAAAAACACGCCGACAACCCACTCAGCCTGCCTCGCCTCAGACACACCTCCGGCGAGGCGGGCTTTTACGCACTCAGATACCTTTGCCCATCAAGACCATAGAACACAGCGCCTGAAACCGGAATTTCTTTATCATCACCCTAAAGCAAAAAAACATGCTGCCAGTCAGGAAAATCATATGTGCATCCTTTGCAGGCGTCGTGTTTCCCTGCCTCCTTCTCGCCCAAAAAGAAATCCGGCTGAACAACCCCTCTTTCGAGGATACTCCCGCGCACAGCCAGACGCCGCAGGGCTGGTTCAACTGCGGCCATGCCGGAGAGTCGCCACCCGACGTGCAGCCCGGCGCCTTCAACGTAACCCGTCCGCCCAGCCACGGCAGAACCTATTTAGGCCTCGTCGTGCGCGACAACGAGACCAACGAAGCCGTTGGACAACCCCTATCCGCTCCCTTAGAAGCCAATAAATGCTACGAGTTCACCATAGACCTGTGCCGCTCTGAAATCTACTTCAGCCTCAGCCGCGCCACTGCACAGCCGGCCAACTACTCCGACCCCGTCGTACTGCGTATCTGGGGCGGCAACGGCTATTGCCAAAAGAGTGAACTACTCTACAAAACGGAAGCCATTACCAACGTGCATTGGCACCCCTACCACTTCCAATTGCGCCCCAAATACGGCAACTACCATTACCTGACTTTGGAGGCTTTCTATAAAACACCTACTCTTCTGCCCTATAACGGCAATATCCTGCTCGACAACGCCTCTACTATACGGCAAATCCCCTGCGATACACCCCTTGCAGCCCGAAAGCCCTCTCCACAGCCACTCGGCAACAAACCCGTGCAAACAGCCAAAGGAGCCGGGCCAACACCCGTGCAGCCGCAGAGCCGCTCCTCAGCACCAGACTCTGCGACTTTGACACCGCCAACCACAGCCGCTCCCAATGAAGAAACGCGCCTCTCCCGCAGCACACTCCGGGAAGGCGACACGTTCCAGTTGAGCAACCTCTACTTCGACGCCGACAAGTGCGCCATTAAAGACGCCTGCCTGCCCGCCTTAGAGGCCGTCTATCGCTTCTTGATAGAAAACCCCGACGTCATTATCGAAGTGGGCGGCCACACCAACGAACTACCCACCCACGACGATGCCATGACGCTCTCGACCAACCGGGCCAGGGCCGTAGCCGATTGGCTCATCGGAAAGGGCATCCCCAAAGAGCGCATCCTGTACAAAGGCTACGGGAAAACCCAACCCCTCGACCCCAGCCTGACCGACGAAGCGCACCGGCGAAACCAGCGGGTCGAGTTCAAAATCATCTCCATGCGCCAACACTGAGCAAAGGCTGGTGTGTACACCGCACTTGCAAAACCAGCCATTCTAAAGCCCTTACTAAAAAAATTTCAACCTCAAGCAGCGCCCGCACAGGGCCGTTCGTTCTCCCTTTGCATTGCCCCTCGGGCACACACTCATAACCGACTTCAACCTTTCGTTAATCCTAACCAATCTTTGCTCTTCACTAACCATGATAGCCACCATCTCTTACACCATCCTGCTGGCCGCCATTTACGTCGCTCGTAAAGTCGTCGTTACCGCTAAAGAAAGCGAAACGCTGTAGGCAAACACCTGCATCGCTTATCCGTAAGAAAAAATCCTCCGCAAGTGCGCTCTTTCAGCTACTTTTGGGCTGATTACTCTTACCAATCACCCGAGCGCATGACCTATCGAACGTTTTTTTCCTATTTCTCCCTCTTCCTGTTGCTCGCTTCCCTGTCGGCCTGCAGCGCACAAAAGAAACTGCAGCGGCGCCTGACCGGCACGTGGAACGTTACGCGCTACGAAATCCTGTACCCCTCCGGGCAGCGCGAGGAGACCTTCAACGTCGGCACCGTCGTCTTCAACCGCAACGGCAGCGGCGACAACGACATGCCCATCCTGACGCGCAACATTCGCACGCCCGACACACGCCGGTTCTCCTGGAAAAACACCGACCAGAGCGTAACCATCATCAGCGAAAACACCTTTCTGGCCAAGGCCTGGATCATCGTCGAAAACCGCCGCAACCGCCAGGTGTGGCGCTCCACCACCAACGAACTGATCCAGACCATGGAACTGCAAAAAGTGCAGTAAACAGGCATCGGCCACCTACAGACCTACAGACTGAGCAGCCGCTCGGCCCCCTCTTCGCCGATGAGCGTCCCAATGGCTACGCCCATGCCACTGAGGCGCACGGCGACCACCACGTGCTTTGAGTATTGCTCCACGACGGGCTTCTTCACTGGCCCCAGCCCCAGGATGCCCGTCCACCAGGCGTCCACCTCGATGGGTTGGCCCGGGCAAATGATGGTTTTCAGCAGTTGTACCAAGGCGCTGCGGATGAGCTCGTTCGGGCCAAATTCGCTGGTGGTTTCGGTCGAGTTGTCCAGATGGCGCCCGCCGCCCAGCAGGATGCGCCCATCCACATCGCGGAAGTAGTAGTAGCCGCGGTCGTAGTGGAAGCATCCGCGCACCCTGAGGCCGGGAATAGGGTGCGTGATGAGCACCTGGTTGCGCGCCGGTGTAACCTCCAGGTCGGGCATCAGCTGGCGAGCAAAGCCATTGACCGCCACCAACACGCGCGGCACGCGGAGCGTCCAGCCGGCGCTCGTTTGCAATTCTACACCGCAGGAGGAATCTTCCAGTCGCTCGATGTGAATGCCGTTGAAAATGCGGATACCCGCTTCGACGGCTAATTGCAGCAGACGAGCCATCATTTTACCCGTGTGCACCTGCCCTTCGGGCCGGTTTAAGATCAAATGTGCTGCGCCGCGGAAACCAAAATCACGCAAGCGCTCATCGGCCACCACATAGGGCGCCGGATGGCCCGTGATGGCGCCCACGATGCGGTTGAAATGCGGCATGCGCTCGCAGCATTCCCGGAAGACCTCCTCCTCTTCTTCGGTAAAGATTTCGAAGCCGCCGTTTTGCTCAAAATCCATGTGGGCGTCGCCCACCAGCTGGCGCAGGCGTTGCAGGCCGCGCCAGCGCTTCTCTACCACAGCAAAGACCTCGTCTTCCGACAGGTGCGTCATGTCGTCTATGAGTTCGCTCATGGAGCCGTAGCAGGCAAAACCTGCGTTGCGGGTGCTGGCCCCGGCCGGCAGAGCGCCGCGTTCCAGTACCGCTATCTTCAGGCCCGGCTGCGTGCGCTTGAGGTGCAGGGCCGCCGAAAGGCCCACCAAGCCACTGCCAATGATGGCCACATCGAAGTCTTTAAAAAACGTTTCGCGCTCCCAATAACTGAGGTTGTATTTCAGCATAAACCTGGCAATCGTCGGATGATGATTAAAAAACAGCGTCAATGGGTTATCAGAACTTGCCGCTTCAGCAGGCGGTCGTCGAAGCGGAGCGTCAGCAGGTGTCTGCCAGCCGGCAAATTTCCGGCGTCCAGTTCTATGGTGCTCGCTCCGACTACCGGCTGACACCGCAGCGTCTGGCCCAAACTGTTGATGAAGCAGGCCTCCCCCACAGCGCCCGCCGGCAGCGCTTCCAGCTCGACCCGGAAGCGTCCGAAGATTGGGTTAGGATACACCCGAAAGGTCGCTTCGGTTGAGGCGCTTACGGCTACTTTGGGCAAAAACACATAAATCTGTTCCACATAGTTCGCTTTTCCATAGGCATTCTCTGCCGTCAAGGAGACGGTGTAGTAGCCTTCGGCAGTGTATTGGTGCTGTGGTGCCGGAGTATCGGGGCCACCAACGGTATAATTGCCGGAAAGTCGGGCTGCCTGCGGCGCGCCAACCGCAAGCAAGACGAGGAGCGGGAGGGATTTCAGCATTGTCCGGGTGTGGTTGAGCGTTATGATTGGGCCGTCTCCCGCTCCAGTTCTGCTATTCGCATCTTGAACAGGTGATGGGGCGTGCGCTGGTAGAGCGTTTGGTAGAGTTCGAGTGCGCGCTGCCGGTGCGCTTCAGGGTCGGCGGCTATGCGGCGCAGTTCGTAGTGGACGTCCGCCTGTTCGCGTTCGGTGCGGGCGATGGGCAGCAGCTGGAGCAGCTGGCGCAGGGCTTCCTGGTGATGCCCATCGGCGATGAGGATTTGGGCGCGCAGGAGGTTGGCCGAAAAGACCAGTTCGCTATTGCCTAAGGTGAGGGCGATGTCGCGGCTCTCTTCCAGCAGCAGGCGGGCGGCGGGCAGGTTGTTGGCGCGCAGTTCGGCCATGCCTTTTTCCAGCAGCGAATGGCCCAGGATGAGGCGATTGCCCATGCTGCGCGCCTGCTCGATGGCTTCGGTGTAGTAGGTGAGTGCGCGCTGGAGGTCGCCTTTGTAGTGCCAGTTGTCGGCCAGTGTGTTGAGGGCTTTGGCGATGCCTTTTTTGTAGTTGAGCTCGCGCGAGAGGGCCAGGGCTTTTTCCTCGTATTCAATGGAGCGATCAAATTCGCCCATGAGGGAGAGCAGGTCGCCGATGAGGCCGTTGGCGATGGCCAGCCCCTGCTTGTCGCCCAGTTCTAAGCACAGGGCCAGATCGTGCTGGAACATCTCCATGGCTTTGTTGAAGTCGCCTTTCTTTTCCCACACGGAGCCGATGCTGCCGATGCAGATGGCGATGTTCATCTTGTTGCCCAGTTCTTCGGCTAAAGTCCGTCCTTTTTCGAGGCAGAGCAGGGCGCTGTCCAAGCTGCCTTTTTCTAAATAGACGATGCCGAGGTGGGTGTATAGAGTGGTGAGGGCCTGTTTGTCTTCGGCGCGTTGGGCGATGTCGAGTTGTTCTTCGAGCCAGCGGATGCCCTCGTCGTAGTGGCCCTGGTTCATGTAGATGAGGCCGAGGTTAGCCACAATGGTCGCATTTTTGGCGTCGCGCTGGAGCGCGCGGTTGATTTCGATGGCTTTAGTAAACCAGCTTTGGGCGGCGGTGTAGTTGCCCTGTCGGAAGAAGTAATTGCCGAGGTTACCGTAGGTTTCGGCCAGTCCGACTTCGTTGTTGGCCATCTCGAAACAGGCGAGGGCGACGTCTAAGTGTTTTTTGCCGCCCTCGTAGTCGCCGCGCAGGACGAGCAGATGGCCCAAATAGCGGTTGCTGTGCCCCAGGAAGTTGGTGTTCTGGAGCGCTTGCGCCTGTTGTAGGGCAGTTCGGTACTCGGCTTCGGCCTCTGGCCATTCGCCGATGAGCTCGTGCACGTCGCCCTTGCGCAGGTGGAGTTTGAGCCGTTTTTCAGCCTTTTCGGGCTGGTTGCCTAAGTACTGGATGAGCTTTCCGTAGTACTGGATGGCCTGCCGGTTTTGGAAGTTGCGCTGGGCATATCGGGCTGCTTTTTCTAAGTAGTGGGCGGTTTTCTCTTCGTTTTCGGCCTGTTCGTAGTGGAAGGCCAGGTCAATGTATCGCTCTTCGGAGTTGGGGTAGAGCTGCTCGATGGCTTCGGCGATGAGCTGGTGCAATTCACGCAGGCGGGTGCGCAGCTGCATATCGTAGGCGGCTTCGCGCAGCAGCGAATGCCGAAAGATGTAGCGCAGCTCGTTCATGGCGTACCAGATTTGCCATTTTTCGGCGGTCTGCACCTGTTCGCGCAGAACGCGATCGAGGTCGCCATTTCGGCGAATGAACTCTTCCTGGCGCGCCATGACGGCGGAAAGCACTGGCAGCTCAAATTCGCGCCCGATGACGGCAGCGGCCTTGACGGTCTCTTTGACCAGGCCGCTGAGGCGGTCAATGCGGGCCATCATGATTTGCTTAACAGAGTCCGAGATTTGCACATCCTGGTTTTTCAGCTGCCAGGCACCGCCGACGTTTTTGAGCAGGTCAGTTTCCTGGAAGTATTCGGCCATCTGTTCTAAGTAGAAGGGGTTGCCCTGTGTCATGCGCTGGAGCAGTTCCATCAAGTCGGGGTGCAATGGGCCGCCTAAGCGTGCTTCGGCAAAGGCGCGCAGGTCGGCAGCCTGCAGGTAGTTGAGGTCCACCTCCGTGTAAGGAACGCCGATTTCCTGCAGCAGCGACAGGCGCAGGACGTAGTTTTTGCTGCCGTCGTCTTCGTATCGGCTGGTGGCCACGAAGAGGATGGGGTACGCCTGGGCACGGCGGATGAACTGGGCCAGAAAGTCGCGCGACATGTCGTCGAACCAATGCGTATCCTCCAACTCAATGACGACGGGCTGTAGGATGGCTTCGGCCACAAAGAGGTTGGCCATGGCCGACAGGGCGTTCTGGTAGCGACCGCGCGCATCGAGCTGCTCCCACAGCGAGCCGGGCATGTGTAAGCCCACCAAAGCAGCCAGAATGCTTTGCGTGCGGATAATCTCGCGCCGCACGGCGTCGGCTTCGGGGTGCTTGCTCGAGGCCAGGTCGTAGGTCAGTTCCACAAAGTTGGACTCAAACAGCTCGCGGTTGCGCTCCGGAGGGTTATCAGGGCTTTGCTCGAAGTAGTTTTTGAGCAAGTAGATGAAGGGATTGAACGGCTTGCGCAAAATCTGGTCGCTCTGGCAATGCAGCCAGCTGACCGACATGGTGTCGCGCAACGAGCGACGCAGTTCGTAACTGAGGCGGCTCTTGCCAATGCCGGCTTCGCCGAAAACAAAGGCCACGCCGGCAAAGCGACCGTTGCGCAAAGGCGCGGCAAACGCCTGCAGGGTTTTCAGCTCTGCTTCTCGCCCAAAGTACTCGCCACTAAAAGAGGTTCGTCCAGCTAAGTTGCGCCCGCTGAGCAGGTAGGTGGGTATCTTGTTTTCAAAGCCCTTGTACTTCTCCTCTCCGCGAAAGGTGAACTTGAAATTGCGGTTGTGCTGGACGTTGTCGTCAGCGATTACCTCGCCCCAGTCGGCTCGGGCCATCAGGCGAGCCGCCAGATTGACGCGCGCACCCACGGCAGCATATTGGCACCGCTCGGCACTGCCAATGACGCCGGCAAAGGCCAATCCGGCCGAAATGCCGATGCGATAGCGCGCGCCCGTGAGGTTTTCCATGGGCTTCAGCTCCTCCTGAAGCGCCGCCACAAACTCCAGGGCCCGTTCGGTATTGTTCTCAAACGACACCGGCGCGCCAAACAGGCAGCACATCACACCTCCCTTGTCGCCAAAATCAATCTCCTTGAAATAACCGCCGAAATTGAGGCTCTGCTCCAGCACGACGGAGGCAAAGTGGTCGAGGGCTTCGTGGGTATCTAAGCCCGCAAACGACAGAAAAACGCTCACTACATTGCGGAATTCGCCCGCATTGCCCTCAGCAAAAGCCTCCGGCGGTATGAATTCGGCAATGATGACCGGGTCAGGCTCAGGGAGATGGATAGTATGATCGCTGCTCTTTTCAGCCGGCGGAAGGCCGTTCAGTTCCAAAGCAAAATAGCCGCCCTCTCGCGTGTCCGTGGGTTGAACCCCCTCCACTTTTAGCGATAAAAAATCGGCATCGCACAATACCTCCAGACTGGCAGCCCGCGTCTGTGCCAGCGCACTGGACTCTATCGGTTTTCCTTTGAAATAAAACCCTTTGCGCCGCTGGCCCACAATGCCCCACTCCACCTCGCCTGCCGAAAGGCCGATCTTAATGCCAATGCGGTGCTCGGCCATGAGCGAGTCGGCCTGCTGCTGGTCGTGAATGAAGCGCTGAAGCGTCGTTTGGGAGGTGTGCAGTACCCGCGTCGCCACGTCAGCAGCTGACTCCTTTTCCGAAATGGGGAACAAGGCGGTGAAGCTATCGCCCGCAAAGTAGGGAATAAAACCGCCCTGCTCGTACACCAGACGCACCGTAGGCTGGAAGATGTGATTGAGCACATAAGAGAGCTCCTCAGCCCCTTCGGCTCCCTTCTGCATGAGCCGCTCCGTCAGGCGCGTAAAGCCGCTCAAATCCACAAAAAGCACACACGCCTGCATGCGCCCGTGCCACAAACCGGAGCGGTAATGTTCTTGAATGAAGTGCGGGATAAAGTGTTTCACGGCATTGCTTCGCCCAAACAGGCGGCGCAAGGTACGACAATCGGCACGCTTCCCAGACGCGCGCATGCCTTTCGAGCGCACAACACAGCGGCTTTTTTCATACCTTACCGGCAGGCAAAGGCTTTTTAGTACGGCTGCCGAACCCTCACCTTTGCCCCATGAATTACGCCGAAACGCTCCAGTATCTCTACGCCCACCTGCCCATGTTTCAGCGTATTGGGCCGGCGGCCTACAAAAAAGACCTGACCAACATCCGCGCTCTGTGCGCACATCTGGGCGAACCGCACACCCGCTTTGCCAGCCTCCACGTCGGCGGCACCAACGGTAAGGGGTCGGTGAGCCATTTCCTGGCTGCCCTGTGCCAGCTCGCTGGCCTCAAAACGGGGCTGCACATCAGCCCCCACTACAAGGACTTTCGCGAGCGCATCAAGGTGAATGGCCGCTATATTTCACGGGCGCAGGTGGTGGCTTTTGTAGAGCAAAACCGGGCGGCGATTGAGGCCATACAGCCTTCATTTTTTGAAATGAGCGTCGCCATGGCCTTCGACCACTTTGCCCGCGAGCGCGTAGATGTGGCAGTGGTCGAGGTCGGGCTGGGCGGCCGCTTAGACAGCACCAACGTCCTGACGCCGTTGGTCAGCGTAATCACTAACATTGGCTGCGATCACCAGGACATGCTGGGCCATACGCTGGAACTCATCGCCGGCGAAAAGGCCGGCATCATCAAGCCCGGCGTGCCGGCCGTCATCGGCGAAACACACCCGGAGTCGGCCCCTGTCTTCCGGCGAAAGACCGAAGAGACCGGCTCCACACTCACCTTTGCCGACCAGCGCTACGAGGTAATCGAAGTATCATCGGACTGGGAGCATACCGTGTACGACGTCTATCGCGAGGGTCAGCTGGTCTTGCCCGCGCTGAAGGTGGACGTGGCCGGCCCATTTCAGGCGCGCAACTTAGCCACGACCTTGCAGGCATGGGAAACCTTCTGCGAACATGCGGCCGGGCGATGGGGCGCCTCGCCGGAAGATTGGCGCATCGAGCACCTGTGTGCCTCGCCGGAGGGCCTCTTCTTACCGGCCCGGCGGCTGACGCGCTTCATGGGACGCTGGCAAGTCATCGGGCGCGAACCGACGATACTATGCGACAGCGCCCACAACGAACCAGCGCTGCAGTTGCTTTGGGAACGCCTTTCGGGCGTACCCGTCGGGCGCGTGCACGTAGTGCTGGGCATGGTCAGCGACAAAGACTCGGCAAAGCTGCTGGCCTGCTTTCCGCCTTCGGCCCGGTACTATTTTGCTAAGGCCAATATCCCGCGCGGGCTGGATGCCGGTCTCCTGCGCGAGCGAGCAGCAACCTTTGGGCTGCAAGGGCGCGCCTACCGCTCGGTGCGGCATGCCTTGCGCGCCGCCAAACGCGCCGCCGACCCGGGCGACCTCATCGTCGTTACCGGCAGCATCTTTGTGGTGGCCGAGGTGTTGTGAGCAATCATATCCGCCGCCGGCCGGCAACCTCATTTGCGAATGGGAGAAAACAGGGAAAGGCCGCTCAGACAGTCTCCATGTAGTTCAAATCCTGGTCGAAGGTCTCCTTCATGCCAATGAGGGCCGCAAAGGCTATCAGCAGGCAGACGGCACCGACAATGGCGGCTGCCGGAATGACGCCGCCGGTCATACTGGGGCTTTTGAGCCAGAGGAAGGCCGAGGCAATGGGCACGAGCATTCCGCGGGCAAAGTTGGGCACCGACGTGGCCACCGTAGCGCGCAGGTTGGTGCCAAACTGCTCGGCACCGATGGTAACAAAAATCACCCAAAAGCCCACCGACAGGCCCAACAGGAAATGGGCAAAATGGAAGACGGCCACCGAAGAGAAAGGCGCGGCTAAGTAGTAGGCCACCGCCAGCGCATCCACCGTCAGGAAAATCCACATCACCTTCAGGCGGCTGCGCAGCAGCTGGCTGATAAGCCCCGAAGCAATGTCTCCCACGATAAGGCCCGTGTAGCAGGCGGCAATGGCGTTGCCTGCCGATACCCCACTGAGGCCTTTGGCCTGGCCAAATTCGGGCGCCAGCGTAACGAGCACACCCACGACAAACCACGTCGGAAAGCCGATGAGCAGGCAACGGGCAAAGCGCGAAAAGCGATCCCAACTGGTGAACAGCGCCAGAAAATTGCCGCGACTGATGCCCTCGGCAGCTTCCATCTGGCGAAACATGCCGGACTCGTTGACGCTGATGCGCAGCACCAACAGCAGCAAGCCCAGGCCACCGCCAATGAAAAAGCACACGCGCCAGGGGAAAAACATGTCAATCACCCACGCCAACAGGGCGCCGCTCAGACCCACCGAGGCCACGATCATGGTGCCGTAGCCGCGTTTGTCTTTGGGCAGGCTCTCGGCCACAAGTGTGATGCCGGCGCCCAGCTCGCCCGCCAGGCCAATGCCGGCCAGAAAGCGCAGCACGGCATAGTCGAGCGAAGACGTAACCAACCCGTTAAGGATGTTGGCGATGGAATACAGGGCGATGGAAAAATAGAGCACCCGCACGCGACCGCGCTTGTCGCCCAACACGCCCCAAAGCACGCCGCCAATGAGCATGCCGGCCATTTGCCAGTTGAGCAGCGTCAGGCCAATGTCGGTGAGTTGCTGGCCCGAAAAGCCCAGGTCTTGCAGGCTTTTGACCCGCACGAAACCGAAGAGCAGCAGGTCGTAGATGTCCACAAAATAGCCCAACGCCGCCACAATCACGGCGGCGTTGAGCAATCGAGGCGCCGAAACAGCATCTTCCTTCATAAGGCGAACAGCATCCCTTAAAGGATAGCCCGATTACATTTTGAAATAGGGCTGGGCATTCTTGCCGCCGCCGCGGATGACTTCTAAGCGCTTTTTAAACTCATTGGCCATTTCCAGCTCGTCCTTGCGCGCATAGATTTCCGACAAGGCAATGAGCGTGTTGGTGTCGTTGGGGTTGAGCGCTTCCGACTTTTGGAAGTACGGCAGGGCCTGGTCGAACAGAGCCATGATCTCCTTCTGTATCTGCTGATACTTTTTAATGGTAGCAGCCGAGTAGTCGTCTTGCGGCAGGGCGTTGAGGTCCTGAGTGCGTGCAGCGGCCTTGTTGTAGTACAACGCGCCCAGCGAGTAGTAGGCATCGCTGGCCTTGGGGTCTATCTCAATGGCTTTCTCGTAGTACTTCTTGGCCTCGGCGAAGTGCTCGGCGGCCTTAGCGTCGTTTTTCGCCTGCGCTTCGCGCTGGTAGAGGTTGTCGTACACGCTGCCCAACGTGATGTACAGGCTCAGGTTGTTGGGCTCTTGTTCGATGGCCTGTTTCAGGCGGGCGATAAGGCCGTCCAGTTCGCCTTTTTTGAGGTACAGGTTGATTTCTGCAAACAGCAGACCGCCGTCGTTGGGGTATTTCTGGCGACCTTCCTTGAGGATACGCTCGGCGGCAGCATCATCGCCTTTTGCCGTTTTGATCTGGTACAGCCCTTCGTAAACGGCCGACTGGGCATTGCCTTTTTCGTACAGGCGCATGTAGTACTTTTCAGCCTCATCGTTCATCTCGGCCAGTTGAGCGCACAACGCCGTGACATACAGCTGGTTCTGGTACTGCTCAGGGTCGTCCAGATAGCTTTTCATCTTTTCAGCACTCAGGATGTCGTGGCTTCTGACCAGGGCATCGAAGGAACGGTAGGCCTTGTCGTAAGCCTGGGCCTCATATTTCATCAGGCCCATATTGACCAGATAATTCTGAATTTCAGCGATGCCTTTGGCAGCGTCGGACTTTTCAAACTTCTTGGTAGCCATATTGTAGGCTTTTTCAAAGGCCTCAAAGGCTACCAGAGCGTCGTTGTCGCCGCTGAGAGGATGGGCTGGATTGATCTGGCGCATCATCATATCGCGCTGGACGATGGTGCTGTAAATCTCGCCTTTAGTTTGCCAGGCTGAGACGAGCGCCCGAGCGCTTTCTGCCTGGAGGGCCTGGTCAATTTTCGTCCGGGCTTCCTCCAGCTTGGCGGCGCTACCACCGGGGTCCATATTGTAGCTGGTCAGGGCGCGAGCGGCTTGTTTGGAGAGTTTAACAGGATCTTCTTGCGCCTGAGCCAGGGCGAAGCTGAAGGCAAAGGCGAGCGCGATAGCAACGGTTTTTCTCATGGTGAAAGCAATTTTAATGGTGTGTGAACGGGCTTTTATGCAGTACCCGCCGGTTAAAACGTGTTTTTCCTCGTACGCAGCAAAGGTAGTTTGGTTTCACGAAAACGTTTTAACGCAGCACCAGGAAGAGCCGTTACAGGAAGAAAATGGTGTTCGCTTCAGCCTCTTTTCCACTATAAATAACTGACCTTACGCAAAGCTGCTGTGAGGCAAAAGATTAAAAAACTGCAGAGGGCGCAGATGGGCGTAAAGGTGGTTCTCTCAGCGTCTGCATGCGTTTTCTACGGTGAGAAGAGAAAATCTCGGAGCCTGTAGGCCGCTCCACCGGATGCAGTGTCCGTTAGAAAGTAGCCACGAAGGCACGAATGGCCTAGCCACAAAGGCACGAATTTAAGGTGACATCTCCGGCGAAGAGGTGTCGTCTCCGGGCTTCCTCGAATGCACAAATTATTCATTAGACATTATGTACCTTTGTTTTTTTAAAATACGCGCGAAGAAACATGGGAAAGTACGAGAAATGGGCCTCCATTGAAGGGCGCTTTTTAGCCATGACGGGCTTATCGCAGGCAGATTTTGACCGATTGCTGCCTTTTT
>CAZYEV010000063.1:0-45447 GCA_964646615.1 uncultured Saprospiraceae bacterium
AATGCAGAAACAGGCTCATCGCCTGCGCTGCATTCTCCTCTTGCCTCACAAGGCGTAAATCCTCCTCGGAAAAATAGTCAGGACAGGTGGCCATCATGCTGGCAATGCTGTTCTTAACCTCGGAGGCGAAGACTGCTGGCAGGCTCGATGGAGACGAGGTTTCAATACCGCTAAAGTCAAACTTAAGCACTAAGTATTGGTTAGCCCGCGGCGTGGGATGCTGACCGATGTAGTACTTGCCAAAAAGCGCCTCAAACTTGTCGCGGTGCTCACGACCATAGTAGTGCTCCAGCACCGAAAGGAACAGGCTCTTACCAAAACGACGCGGGCGCAGGAAGATGTGGTAGGATGTACTCAGGCGCTCCAGACGCTCAATGGCCCACGTCCGATCCACGTACACATGGTTCTCGCCGACCAACTTGCTAAAGTGACTGACACCATAGGGAAACGAAGGCCTGTCCATCTCGCGCGCTTTTTGAGCACAAAGATAGGCCACCACAATCGCTATTAGCAGCATCTGAAACAGCCCAGAAGGTATTCCAGCGCTGGACGGCGGAATGAAATTCTTATCTCTGGACGACACTTACGGAGTCTTATCTGCTCTGCGTATTACATCTTTTAAGACCTTCAGGTAGTGCGGCAAAACCACCGCATCCGAGAAGCGCTCCACCACCCATTGGCGCGCAGCCTTTCCTATAGAGGCTCGCTGCTCGGGCGACAGGGAAGCGACATGGAGCAAGGCTCGTGTCAGGGCCTGTACGTTGCGCGGCGGCACGAGGAAGCCTGTCTGGCCGGGTATAATGACCTCCCGGCATCCCGGCATGTCGGTAGCGATGGCGATTTTTTCCATGCTCATGGCCTCCAGCAGGGCGCGGGGCATGCCTTCGCGGTAGTAGGTGGGTAGCACTACGGCATCGGCCTCTGCCAGGTAGGGGCGCACGTCGTCGGCGGAGCCAAGGTAATGGACAGCACCCGTGCGATGCCATTCCATCACCTCCTCTAAGGGCAGCGAGGCGGGATTGCCCGCATCGGGCGCACCGAGGACTCGGAAGACTGTAGGAGTGCCTGCCGCGCGCAACGCCTGGGCGGCCTGAGCGAAAAGATGTACGCCTTTGTTGCGCAGTAAGCGCCCGCAATAGAGAAAAACGACCTCGGCACGCTCCGGTGAGAGGTGCGGTGCAAAATGCGCAGTATCCACCCCCGGCCCGGGCACAAGCACTGCTCTTTCGGGAGCGACAAGGCCCCAGCGAGTCGCTTCACACAGGTCGTCAGGGTTGAGAAAAAGCACGCGCTCTGCCCCTTGCAGGGCGCTGCGGAACAACGGGCGGCCTACCCATCGCCAGCGCAGCGCATGGGCGCCGGCGTAGCCCAGCCCTTCCACCACCGAAAGGTAGGGCGTTCGCGTCAGGCGTGCAGCCCAACCTCCCAGCAGGTTGGCCGAGGTGGTGAACAACAAGCACAACGCCGGCTGCTCGCGGCGCATCAAGCGCGCTATTTCGGCCACAGCTCGCCCCACGACCAGCGGCGATAACCGTCCGCGCTCCAGACACCGAAGCGGATAGAAAGGTGCTGTCAGAGAGGCACTGAAGCGATCTTCTGGGGCAGCCAGCAGAACTTCATAATCGGCCTCATGCAGGGCCTGAACGAGGTTCCGACGATAGTTCCACAGATTCCAGGCGCTGTTGGAAATCAGGAGAATGCGTCGGGACGACATGCCTTCAAATCGTCAAAAACAAAAAGACCATGCCACCCGCGCAATGCCTTCTCCTTCTCACTAAGGCTATTCTACGAAAATTCTTAGCGATTAGCGATTGTTTGCCGGGTATACCGTGCCTGGCCCATTAGCCATGGCGGCTATTTGATCCAGGGTGTAATGATTGCGGTACAGCTCATACACCTCATACGCTTGGTCAGGAGTGATGGAAGGAAATTCATTTAAAAATTCCGTCACGCTAACGCCAATGCGGATATAGTCGTAGAAGGTCTCTACGCGAATGCGGGTGCCGCTGAACACCGGAGCGCCTTTCTGGATTTCAGGGTGTACGGTAACGGAAGTACACAGTTGTCTCACGGGCTGCTGTTTACGGTTTAGTGAATGAAATCCTCGGCGTTGGTCAGACCGTACAACTCCCTCATTAGGAGCGACAAGCGGATTAGCAGAAATCAGCGGCTAATGTAGGGGAGATTTTTCGGCGGCAAAAAATTTTATCCAAAAAAATCTGCTACGTTACAAAAAATCCTCCCCAAACTGGCGCTGGACGTCTGCGCGAGCCTGTTTGATGGCCTGCTCTTCGGATTTGGGCCAGATGAGCAACACGTCGCCTTCGTCCACGACAATGTAGTCGCGCAAGCCGCGCACGACGATCAATTTGCCCTTAGGCGCCCGTACGAGCGTATCCTGTACGTCGTAAAGCAGGGCTGTTGGAGTTTGCACGACGTTGTCGTGAGCGTCTTTGGGCGACTCCTGGTGGAGGCTGGCCCACGTGCCCAGGTCTGACCATCCGAAGTCAGCGGGCAGAGTGAAGACGTTGTCGGCTTTCTCCAAGATGGCGATGTCCACAGGCGCCTTTCGGGTAATGGGGTAATGTGCTTGTAAGAAGGAAGCCTCTATAGGTGTATTGTAGGCATCCTTTCCTTTTTGCAAAACCTCATAGATATCCGGAGCATGTCGCTCGAAGGCGCGCAAGATGGCGGGCAGGCGCCAGACAAAGATACCTGCGTTCCATAGGTATTTGCCGGAGTTGAGGAATTTCTGTGCGGTTTTGGCGTTGGGTTTTTCAGTGAAGCGCTCCACGCGGAAGATGCCGTCGGTTTCTTCCTGGCCTACCTGGATGTAGCCATATCCGGTGTTGGGGTGCGTGGGCTGAATGCCCAGTGTGATGAGGGCGTCGCGCTGGTGGGCGAAGTTAATGGCCTTGCGCAGCAGGTTCAGGAAAACCTCGGGCTGCAGGACGATGTGGTCGGACGGAGCGACGACTAAGGTCGCGTTCGGACTCAGGCCAGCCAATTTGAAAGCTGTGTAGGCGACACAGGGAGCGGTGTCGTTGCGGCTGGGTTCGCCCAATATCTGGTTAGGGGTCAGTTCGGGCAGTTGCTCGGCGACCAGGTCGGTGTAGGCAGCGTTTGTTACGACAAAAATGTGGGAGGCTGGGCAGAGGCCGAGGAAGCGCTCGAAGGTGAGGCGCAGCAGGCTTTTGCCCACGCCGAGGATGTCTAAGAATTGTTTGGGGCGATGTTCGCGGCTTCCGGGCCAGAAGCGGCTGCCTACGCCGCCGGCCATGATGGCTACATAGACGTCAGGAGTGTTCTGCATGTTTGGGCCAGAAATGTGCGGCAAAGTTGCGCAAGGGCAGGTAATGGGCGTGCACAAAAGACACGTGCTCTACTGCAATAATTCGGGGACGGTATCCGCGGTCGCGCGCCGGAGGTGTAGTTCAAAAGGCAGGCCGCGCAGGGAGAGGCTCAAGACTAAGGTGCTGTCGGTGTGTTGAAGCACCTCATAAGTGGTTATGGGTGAAGTTTGATGCCGAATGGTGTTTTGGGCAATCTCATACGGCAGCGGCGCTTCTATGCCAATGGGCAGGTTGGTGGTCAATTTGCCGTCGGCGCTGAAGAGGAAATAGGTACCGATGAGGGTTTGGGTTTCGCGTTGGTTGCGGAAGCCGCGCGTCAGTTCCCAGCGGCCTTGCAGGTCGGCTGCGGCAATCTCCGGCTTTTTTTCGGCGTAGTCGCAGCCCCAAATAAGTAGGGCAGTGAGGCAACAGAGGGCCGAAGGAGAGAAAGAGGTCATAGCGTTACCGTTTACTGTTGTGTCCGTTCCGGGTAGCAAACGCTCTTGGCAGGGTTGCTGTTTTAAATGTTCAGGTAGCGCATTCACGAGGTTTTAATGTCCACACAGCCAAAGCCAAGGTGTGGATACTCGCCAAAGCCGGCGTAATAGCAGAACTCCATGAGTGGCTTAGGCATGCTGACCTCAAACTCATAGATAAAACCTCGTAATTGCGTCAGCCCATCCATGTTGGGCTTGAGGTGAATGAGGCGAGATTTTGCCTGCCCCAGCAACCGATATTGCATCGGAAATGCAGGGTCGAGCAGCCCCAGCGCTGCCAACGAGCGATATTGCATAGCGGCCTTAAAGCGCCGGACGGCGTGGTTGAAAAAGCTGATATCGTAGGTTTCGCTATCGGGCAAGATGAACTGATGCGCGTTTTTGCCCTCTTCGACGCTGGTAATGGATATGGGCGACAGCGCGCGAAACTGCATGGTTTCTTTTAGCTGCGCTTTGGGCTGCACCTGCCAGTGCTTGACGTTGAACTGAGCTGGGCCGCCCTCGAAGGAACCTAATTCTAAAGGCGTGTAGCGAAACAACTGAATGATTTGATACTCGTAGGCCGGGTCGAGATACATGGAAACGGTCAACTTGACCTGTTGGCCCAGCAGCTTGAATTCCTGCCGCGCCTGATCCATCTCGTAGGGGTAGATGGCCAACGGACTAAAAGTGAAAAGCCGAAAAGTTCGCGTCCCGACATCAAAACCCAATTGTTGAATGTGCTGGGACAGCTCCGAACCCGCCTTAGAGAGCACCGCAAAAACCCAGTTCGAAATTTCAGACTGGTAATTGATCGGAATAACGGCGCCCTTTTGGCATGATAGGCTGAACTGGATGCGCATAAAAGGGTGTGCATTAAGATTAAAGAGAAGATTATGCCCAAAAATTTCGGGCCTAACCGTGTCTTTCAAACATTTGCTTCGATTTCACCGCGAAAAGTACGGAGCCTTTAGAATTGGCATAAAAAAAATAAAAAGCGGAGGCGTTTAACGAGAAAACGGCTTGCGCTTGCGCGCGCCTCCGCTCTTCTTTTGGCCCGCCATCAAGGCTCACGGTCAGGACTCAAAGAAGGCATCGTACTGATTGCGCCCTCGCGTCTCCTTGGGCGGCGTTTGTGCAGAGGCATTCAGGTCGAGCACATTTTTAGGGTCTTCAGCCTGGGCGATTAAGGTGCTTTTCTCTTTGCCCAACAGCAGGGAAACGCCCTCTTTTTCCCATTGCTCCAGCATGCGCAGCCCCTCTTCTTCAAAAACGCCATTTTGCAGGTCAATGGAGTCCATGAAGCTCTTCGACAGGTCCATGAAGCGCTCCATTTCGCCCACCTTTCGGCCCACGTCTTCAGCCATGGCTTCCAGTGCCATATCGTACATGTAGCGCTTGTCGCCGCTGCCCGTCAGGATGGACATCGCCGAGCGAATGGCCGAGTGGCTGGCCTTAATGGCCTTGTACTCCTGTTCCTTAACGACAACCTGGTCTTGCAAGTCCTCAAGCATAATTTCAGAGGTCTCGTACATCTTCGTCAGCACGCGGTAAAGCACCTCCATGCGCTTATAAAGGTCTTCCAACTTCAGGTTGGACTCCTGCAGACGGCCCGCCCGACGTGCTTTGAGCACCATAATGGACTCTTTGCCGCTCTCTTTGGCCCGGCTGGCCATGCCCAGACTGGTTTGTATCTCGCGCTGGTTCTGCTTAATCATCTCGCCTAAGCGGTGCATCTGCCCGCGCAGCTGGCTGATTTGAGCGTTCATGTTGGCCAGGTTTTTCTTCAGGTCTTCGATGTAGCTCTTCAAAATACCAATCGGATCGAGCTGCACAAACAGGCCAGTTATCCAGCGCATGAAAGACTTGTACATGAACCAGATCAGGTTACGCATCTTCGGATCCAGCACCACGTACAGCAGACCGGCCAGGAGGGCCAGCAACCCCGCCAAGTAAAGGGTATTTTCAGCCAGTTTAATCAGGGTAGGCAGGATCTTCATAAACAAATACCCGCCGCCAATCACGAGGGCCAGCAGAAAGATGGCGCCAGTAACGCCCTCGGGGCGCTGCCAGAAACTTTTGGGTTTGAGTGGTTGCATTTCGGCTTGCATAGCAATCAGGTGGGTTGTGAAAAAAACGGTGATTTAGCGAAAGAGTCGGGTGAAAAAAGCCTGCACGGCCCGGCGAAAGCGCTCGTTGAGGATAAAAAGCAGGACAAACGCCAGCACCACTACCCAGAACTCACTGACGACCACCCGGAGAACCTTGAGCAGCAGCCAGAGAAACAAAAGACCGGCAACAAAAACAGCGACAGGATTTTTCAGCAAATCGTTCATGCGTGCAAGTGGTGTGTGTATCTGCGTGCAACGGACGCAGTTTCAGGCCGCAAGTTACGTGCATGTGGAAAATTTGCGGCCACCGAATGTGGAAATGGCAGCACCCGCCACCAGCCCGTTACCTTTGCCGCCCAAACGAACAGTACCCGCCGCATGCTCACCTTCGACGTTACGATACCCGTGCTCAACGAAGAAGCCACCCTGAAACGCCAGGTGCGCACCCTCCACCAGTTCCTGTGCGAACACTTCCCCGAGCGCCGACGCCAGTGGCAAATCGTCATTGCCGACAACGGCAGCACCGATGCCACACCGCGCTTAGCGCTGGAACTCTCCGACGAACTGCCCGAGGTCAAACTCGTTCGCGTACCTGAAAGAGGCGTGGGCCTGGCCCTGAAAACCTCCTGGAGCCAGAGCGAAGCCGACATCGTGGGCTACATGGATCTGGACTTAGCCACTGACCTGAGCCACTTCATCCAGGCGTACAATGCCATCGCCACAGAGGGCTACGATCTGGTCTATGGCACACGCCTGCACCCTCGGGCGCGCGTCATTAGGCGCACACTCAAGCGCGAAATCACCTCACGAGTCTTCAATTTTATCGTCCGGCATTACTTGGGCACCCACTTCTCCGACGGCATGTGCGGCTTCAAATGGCTCAAACG
The DNA here is from genome assembly GCA_964646615.1 of uncultured Saprospiraceae bacterium. Taxonomy (GTDB): domain Bacteria; phylum Bacteroidota; class Bacteroidia; order Chitinophagales; family Saprospiraceae; genus M3007. Next base: position 6,807 of record CAZYEV010000063.1, read on the forward strand.
CGAGTATGTGCCCGCCCTCATTGCCGGCGGCGCCGAGAGCAACGGCTGGTTCTTCAGCACCGAATTGCTCGCCGTAGCCGAATGGCAGGGCCTCAAAATGTGCGAATTACCCGTCCGCTGGACCGACGACGCCGCCAATAGCAAAGTGAACATCCCGAAACTGGCCCGGCAGTACCTGAAAGCCATGGCCATCCTGAAAAAACGAAAGCCGAAATGACGAACAAACAACTACTCTTAGGCACGGCCCAATGGGCCTGGACGGTCAGCCGCGAAGAAGCCTTCCAACTGCTCGACCACTGGCTAAAGGCCGGCCAAAAAGGCATTGACAGTGCTACCAACTACCCTATTGATAAAAACCCGGCGCACTTCCGCGCTGCTGAAGGCATTCTGCAGGAATACCTTCGGGCACATGGGCTGAGCGACCTGCAAATCACGATGAAAATCGGCTCGTTAGACAACCAGCGCTCGCCCGAAGTCAACCTTTCGCCCTCCTTCGTGCGCATGATGACAGGCGAATACCGCCGCCTGTTGGGTACTAACCTGCACGGCATCATGCTCCACTGGGACAATCGCAATGACCCCAGCGCCATTGCCGACACGCTGCATGCCCTTGCCGATGCTTGCCGCGAGGAAGGGCTGCGTCCGGGCCTCTCCGGCATCCGACATCCTGAGGTGTATGCCCCCATCGTCGAGCAAATGCAGGTGTCGTTCGACATCCAACTCAAGCACAATATCCTCCACTCCGACCTGCCCCGATACGCGCCTTTCCAACGCTCGGCACACCGTTATTTTGCCTACGGCATCAATGCCGGCGGCCTGAAACTCGAAGGCGAATATGCTCCAAGCAGCACTCTAAAAGCCCGAGGCGGCGACCCTACAGCAGCCAAAGACTTGCTCGCCCGCATACGTGAGGCGTTGCCACAGTGGAATACCGCCTTCGTCCGACCACCCATCACGGCCTTCTACCAGATAGGCCTCCTCTTCGCCGCACTCCAGCCACATCTCGACGGTATCGTCCTGGGCTGCTCCTCCATCGCCCAACTGCGTCAGACCCTCAACTTCTGGCGCGACCTGGAGACCTTCGACTATACCGATATTTTCGAGCAACTGAATAAAATAGCCCAGGGCCTGAGTCGGTAAAAACGAAGTTTTCTAATTTTTTAGAGGCTTTCCCGCGCTCCTTTCCAGGCATTTGCTTACCTTGCTGGCTCATTTGAACAATAAATGACCAGCCATGAAAAGAAAGCAAAAAAAGCCGCGATTGAAGGGAATAGCCCAGATGTTTGACCGACTCTTTAAATTGTTCCTGAGCTTTACCGAGGTAGCCGAGGACATTGTCCAGTATTATACTCCTAAGAGCGTACACCGCCTCGTGGACTTCTCGCACTTCGAGCCGGCCCCCTCCGAACACATCAGCGGCCGATTTGGCGCGTCGTTTTGCGATAGCATCTATCAGACCCAAATTAAGGGCGGCAGACCGGCTCGCCTGCTCTTTCTTTTTGAACATAAAAGCGATCGGCCAACCTACCCGGTGCATCTGCAATTACTCGACTACATGCTGCAGATATGGGAAAACGACGCTCGTCGCAACCGACCGCTGTCGTATGTCATCGCTATCGTCCTTTATCACGGCGAACGCCCCTGGCTGCATGAAGCCTTCCTGGAAACATTCGAAGACCTGCCCGACGCCCTCAAACCTTACATGCCCAACTTTCGCTACATCGCTATCAACCTGGACGAGCTATCAGTCGAAGAGATTCTTCAAAAGCCGCGCTCAAACTATTTGAAGAGCCTGTTCATTCTCCTTAAATTTGCCCGAAATTTGACCCAACTCTGGCAATACCTGCCTGTAGTGCGGGCGGCTTTGCAGGAAAAAATGTCCGACGAGCGGACACCAATGCTGGGCCAATCCATTTCTTTATATGTCGTAAAAATGTTGGAAATGAAAAAGATAAAGACTGCCGAATGGATGAAAAATGTTCCGCCGCAGACGCTGAAGGCATACCTGGAGCTGATAGAAGAATTTGGTCAGGGCCTCGCGTTCGAGGCGGAAATGGAGGAGATACGAAAGAAATGGCGTGAACAAGGTCTCCAGGAAGGCCTTCAAGAGGGGCGCCAACAGGGTATCCAACAGGGTATCCAGCAGGGTATCCAGCAGGGCATGGAAATCGGTGCTCAGGAAGTCCAGAGGACCGTTGTGATCAACCTGCTGCACGCCTTCCCTGATTTAAGTGATGCGGCCATTGCTAAGTTGGCCAGCACCTCAGAGGAGCTGGTGGCCCAAATTCGCCAGCAATTAGCAGAGGAAAAGCACAACGGCCACTCGAATAATTGAAAGTGAAGAAAAACAGCTGACCACAAGGGTTGGAACGCGCGCAAGTTTTTGTCTGGCCCCTTGCGAGCATTTTATCGTCAGCGACGCAACAGCGAACCAATTCTATTTTAATAACTACGGTGTCCTTGGAAGACTGGGAATTAGATTTTGAATGGCTGCGCGTGCGGCACGAGGTGAAAGATGCCATGAAACGCGATGCCTTGCCCGACCTGAACACGATGCTGTTCCTGATAGGCATCCAGGAGTTGGGCCGTTGGAAAAAAGGGTTCACCAAAGAGGAAAAGCAAGACCTCATGCACATCGCCGTCTGCCGACTGTTGGCCTACGACGGCTACTACGAATTCGTGGGCCGCGATGCCGACGGCTGGCCGCATTGGCGACAGGTACGCAATATCCAGACGCTACCCTTGCCCGAACAAGAGCGGTTGCTGAAAGAAAAAATCGTCCAGTATTTCAGAGACTTAGAAGCCGAACGATGACCTTGCCCACCATGTGCAAGGGTGCCTTCTCATTACTACATCTATGCGACAGCTATACCTGCTCTTTGCCTTGTTTCTCCTTTTTGGGGCCTGCCACAAGCGCCAGACCATCGTGCGTATCGAGACAAAGTTTGGCGACATCCGGGTGCGGCTCTACGACGAGACGCCGCTGCACCGCGACAATTTTCTCAAATTAGCGCGTTCGGGCTTTTACGACAGCCTGCTGTTTCACCGCGTTATTCGGGACTTCGTCATTCAGGGTGGCGACCCCACCTCGAAGCATGCAGCACCGGGCATCCTGTTGGGCGGCGGCGAAATTGGCTACACGATACCGGCAGAAATCCGCTTCCCTCATGTGCGTGGTGCGCTCTCGGCGGCCCGCAAGTCCGACGCCCTCAACCCACAGCGCGCTTCTGATGGCAGCCAGTTTTACATCGTGCAAGGTCAGCGGCATACCGACGCCTCTTTAGATGAACTGGAGCGGATCATGGGCATCAAATTCAGCCCCGAGTGGCGTGCCCGCTACAAAGCCATCGGTGGAACGCCCCAATTAGACGGCCAGTACACCGTCTTTGGCGAAGTTATTTCGGGCATGGAAGTGGTGGATCGCATTGCCGCTGTGCCACGCGACGCCAACGACCGACCGCTGGAGGACATCCGCATGAGGGTACGCGTCGAGTAACGCCGCGAATGTTCTCGGTATTCAGCCGCAGGAAGACGAAGCCGGGCGCTGCTCTGGCAAGGCGATAAAAATCACCTTTTAATGCGTTTTCCGCTGCTCTACCTTTGCCGCGCTTTTATCAAAACACGACTCATGAGCAGGAAGAAAATCCTATTTGTGGTGGGCTCCCACAACCAGACCACCCAGATGCATCAGATTGCCAGCCACCTGCAAGACGAGTTTGAGTGCTGGTTTACCCAATTTTTCCCCGACTCTCCCGTAGAAAAATGGGCCCTTAAAGCCGGCCTGTTGGAAAGCACCATCATGGGCGGCAAATTCAAAGAGCGCGCCGACCGCTACCTGAGCGAGCACAACCTGCCCGTGGACTACATGGGCCAGCGCAACGAGTACGACCTGGCTGTGCTGTGCTCCGACCTCTTGGTGCCGCGCCGCTTGCGAAACATTAAGACCGTCTGGGTGCAGGAAGGCATGACCGACCCGGTAAACTTGCTGACGCACATCGTCCAAAAGGTGCGCGTGCTGCCGCGGTACCTGACGTTCAATACCTCGCTCAATGGCGCTTCCAACCTGTGCGACATCTACTGCGTGGCTTCGGAAGGCTACAAAGAACATTTCACGCGCATGGGCACTGACCCCGATAAGATCGTCGTAACGGGCATGCCCAACTACGACAACCTGCACCAATACCTGCACAACGATTTCCCTCATCGCGGCTACGTGCTGGTCGTTACCTCTGACATTCGCGAAACGTTCCGCTATGAAAATCGGCCCGCTTTCTTGCGCGAATGCGTGCGCATTGCTGCAGGGCGGCCCATGATTTTCAAACTGCATCCTAACGAAAACGCCGAACGCGCTGTGCGCGAAATTCGCGAAGTAGTTGGCCCCGATGCGTTGGTCTTCACCGATGGCGACCCCTATCCCATGATTGCCAACTGCGATGAGCTCATCTGCCAGTATTCTACCCTGGTTTACGTCGGCATTATCCTGGGCAAAAAGGTGCACTCTTATTTCGACCTGGAACAACTGCGCCGCCTGGCCCCGTGGCAAAACGGCGGCACCTCCGCCCGGCGCATCGCCGACCTTTGCCGACAGTATCTGGCCTTTCCGGAAAAGAACGGCCCCGCTTTTTTGAGTAGCATCGGTGTAACTTCAACCGTTTCTGTAGCGTGAGTCGTATTGTTACCGTCATCCAGGCCCGTACAGGCTCCAGCCGTTTGCCCGGCAAAGTACTACTCGATTTAGTGGGCCAGCCCCTGCTGCTGCGCATGGTGGAGCGCGTACAGGCGGCCCAACGGGCAGGCACTGTCGTCGTGGCCACCACGGTAGAACCCTCTGACGACCCCATCGAGGCCCTCTGCCTCCAGCACGGCCTGCGCTGCTATCGTGGCAGTGTGGACGATTTGCTCGACCGCCATTACCAGGCCGGACAGCTGTGGAATGCCGACGCTGTGGCCAAAATACCGTCCGACTGCCCGCTCATTGACCCGGCCGTCATTGACCGCGTGTTCGAGTATTTTTTACAAAACAACTTCGACTACGTCAGCAACCTGCATCCGGCCACTTACCCCGACGGCAACGACGTGGAAATCATGACCATGAGCGCCTTAGAAACCGCCTGGAAGGAAGCCCAACGCTCCTTCGAGCGCGAACACACCACGCCGTTCATCTGGGAAAATCCAGACCGATTCTCCATTGGGAACGTCTGCTGGGAAACGGGCTTAGATTACTCCATGACCCACCGCTGGACGATTGACTACCCCGAAGACTACGCCTTCATCCGCGCCGTGTATGAAGAACTGTATCCAAAGAACCCGCGCTTCGGCCTGCAAGATGTTCTCGACCTGACCGAACGCCGCCCCGATATCTTTGCCCTCAACAGCCGATATGCCGGCGTCAACTGGTACCGGCACCACCTGCACGAACTCAAAACCATCACCGCCGAACAAACGCGACACGTGTGACTACCGCTAACCTCTCCTCTGCTACACGCTCGCACACCGAACTGGCCCAACTGGCCCTGCGCGTGCGCGAATACATTCTGCGCCTCTCCACCGATGGAGGCTGCTTTACGGGCGCCTCGCTCTCCTGCGCCGACCTCTTTGTCTTCCTCTACACGCGCTTCCTGCGCGTCGGGCCTGAGCGCCTGAACGACCCCGAGCGCGACTACCTGCTGCTCTCTAAAGGCCACGACGTGCCTGCCCTCTATGCCACGCTGGCCGAACTGGGCTGGATACCCGTTGAGCGCCTGCAAAATCACCTGAAGACCAATGACTTCATTTACTGGCACCCTAATCGCCACGTGCCCGGCGTGGAATTTCACTCCGGCTCACTGGGCCACCTGCCTGCTGTGGGGCTGGGTATTGCCTTAGACATCAAACTGCGCGGTGGTCAAAACCGCGTCGTCGTCGTTACTGGCGATGGCGAGCTCGACGAAGGCTCTGTGTGGGAAGCTCTGCTGGTGGCTGCGGCGTATCGGTTAGACAACCTCGTCATCGTGGTGGACCGCAACCACTTCCAGGCCAACGTGCGCACCGAGGAACTCATTCCGCTGGAGCCAATGGCGCCCAAATTCGAGGCCTTTGGCTGTGCCGTCGAACGCATTGATGGCCACGACTTCGCCCAGATGGAGACCGCCTTCAGTCGCCTGCCCTTTGCCGCCGGCAAGCCCAGCGTTATCATTGCCGACACCGTGCGCGGCAAGGGCGTGCCCAGCATCGAGGCCCGCGCCGACCGCTGGTTCTGCAACTTCACCCACGACGAGGTGGAAGCCCTGTTGCGCGAATTGCACGGCGAAGCCCAGGCCCACCTGACCTCCGAAACCCTCACCGTACGCTAACCTCATTGGCATGAACTACCAGGAACTCATCCGCCAGACGGCCCTCAACGACGAGCGCATCATCGTGATGACTGCCGAAAACCGCGCCGTCCTGCGCGAACTGCCGCCCGTGCTGGGCGACCGCTTCATAGACGTCGGCATTGCGGAGCAAACCATGATTGGCGCCGCTGCCGGCCTGGCCCTGCGCGGGCGCATTCCCATCTGCCACGCGCTGGCGCCCTTTCTCATCTACCGCGCCTACGAATTTGTCCGCACCGACGTGGGCATTGCGCACCTGCCCGTCAAACTGAGCAGCTGGATTGCGGGCTTTCTCTCGGAAGCCAATGGCCCCACACACCAGGCCATTGAAGACGTCGCCCTCATGCGCGCCATTCCGGGCATGACGGTCTTCTGCCCGGCCGACGAAGCCGACATGCTGGCCATGCTGCCGGCCATTTGGGCTTCACCCGACCCGGCCTATGTGCGCCTCATCGTGCGCAAAACGGATTACGCGCATGCGCCTTTTGAAATCGGAAAGGCTGAGGTCGTCCAGCAGGGTACCGACATCACTCTGCTCGTGTATGGCCTGCTCTTCGAAGAAGCCCGCCAGGCCGCCCGCCTGCTCGAGCAGGAGGGCCTTTCGGTAGGCCTCATCAACATGCGCTCGCTCAAGCCCGTGGATGAAGAGGCTATCGTGCGCGCCGCACAGACCTCAAAACGGCTCGTTACTATCGAAGACCACCTCCTCACGGGTGGCCTGTACAGCATTGTGGCCGAAGTGCTGCTCAAACACCGCCTCAGTGCCGACGTGCAGCCCCTCGCGCTGGAGGAACGCTGGTTCCACCCTGCCCTCCTGCCCAATGTGCTGGCTCATGAGGGTTTCACCGCCGAACACATAGCCCGACGCATCACCCTGCCCGCGTGGGTCTAACCCCCAGTAACCGCCAAACTTGTTTGGCTCAGTAACGCCCAAACTTGTTTGGGCAAATTGCCAGCAAAAGCACTTATCATCCAAACCATTCAGGCCAAATAAATTTGGCCGCTACCTTATTGATATGCCTAACACAGTATCGCTCAACGCAGATTATCCGAACATTTCCAAATCGCTGGAAATTCTGGCGAAAGCCCGCCAGATGATGCATCCCGTCACGCAGACGCTGGCTAAAGGCCCCGGCCAATGGAGCCGCGGGGTGGCGCCCGTCTATCTGGAGCGTGGCAAAGGCGCTCGCGTGTGGGACGTGGACGGCAACGAGTACATTGACTACACGATGGGCGTTGGCCCCCTTTCGCTGGGCTATTGCTACGACCGCGTGGATGCGGCCATTCGAGAGCAACTGGAGCGGGGCATCACCTTTTCGCTCATGCACCGCTTAGAATACGAAGCCGCGGCAGCCGTGCAACAGGCGGTGCCCCACACCGAGAGCGTGCGCATTTCAAAGACCGGCTGCGATGTAACCTCTGCCGCCGTGCGCCTGGCCCGCGCCTTCACGGGCCGCGACGTTGTAGTGTGCTGCGGCTACCACGGCTGGCACGATTGGTACATCAGCACCACTCCGCGCAACGCCGGCATTCCACAGCCCGTACGCCAGCTGACGCGCACCTTTTCGTACAACAATCTGGACAGCCTGCGCGCCGTGCTGGACAAGGACGTGGCCTGTGTCATCATGGAACCCATTGTCTTTGAGGCCCCGCGCGACAACTTCTTGCACGAGGTGGCGCGCCTGACGCGCGAAAACGGCTCGCTGCTCATCTTCGACGAAATGTGGACGGGGTTCCGTCTGGCTTTGGGCGGCGCCCAGGAGTACTTCGGCATTCAGGCCGACCTGGCGTGCTTCTCTAAAGCCGTGGCCAACGGCATGCCCATCTCGTTCCTCACAGGTCGCAAAGACGTCATCAGCCAGGGCGAGCACGACGTGTTCATCTTCACCACCTTCGGTGGCGAAGCGCTCTCTCTGGCCGCCACCATCGCCACCATTGCCGAAATCCGTGAGAAAAACGTACCCGCCTACCTGGCCCAACAGGGCAAAAAGCTCAAGGAGGGCTACAATGCCTTAGCCGCGCAATTTGAACTGCAGGACGTTACGCACTGCGCGGGCTTCGACTGCCGCACGGTCATCAACTTCACCGGCCAGGGCGGCGACCCGCTCGTGCTCAAAACCCTGATGCAACAGGAGATGCTCAAACGCGGCGTGCTGTGGGGCGGCTTCCACAACATGTCGTTCAGCCACACCGACGCCGACGTGGCCTACACGCTGGAAGCTTACGAAGACGCTTTCCCAGTACTCAAACACGCCATCGAAAGCGGCAAACCCGAACAGTTCCTGCGCGGCGAAGTGCTGGAAATGGTGTTCCGAAAAACAAAGTACTAACCCGTAACGGCCAAACTCGTTTGGCCTCAGTACTCGCCAAACTTGTTTGGCCCAGTAACCACCAAACTCATTTGGCCAAACCCACCACACATGGACCTTTTTTCATTAAAAAATAAAACCGCCCTCGTAACCGGTGCCTGCGGCCTCCTGGGCCGCGAACACTGCCGCGCCCTGGCCGAAGCCGGCGCCTCCGTAGTGGCTATAGATGTGGATGAAGCGGCCTGCCGTGCCTTTGCGGCAGAGTTAGGCCCTCAGCATCTGGGTCTGAGCGCCGACGTTACTGACCGCGCCTCGCTCGAGCGCGTGCGCGATGCAGTACTGGCGCACTACGGCTCTATAGACGTGCTGGTCAACAACGCCGCCATCAACGACATGTTTGAAAACCCGGCGCTGGCGGCCCGGCAATCCATGTTTGAGCATTACCCGTTAGATATGTGGCGCAAGTCGCTGGAGGTCAACGTTACGGGCGTCTTTCTGTGCGCGCAGGTGTTCGGTACCGTTATGGCCGAACAGGGGCGCGGCAGCATCATCAACATTGCCTCAACCTACGGCATGGTGGGGCCCGACCAGAGCATCTACCAGAACGAGCGCGGCGAGCAGACGTTCTACAAATCGCCCTCGTATCCGACCACCAAGGGCGCTATCATCAACTTCACGCGCTACCTGGCCGCCTATTGGGGCCGCAAAGGCGTGCGGGTCAACACACTCTCGCCCGGCGGCGTGGAGAACAACCAGGAGCCTTTTTTCATCCAAAACTACAGCCGAAAAACGGCGCTGGGCCGCATGGCACAGCCGACCGATTACCGCGGCGCTATCGTCTTTTTGGCCAGCGACGCCTCAGCCTACATGACCGGGGCCAATCTGGTGGTGGACGGAGGTTGGACGGCAATGTGAATGGAAAATAACCAAACGAGTTTGGGTGGTATTTTGCCAAACAAGTTTGGCGGGTACTGGGCCAAACAAGTTTGGCGATTACTGGATGGATATGACAACTTACACGGACGAAGTACTGGCGGCCAAAGCGGGTCGCATTCGGCTGCTGCTGACGGACTGCGACGGGGTGCTGACCGACGCCGGCGTCTATTATTCGGCGGAGGGAGAGGCCCTCAAGCGCTTTTCTATCCGCGACGGCATGGGCGTAGAACGCCTGCGGCAGCTGTGCGGCGTGGATGTGGGCATTATGACGGGCGAAAACTCGGCTATTGTGGCGCGGCGAGCCGAAAAGTTGCAAATGACGCACTTGTATCTGGGCGTCAAGAACAAGGCCGCTCGCCTGCGTGACATCCTGCAAGCCCACAACTTACAGCCCGACGAAGTGGCCTTCATCGGCGACGATATGAACGACTTAGAAGTGCTGCAACTCGTCGGCTTGAGCGCCTGCCCGGCCGATGCATTGCCGCCCGTTAAGGCCGTCGTGCACTATGTTTGCGCGCAGCCGGGAGGCCACGGTGCCTTTCGGGAATTTGCAGAATGGATTATACACCTGAGAACGAAGGCCTCCTGAGCAGGCCAGCGTATTTTTCAAAATAAAAAAGAAGGCATAAGCACATCCGCATGAATACCATCGAATTGCCCAACGGGCGCAAAATTGGCCCAGGCCAGCCCTGTTTCCTCATTGCCGAAATCGGCATCAACCACAACGGCTCTTTGGAACTGGCCCTGCGCCTCATCGAAGAAGCGGTGAAAGCCGGCTTCGACGCCGTCAAATTTCAAAAGCGAACGCCGGAACTGTGCACCCCGCGCGACCAGTGGGACATCATGCGCGACACACCCTGGGGCCGCATGCGCTACATTGACTACCGCTACAAGGTGGAACTGGGCGAGGCCGAATATGCCGCCATTGACCAGTTCGCCCGCCAGCACAACATCGTCTGGTTTGCCTCCTGCTGGGACGAACCCTCCGTGGATTTTATCGAGCAATTTAATGTGCCCCTTTACAAAGCGGCTTCCGCCTCGCTGACCGACCTCAGCCTGCTGAAAAAGAAAAAGGCCACCGGAAAGCCGCTCATCATTTCCACCGGCATGTCCACAATGGAAGAAATCGAAGCCGCCGTAGATGCGGTCGGCACCGATAATCTGCTCATCGCTCACGCTACTTCGGCCTATCCGTGCGCCGTCAACGAACTGAACCTGCGCATGATTCAGACGCTGCAACGGCGCTATCCTGAGGTGCCCATCGGCTATTCGGGCCACGAGACGGGCCTGGCGACTACGCTGGCAGCCGTGGCCTTGGGCGCCTGCTTCGTCGAGCGCCATGTTACGCTCGACCGCGCCATGTGGGGTTCCGACCAGGCTGCCTCCGTCGAACCCGTCGGCATGGCTAAATTAGTGCGCGATATCCGCGACATCGAAGCCGCCCTGGGCGACGGCATCAAGCGCGTTTATGAAAGCGAAATGGGGCAGCGCCAAAAGCTGCGCCGCGTGAAGTGATGAGGTGAAATCTCCCGCAGGGAGAAGTCAGAAAAGGAGGGTATTATGGATTTGCTAACCATTACTACGGCCATTCTGCTGGGTTGGATGCTGCTCATCATCACGCTGGAGCGGCTCTTCCCCTACACGCCCGGGCTGAAGCTCTTCCGCGAGGGCTGGTGGCTCGACTTAGTGTGGTACACGCTCATTCAGAGCTACTTTTTGAAAATCCTCATCTTCGACTACATTCTGGCGCCGGCCAAATCGGCTTTGGGGCTTTCGGAAGTGGGCTACCTGTCGCATTGGCCCATCTGGGCGCTGGTGTTGCTGTTTCTGGTTACACACGACCTGTACATTTACTGGTTTCATCGCTGGCAACACCACAATAAAATCCTGTGGCGCACCCACGAAGCGCATCACTCCGTCAAGACGGTGGACTGGCTGGCCGGCTCGCGCTCGCATGTGCTGGAAATCATCATCAACCAGACCATCGAATTTGCGCCCATCGTTCTGCTGCTCGACAACGAAACGGCAGCCGTGGTGGTGCCCATCAAAGCCTTGCTCGATGCCATGTGGGGCATGTGGATTCACTCCAACATTGACGTGAACATGGGCAAACTGCAGTACTTCATCAACGGCCCACAGATGCACCAGTGGCACCACGCCAACCACCGCGAGGTGTTCTACGCCAACTATGCGACCAAGTTCGCCTTCTTCGACTGGATTTTTGGCACCGGCTTCCTGCCCGGCCTTAAGCCACTCAAGCACGCTTTCTTCAAACCGCGCGAATACGGGCTGCCCTACGAATACCCGCGCGAATACTTCCTGCAGCACGCTTTCTCTTTCTGGCGCTTCGACGTGAAAAAGGTGGAAAACCACCCCTGGGTGAAGCCTTACATCGAATGGCAAAACACACTACTGCGCTGGCTGGGCTTCGACCCAAAAGACCGGCCAGCAGCCACTGAAGCCTCGCCAACGCCCACTGCCAGCCCGGCGCAAACCTCACCCCCAGCGCCATGAACCCCTGGACAGCCTTGGCCATCGCCTCCAGCATGGAAGTGTGCTGGATTTACAGCCTCAAATGGCTCGACTTCAAGCGCATTGCCGCCTTTGGCTTTCCACGCCTCTTTCTGGAATGGGACGGCTGGCTGGCCCTGCTGCCGCTGCTGGGATACATTGCCTTTGGGCTGGCCAACATTTACTTCTTTTCTTTAGCCATGAAGGGCATTCCGCCCTCCACGGCTTTTGCCGTGTGGATGGGGCTGGCGCTGGTGGGCACCAAAGTCGTCGGCGTGGCCTTCTTGCGCGAAGAATGGAGCTGGACGCAAGTGCTGTTCATCGTCCTCATCTTAGTGGGCGTCGTCGGGCTGAAATACGGAGAAAAGAGCAGCTGACATCGGAGCGCCCCCCCGGCAATACGACGCCTCGGGTTTCCGGAGGGAGAGATGTCGTTGCTCGCCCTATTTTCGCCGCCTAAAAAGCACTTTGTTCCATGCGCTGCCCTGTCCTGCTGCTTTGGCGGCTTTTTGCTGCCGCCTTTGCCTTCCTTTTCGTCGTCTGCGCTTTTGCGCAGCGCCCCGACAAGCCCAACGCTGCCGACCTGCACGATGCCATCAAGCGCCTGAGCGTGCTTGGCTCCGTGCTCTATGTGGCGGCCCACCCCGACGACGAAAACCAGCGCTTCATCTCCTATTGTGCCAATGAAAAACGCCTGCACACCACCTACATCTCCCTCACACGCGGCGACGGTGGGCAAAACCTCATCGGCGCCGAATTCGGCGAGGCCTTAGGCGTGCTGCGTACCCAGGAACTCCTCATGGCCCGCGCCATTGACGGCGGCCATCAGCGCTTCAGCCGCGCCAACGACTTCGGCTATTCCAAAACACCCGATGAAACCCTGCGCATCTGGGATAAGGACGCCGTGCTGGCCGACCTGGTGCAGACCATCCGAGAAACGCAGCCCGACATCATCGTCAACCGCTTTTCACACGACAAAAACACCCGCACCCACGGCCACCATACCGCCTCTGCCATGCTGGCCGTGGAAGCATTTCACTTAGCCAATCGCACCGACGCTTACCCGGAGCAACTGACCTGGCTCTCGCCCTGGCAACCCCGACGCCTGTTTTTCAACACTTCCTGGTTCTTCTTCGGCGGCCGCGAGGCGTTTGAAAAAATGGACAAAAGCCACCTGTTCTCCTTCGATGCCGGTGTCTATTTGCCCTTGAAAGGCAAAAGCAACACCGAAGTGGCCGCCGAAGCGCGCTCCATGCACCGCTGCCAGGGCTTCGGCTCCCTCTCTTTGCGCGGCGAAGCGCTGGAGTACTTCGACTTCGTGGAAGGCGACCGGCCCACCACCAATGACCTCTTCGAGGGCATCAATACCACCTGGACGCGCCTGCCCGGGGGCGCACCCATCGGCGAACTCCTGGCCCACATTGACCGCAACTTCCGCCCTGACAACCCGGCCGCTTCCGTACCCGAGCTGCTGCGTGCCCTGCAACGCATCCGCGCCCTGCCCGACAGCCACTGGAAGCGCATCAAGGCCGCCGAAACCGAAGCCGTCATCCGCGGATGCCTGGGCCTCTACCTCGAAGCCTCCACCACTGCCACCGGCGCCTCGCCCGGCGACACCGTCCGCCTGCGTCTGGAGGGCATCTACCGCAGTGCCCCCGACGCCAGTCTCGCCGTAACGCTCGAAGGACTGCGCATAGACCCCAACCTGCTCGACACCAACTATGCCCAAAAACTAACCCTCAACCGCCCCTGGACGCTCGTCAAAACGGTGCGCCTGCCCGACGACATGCCCTTCACGGCACCCTTCTGGCTGCGCCAGCCCTACACGGCAGGCATGTACACCGTGGACACGCCCCAATGGCGCGCGCTGCCCGAAACGCCGCGCGCCTTCCGCGTCCGCTGGCGCCTGTCGGTGGGCGGGGTGCCCATCGAGTACGAAACCGAAGTGGCCAGCAAGACCGAAGAGCCGGCCATCGGAGAGGTGTGGCAACCCTTCGAGGTGCTGCCGCCCGCCTTCGTAGAGTTCACCGAACCGTGCTACCTCATCCGAAAGGCCGCCCCGACGCGCGTGCCCGTAACGCTGCGCGTGCGCGCCTTCCGCGACAGCATCCACTGCCGCCTGCGCCTCACCGCACCCGCCGAATGGAAAGTCTCCAATGCGACCGGTGCGCCCGAAGTGTTCCTGGCCCGCAAAGACCAGGAGTGGACGTACACCTTCTTCATGGATGCCCCCAAAGGCCCAGACGTGGCGCTGCTGCGGGCCGAGGTGGAGGTCAACGGCAAACCCTACACCGACCGGCTCGTTACCGTGCGCTACGACCACATACCGCCCCAATACATCCTGCTGCCCGCTCAGGCCCGCGCCGTCCGCTTAGACCTCAACATCGCGGCGCGCAACATCGGTTATTACATGGGCGCCGGCGACGACGGCCCCGACGCTCTGCGCCGCATGGGCTGCTCCGTTACCCTGCTCGACGACCGAGACCTGCAGCCCGAAATGCTTCGAAAATTCGACGCTATCGTGCTTGGCATCCGCGCCTACAACACCCGCGATGCCCTCAAACGCCACCAGCCGCTCCTCTTCGACTACGCCAAAAACGGCGGCACCTTAGTCATGCAGTACAACAACAGCTTCGACCTGGTAACGCCCCAGGTGGCGCCCCTCCCCCTGCGCCTCAGCCGCACCCGCGTAACTGACGAAACCGCCGAAATGCGCATCCTGCAATCCAAACACCCGGCCCTGAACACCCCCAACGCCATCGGCCCGGCCGACTTCGACGGCTGGGTGCAGGAACGCGGCCTCTACTTCCCCGACCAGTGGGACGCCCAATTCACCCCGCTGCTGGCCTGCAACGACCCCGGCGAACCCTCCACCGAAGGCGCCCTCTTAGTGGCGCCCTATGGCAAGGGCTACGTGGTCTATACCGGCCTGGCTTTCTTCCGGCAATTCCCCGCCGGCGTACCCGGCGCTTATCGGCTGTTTGCCAACTTAGTCTCCCTGAAGCAAAAGTAAATGCCTCCGCCTGAGGCGACATCTCCCACAGGGGGGGGGTCGCCTCGGTTCCATGCGAAAAAACAGAGAGCCGTGGAGGGGGTGTCTGGCGGAGGTGTCGCCTTCTCGTTCCTCGAAGACGACACCTCTTGTTGGGCGATAACGGCGTCCTCACCAGATGCCCTCGCGTATGGGTACGGGCTGGATATCGGGCATGTTTTGTTCGAGCCAGCGCACGGGTGCCTGGAGCTTATCGCCCGTTTGGGTATCGCATTTGAAGAAGAGGTAGTACAGCTGGCGGCAGTGTTCGATTTTGGGCATAAGTTGTTCGAGGGTTTTTTCCGGGTTTTCCTGTCGGAAGGTTTCGCTTTTGTGGGCTAACCAGGCGTAGTAGGCGTCGTCGTGGGTTTCGACAACGTCGAGGACGGCGCGGTCGTCGGTGAAGCGCTCTAAGAAGCGGCGGGCCAGCACGCTGTGGTGTTTCGACCAGTCGCGCGGGCGGGTGCGGGCTTCGGCGTACTTGAAGGTGTCGTGGACAAGGGCTATGAGGCGCAGCTGGCGGCGCGTGTCTTCGGGCAGGTTTTCGATGCACTCGATGTTTTCCAGGACTTCGCGGACGTGGAGGACGATTTTGCCTTCAGGGTGTCCGAAGCGCGGTTCGCCCCACATCAGGCCGCGCTGAAAGTCGGGCAGGGTCAGCAGATGCCGCTCCAATTCCGTTTCTGGGCGCAACAAAGCGCGCAGGTCGGCTGTTGTGGTAGCCTCTGTGGAAGCGATTTTTTGTTTGAGTTGCCTGATGTTGAAAATGTCGGTTTGGGCGGTCATCGTACGGCGAGTGGCATTTTGCAGAGGGCTTCAAGCGCCCTTCCAAACAAGGTTAACGAGACGTTAAAGAACGCGCGAGCCGAAGCAAATTGCCTGTTGAGGCGTTCTTTTAGTTGTCGAAACAAAGGTAGGTGGAGTGCCTATCGCAAACCAACACTGCGTCATGAATAAATTTTGGTCCTCACTGTTAGCCGGCGCCACAGGCGGATTGTTGGTCTTTGGCGCCATGAAATGGATGGATCGGAGCGAGGCAGAGGCAACGGCTGATACGCCGCCAACGCCGACGGTGCGGCAGGTGCGTTTCGATGAGGGCGGCGGGCCGGGCTTGTTCGACTTTACGCGCGCTGCGGAGCGCTCGATGGCTTCGGTGGTGCACATCAAGGCCAGCGAAAGCCCGCAAACGGCGGCCCAGCGCTATCGGCGTACCAACCCGTTCCACTTCTTTTTTGGCGACCGCTTCTTCTTTGAAGATGAAATCCGCCCGCGCTCGGGCACCGGCTCAGGGGTCATCTACACGCGCGACGGCTACATTCTGACGAACAACCACGTCATCGAATTTGCCGACGAATACCAGATTACGCTGCACGACGGGCGCGAGTTCAAGGCCCGCTTGGTGGGCGCCGACGCCAGCACTGACATGGCTGTACTGAAAATAGATGCGACCAACCTGCCGGCCATCGAACTGGGCAACTCCGATGCGGTGCGCGTGGGTGAGTGGGTGCTGGCCGTGGGCAATCCCTTTGACCTGACCTCGACGGTTACGGCGGGCATCGTGAGCGCTAAAAGCCGCGACATCAACATCATCCGCCGCGGCGCGCCCATCGAGTCCTTCATCCAGACCGACGCTGCCGTTAACCCGGGCAACTCGGGCGGTGCGTTGGTGGACGTGCACGGCCGCCTTATCGGCATCAACACGGCCATTGCCTCGCCGACGGGCGCCTTTGCTGGCTATTCTTTCGCTATCCCGGTCAATTTAGCCAAACGCATTGCCGACGACCTCATCCAGTACGGCAAGTATCGCCGCGCCTACATGGGCGTGGATATTGCGCCCATGGACAATAACATCGCCAACTATTTGGGTATTCCTTTCGTCCAGGGAGTATGGGTGAAGGCCCTCGATCCGCAAGGCTCCGCAGCGCGCGGCGGCGTGCGACCCAACGACATCATTACCAAAGTCAATAATCGCCCGGTGGCTTCCGTGCCCGAATTGCAGGAAATCATTGGCCGCTCCAAAGCCGGCGAAACGATTACGCTCACCGTTGTACGAGAAGGCCGGGAAAAAACGTTACATGTGCAACTCCGAAGCCGGGGCGACTAAAGCCACCCGGTTACCATACGAAAAAAGAAAAAGTTGGTTTTTCGTTTTGTTTTGATGTGCCTGCTCTGCGTAACGCAGGGCAGGCTTTTTTTGTGCCCAACGCCGGGGCTGCTGCTCAGAGAGCAGCAGCGCGCAGGGCCTCGACTTCAGCGATGCTTTTGGGCACGGGTTTGCCCAGGATGCGGTGGCCGTTGGCGGTGATGAGCGCGTTGTCTTCGATGCGGATGCCCCCGAAGGAGCGGTATTTGTCCACGGCAGCGTAGTTGATGAAAGCAGCGCAGTGTCTGTTGCGCTTCCACTGCTGGATGAGTTGTGGGATGAAATAAATGCCCGGCTCCACGGTGAGCACAAAGCCCGGCTCCAGTTCGCGCGCTAAGCGCAAATAGGCCGTGCCGAACTGCGTGCTGCGTTGCACGGTGTTAGAATAGCCCACGTAGTTTTCGCCGAGGTTTTCCATGTCGTGTACGTCTAAGCCCATCATGTGGCCCAGGCCGTGGGGGAAGAAGAGCGCATGGGCGCCCTGGGCTACGGCCTCATCCACATCGCCCTGCATGAGGCCCAGGGCTTTGAGGCCTTCTGCTATGCGACGCGCGGCAGCCAGATGTACGTCTAAGTAGCGCACGCCCGGACGCAGCAGGGAGATGGCGTGCAGTTGTGCGTCGAGCACTATCTGGTAAATATCTCGCTGGCGGGGCGTGAAGCGCGCGCTAACGGGAAACGTGCGCGTCAGGTCGCCGGCGTAGTGCAACGCCGTTTCGGCGCCGAAGTCGCCCAGCACCAGCTGACCGGGCTGCAGGGTATTGCCGTGGTAGTGGTTGTGCAGGATTTGCCCTTGCACGGTCAGGATGACCGGATAAGCCAGGTGCCCGCCCGCGCTGACGGCGATGCCCTCGACTAAGCCAGCCAGTTCAGCCTCAATCTGGCCCGGTCGGGCGGCTTTCATGGCGGCCACGTGCATGTCGCCGGTGGTGCTGACGGCGCGCTCCAGTTCGGCCACTTCTTCATCGGACTTTCGCGAACGCTGGGCCACCACGGCCCGGATGAATGCCTCCGAGGCAGCGGCCTTTTGCCGCTCTGGCGCTATGTTGAGCCAGTCCTTGAGCGCCATTTGGTGCTCCGGGCGGTAGGGCGGCAGGAAATGGATGGCCTGGCCGGTGCGGCGGGCCTTTTTCAAAAATGGGGCCAGCCGGCGCATGGGCACTACTTCGCGCACGCCGACGCGCTCGGCCTGTTCGCGCAGGCGGGGCTGTTGGCCCATCCAGACGATGTCTTCGAGCGTCAGATCGTCGCCAAAAAGGACTTCGCGGTCATTATCTACGTCAATGACGGCTACCAGGTCGGCTTTGTCTATGCCGAAGTAGTAGAGAAAGGTACTGTCTTGTCGGAAGGGATAGGGGTTGGCGGCATAGTTCATGCCCACCTCGCGGTTGCCGAGGAAGAGGGCCAGGCCGCTGCCAAGTGCCTGTTTCAATTGGGCGCGGCGCGCTGTGTACGTTTCGGTAGAAAACATGGAATGAGTGCGTTTTGGCGTAAAAGTGCAGAGGATGGGTGAGGCGGCAAATATCTTTCGGAAATTGGTTTTGCTTATCTAAGGGTTGCCAGCGGAGGCTGGTCAGAGGAGGTTCAGGGCGGAACCCCGGGAATAGGGGGCGGCGAGGAAGGCGCCTCGCCGGAACTGGCAATTTTTTTAAGGTTCTTTATGAACACCGGTTGCCGTTGTCGCATTAACGAAACATGAGCGCAACGCGCCGTTCGTTGGTTTCGTAGCTAACAAAAAGGCGTTTTTTGCTGCCGTTTTCTTGCGTGGTAATCCTCTTACGCCGTTAGAAAATTATCGGGTACCTTTGTCTCCGTTTCCTGTGTATTTCTTTGTTTTGCTCAAACTACTCCCGAACATGAAGTCTGGCTATACCCTATTGCTTGCCTTATCCCTGTTGCTCTCGTGGAAAGTGGCGGCCCAGTGTCCGCCGCCGGGTTTCCCGGATGCGGGCAACACGTGCCAGCAGGCGCCCATTTTGTGCGAGAATTTGCACGGCTATTGCAACACCATCAACAACAACAACACGCCGCAGAACTTTCCGGGTTGCCCGGGCTGGCAGCTGAACAACGACGAGTGGTTTGCCTTTTTTGCCGGCACTACGAGTATCAGCATTCAAGTGATACCCAGCAACTGCTCACAGGGGCCAAACATGGGTCTGCAGGCGGGTATTTACGCCGGCTGTGGGCCGCCCTGGCAGGCAATGGCGCTGCAATGTGCCTGTACGCAGAACCCGTTTACGCTGACGTCCAATAACTATGTGGTGGGCCAGGTGTATTACTTCGTGCTCGATGGCTGTGCGGGCAACGTATGCAACTACACCATTAACGTCCTCTCAGGCTCGACAGTGGGCGTGCCGCCTAACGACCCGGGGCCTATTACGGGCACCTCTCCCGTCTGCCAGGGCACCTCTGTTCCGTACAGCATCGCTCAGGTGCCGGTAGCCACTATATACACCTGGACGCTGACGCCTTCCAGCGCCGGCACCATCAATGGCCAGGGCACGCGCAACATTACGGTCAACTGGTCGAACAATTACAGTGGGCCGGCCCAGCTGTGCGTGCAAGTATCCAACCAGTGCTATTCCAATCCTAATATTCAGTGCTTTGAAGTGGAGGTCATTGCGCGCCCCACGGCTCAGATTTCGGGCAGCGGTACTATTTGCGCTGGCAACCCGCAGCCGGTCAACCTGAATGTGGCTTTCACTGGCGAAGGGCCGTGGGTATTCACCTATGCCATCAACGGCGTCAACCAGGCGCCTATCACGACCAGCGAAAACCCGTACACCATACAGGCCACGCAGCCGGGAACGTACACTTTGGTGAACGTGGCTACTCAGGTGGGCAATTGCTCGGGTACCGTCTCCGGCTCGGCCACGGTTACGCAGATCAACCTCAATGCGCAGGCCATACCCACCGACGAACAGTGCGGCACAGGCAACGGCTCCATCAACCTCAACTACGGCGGCGGCAACAATCCCTACACGTTTGAATGGTCGAACGGGGCCAACACGCAAAACCTGACCAATCTGAACGCCGGAGAGTACACGGTAACCATTACTGACGGCAACGGCTGCACAGTGGTGCGCACAGCAACGGTGCTGGATAACCAGATTAACATCAACATCACCGGCAGTGTGCAGAACAACACCACGTGCATCGGCGGTAACGGGGCCATCAACACCAGCGTCAGCCCTTCGGGCACGTACACCTACCAGTGGTCGAACGGGCAGAACACGTCGAGCATCAGCAACCTCGAACCCGGCACCTACACCGTTACGGTAACCACCGGCGTTACCTGCTCGGCCACCGCCGAATTTACGGTAAATGACCAGCCCAACGAGCCCAATCTGAGTGCTACGGCCGTGAATACTACTTGCGACCTGCCCAACGGCAGCATCAACCTCTCGGTCAGCGGTGGTGTATCGCCCTACACCTTTTCGTGGTCGAACGGGGCGACTACGGAAGACCTCTCCAACATCATGGCCGGCCCGTACGCGGTAACCGTTACGGGCGCCAACGGCTGCACGGCTACCTTAGAGGTGAACGTGGACAATAACAACCCGCCCATTTTCATCAACGGCAACGTTATTTCTAATACTACCTGTATCGGCGGCAACGGCAGCATCACGCTATCGGTATCGCCCACCGGCAGCTACACGTATAACTGGTCCACGGGCGCTACGACGCCCAACATCAACAACCTGCAGCCCGGCACCTACACGGTAACCGTCAGCGCCGGCGGCTCCTGCACAGAGACGGCCGAATTTGACGTGCCGGATGAGCCGCTGGAACCCAACGTCAACGCCAATGCCACGCCCAGCACCTGCGAGTTGCCCAATGGCAGCATCACGGTGAGCGTGTCGGGTGGGCAGGGGCCGTACACGTACCAATGGTCTACGGGCGCCAATACGCAGAACATCAACAACCTGCCGGCGGGCAGTTACACGGTAACCGTTACAGGTGCCAATGGCTGTACGACGGTAGAAAGTGTAGAGGTGGACAACAATAACCCGCCCTTCAGTGTCAACGGCAATGTGCTGTCGAACACCACCTGCATCGGCGGCAACGGCAGCATTACGCTTTCAGTAGCGCCGACGGGCAATTACACCTACAACTGGTCCACGGGTGCTACAACGCCCAACATCAACGGCCTGCAGCCCGGCACCTACACAGTTACCGTCAGCGCCGGCGGCGCCTGTGTGGAAACAACCGAGTTTGAGGTGCCCAACGAGCCGAATACCCCCAACATCTTTGCCAACCCAAACAACAGCACCTGCGAGCTGTCCAACGGCAGCATCGCGGTGAGCGTGTCGGGCGGGGTAGCGCCGTATGCCTACCTGTGGTCTACGGGCGCGACGACGCAAAACATCGCCAACATTCCATCGGGCAGTTACACGGTAACCGTTACGGGTGCCAACGGCTGCTCGAGTGTGGAAGAGGTGTTTGTGGAAAATGAGAACCCACCCATTGATGTGTTTGCCAACATTCAGCCCAACACGCGCTGCGTGGGCGGCAACGGCAGCATTTCCATCACCGTCAGCCCGCCCAACCCGGCTTACACCTTCCAGTGGTCTACGGGCGCGACGACGCAAAACATCAGCAACCTGCCGGGTGGCATTTACACCCTGACCGTCAATGGCGGTGGTGCCTGTGTAGAGACTTTTGCTTTCGACGTGCCCGATGAGCCGTTAGAGCCGTTTATCAATTTCACTCAAAACAACGCCACCTGCGGCCTCAGCAACGGCAGCATCACGGCCAGCGCGGGCGGCGGCACTCCGCCCTACACCTTCCTGTGGGCAGGCGGGCAGACGACGCCCACCCTCAACAATGTGCCGGCCGGCCTTTACCAGGTAACCGTTACCGGCTCCAACGGCTGCACAGCCACCGATGCCGTATTTCTGGAAAATGAGGACATCCCTATCTCCGTGGACGGCGACGTTACGGACAAAACGTCCTGCATTGCCAACAACGGCTCTATCCGCCTCTTCTTTTCGCCGAACAACGTAACGTTCACCTGGTCGAACGGCGCCACGCAGCCCATTCTGAACAACCTCGCGGCGGGCACGTACACCGTAACGGTCAGCGCCGGCGGCACGTGCACTGAAACGGCCGAGTTCACCGTGAACGACGCTACCGAGCCGCCCAGCATTTTTGAGGAAATCACGCCGGCCACCTGCGGCTTTTCCAACGGCATCATCTCGCTGCAGGTGTTCGACGGCATTCCGCCCTATTCGTACCAGTGGGCGCCCCCCGGCGGCAACACGCCCAACCGCAACAACCTGCCAGCGGGCAACTACGGCGTTACGGTAACCACCTCGGTGGGCTGTACGGCAGTGGGCTTCTTCACGGTGCCTGCTGAAACCATCAACATCGAAATCAGCGGCACAGTGTCGGACAACGTCTCCTGCACCACGCCCAACGGCTTTGTGGACATTGACCTGTTCCCAACAGCGCCCTACACCTACTTGTGGTCGAATGGGCGCACGACGCAGGATATCTTCGACGTGCCCGCCGGCACGTACACGGTTACCGTAACACTGGGCGTGGGCTGCAGCGCCGAGGCGACGTTTGAGGTGCTGAACAACACCACGCCGCCCAACCTGTCCACGTCCACCACGCCGGCCACATGCGGCCAATCGAACGGCTCGGCCAGCGTCAATGCCAGCGGCGGCTCGTCGCCCTACACTTTCCTGTGGTCGGGCGGTGGCAACACGGCCACCATCAACAACCGCGCGCCGGGCACTTACACGGTTACGGTAACGGACTTCTGGGGCTGTTCGGCAACGGCTTCGGCCGCCATTGCGAACACGACCATTGCCGTCAACATCAGTGGGACAATTACGCCCAACACGTCGTGCACCACGCCTAACGGGGCGGTGAGCATCACGGCCTCGCCCAATGTGCCCTACACGTACTCGTGGTCGAACGGACCGACGACGCAAAACATCGCCAACGTGCCGGCGGCGACCTACACGGTTACCGTCAGCGCTGGGGTGGGCTGCTCGGCTACGGCTTCCTTTGCCGTGCCCAACAACACCGTTAACCCCACGCCCGACCTGGCGGTAACGCCGTCCATTTGCGGGCTGAACAATGGCGCCATCAACACAACCGTTACCGCCGGCACAGGGCCTTACCAGTTCCTGTGGTCGAATAACGCCACCACGCAAAACCTGACCAACATCCTGGCCGGCATTTACACCGTAACCGTCACGGACGCCAACGGCTGCACGGCTGTGGGCACCGCCACCGTGCCCAACAATGCCTCCACCTTCAGCCTGTCGGGAACGGTAACGCCACTGACGAGCTGCACGGCCAACAACGGCGCCATTGACCTGACGGTAACGCCTCCAGGCGCTTACACCTATCAGTGGTCGAATGGCCAGACGACGCAGGACATTTCCGGCTTGCCAGCCGGAACGTACACCGTTTCGGTAACCGAACAGGGCGACTGCACGGCCTCCACCACCTTTGTGGTGCCCAACAATCAGACGTTTGCCACGCTCAACCAGACGGTTACGCCCGAGCTGTGCAACCTCGGCAATGGGGCCATCAACCTGACGGTCAGCGGCGGCGCCTCGCCCTTCGCGTTCCAGTGGAACAGCGGCCAGACCACCGAAGACCTCGCCGGCATCACTGCCGGTAATTACACGGTAACCGTTACGGGCGCCAATGGCTGCTCGACTACCGCCGCCATTGCGGTGCCGGCCGACATCGTTACGTTTTCCATTTCCGGCACACCTTCGCCCAATACCTCCTGCGTGGCCTTCAACGGCGCCGTTAGCCTGACGCTCAACCCGCCCGTGCCGCCTCAAGGGCCGGGTTACTCGTTCGTGTGGTCGAACAGCGCTACCACGCAAAACATCAGCAACTTGCTGCCGGGTCTTTACACGGTAACCGTCAGCGCGGGCGGTTCGTGCACCAATACGGCGAGCTTCAATGTAGCCAACACGGCCTTGCCGCCCAATGTGGCCGAAAGCGTAGGCGCAGCCCTGTGCGGCCAGAGCAGTGGCTTCATCAACCTGACGGTCAGCGGCGGTGCCTCGCCCTACACGTTTAAATGGTCGAACAACGCCACCTCCAAAGACCTCGTCGGCCTTACCTCAGGCACGTACACCGTCACGGTAACAGGCGCCAACGGCTGCACCGTCGTGCGCACCTACACCGTGCAGGAAAATACGGTAACGCCCACCATCTCGGCCACGCCGACGCCCAACACGTCGTGCGTAGCGCCCAACGGGGCCATCAACCTGAGCGTGCTGCCCACCAACTTAGCCTACACGTACCAGTGGTCGAGCGGCCAGACGACGCCCAACCTGAGCAACCTCGCTCCCGGCGATTACACCGTAACCGTCAACGGCGGCGGCGCCTGCACCAACACAGCCGTTATAACGGTGGGCAACAACACGCCCGCGCCCACCAGCAGCGCCGACATCACGCCGGCCCTGTGCGGCCAGAGCAGCGGACGCATTGACCTCACCGCTACGGGTGGTGCCTCGCCTTACACCTTCCGCTGGTCGAACAACGCCACCGTGGAAGACCTCATCGGCGTGCTTTCGGGCACGTACACCGTAACCATCACCGGCGCCAACGGCTGCTCCTCGACGGCCTCCTTCGTCGTGCCGGAAAACACGGTCGCCCCCGACGTGAGCGCCACCGTTACGCCCGTCAGCTCCTGCGTGGTGTCCAACGGCGCTATTGCGCTGTCGGTAACGCCGACCAACCTGAACTACACGTACCAGTGGTCGGGCGGCCAGACGACGCCCAACCTGAGCAACTTAGCTGTGGGCAACTACACGGTAACCGTCAACGGCGGCGGCGCCTGCATCACTACGGCCACCTTTACTGTTGCGAGCGCTACGGGCACCGTGGTGTTCGACCAGCTGACGCCGCAGCATGTGAATTGTTTTGGTGAAAAAACAGGCCGCATCCAGGTCAGCGTCAGCGGCGGTGCGGCGCCTTACACCTTCCAATGGTCGCCGGCCATAGCGGGCAACCCGCAAAGCCCAACGGGCCTGGGCGCCGGCACGTACTCCGTAACGGCCACCGACGCGGCAGGCTGCACGGCCACAGGCTCGGTAACCATTCAGCAGCCGGCATCGGCCTTGCAACTATCGTGCGCACAGGCCAGCGTGGTGAGCGAACCCGGCGCTAACGACGGCGTGGCCGCCCTGACGCTTGCAGGCGGCACCGCTCCTTACACGGTGCTCTGGACGCCGCCGGGCGCCTCGCAAAGCGGCGTGCCCGCAGGGCCGTTCTCCATTACTAACCTCGCCGTGGGCGCCTACAATGCCGTAGTTACTGACGCCAACGGCTGCACGACCAGCTGCTCGTTCAACATCCAGCTGCTGGCCTGCGAAACGAAAATCGGCACCATGGGCACTGCACCGCTCTCGCTGTGTGGCCCGGGCTGCCTGACGGCGACGTACAACCCCGCAGGCGAGTTTCTGGAACCGGGCGACGTGCGGCAATTCATCCTGCACGAGGGCGCCGGCATGCAAATCGTGGGCGAAATTGCGCGTAGCAGCACGCCCACCTTCTGCTTCGACCCGACGCGGATGACCTACGGCAAGACGTACTACATCTCGGCGGCCGCCGGCAACAACGACGGCACGGGCAACGTGGTGCTGTCGCACTTTTGCACGGTCGTGGCGCCCGGCACGCCCATCGTTTTCCAACAAAAACCCACGGCCAGCATAGCGCCACCGCAGCCCATCACGTGCGCCGCTACGCAGGTGCCGCTTACGGGCGCCTCCGACATTGCGGGCAGTGCCTTTGCCTGGGCAACCACCGGCGGCCAAATTGTGGGCAACCCGACGGCATCCGCCATTAGCGCGGCGCGCGCCGGCACGTACCGGCTCATCGTTACGGCCAACGGCTGCTCCGACACGGCCGTCGTGCAGGTGCAAGACATCCGCAACCAGCCCAAAGCCACCATCGTAGCCAACCCGGCCAGCGTGCTCAACTGTCGCATTGACCAGATTATCCTCACCGGCGGCGTCGAAGGCACGACCAATGCT
Organism: uncultured Saprospiraceae bacterium; assembly: GCA_964646615.1. Lineage (GTDB taxonomy): Bacteria > Bacteroidota > Bacteroidia > Chitinophagales > Saprospiraceae > M3007. Next base: position 33,104 of record CAZYEV010000063.1, read on the forward strand.
AACACCGTGTGGCTCTACAACGGCAATACCTACGCTTCGGGCACGGTCATCAACATCAGTGCGCCGGGCAACTACGAGTTCGTCATCCGCGACACGCTGACGCACTGCTCCGACACGGCACGCATCCAGATTCAGGAAAACCTCAACTTCCCGCCGCTGACGGCTCCGACGCCCGCGGCGCTCAGCTGCCGCAACAGCACCACCACGCTGACGGGCGGCTCCTCTATTCCGAACGTCCAGCTCACGTGGGCGCGCCTCAACGGCGCCGACACGGTCGTCGTCGGCAGTGGCCCCAGCCTCACGGTGAACACGCCAGGCACGTACCTGCTCCTCGGCCTTGAGCCGGCCAGCGGCTGTACCAACGCCATTTCGGTGCTGGTGCAAAGCGATTTCGTCTATCCCATCGCCGACGCCGGCCCGTCGTTCAGCATCTATTGCTTCGGCCAGACCGCCCAATTGGACGGCTCGGCATCGTCAGGCCTGCCGGGCATGACCTTCCAGTGGACAACCACAAACGGCACCATCGTAGCGGGCGCTACCACGCCCACGCCGACCATCAGCCGACCGGGCACGTACGAATTGGTGGTAACCAATCCGGCCAACGGCTGCACCGACAGCGACAGTGTGGTCATCGAACCCGACGCACCCGTGGCCTACGTAACGGCCAAGCACCCACCCTGCACCGGCGACCGCGGCGCCATCATCGTGGACAGCATCGTCGGCGCCCAGCCGCCCATACGCCTGTCGTTCGACGGCGGCCAGACGTTCTCCAACAGCCGCCTGCTGACCAACCTGCAGCCGGGTAACTACTCCATCTTCCTCGTGGATGCCAACGGCTGCTCGGCTACGCAAACGGTAACCATCAACCAGCCGCAGGATTTAGAAATCACCCTCGTGCCCGAGGTAACCATCCGACTGGGCGAAACCTACCTCATCGAGGCAAAAGTCAACCAGCCCGCCAGCGCACTGGCGCAAATCCGCTGGACGCCCTCCGACGGCCTCAGCTGCGACACCTGCCTGGTAACGGAAGCGCGCGTGCTGACCACCACCTGGTACCGCCTCACCGTGGTGAGCAACACCGGCTGTAGCGACAACGCCCTGCTGCGCCTGCAGGTGGACCCGTCGGCTGATGTCTATATCCCGAACGTGTTCAAACCCGACAGCGAGGGCGAAAACGCCGTCTTCCGTATCTACGCCAACCCGCTCATGGTCAAGCGCGTGAAAACCTTTGAGGTCTTCTCCCGCTGGGGCGAGCGCGTACACTCGTACGCCAACTTCTTCCCCGACTCACCCGCCCACGGCTGGGACGGCCGCTTCCTGGGGCAACCCATGAACCCGGGTGTATTCGCCTACTACGCCGTCATCGAACTCATTGACGGACGCGAACTACTCTTCGAAGGCGACGTTACGCTGGTGCGATAAAGCGCTTCTGAAGCGGAATTCTGAGGCGACACCTTCCTTTTCGAGAGGTGTCGCCTCAATCTCTTCAGTGAAAAATGAAAATTCCAGAGGCTGCAAAAAAGGCTTTCGCCAGAGCAGTCATCTCAACGGTGCGTAATGTCAGGTTGTAAGTGAATTCACTTTCAGACAGCTATCGCCACAATTGCCCAGCCCATTTTTATCCCCCATAGCGCCCGCACCGACAACTTGCCTATTTTTGCCGGCCTTTGAGCGCTCGGGCGTGGGCGGTCAGGCATTTTTATCAGGAAAGGCTACGGTACTATGCGACTAAAATCCCTTGAGCTGAAAGGATTTAAAAGCTTCGCCAACGAGACGGTCATCCATTTCAATGCCGATGTAACGGGTGTAGTAGGGCCTAACGGTTCGGGCAAGAGCAACGTCGTGGACGCCATCCGGTGGGTGCTGGGCGAGCAAAAGAGCAAAGAGCTGCGCTTAGACAAAATGGCCAGCGTCATTTTCAACGGTACGAAGCGCCGCAAAGAGGGCCAATTGGCCCAGGTGTCGCTGACGTTTGAGAACACCAAAAACCTGCTGCCCACGGAGTTCCAGACCGTAACCATCAGCCGCTTGCTCTACCGCAGCGGCGAGAGCGAATACCGGCTCAACGGCGTGCCCTGCCGCCTCAAAGACATCACCTCGCTGCTCGTGGACACCGGCATCGGGCCAGACTCGTACGCCATCATTGCCCTCAACATGGTCGAAGACCTGCTCAGCGACCGCGAACAGGCCCGGCGGCGTATGTTTGAACAGGCCGCCGGCATCAGCAAGTACAAAGCCCGCAAACACGAAACCCAACTCAAACTCGAGGCTACTTCAGCCGACCTCGACCGCGTGGAAGACCTCTTGTACGAAATCGAAGACCAGCTTAAAAAACTCGAAAAACAGGCCCAACGCACCCAAAAGTATTACGAACTCAAGGACGCCTACAAAAACGCCGTCATCGAACTGGCCCTGCACCAGCTGGCCCAACACCGCCAGCGCTACCGCGAAATGGAAACCCAAATCCAGCAGCAGGAAGACCAGTACCGCGCCAACGAGACCCAGGCCCGACAACTCGAGGCCGACATCGAGCGCCTCCGAAAGTCCTACACCGACGAAGAGGTCGCCCTCAGCGCCCAACAGCAGCAGGTCAACCAGCTGACCGGGCGCATCCGCTCCAAAGAAAACGAAAAGGCTCTGCTGGCTCAAAAGCGCACTTTCGTCAGCCAGGAGATGGCCCGTTTGGAAGACCAACTGGCCCGCGCTGCCGATACCATGCGCCGCCTCGAAGCCGAAATCGAGGGCTACCAGACCGACCTCAACTACGAAAAGCGCCTCGAAGCCGACTTGGAAGGCGAATTGGAACAGGCCCGCCACACCTTAGAGAAAGTGCAGGCCGACCACAATCTGCTCAAAGGCCACTTAGACGAATTCGTCCGCGAACAACAAACGCTGGAGCGCCAGATAGTGGACCTGGAGCGCCAGAGGGCCGTCCAGCAAAACCAGGTAGAAAACCTCCGCCGCGACGTGGAGCGCACGCTGGCCGACGTAGCCCTGCGCCGTACTGAAATGGACACCCTGCAAAGCAGCGTCACAGGCATCGAGGAGCGCATCCGCGAACAAAGCGCCAAAATCGCCCAGTTGGAAGCTGCCGAAGAAAAGCGCCGAAAAGACATCGCCAGCACCGAAAGCGAATTGGATGCCCTGACCCGCCAACTGGCCCAACACAACCGCCAACTCGACGCACGCCGCAACGAGTACAAGCTGACCAAAAGCATGGTCGAAAACTTAGAAGGCTTCCCGGAAAGCATCAAGTTTCTCAGCCAGCAAAAGGAATGGGCCAAAAACTGCCCGCTGCTCAGCGACCTCATCTACGTGCCCGAAGAGTATCGCGCCATTATCGAGGCTTACTTAGAGCCGTACCTCAACTACTACGTCGTGCCCAACGCCGATGCTGCCGTAGAGGCTATCCAGCTGTTGGGCCGCACGCAAAAAGGGCGGGCTAACTTCTTCCTGCTCGACGCCTTTCAGAAATACGAAGCACCCCTCACGCTGCTGCCCGCTGGCCTGCGCGCCATCGAGGTCGTCGAGGTGGATCCGCAATACCGCCCTCTCGTCGCCTTCTTGTTAGAAAATGTCCTCATCGTGGACGATGCCTCCGCCGCCGCAGCCACATCGCCAGAGTCAGCGGGCATCACCTTCGTCTCGCGTTCGGGCGCCTTCGTGCGCCGGCGCTTCAGCCTCAGCGGCGGCTCTGTAGGGCTTTTTGAAGGCAAAAAAATTGGCCGAAAAAAGAACCTGACCATCCTGGAGGCCCAAATCCGCCAGCTGGAAGAACAGGAGAATGACCTCAACAACCGCATCGGCGTGCTGCGCGCCCACCTGATGAGCCTCAAAAACGCCGACCAGAGTGCCCTGCTCACCCGCGAACGCGAAGCCCTCGCCCGCCTGCAAAGCGAACGCGCAGCCCTGGCGGCCCGCATCGAAAACATTGCCGCCTTCGTCCAGAACTTCGACGCCAAAGCTGCCGAAAGCGGCACCCTCATCGAGCAACTCGCCGCCAGCAACGAACTCATCGAAGCCCAACTCGCCGAAAAGCAAACTCTCGCCGCCCAACTGCGCGAACGCCTCAGCCACACCGATGGCTCCTTCCGCGAAATCGCCGAAGAACTCAGCCGCGCCAGCCACACCTTCAATCAGAAAAACATCGAGTTCATCCGACAGCAAAACCGTGTCAATACCTTCCAGCAAGAACTCGCCTTCCGCCAAAAAAGCCTGGCCGAACTGACTACCCAAACCGAACAAAACCGCAACACACTGGCCAAAAACGCCGACGAGCTCACCCTGCTCACTGCCGAAATCGAACGCTTAGACCAGGAACTCGCCGCTGCCTACACCGACAAAAAAGCCCGGGAAGCCACCCTGAGCGCCGCCGAACAGCAGTACTTTAAGGCCCGCAACGAAATCCACGAGCGCGAAAACCACCTGCGCGACCTCTACCGCCGCCAGCAAGACCTCCAGGGCGCCATCAACCGCCTCAAAGACAAATTCACCGAAGTCAAATTCGACATCACCGCCCTGCACGAACGCCTGCGCGCCGAATTCGGCCTGCAGCCACAAGACCTCGCCCAGCGCGAACCCGACCCCAAACTCGACCCCGAAACCCTCGAACGCGAAACCATCCACCTCAAACGCCGACTCGACAACTACGGCGAAATCAACCCCTTAGCCATCGAAGCCTACAACGAAATCAAAGAACGATACGACAACATCGCCAACCAGCGCAACGATATCCTCACCGCCAAAGAAAACCTCTTGCAAACCATGCGCGAAATCGAGGAAACCGCCACCCAGCGCTTCCTCGAAGCCTTCGAGCAAGTGCGCCAGAACTTTATCCAGGTCTTCCGAACCCTCTTCAGCGAAGAAGACTCCGCCGACCTCATCCTGACCAATCCGGCCAACCCGCTCGAGTCCGACATCAACATCATTGCCAAGCCCAAAGGCAAACGCCCACAGACCATCGCCCAACTCTCCGGCGGCGAAAAAACCCTCACCGCCACCGCTCTGCTCTTCGCTCTCTACCTGCTCAAACCCGCGCCGTTCTGCATCTTCGACGAGGTGGACGCCCCCCTGGATGACGCCAACATCGAAAAATTCAACCGCATCATCCGTGAGTTCTCCAAACAGTCCCAGTTCATCGTCGTTACCCACAACAAGGCCACCATGGCCGCCGTGGATACCATCTACGGCGTCTATATGCCCGAACAGGGCGTCAGCGCCGTTACGCCGGTGGACTTCCGACAACTCGACCACGAGGCATTGGTTTTTGAGGCCGGATAGCAGCGGCGGCCTCACGTTGCCGCAGCATTTTCACTCGACAATCGGGCTGGATGAGCATGCCGTTAAGGCCGGTAAAAAACGATTTTAGCCGGCCCATTCAGGGTACGGTCATTTAGGTAGATGCCCAGTTCGGTGTTGACTGCCAGGTCTATTTTTCTCAGGATGTTCAGGCGGCTATCGCAGGCGTACAGGTAGCCATCGGGGCCGAACGTCAGTCCTTCGGGCCAGCCAAAGCCGTGTGCCACCGGGCCGGCATAAGTCCAGGCCTCCCCCTGGGGTCGGAAGCGCTTGATGGAGGCCGTTTCGTCGGCGTCGGCGACGAGCAAGTCGCCATTGGGCGCCAGGCAGAGCGACGTGGGCGCCTTCAGGCTGCTTTCCGGCGTCAGCCGGTGCGGCGCAGTACCAGCGGAAGGGACATACCACACGCCACGCCCGCCCGCACAGGCAACGAGCAGCCGGCCGCGCGCATCCCAGGCCAATGCTACAGGGTGCGGCAGCCCCTCAGCCAGCGTTTGCATCAGGCGCCCCGAAGCGCCGTCGAAGCGAAGAAGCACGCCCGTGCGTTCGCATACGTACAGGTGCCCGTCCGGCCCAAAAGCCATACTGGTGGGTGCTTGCAGAGCATGCCCCTGCAGAAAAGTCGCCACTTGCCCCGTGGCAGGAGTTATCCGGAGCACGGTGGGCGTCGTGCCGCTGGTCAGGATATAAACCTGCCCGTCGGGGCCGAGGCAGAGGTCATGGGCAGGCGCCGGCCCGCCGTAGAGCCGCCCCATGGGTGTGCCGGTGTGCGCGTCGAAGCGTTCGACGGTGCCGCTTTTGCGGTTGCACACCCACGTCTGGTGGCCCCGCAACGTAGGGCGCATGCGCAAAACCGACTCATCGGTGCGGCTAAACCACAACTCGCGCACCTCCTCATCGCTGCCGCTCAGCGTAACGCGCAGCGAAACGCTGTCCACCAACCAGTACTCGATGGTCTGCGGAAAGCGGTGCTCCAGATCCTCGAATGTCCACGACGAGGCGGTGAAAAACGTCAGCGCAAAGTCCGCCACCTGGCCTTCGTCCTGGCCGGGTACGGTGGTGCGGTAAACGATGCTTCCATCAGGGCGGCGGAAAAGCACCGGCGTTTCCATCAGCACCGGCCCATTGGGCGTCAACGCATAACTCGCCCCTTTCAGCGTGTCGGGCGCAGCTATGCGCCACTGTTCTGCAGACTCGCGGCGCAGGTTTTTCCAGGTGCCCACCAGCTGTTGCAGACCCATCCATGGGTTCTGGGCCCCCAGCGTCATCGCAGCCAGTCCCAGCCCAAGCGTCAGCAGTTTTCTCATGTGCTCGTCTGTTTTGGGCAAATATAAGGTGATGTCTTTGCCTCCTTGAAATGGACGGGCGATCGCATTCCCCTGCGCTGTAAAGGGAGCCACGAATGCGCTAATTCTCTTCGAAGAGGCCTGAAGATAACACCCCCTGAAGGGAGAGGTCGCCTCAAATATTGGTGGTTACCAACCTCTTTGTGCCTTAGTGGTAAGAAAACCACTCGTGGCTGCCCAGAACTGGTCCGGGAAAGAAAAGGCAGCGCAAACACACGAAGCCAGTGGCGGATTTCGTTAGGAAGCGGTTGTTTTTTTTGAGAAAAAGGCAGAAAAAATTTTTTTGCGGAAAAACGTCCTATATTTGTGCCCTGAAATGCGTGCTGCGAAGGCACCACAAGTGACCCGGAAACGACCGGTTCGTATAAGCAAGCAAACCAGTAAAAAACGCCGCAACTGCGGCGCCGAAGAATAAACCGAAGGCGGGGGCCCTCCGGCCCTTTCAAATGAGAGAGGGAGGGGGGCTATTTTTTGAACACACACTTTACTTACACATACGGATATACTGTTAGAAAGCGCTGAGCCGGCTGTGCACCCCGCACGGCCGGCTCTTGTTTTTCGCCCTGAGGTGACACCTCCCTGTCGGGAGATGTCACCTCGGAAAGTGCTCTATTTCGCTACGCTCATCCTGACCACTTTAGCGGCGCCGGTGAGCGCATTTTCTAAGCGCACCACGTACGTGCCTGCCGGCATGTGGAGCACTTCGAGCAGGAAGGCGTTGTCGCCCGCTTCGACGCGCACGCGCTGGTGATGGAGCAGCGACCCGCCCATGCTGTGGACGCTGAGGATACCCTCGTAGGCCTCGCTGGAGCGAATCATGACCTCGCTGGAAGTGCGCGCCGGGTTAGGATAGAGCAGCATTTTGTCGCCCCAGGTCTCGAAGTCGTCCACGATGGTGGTGGAGCCTCCGTAGTAGCACTGCGGGTCAACGGCATAGGCCGGGCTGATGAGCGGTATTTTGCCGTAGGGCGCAAAGCGGCTTTCGGAGAGCACCCAGTCGTTGGCGCCGAGCCAGTCTTGCAGCAGCGTGGCGAACACCTGGCGGTAGTCGTGTTGCGTGCCCTTGAGCTGGTTGTCGGCCGTCAGGTCGCTGAGGTTGACATTGGTACCCTGCACACCCGGGTTGACACCCTTACCTACAATGTACATGGGCGCCAGCGTGCCGTGGTCAGTGCCGAAGGAGCCATTTTCGGCGGCGCAGCGGCCAAATTCGGAAAAAGTGCAGACGACGGCCTGGTGAGCGATGGACATTTTGTCTAAGTCGTCCACGAAGGCTTTGATGGCTTCGCTGAGCGTTCGGAGCAGGTCAGCATGTGTACCCTGAGCCGTATCGCCGGAGTTCACCTGCGCGCTGTGCGTGTCGAAGCCGCCGATGCTGCAGAGAAAAATTTTGGTCTTGCTGCCGCCTCGGATGAGTCGCGCCACTGTTTTAAGCTGATTAGCTAAAGGCGTGTTTGGATACGAGCCAGCATTCGTGCCGGCGTTGAATACGTCGGTGATGCGTTTGGCGTACTGATTGACGCTGCGCTCGACGGACATGATATAGGCCAGCTCCTCGCCGTGTTCGCTATCGGGCGCATCGAGCACGGGGGCGCCGCCGATGGTTTGCACTAAGGAATAGAAGCCGGCAGGGTCTTGCCCACTGAGGTTGATGGCGTTTTGGTGTTCCGTTTCGGTGTGGAAGCCCAGCGAAGGGTTGGTGTCGCCCACCTGGATGCCTAACGGGTCGGGCATGGTGGGCGTAGGGGCGCCTTCCACGTCGGGGAAGAGCGCTTGCAGCGAGCGACCCATCCAGCCCGAGCCGAGGCTGAAGTTGGCCGGGGTGCCGTCGCCGCCCGTGAGCCACAGGTCGGTGCTCTTAAAGTGCGATTGGTTAGGGCTTGGGTAGCCTGCACCCTGCACAATGCTGACCCACCCGCGGTCGTAGAGGTCTTTGAGCGCCTGCATGGCCGGGTGCAGCCCGACGCGCTTGCTGTCTTTGAGCGTGCTATCCAGCTCGATGAGGGCGTTTTCGGCCAGCCCTGTGGTGGGCCTTAATGCCCGGTAGCGGTCGTACTGGGCCAGCGGAACGAGGTTGTTGATGCCGTCGTTGCCGCCTTTGAGCTGGATGAGCACCAGCGTGCGCTCGCGGATGTCGTCGCAGCCGCTGATGATACGCGCTAAGCGGCTATTGGCAAAGGGGCGCATGGCGAAGCCGTTGAGCACAAAGGAAGAGATGCCGGCAGCGGGCACTATTTTGAGAAAATCGCGGCGTTTCATAAATAAGCGTTGGAAAAAGAAGGTGAGCGATAGGCGGGAATGGGAGGTTCAGAACGTTTGAAATTCCTGCGAATATAGGATGGCTCTGAACAGCCGCTCCAGCGGGATACGCACTTCGGTGGCGTTGTTGGTTTGCAGATAGGCCTCCCATTCGTACGTCCAGTCGTAGGGCGGCAGATGGTTGAGGAAGACGTCGTCGTAGAAGTAATTGAACCGTTCGTTGCTGATAGGCGCAGGCAGCAGGTAGCGCAGCAGTTCCTCCACCAATGCGTGCGGGTCAGCCGGGTCGGAGAAGAAGCCGCTGTTGCGCACCCAGGGCACGATGTCGAGTTTGAAGGCCAATGGGGCATTAGGGTAAGTACCCATGCTTACACGACCAGTAAGCAATTGCTCAGGGAACTTGTAACGCGCAATGATGGTGCTGGAGTTGAACCATTGGCGGCTGTATTCCGGCTCCTGGTAGTAGGCCGGGTAGCCGGCTACATCACTCGGCAGGAAGAGCGGAAAGCCTGATGAGGTAAGAATGCTCTGCAGGATGTCGCGCGAGAAAAAGGTCTCATAATGTAGCTGTGGATTGGCGTTCGGATCAGGTACGGGAATGCCGAAGAAAGACAGCATTTGCAATGTTGCCTCCAGTGGCGAGCGGATCATACCGCCGATGATTTCATCGCCCACCTCGGCGTCGTCTTCGTCGTAGAAATGCTTGCTTTGAAGCAATTTTTCCAAAACGGGCTTGATTTCATAGCCGCTGTTGCGGAACGTCTGGGCCAGCGGCTCAATGATGTCGCTTTCGATTTCAGGCGTGATGTAACGGCCTACAAAGAAACGGTACAGCCTTCGGCAAAACAGGCGTGCCACCTCAGGCTGGGCAAACACCATATTGACTAAGGCGTCCAGTTCGGCCCACATGCCGGCGTTAGTGGTAGCGCCCTGGATGGTGGTGTTCTGGAATTTGCTGCTGAAGGTCTTAGGCCCTGTGTCGTGCTGGGCAATAGCGGTGGTACCGCGCGGGATGCCGGTTTCTGGGTCGGTCTGGTCGCGTTGGTTACGCGAACGGAAGCCAGTAAACACGCGGGCGGCCTGCACGATGTCGTATTCCGTGTAGTGGGTGTAATCTTCCGGGCCGATTTGCGGGCCTTTGCCAATGGTGAACAGCTCGAAAAACTCACGGGCGAAGTTTTCGTTGGGGTTGGTCTTGGTGTTCTGGTGGTTGTTCAAGTACCGCAACATGCAATTGTCGGTAACAATCTTGGTGGCCAGTTTCTTGAAGTTGCCCAGTGCGGCCCAGCGCAGCAGCGACAGATAGTCGAAGAAATGCGTGTTGTTAATACCTGATGTAATGGCGGCTACGGTCAGGTGCTGGTGCAAGAACAGCGTCATTCGGTGCACAATGCCCGGATCGTGCAGCGCTTCGCTCGTCCACCAGGCCATAACGTAGCGGCGCAAAACGTTGTCGTCTGCCGGCAGGGTCTGCCCGGTGGGGAGCAGCCATCCGACGTTGCCGCCCGTAGTCGCATACACCGGTTGCTGCATCCGCAGTGGATAGGGTTGGAGCAGCGTAGCCACAGCCTTTTCCGCAGGCAGGGCAGCTAACTCGTCTATGCGCGCTTTGGTGTAGCGGAAACTCGTGCGCCGCAACAAATGTGCCGCGCGCCGATGCCCCAGTGCGCTCACCGATAAGGGTTGAAGTGAAGCCATAAAAAAGAGGTGCTGTGTTGAAAAAAGGAGAGAGAAGGACCATGCGGGCAGGTATGACCGTCTTCGGACGTGCAAGTTTAATGCTAAATCGCTGCTCTCGAAAAAAAGCTGCTGCAGCAGGTGCCGGCATAGGAATCGCTAAAAAATAAACCACCGACATCCAGGTCTGTTACAAAGGCGCTAAAAGGTCATTATTCTTAAGGCTTCTGGCAAAGAATAACCATGGCTTCCAGACACATATCACCTCATACATGAGAGTTGCCGTCATTCGCAAAGCCCATTTCAACGCCGCCCACCGGCTGCACAACCCCGCCTGGGACGACGCCCGCAATCGCGAGGTCTTCGGCCTGTGCAATAACCCCAATGGACATGGCCACAACTACGAACTCGAAGTCAAAGTAACCGGCGAGATAGATCCCGAAACCGGCATGGTCGTGGATTTAGGCTGGCTGGCCAGCCTCATCCGCCGGGAAGTAGAGCAGCGTTTCGACCACAAACACCTGAATCTGGACACGGAAGAGTTCCGAAATCTCAATCCTACGGCTGAAAACATCGCCGTCGTCATCTGGCGTATTCTGCGCGCCCACCTGCCCGAGCGTCTCGACCTGCACGTGCGACTGTATGAGACACCGCGCAACTTCGTGGAGTACCCGGCATAACAAAGCAAGCAGTAGGGGAGTATGGAAATAAGCACAGTGCTTGCAAGCGGCCAAAAAAGGCTACTGTGTCCTACAGCCAGCCCCCGGCTACTTCCGTCCTGAAGACAGGGTGGAAAGTCTATCCCGTTCACAAGGTTTATCTTTGTCCTCAAAAGCGCGCGACATGGACAGGCCTTCGTTTCCTTACGGTGTGAGCAACTTCGCCACGTTGGTGGAGGGGAACTACGTTTATGTGGATCGGACGGCGCACATAGCGGCTCTGGAGCGTTTATCCAGCCGGTACCACATTTTCCTGCGTCCGCGTCGTTTTGGCAAGAGCCTGTTCCTTTCAGTGCTGGAGCACTACTATGGGCGTGAGTATCGCGACGAGTTTGAAGTGCTCTTTGGCAAGTACTACATTGGTCAGCATCCCACGCCGCGGGCCAATCGGTATCTGGTGCTCAAGTTCGATTTCAGTGCGGTGTTGACCAAAAGCCCTGAGCATTTGCTGGAAGAGTTTACCCGCCGCGTCAAGCGGCAAACCTTGGCCTTTTTGCTGAAGTACCACGGCCAGATATCGGAAAACAGCCTTAAGCGTGTTACGGATGCGCGCTTTCCGCACCAGGTCATAGACGAGGCGCTTGGGCTGGTGCAGCAATACCTTCCGGGAGAGCAACTTTTTGTGTTGGTGGACGAGTACGACCACTTCACAAACGAGTTAGTTGCTTTTTACTTAAAAGATTTTCAGGCGGTTGTTAGCCAAAATGGTTATGTGCGCAAGTTTTACGAGAACGTCAAGAAGGGCACGCAGATGGGCATCATTGACCGCATTTTCATCACTGGCGTTTCGCCCATCACGTTGGACAGCCTGACGAGTGATTTCAACATTGCGGACAATCCGACGCTGGACTTGCGTTTGCACCACCTGATGTGCCTTCGCGAAGAGGAGGTGTCTCCCTTTCGGCATCTGGCCGGCGACCCGGGGCCACAGAAGTTACGTATACTGTGCGACTCGCGCACCTTGGACATCGGGCACCAATCCTAAGTAGGACCGTACCCGCGTCTTTTACACCACAGCCTGAGACCTCACTTCGCTCTAATATCC
>CAZYEV010000064.1:0-46931 GCA_964646615.1 uncultured Saprospiraceae bacterium
CGAAGAATGGTATCTGACGGAGGCCATTGATAAAAACTTTGAGAACATCTTGAGCAAGGCGCGCGAGGAGCGAGCGTTTGTGGAGCGCCTGCTTTTCACGGAGGATAAGATACCCTTTCGGATAGATCGGCCCAGCATCAAGCTGCTGCACACGAACGGGTTGATTAAGAAAGACGAGGAAGGGTATGTAACGTTTTGGGTGCCGTTTTACAAAAAGCGGCTCTACGACGCCTTTTACCCGTACACCAACGGTGAGAAGAAAGTCATTGCCGGCACGATTTCGGCTCCGGATTATTTCCATGCAGATGGCACACTGAACTTAGACAAGGTCATTGCCCACTATAAAGCCTACGTGAAGCGCCGAGGTTTCCATGTTTTTCGTGAGAAAGACGAGAAGGGCCAGTACCGTTCCATACCGGAGGCGGCGCTGATGTATAGTTTTGAGACGTACATTCACGCGCTGGTGGAGGAGTTGAAGGGCAAATTGTATCGGGAGGCGAACACCGGATTGGGTCGGAGTGATTTGATAGTGAACATTCGCGGTCAGGAGTTGGTGGTGGAGGCGAAGGTGTACTACAGTCCTGGGCGTTTTGTGGAGGGCAAGGAGCAGTTGGCGTACTACTGCCGCAGTTTGGGTCAGCGCGTGGGGGTGTATTTAGTTTTTTGTCCGAACAACGTGCATTATCCGGCCAGCGTGCGGGAGGGTGTGGAGGTCATCGAGGGTGTGGAGATACGGACGTATTTGGTAGAGTACGATGAAGAGAAGTGGTGAGGTGAGAGGCGACATCTCCCGCAGGGAGGTGTTGTCTCTGTCGTTCCGAGGCGACATCTTTCTGTGGAAGGTGTTGTCTCAGAAAGGGATTACCTTCGAGGTGTCACCTTCACGTGCCTCGAAGACGACACCTCGGGGGCACCTCAATTCAATTTAAAACAGCACCTTTGTGGCGGCAAATGCTGTTTTGCATCTCGGATTAAAGAATGCCGCGGCAGCATGAATAGCCCATTCGACTCGTTCAATCCTGTCTTTGGTTAGCCGGCGCGATAATCACGGGTATCAAATAGCTTAGACTCGACCATTCACATCCCAATTTTTTTATGAGAAAAACACCTTTAGCATGGGCTGCTACTTTTGCCCTGCTGTTTGCTTTTGCCTGCACACCCAAAGCCGGGGAGAAAACTGCTACAAACCCTGTGAAGCCCGTTGTCCCGCCCGCCCAATGGGATACCCTCGGAAAGCCCATTATCGGGGCGGAGGCCGATGAGCCGGATACCAGTGCGTTCAATGATGAAGAATGGATGCGCCTCCTGGGCGCTGAAGAAGAAGAGGAGGCCGATGCCGAGGAGCGCTCCGACGAACTGCCCCGCTACAATCCCTCGCATTCGCTTGTCCACGACCTCATTCACACGCGCTTAGATTTGTCGTTCGACTGGGGAAAACGGCGCGTCAACGGCAAGGCTACCCTCACTTTGCGTCCGTGGTTTTACGCCACCGACCGGCTGGTACTGGATGCCAAAAACTTCGACATCCACTACGTTGGTTTTGAAGGCAAAAAGGACACGCTCCGATATGAGTACGACAATAAGGAGTTGAGCATCTCTCTGGGCCGTACCTTCACGCGCAAGGACACCTTCCGCGTCGTTGTTCACTACACGGCCAAACCCGAAGAGCGCGACGACTTTAGCGGCAGCGCGGCCATCACCTCCGACAAGGGCCTCTTCTTCATCAACCCCGACGGAAGCGACCCTGCCAAACCGCGCCAGATCTGGACGCAAGGCGAAACGGAGCACAATTCGCGCTGGTTTCCTACCTTAGACAAACCCAACCAGCGCTGCACTCAGGAGATGTACCTGACCGTAGAGGACCGCTATAAAACGCTGTCGAACGGTGTGCTGAAGTCTTCCAAGAAAAATCCCGACGGTACGCGCACCGACTATTGGGTCATGGACAAGCCGCATGCGCCGTATCTGTTCATGGTGGCCGTGGGCGAATACGCCATCGTCCGCGACCGTTGGCGCAACATTCCGGTAGAATACTACGTCGAGCCCAAATACGAGGCCTACGCCCGCGACATCTTCCCTTACACGCCCGAAATGCTGGAGTTTTTCAGCCAAAAAATCAGCTACCCCTACCCCTGGCCCAAATACGCTCAGGTGGTGGTGCGTGACTTCGTCAGCGGCGCCATGGAGAATACCACCGCCGTTGTTTTTGGCGACTTTGTGCAGAAAAACCGCCGCGCGCTCATAGACCAGCAGAAGGAAAACGAGCGCATTGTGGCGCACGAAATGTTTCACCACTGGTTTGGCGACTTAGTAACGACCGAAAGCTGGGCCAACCTGACGCTTAACGAGGGCTTTGCCAATTACGCCGAATACCTGTGGTTTGAGCACAAGTATGGGCGCGACGAAGCCGACTTTCACTATTTCAACGAGCGCCAGGGCTACTTCGCCTCAGCCGAAAACGGCGGCCACCCGCTCATTTATTTTGGCTACGAAAACAAAGAGGACATGTTCGACGCCCATTCCTACAACAAGGGCGGCGCCGTGCTCCACATGCTCCGCCATCAAGTAGGTGATGAGGCCTTCTGGGCTGCGCTCCACCATTACCTGAAGCAGCACGCTTACTCGTCCGTAGAAGTGCACGACCTGCGGCTGGCTTTTGAAAAAATTACCGGCCAGGACCTCAACTGGTTTTTCAACCAGTGGTTCCTCAGCGCGGGCCATCCAAAACTCGACATCGAGTACGACTGGAACGACGAAGCCCGCCAGGCCATCGTTACCATCACGCAAACGCAGGAGGCTGAAAACGGCGTCCCTTATGTCTTCGACCTGCCGCTCAAGGTGGACATCTACGACGCTGCCGGCAAACGCCCCACGCGCCATGATATCCGCGTGACCAAGCGCAGCCAAACCTTCACGTTCGATTTGCCCCGGCAGCCGGCCCTTATCAATGTGGATGCCGACAAGACGCTGCTGGCCGAGAAGAACGACCAGCATACCCCCGAAGAATGGGCGTTCATGTACCGCAATGCTCCGCTGTGGCAAGACCGCCTGGAGGCGTTGCTGGGCCTGCAAGAGATCGAGACACCGCTGTACACTGCTTTGTTGCAGGAGGCCCTGCGCGACCGCCACTGGGTACTGCGCATCTACGCGCTGTTTCAATGCGACGTGGAAGACCCAAACGTGGCCTCTATAGTGGCCCAAATGGCCGAAAACGAACCGCATCCGCGCGTGCGCGCCCAGGCTATCGAGGCGTTGGGCAGATTGGAAAAATCCGAGTACAAGCCTGTTTTTGAGAAAGGAATAAATGCCGATGTGTCGTACAGCATCCTGAGCGCTTCGCTGTCGTCGCTGGCGCGCGTAGATCGCAATGCGGCCCTCAAGGCGGCGCAAACCTACCGGGATGAAGAAGACGAAGGCGTCGCCATGACCGTAGCCGCGCTCTATTCGGCTGAAGGCGCCGACCCGGCTAATGCCGAGTGGTTCCTCAAAACGGCCCGCTGGATGGACAACTCCTCCACGTACTCCTTCTTCGATTACTACACCAATTACCTCATTCAACTGGACAACCCGGCGCTTACCCAGCCCGCGGTGGACTTCTTCTATGCCACTGCCACCACGCCGAGCGCCAGCCTGATGCGTCGCTTTTCCTCCACCCGCAGCATTTACGTGTTGCTCAACCACCTGCGCGAAAACGGGCGCGACGTCGAGGCCGAAACCTTAGAGCGCCTGCTGGCCGATATCCGCGCAAAGGAAAAGGACGAACTGCTGCAATTGTATTACAACATGTTTGAGTAACAGAGATTTCGCAAGGCTACTGCCGGGTTATTCCTGCATAAGCGAGACGGAGTCCACGGCTGACTCAGGCATAAAAAGCATAGGGCAGAGGCGATGAGCGTCCTCTGCCCTATCGGCTACTCTAAGTATGGGCTGGCCTTACAGAGATATATTCATTTGCAGCCGTTCTTAAGTGCAGCCAGCTCATCGGCGTTGTTGACAGTGATGATTTCTCCCGTTCTGCGCATTTTCACCTGCACCGGAAACGCCACGGTAGGCCGCTCCGTAGAGGCAGGATTGTTGCGCTTCCAGGTGAGAATGAGCTGACGCATAGCGCGTTGATTGTCGGCCTGGGCGGTGGTGCCATCGGGAAATACGATGGTTATCGGAAAGACAAATTCGAAGCAGGCAACTCCATGCTGCCCGTGCCCCTGGTGCCCATGGTTGCCAAAAGTGCCCTTACATTGAGCGCGTAGTTGACGCAACTGTGCTTCGCTTTCTACTACGATAATTTCACCGTTAGCATTCGTTACCGAAATAGGATAGACGAATGAGAAGGCGTGATGAGCACCGCGCTTTGGCCGGCCCGTGGTCTGGAAATAGTTGCGCAGTTGTTGGGCGATTTCTTCGTAGGAATTGACCTCAACAGTCGTGTTATTGGGCAATTGGATGGTTACCGGGAAAATGAGCTCATAACAGCCGTAGCTGCCCAGCCCGCCGCGCTCTTGCACGGTGAAGAGGGTCTGGTCAATGGCCTCTTCGGTGGTGAGGGTATCGTCAGCTTTGGTGCAGGCGAAGAAAATCGCTGCGGCCAGCAGAGCCGAAGGGATGAGGAACTTCAGTGCTTTTACCATAATTCAGTGCGGGTTGTTTTTTGAAAAAAAATGGGTGAACATGTGTTGGCAACCGGTTGCACTCCATCAGGTCGGCCTGAAGTGAGAGGGTTGCACGCAGGGCGCCGAAAAATGCGCCCTGCGTGCAGTGAAATGGAGCCTTAGAGTTTCTGCAGTGTTTTTTCCACGAACTTCGTCAGCGCTTCGCCGCGCAGCATGCCCTGTTGTAGTTGGGCCAGTTCGTAGAGGTATTGGGCCAGTTCGGTGCGGGTGTTGTCGTCGTCGCTGTGGGCCAGTTTGGAGGCGATGAGCGGGTGGTTGGTGTTGACGACCACGTTATAAGCGTCCATAAAGCCGTCGCTGCCCATGCCGTGCAGGGCCTGCATCTCCTTCATGCGGCGCAGATATTCGGGCCGCGTGATGGACACGGGCGCATCGTCGGGCGACAGGGCACTGCATTCTACCGTGGCGTGTAGTTCGGCGCTGATAACTTTTTCAAAGGCCTTCTTGACCCGCTCGATTTCCTGCTCGCTCAGCACCGAAGGGGTTTCTTCGTCCTTTTGCACCAGCTGGTCCAGGGTGTTGGAGTCTATGCGGGCAAAGGCGATGTCTAAGTTGGCGTGGTACTCTAAGTGCTGCA
This sequence comes from uncultured Saprospiraceae bacterium, assembly GCA_964646615.1. Taxonomy (GTDB): domain Bacteria; phylum Bacteroidota; class Bacteroidia; order Chitinophagales; family Saprospiraceae; genus M3007. Next base: position 5,248 of record CAZYEV010000064.1, read on the forward strand.
TCCAGTGGTTGTCCAGCACGGTGTCCATGCGCAGCACGTCGTAGCCGCGGTTTTGGGCGGCCTTGATGAGGGCATCGTGTGCTTCGGGGTCGTGGGTGTAGATGAAGACGGTTTTGCCGTGCTTATCGGTCTGGTTGGCCTTGACCTTTTCTTTGTAATCGGGCAGGGTGTAGTATTCGCCTTTGACGTTGCTGACTAAGGCGAAGTTCATGGCGCGCTCCTGAAATTTGGCATCGGCAATCATACCGTACTTAACGAACACGCCCACGTCGCGCCATTTGGCCTGGAAGGCCTCGCGGTCGCGCTTGAAGATGTCCTGGAGTTTTTCGGCCACCTTTCGGGCGATGTACTCGCTGATTTTCTTGACGTTGGCATCGCTTTGGAGGTAGGAACGAGACACGTTGAGCGGGATGTCGGGCGAGTCAATGACGCCGTGCAGCAGCTGGAGCCATTCGGGCACGATGTCGCGCACGTCGTCGGTAACGAACACCTGGTTGCTGTACAGGTGAATTTTGTTGCGCGAAGTCTCGATGACGTTGCCCAGTTTGGGGAAGTATAGCACACCGGTGAGGTGGAAGGGGTAGTCAATGTTCAGGTGGATCCAGAACATGGGGTCTTCCGCCATAGGATAGAGCAGGCGGTAGAAGCGCAGGTAGTCTTCGTCGTTGAGGTCGGTGGGCGTTTGCTTCCACAATGGGCGCGTTTCGTTGATGATGTTGGGCACCTCGCGTTTTTCTTCTCGGGCTTCCTTGCCTTCGCCAACGGTTACGTACTCGGTGCGCGTGCCGAACTGGATAGGCACGGGCAGGAAGCGGCAGTATTTGAGCAGTAGTTGCTCGATGCGCAGGCGGTCGAGGAATTCCGAGTTTTCGTCGTTGATGTAGAGAATGACATCGGTGCCGCGTTCGGCTTTTTCGGCCGGTTCGAGGGCGAATTCGGGCGAGCCTTCACACGTCCAGCGCACGGCGGGCGCGTCGGGATGGTAGGATTTGGTGAGCACTTCCACCTTATTGGCCACCATGAAGGCGGAGTAGAAACCTAAGCCGAATTTACCGATGATGCTACTGTCCTTGTATTTTTCCAAAAACTCGGCGGCGCTGCTGAAGGCTATCTGGTTGAGGTATCGGTTGACTTCCTCTTCCGTCATGCCGATGCCGCGGTCGCGTACGATGAGGCGCTTTTGGTCGGGCTCTACGATGACTTCGATGGTAGTGTCGCCGATTTCGCCCACGGGTTCGCCACGCTGGGCAAGCGCCTGCAATTTTGTCGTGGCATCTACGGCGTTAGATACCAGCTCCCGCAAGAATATCTCGTGGTCGGAGTAGAGGAATTTCTTGATAATGGGAAAAATGTTCTCCGTCTGAACCGAAATGGTACCTTTCTGCATACTCGCGTTTTGTTTTTGGTGAACCCCACCCAAAGGGCGTGCCATCCGTCGGTGGCGTGACAAAATGACGCAAGCCGTACCTCAAACAGGTAAATTGCGAGGTTCTGATATGAAAACCAGCCTGGACTCACGCGGGCTTGGCACAATCCTTGCGTGTTGTAGATGCCGGTAAACGGTACGAAAACACGAGAAAGCGGCTATAGATATCCCGGATAAGGCATTTAAGGAACTTAAAGGATTAGGGCCAAATGTGGCCTTAAGCCCGTGGGCGAGGGGCCAGTCCGCTGGGGGGTAGGGCTGGTCTCCTCACCACAACTTCAAAGGAACAACCCAGGCTTGCTGCGCGCGGAGTAGGGAAGCATCAAGCGCGAAAGAAGCAGCAGGCATTCGATTTCAAAGTGCGAGGCGACGCTGGCGGCAGTCAGCGTCGCTTTTTGCATGGAGGCGTATCCGACGCCGCTATCTTTGTCGTTGATAGGGCCATTTGCCGTTTGGCTGGAGCCAGGCCCTTGCATTCTCCATGCGCCGTTATCGCACGTTGCTGTATTATTCTTTTCCGTTTCAGCTGGTGGTGCTGCATTTTCGCAATCACCTGATGCTGGTGGTGCTGTGGCTGTTCATGGGGCTGCTGATTACGGGCCATATTGGCCATTTTTTTGGAGTGTACCACCTGCTGCTGACGCCGGAGTATCTGGGTGAAGTAAACTTCTGGAGTTTCCTGCTCACCGGGGCGGCTTGCGGTGCTTTTTTTCTCATCTGGAACCTGACGACGTACCTGCTGTGCTCGCACCGGTTTCCGTTTCTGGCTACACTGAAGGCTCCGTTTACCCTTTTTTCGCTGAATAACAGCGTTTTCCCTTTGATCTTCGTCATCGTTTACGTCAGCACGTCGGTGGTTTTTCAGGTGCGCGACGAGCTGGCCAGCTTTTGGGATGTGATGAAGAACACCGCCGGGCTGCTCATTGGCATGGGGCTGATGCTGGGTTTTCTGGCGGTTTACCTGCACCTCACCAACAAGGATCTGGCCTCTATTCTGAAGGCGGGCGACCTGACGCCCAAACCCGGTAGCCGGCTGTTGGCGCCGGGTGCTCATGTGCCCACGCTGCGCGAAATTCGGAGCGGAGCCACGGCCTGGCGCGTAGATACCTACCTGACCGAGCGCTTGCATGTGCGATTGGTGCGCAGTGTGGCGCATTACGACCGCCGGCTGTTGGCCAAAGTCTTTCAGCAAAACCACCTCAACGCCGTGTTGGTGCAGCTCATCGCCCTGCTGGTCATCATGTTCCTGAGCCTGTTCATGGAGCAGCCCTGGGCGCGTATTCCTACCGGCGCCACTATTTTCCTGCTGGCCAGCATGTTTATGGCCCTTTTTGGCGCCATTGTGTACTGGTTTCGGCGCTGGGCTGTGCTGGTCTTTCTCGCACTGGTGGTGGCCATCAACGTCATCACGGGCTGGGGGCTGTTTTACTATCGCAACCGGGCCTACGGCATTGACTACACCGACGAGCGCCGGGCCGAGTACACGCATGAGCAACTCGAACGCCTGTGCATGCCCGACACCATCGCGCGCGACCTGGCCAACACCCGACGCATCCTGAACCGATGGGCCGCACGCAACCGGGGGCCTAACGGCGAAAAACCCAAAATGGTGCTCGTGTGCGTCAGCGGTGGCGGCATGCGCTCCGCCGTATGGACGATGCACGCCCTGCAACAGGCCGACCGGGCCACCCAGGGCCGCCTGATGCGCCACTCCGTCCTCATCAGCGGCGCCTCAGGCGGCATCCTCGGCGCCGCCTATTGGCGCGAACTTTACCTGCGCCGACAATTAGGTGAAGACGTGGACCACAACCACCCCCAACACGTAACCGAAATCGGCGCCGACCTGCTCAATGCTGTCAGCTTCGCCATCCTGACCAACGACCTGTTCTTCCCATTCCGAAAATTCCAGTCCGGCAACTTCACCTACCGCAAAGACCGCGGCTACCTGTTTGAATACCAGCTCAACGAAAACTGCCGCGGGCGCCTCAACCGCCGATTGGCCGACTATCGGCCCTACGAAAAACAGGCCCACATCCCGATGATGGTCGTCTCGCCCTTCATCATCAACGATGCCCGCCGCCTGCTCATCAGCCCGCAGGGCGTCTCTTACCTCATGCGCCCGCCCGGAAACCCCGCCAGCACGCACCCCGAAATAGATGCCGTGGACTTCGGGCGCCTCTTCGCCCAACAGCAGGCCGACAGCCTCGCCTTCACTTCGGCCCTGCGCATGAACTGCTCCTACCCGCTCATCCTGCCACCCGCATGGCTGCCCACCGACCCGGCCATCGAGGCCATGGACGCCGGCTTCCGCGACAACTACGGCATCGCCACTGCCGCCCGCTTCGCCCATGCGCTATCGGACTGGATAAAGAACAACACCAGCGGCGTTGTCATCCTGCAGGTCCGATGCTGGGAAAAACGGCGACCCATCGAGGCCAGCACCTACAAAGGCATCGTCGAAAACATGCTCTCGCCCTTCAGCGCTGCCGCCAGCCTGACGGCCATGCAGGACTTCGAGCAGGACAACACCCTGGCCCTCCTGCGCGACCTGCTCGGGCCCAACCACCTGCAGGTCATCCGACTGGTCTATCGCCCCCAAAACAAGGAAAACGAAGCCTCCATGAGCTTCCACCTCAGCAAACGCGAAAAACGCGACATCCTCGACGCCATACGCGACCCCGACGTGCAAAACGGCTTGCAGCAACTGCGCCGTGTACTGGCCCAGCGTTGACGAGGACGCTGTACTTTTGTGGCACATGAAATACCTCATCCTTCTCTCCGCTATCGTGCTGGCGTTCCAGAGCAGCCGCTGGCTCTCGACCCCCGCCAATCCGGACATTGCTCCGGAAGCCGCCCCTACTGCCCGCCTGCCGCGCAACATCATCCTCCTCATCGGCGACGGCATGGGCATCGCCCAGATTACCGCCGGCATTTACGCGCGCACCGACAAACTCCACATCGAGCGCTTCCCTATCACCGGCCTGATGAAAACCCATTCGGCCAAAAACCTCATCACCGACTCCGCTGCCGGCGCCACCGCCTTTGCCTGCGGATGCAAAACCTTCAACGGCGCCATCGGCGTGGACGCCCAAAAAAGGCCCTGCCGAACTATCCTGGAAGACGCCGCTGCTGCCGGCATGGCCACCGGTCTGGTTGCCACCTCCAGTATCACGCACGCCACGCCGGCCGCCTTCATTGCCCACGTCAGCAAACGCTCCGAAATGGAAGAAATCGCACCCTTCTTCCTCAAAACCCGCATAGACCTCTTCATCGGTGGTGGCCTCGACTACTTCAACCAGCGCGCCGACGGGCGCGACCTGTGTCGCGAATTGCAGGCCAAAGGCTTCGACCTCTACACCTACCAGCAGCGAGCCCTCCAACAGTGCCGCCCCGACCCGGCCCGACCCTTCGCCTGGTTCTCGGCCGATAGGGAACCCGAAGGCGTCCACAAAGGCCGCGACTACCTGCCCTTAGCCGCCCGCATCGCACCGCCCTTCCTGGCCCAACGCAGCGAAAAAGGCTTCTTCCTCATGATCGAAGGCTCCCAAATTGACTGGGCCTGCCACAAAAACAACGGCGAACAGGCCGTACAGGAAATGCTCGACTTCGACAATGCCATCGGCGAAGTGCTCCAATTCGCCGAACAGGACGGAAACACCCTCGTCATCGTAACCGCCGACCATGAAACCGGCGGCATGGCTCTGCTGCGCGGCAGCGACAAAAGAGAGCTGAGAATTAAATTCTCTACCCTCAACCATACGGCCACCTTAGTGCCTGTGTTTGCCTATGGCCCGGGCGCCGAGGTCTTCAGTGGCGTCTATGATAACACCGACCTGCACGCCAAAATGAAAGCACTCCTGCAATTGGGCACCGTAGAGGCGCGCTGAAGGCTCTTCACGCACACATGCATCAGATTTGGCGAGGCTCCCGCCTCGTCGAAACCTATTCCCTGGGTTCCCCCCTGACCTCTACCCCGCCTCCGCTTAACATCCCGACAGTGAGCACATTAGAAAGGTTTTTTTAAGAAAACTTCTCCCTCTGCGGCGCTCTGGGAGCGCCCCCGTTTTTCATGTCCTCTCGGCGTCCGCCTTTTCAACGCGCCAGCCGTTGGAAAAAATCCCTTTTGGGTACGGAGCAGCGCGTTTTAGCGCTATCTTGTCTGCGCAAACAGAATAGCCTTTGTCATGAAAAAAATCGTCGCTTCCCTGCTGTTCATCGCCCTGGCGCACACCCTGGTGCCGGCTCAGTCTTTAAAAGGGCAGCTCATGCTCAACCTGCACAATTATGCACCGCATATTCCCTACGATTTCAATCTGCCGCTGTCGGGCAATGCGTTCGGGTTTACGGTACGAACCGAAAAGGTCAGCCACGGGCGCTTTTCCGATGAGCTGAAAATCAGCCAATTAGGCGCCTCGTTGAGCGCACATTATTTTTTTACAAAAAACCTTTCTGCCGGCCTCAACCTCAGCGGCAGCAGTGTGAGCATACGGGGTTCCCTATCGAGTGTCTCCGGCAGCCTATACACGGCTGGCCCGGAGTTGCGAGGGTATCTGCCGGTGGGCTGGCGCACGTATCTGTGGGCCAGTGTCCAGATGGCCTGGGGCCGTATGTTGTACAGCGACCAGGCCGACATGCGTATTCGCCGGCAGAGCCTGGGGCTGGGAGCAGCGTTTTTCCTGAAAGACTACTTAGCCTTCAACGCCGGCGTTGCTCGAGGCGGTCACCGTTTTCGCGGTGATTACGTGGAGGAGGAAACGGAAGTCTCCAGCCGCGGGCTGACGTTTGATGTGGGCGTTTCGCTGTTTTTCCGATAGGAGGAAAGGGATAGGGCTTGTGCCTTTTCGCGGTTTTATCCCACTGCCGGGCCGACCAGAGGGTACTGTGGTTGGTTCAGACCTGCGTGGGCGGTGCAAGGGCCTGCTGTTCGGCAGCGCGGATGACCTGCAATAGCCCTTCTTTGGTGAGCGTGCCGGCATGCCGCCACAGTTCTTCGCCGCGTCGGAAGAGAATGAGTGTGGGCACGCCCATGACGCGCTGCTGCACGGCTAAGGAAGTGTATTCGTCCACGTCTATTTTTTCGAGGTGCAGGCGGTCGGCGAGCTCAGCCTGCACCTCGTCGAGCATAGGCATCATGGCGCGGCAGGGGGCACACCACGTAGCGTGAAAGTCCACCAAAGTCAGCGTACTGGCGCTGATGAGGGTTTCAAAATCGAGCATCATAGGCCTCATAAAGGCGCGAAGGTGCAGAAAAGTTCACCACTTCACGAATGAAGCTTGTTCGTGGCGTTGGCCGTCGGGCGTATGAAGGTGTATGCGGTACAGGCCGGGTGCCCAATCGGAGACCGGGATGAACTGCGGCGCATCGGCGGCGGCGCTTCCCTGCGCTATTAAGCGGCCCAGGGCATCGCGGATGGACCACAGGAAGGGCTGCCCGATGGGCCATTCGAGGCGCAGGCTGTGGCGCACGGGGTTGGGCCACAGGGCAACGGAGGGTGTGGCGGCGGGTGTGGGTGTCTGCGTGCTGACGGTGCAGCCTTGCAGTTCGGTGCGGAAGATGGATAAGCCGCCGCGCAGGTTTCCGACGACGACTTCCAGCCGTCCGTCGCCGTCTAAGTCGCCGAAGGCGGGTGAGGAGCGTTCGCCTTCGTCCACGTTGCCCCAGGTTTTGGAGACGATGGGGAAGGCGGCGTCGGTGGGGGTGAGGCCGATGTAGGCTTCGAGCGTGCCGTCTAAGTTGCCGCAGACGACCCAGCGTTCGCCGTTGGGCTGGGTGATGACGGCCGGGCGGCTGAAGCCTACGCCGATGGGCGTGCGCGTATCAATGGCGCCCAGGCGGCTGATGGTGGGCTGGGTGCCAAAAATGGGGTTGTCGGGTGCGCCGATGTTGCGGAAGTAAGCGATGGAGCCGTTGCGGCGGCCCACGATGATGTCCACAGCGCCGTCCTGGTCAACGTCCACGATGAACGGGGCGCCGAAGGTGCCGGTGTTCATGCTGGCCCACATGGGTCGGAAGTCCTGTTGCAGTTGCATGGGTTTGCCTGGGCCGGCAGTGTTGAGGAAGCAGTACAGGCCGCTTGCCACACTTCCGATGAGCAGGTCGAGGTCGCCGTCGTTGTCTAAGTCGCCGAAGGTGGGAGTGTAGTCGCTGCTGATGTTGGCGTAGGCCGAAAGGCCCAGCCAGTCGCTGTTCGTCAGTTCGAAGCGGGGTGCTGTGGGGGTGCCGGTGTTGAGCCACAGGTAGAGTGTGGCTGTGCCGATGGGGCTGGTGGTGTAGAAGCCGGCATTGCCCACGACGATGTCGAGCAGGCCGTCGCCGTTGACGTCGGCGATGGCCGGATGGGTGGCGCTGCCCACGTCAATCATGTCGCCGACGAGGAAGCGGCGGTTTTCCAGTTCAAAGGAATGCCCCACGGCGGCCGTGTTTTCGTAGAGCCACACGTTGTTGCGGTCTTCGCCGCCGTAGCGGGTGTTGGGGGCGACGATCATGTCGCCCTTGCCGTTGTTGTTGACGTCCAAGTAGTAGGCGGCCGGGAATTGCGGCAGGTCCACGGGCGTGCTATACGAGGGGAACGTGGCGTCCTGTTCGGCCATCCAGGCCTGTTTGGGGGTGCCGTAGTTGATCATTTGGTTGAGGCAGCGGAAGGAGACGTCGCCGCTGATCATTTCCAGGTCGCCGTCGCCGTCGTCGTCGTAGAGCATGATGGTGGAGCCTGGGTGGCGCTGCTTTTTGCGCACTTCGACGGGGTCGGTGGCGAAGAAGTCCACGCACGTGTCGGGGCGCGGGCTGAGGTTGTTTTGACAGCCGTTCAGACCGGTCTCGAAGAAGCGGCCCCAGCAGCGGTCTTCGACGACAAAGTGCAGGCTATCGCGGCCGAAGCCTTTTTCTACGGAGGTGTTTTTGACCCACCACACGTGGCCGCCGGTAACGCCCTCAAAGGTCAGAATGTCCAAATCGCCGTCGCCGTCCACGTCGGCGATGCCGGGCACGTCCGTTTGGGCAATGACTAAGTTGAGCCAGGTGCCCGGAATGACGGAGGGGTAGTAAATCAGCGCATTGTTGCAGTTGGAACAACCCGGATAATGGAAGATAAAGGGCCGGAATTTGAGCATCTTGTTTTCAAAATAGCCCTGAAACACCTGCATTTCTTGCGACCCCGGTGCCAGCCCGTAGCAGAAGATGTCGGCGGCGCCGTCGCCGTTAAAGTCGCGCAGCACGGCGTACTCGCGCAGGCGCGGGAAGTGGCAGGCGTATTCCGGGGCGTAGCGGTAGCTAATGGTGTTGGGTTTGCCTTCGTTGAGGAAGGTCAGGAAAACATCGCCGGCCCGGTCGAAGATGACCAGATCGGGTATGCCGTCGTTGTTGAGGTCGGCAGCGTTGAACTGCGGGGCATTCAGCCCGCCGGCAAAGGCGTGTGGCAGCAGGCGCCCGCCCTGTACAGCGGGGAAGTTGAGGGCAGGAAACTGCTGCTGGCCGACAGCACCACCCGATAGGAGCAGCGCTGTGGCCCACGTCAGAAAGGCAGAGAACCGGTACTTCATCATGAAACGAGTGGCAGATAAGCGGTGAGCCTATTGAACGCGCAAACTTATCGCACGGATTTTGGCCGGCGGCACAAAAGCGCGCTTTTGCCCAAAATGGGCAAAAGCCGCAGGCTGGGCTTGTTGGCGAGGCTACTCGTTGGGGAGTTGCCCATCGTCAGCGAAGCTGTAGTAGCTTTGTTCGCCGACGATGATGTGGTCGAGCAGGGGCAATTGCAGCGTTTTTCCGGCGGCTCTCAAGCGCTGGGTGAGTTCAATATCTTGCTGGCTGGGTTTTGGGCTGCCGCTGGGGTGGTTGTGTACGGCGATGATGGCGGCTGCCTGGGCCATGAGCGCCTTCTGAAACAAAATTTTGGGGTCCACGGTGGTGGTGTGCATGCCGCCGCTGCTGATGCGTTCGTGGCGGATGACTTCGTTGCGGCGGTTGAGCATGAGGAGCCAGAACTCTTCGTGGGGCAGGTCGGCAATCAGCGGGGCGATGAAATGATAGGCATCGCGGCTGCAGGTGATGCTCGGCCGTTCGCGCAGGTCGGCTACCTGACGGCGGCGGCCCAGTTCGAGGGCGGCGGCAATGGTGATGGCCTTAGCTTCGCCCATGCCTTTGAATTGCTTGAGGTCGTGGATGCTGCGGCGGCCCAGCTCGTGCAGGTTGTTATGTACAGACTTGAGAATTTCGCGGGCCAGGTCAACGGCGCTGATGCCTCGCGTGCCGGAGCCGAGCAGGATGGCCAGCAGCTCGGCGTCGGAGAGTGCTTCGCGGCCTTTGAGCAGCATCTTCTCGCGCGGGCGGTCTTCTTCTGCCCAGGCGTTGATGGGGCGATATTCGGGCGGTTCACTTTTCGCCATGCCGGTGCTTTTGGCCTCAAAGGTGATACTTTTGCGCACATTTTCCAACATGGACACCGCTTCGCCCACTGCTTCCTTTCCGCTCGACGTCGCGCAGCACACCATCCGCTTAGAGGCACAGGCGCTTCTGGCGCTGGCCGACAGCCTGGACCAATCCCTGGATTTTCAGGCCTGCGTCGAGGCCATCTTCCATAGCCAGGGCCGCGTCGTGCTCACCGGGGTAGGCAAGAGCGCTATCGTGGCCCAAAAAATCGCTGCCACCCTCAATTCCACTGGCCAGCCTGCCCTCTTCCTGCACGCCGCCGACGCCATCCACGGCGACTTAGGCATGGTGCAGCCCGGCGATCTGGTCGTATGCCTGTCGAAAAGCGGTGAAACGCCCGAAGTGAAGGTGCTTGCCTCATTGGTCAAAGGCCTCGGTAACCGCCTCATCGCCATCACTGCCAACCGCCAGAGCACGCTGGCCCGGCAGGCCGACTATGTGCTCTGGACACCCGTGGAGCAGGAAGCCGACCCCAACAACCTGGCCCCCACCGTCAGCACCACCAGCCAGATGGCCTTGGGCGATGCTCTGGCCACCGCCCTCATTACTCTGCGCGGCTTCAGCCCCGAAGACTTCGCGCGCTTCCACCCCGGCGGCGCCTTAGGCAAACAACTCTACCTGCGCGTGGGCGAACTCAGCGCCCGAAACGAACGACCCGCCGTACCCCTGAATGCCCCCCTGAGCGAAGTGATCATTGAAATGACCACCAAACGCTTGGGCGTAACGGCCGTGCTCGACCCCGACGGCAAAGTCGTCGGCATCATCACCGACGGAGACCTGCGCCGAATGCTCCAAAAAAACGCCGACATTGCCACTATCACCGCGCACCAGATCATGACCAGACACCCCAAAAGCGTAACCCCCGACACCTTAGCCGCCCGCGCCCTGCAGATGATGCGCCAGCACGCCATCACGCAGCTCATCGTCCTCGAAAACGACCAATACCTCGGCATCGTACACCTGCACGACCTGCTCCGAGAGGGAATCGTTTGAGGGTGAAGCGTGAGCCTGGGTAAGATACTGCCTCGTCGAAACCTGTTCCCGGGGCGCCGTCCGGCTGGTTGCCTCTCTTTGGTGCCTCATGTATTTATTGCCGGAGGGCGATTGCTCTGTAAAGATTTTTCCAGTGGTGCTTGCAGCGCTGTCGCGCGTATCTTCGCCCCGTCGAAAAGCACCCTGGTCATTATTATGTCCTCGACAGATACTCTTATTGAGCGGCTCAAGCAGCAAGACGCCAGCGCCCTGAGCGAGCTGTACGATGCGTATAGCGGCGCCCTCTACGGCGTGGTGCTGCGTATTGTGCGCACGCCAGAGACTGCCGAGCAGGTGCTGCAAGATGTTTTTTTGAAAGCCTGGCGGAACATCGAGTACTACGACCCGGCCAAAGGGCGGCTATTCACGTGGCTGGTCAACATTGCACGCAATGCGGCCATTGACGCCGTGCGTTCGGCCCAATATCGGCAGCAGCAGAAAACCGACTCTTTGGAAACACTCGTACATCATCCTGGTGGTCAAGGCATCCACGCGGAGCACATCGGTGTGCGCGAATTGGTGGCCCAGCTGGAAGAAAAGCATCGCACGCTTATCGAGCTGCTCTATTTTCAGGGCTACACCCAGGAAGAGGCAGCTGAGGCGGTCGGCATTCCGTTGGGTACAGTAAAGACGCGCGTACGCCGGGCCCTCCGCGAGCTGCGGCGTGCCTTTGGCGAGCAGATATCGGTAGTATTGTTTTTGAGCATTCTGGCGCCTTGAATACCCTAAGGAAACGCAAATCACGGATTAGGTAGCAATCATGGATGTCAAGTCCTTCATAGAGTCCGGCTTGTTAGAAGCTTATGCACTGGGTCAGTGTACGCCCGAAGAGCGCGCTTTAGTAGAGCGGATGCTCGGTGCGCACCCTGAGCTTCGCGCCGAGTTGGTGGCAGTGGAGCGCGCGCTGGAACAGGTAGCTCAGGCGTATGCGGTGCCGCCGCCACCCGGGCTGAAGGAACGCATTCTGGCGCGGCTGCAAACCGAGGTGCCAGCGGCTGGTCCATCCGAGCAGAGAAGGGCGGGGCATCCCTGGCGTTCGGCGTTCGGCTGGGCCGCTGCTATTGCCTTAGGCGCTGCCCTGGGCTGGCAACTGTGGGAGAAAACCCACCTTTCCGAGCATGTTCAGACCTTAGAGCGGCAGATTGCCGACTGCGAAGAACGCGCCCAACAGCAGGCGCGCCTGCAAGAGGTGGTGGCCTTGCTGCGCGACCGGGACACGCGCGCCATCGTCCTCAGCGACGCAGCCGGCGACGGCCCGGCCAAAATAACTGCTACCGTGTGGCATAACCCGGTGCGCGCCGAAACCGTGCTCGATATCAATACCCTGCCCGCCCCGCCGCCGGGCCGATACTTCCAATTCTGGGCCATCGTCGAGGGTAAACCCGTCAGTATGGGCATGGTCAACCTGCGCGGCGGCGACGCCTTTCAGACGCTGCCTTTTCGCTCCGACGCACAGGCCTTTGCTATCTCGGCCGAAGACAATCCCAACGGAAACCCTGTCCCCACGCAGGTGGTGTTAGTGGGTAAAATTTAGCCCTGCATATTCGCAACGCAGGCGTATGTGCACAGGCCGAAACTGCACACGCCCGCCAATGCGACCCACGTCGTCGCCGAACGTATCGGTAACGACGTAGGCGCGGCGAATGAGGCCACGCCCGGCATACCAGCGCGGCCCGCGTGCGCCAATGTTCGGGCCGCTGACGATACCACTGCTCGGATCGGCTTCCCGAGCACACCAGTGGTAATCGCTCGCAAAGGGCAACGCCACACGATGCCGAACGTGCCCTACAATGATGCTGGAGTCGTTCGCTTTTTCGTGAAAAGCGATATAGCCATTGAGCGTAATGCTATCGCCGTCCAGCGTCAGCCGGAAGGTGCAATACCAATCGCCCAGACCATAAGTGTCGGCATCGCCCCGCAGTACGCGGTCGGCAGAAATGGATACGTCGGGCAACTGCACCGTTAGCACGGTCTGGGCGCCCAATGGCCAGGCGGCCAGGAATGCCAGGAAAAACGGAACACGAGCAAGGGGCATCGGCACATACAGTTTGGGAAACCTTGTCCCATAGACAGGAACTACCGAATGGCTTCCATGGAAATATCGCTTACTTACGAGTGTAACACTGACCAGGTTTTTTTCAGAAATTATTCATCATAAATAGCAAAGCGTTAAGACGTTTGGATGGTTTGCTGAATTATTTTTTGACAAAATAAAACCGATGCCGTGGTGGTGCTCGTAGATGTGCGCTGTAAGGCCTTACATTGCAAACCATCACCGTTTTAAAAACAGCATCTATTATGCGAATTCATCTTATCCTCACTGCAGTTGTGCTGGGCGCTCTGGCGCTCCCGGCCTCAGCGCAGAGTTTTGTCAATGGCTTTTTCAGTGGCAAGGGCCGCGGCGCTGTGGCGGTATCCTATTCCGCCGAGCATTACGACAATGTTTTTCTGGTACCCAACGAAGCGAAGGGCGTTCCCATCTTTCGCGAGGTGGAGGTCAGCAGCGTATCTATGTTTGCCACCTATGGTGTTACGGATCGTTTGGAAGCTTCTATGACCTTACCCTACATCACGGCCAGGGGCAATGCTGACCCGGCAGTGTTGGAGGGTTTGGGCTTCGAGAATGAGCGAAAGGGCCTGCAAGACCTTTCGCTGGCGCTCAAGTATCTCGCTCATCGCCTGAATGTGGGCGCCGGGAGGCTCGATGTGGCGGTGTCGGCAGGTCTGCGCACACCGGTGGGCAATTATCGCGTGGACGAAGGGCTTCAGAGCATTCTGGCCATTGGCAATCGCGCTACAGCGGTTACGGGTTTGGCACTGCTTCACTGGCAATCGGCCATGGGGCTGTTCGTTACGGCCCAGGGCGGTTACAGCATGCGCAGCGGCGAAGTGCCCGACGCCTGGGTAGGCGAGCTGAAGGCCGGCTATGCGCATCGGGCGTTCTATGTGGACGTGTGGTACGCCGGGCAGCGTTCTATTGGAGGTGTCAACATCCTCGGTGAGGGCTTTACGGGCTTCTTTCCGGCAACGGATGTAACCTTCACCCGCGTCGGTCTGAGCGCTTACGTGCCTGTTGTGGGCGGCCTGGGCCTTTCGGGCGGCATCAGCAAGTACCTGACGGGTCGCAACGTTGGCGAGGCTACAGGCTTCTACGGCGGTATCGTTTACGGTTTCTAACCCATTTTTTCATCAAAAAAACGCTCTTACCATGTTATCTATAAAAAAATACCTGTTGCTGTCGGGCCTTGCTGCGGCCTTATGGAGCCTGTCGGCCTGCCAAAAAGAGGAGGCGCCGCTGCCAAGCATTGCTGCTATTGCCGTAACCAATCCCGACTTTAGTACCCTGGAAGATGCCGCCGTGCTGGGTGGGGTGGCGGCCGTGCTGTCCAACCCCAACCCAAACGACTCGCAAGGTGCCTACACGGTGTTTGCACCCAATAATGCTGCTTTTGCCCGCTTAGGCCTTAATAGCGGGGCCGATCTGCGCGTGTTGCAGCCGGCGTTTCTGACCAGCACCCTGCTCTACCACGTGTCGGGTGGCAACCTGCGCAGCGACCGCCTGACGAATGGAGCCTCTTCCGCTTCAGCGCTCGGACCGGCGCGGCGCGTCATCGTGCGCGGTAGCGACCGCTACCTGAACGGCTCCAAAATACTGGCGAACGATGTGGCAGCGTCTAACGGCACCGTGCATGTCATTGACAAAGTGCTGCTGGCTACCGGAGCCGATATCGTGCAATCGGCCCTGGCGCTGCGCGATGCGAAGGTGTTTGTGGTGCCGGAGCTGTCGTTTCTGGTGGAAGCGGTGCTTTATGCCGAACTGGCTGACGCTCTGACGGCAAAGCCAAGTAGCCCATCGTTCACGGTCTTTGCGCCTACCGATGCGGCGTTCAAACAGCTGGGGCAAGACCTTGGTGTACCGCTTAATGTACCTGCTGATATTCGCAAACTACCGAAAGATGTGGTAACCAACGTCCTGCTCAATCACGTAGTGGCCGACGGCGGTAAATTCAACCCGGAGATGAACGCCGGCCCAGTAACACCGCTGGGCGGCACACCGCTGACGATAGGCGCCTTCACGAATGGCGTTGTAACCGTGCGCGGTAAGAACAATAACGTGGCAGCGAACATGGTCATCCCAGACGTACAGACCACCAACGGGGTAGTGCATGTGATTGATCGGGTGCTATTGCCGTGAATTTGTACCTTTTCTGAAGTCATGATGAAAAACGGCGGCGGGCCTACCTGCTTCGGCAGATAGGCCCGCCGCCGTTTGACCAAACACCCACAGACCGGCAGGAGCCTTTCTGAAGCCATACCGTGTCGGTAAAGGGAGTTATCCAGTTCTTTTGGCCACTTTTTAATCGGCCTGTATTTCTGTTTTTAAGCGCCACCTTTGCAAGCGTTTCCAGCTACGCACGAACACGTTGAACAGGATAAACACATCAGGCGCCGGTTCACTTTGGAGGAAAGCAACGGCAGGCGAAGGCTTGAAGAAGTACAGGCTTTGGGCGCTCGTCGCGGGTGTTTTTGCCCTTCATTTTTTGCCTTTGCTGCTCAATGGCCGTCATGCGTATGTGCGCATTCACGATAACTTAGAGGGCGAATGGGCCTGGCTGATGCTGTTGGTGAAGTGGGGCCAGGCGCTGAATTTTTCGCCGGAGGCGGTGATCCCGCAGCTGTTGGGTGGTCAGCCCAGGATGGTGCTGCCCACCGGGCTTTCGGTCAATACGTTGCTTATCTGGCTTTTTGGCGGGCTGGGCGGCTACAAAGTCAGCTATGTGCTGACGCGCCTGCTGGCGTTTTGGGGCATGTATCGGCTGTTGCGCACGTATTTTTTGCCCGATGAGGGCGATGCTTTTTTGCGCGTTGGGGTTGCGCTGGCGTTCAGTCTTGTGCCTTTTTATGTACAATTTGGGGTGGCTTTGCAGCCCTTTTTGCTGTATAGCTTGCTCCAGCTGCTCCGGCGCAAAGACACCTGGACGGACTGGGTGTGTTTGCTGCTGGTGCCGCTTTACTCCAGCATTGTGTGGATGGGTACCTCGACGGTCATGGTGGCAGGTCTGCTGTGGCTGAGCTGGAGCGCCTGGAAGCGCCGAGTGCGCTTGCGGCCTGCCATAGGGGTGAGCGTGTTGGCGGCTTCTTATGCGGTGGTGAATTTTCCGCTCTTACAACTATATTGGGCTGAAGATTTCGTCTCGCATCGCAAGGCGTACGATGCGCTGGCTATGCTGGACATCAACTTTTACGGCAGCCTGTTAGAGGCCATCTTCCTCTGCACCGTGGGGCACTACCATGTGGGAACGGTGGTGGCATTGCCGCTATTGATAGGTGCCGGAGTGGCCTTGCTCAAAGGGCGGTCTCAGAGCATTGGAGGAATATTTCGCTATCGCCTCTTGCAATTGGGGCTATGCTTGGGCTTGGTCGGTATTCTCTCGCTGGTTTATGCGCTCTATCCTTATCTAGCCGCGCCGCTGGACGACTTCTTGCCTTTGCTCTCGGAGCTGCGCCTCAATCGCATGATCATCCTGCTGCCCTTGCTGTTTTTTGTGGTGTTCGCCCTGACGCTGGGCCTTCTGAGGCATCTGGGCTTCGCTCGCTCGGCGCTGGGCGCGTTGGTGGCGTCTCAGCTGGTCATGGGCTTTTGGGCCAACGACGAATGGCTGCACAACATGCGGCGTTTAGCAGGCGCTTCGGTCAAGCCCGGATATGCCGAGTTTTGGGCAGAAGACCTGTTTCGGCGCATGGCTGCGCACATCGGGGCACCACCGCACACCTATCGGGTAGCTAGCCTGGGCATTCACCCGGTGGTGGCGCAGTACAACGGATTCTATACCCTCGACGGCCTTTTACCGCTGTACAGCCTGCACCACAAACAGCGCTTTCGGGCAATTATCGCCGACGAAATCAGCAAAGACCCGCGCCTGCTGGCTTATTTCGATGAATGGGGCAACCGCTGCTATCTCTTCTCCGCAGAGCTGGGACTTTCCGACCAGAACTACCTCATTGGCAAAGACAGATCGGTAACCCTCAAAGATTTTCATTTCAACGCTGACGCCTTTCGGCAACTGGGCGGGCGCTACGTTTTTTCAGCCATGCGGCTGGAACACAGCGAACGCATTGGGCTGCGCCTTTCGGCTGTTTTTGAACCCAAACCCGGCGAAGATAGCTGGTGGAAAGTGTATTTATATGAAGTCATCTGAACGGCCCTGGACGCCGCAAGAGCGCTGGCTGGTTTTCCTGTTTGTGCTTTTTGCCTGCCTGAGCGTGGTGGTCTTCACGTGGGGCCGCCGGTTTTTCCCGTTGCTGGACTCGTTTTACTGACTGATGTTACGCAAGGTTGCTAAGGGGCAAAAGGTTAGAAAAGAAAATGCCGGAGCCGAGGGGCATAACCGTACGTGATATCGGGTTGCTCGTTACAATTTCTCAAACCAGGTCTTGATCTTTAATGCCATCAGCCGCCGACGCTCCTGGAAGAAGACCTCGTACTCCGGAATTTCGCCCTCCAGCATAGTCAACGGAATGGCGTGGGTGACCAGGTTTTCGCGCAATTCGACCTCACTCCTTATCCCGCCGTAGCGGCAGACACCGTCATTTGCTTGCTCGCGCAATTCCTGGAAATATACCTGGGGTGGTTTGTCGCCGATTTGGATGTTGATTTCGCTTTGGGCGATGACGAAGTTGGCTATCTGATTATATTGGGTTTTGCTGAAGCCGTTCTGTTGCAGGTATTTGCGCGGGTAGATGTGGTGCTTGTCGCCCCGATTGAGCAGCAGGTCTCGAACGGTGATGTGGGTGGACAGAAAACCTTTGTCGCCCAAAAATGCCTGGGCGGCTTGCCAGGTGATAAAATAAGGGCTGATGGAAGAGGAATTGACCATGAGCTGAGGCAGCATGCCCGTCCAAAAAGTGTCCGGCAGTTCGTTTTGAATGACGCTGTTGCAGTACTCCAGCACGCCGTAGGCGTTCATCTGGCGGAGGTCTCGGTCAAACATCGTCTCTGGGCTGCCGGTGTAGCGATCCCTCAGCACCGACATGGCGTACCAGCGCCGCACGAGGTTCTCTAAGACTTCAGCAGGGAGGTTATCGCGCCGTCCTTTGAGGTAGAGGATATAGGCGAAATTGACAACGTTTTTGCCCCGAATGAGGTCATTGGTAAGAAAACCTGCTGAGCGTAGGATCATAGTCAGACGCTCAAAATGGGTTTTGTTCATGAACGCCAGAACGCCGCGCTTGAGTCGCTCAAAAGATTGCTCCGCAATGGCCTCTTCATAGTTTCGGGTTTCAAAGTTACGGCCCGACAGGAGGGCGACCAGGTCTTCCAGCCGTCCACGTTCAAATTCGGAGGCAAAAGCTACCCGCAGCATGTCCGTGTACGAGGGGTCGTACAGGTCGTCATTGACATCCTTAAGCCATCGCATTTTGGGCCAGAATTCGCTGCTGACAAACTCCGGATCATGCTTCTCTATGCTCGAGGCAAACTCAGGCGCTGCCGCCAAATGGCAGAAGTAATCAATTGCTTTGCGCAGGATGTGCCCACCGTATTTTTCGTTGACGGCAATTTTCGACATGGCAAAGTCTGCCTGCGAAAGCTCCACGCCTGCTGAATTCACCCGGATGAAGATCTCGGTAACAGTCTCGATATCCAAGTCTTCCGCCAGCTCGATGAGGCCGATGTTGTTGTTGACGATTTTCTTGAGCCGCTCCAAAGAGCGACCAATGGCCCGCCGTTCCTGGTCGGGGTTCAATTCCACGTATCGGTCTACAAAATCGCCCATATAAGCATCCGGCGCAAACAGATGGCTGATGTCCGCTATCCAGGTCTTGTCTTTGGCAATGGCCGGGTTGGAAACCTCAAAACGCTCCTCTACCGGGTGAAAGGCGATGCGAATGTGGATTTTCTCGTAGGCCTTGTTGAGTACCTCTTGCCCCAACAGGGCCGCCATCAATGCCGTAATGCGTTGTTGGCCGTCAATGAGAATGCGCTTGCCAACCGACAAAGTGCCATCTTTCAGGCGCACGGTAGGATTGCGCCATACAATCAGGTAGCCCACTGGGTACCCTTTGTACAGGGAGTCTAACAAGTTGCGCACTTTGGTTGCATCCCAGACGAAAGGCCGCTGAATCTCGGGAATAGCCACCTCGCCCGACTTCACCCACGAAAGCAGCGTCTCGATGGGGTGAGGAGTTACGGAATATCGCTGTGTAGCCATGATTTAACTTCATGTTTTGCGCTGCAATAATGCGCAAATCACCAAAAGTAGCCTCTGTTTTTCGCGGTCGAAGCGATCCAAGGTTACGCACAGTTGAGACAACCGTTCTGCATAAAGCCATCTTTGCGGTCTGTGGAATTCTCTTTCTTCACCGCCGAAGACTCATAGAAACGCTGAGAGAGAGACACCTCTGCGTCTTCGGCGGTTTGTCAACCTTTAGCCTTGCAGCAGCCTTGCGTAAGGGCAGTTTTTAAATGCGATTACCCTGATCATGTGCCAGGGCCAGTGCGTAGGTGGTCTTGATGGCGGTATCTTTGCGGACATGGGACGGTATTTCAACACGACGGGACTGTGTGATCCGAGGAAGCACTACATGGTGGATCCCCTGCGGGGCATGTGAACCCCAGAGGCGACATCTCCCGCCGGGAAGGTGTCGTATCGGCATGCCTGAGAAATACGACCTTTACCTCCAAATGATTTTTTCCATGAGAAACACCTTGTTCCTTCTGGCCATACTGCTCGCTTTGGTGGCCTTCATTTCGCCGCAATGCACCACTCCTTACACGCCTGAGCGGTTGCCGGCCCGATACCTACGCTTTGGCGTTGGCGGCGGGTTTAGCGGGGAGTTAACGACCTGGACGCTGTTGCCCAATGGCCAGATTTTCAAGTCTGTCGGTCTCGACGGCCCGATGGTGGAGTGGACGGGGCATGCGCGCCGCGAAGGCCGAAAGGCATTTCGGGAGGTGGAAGCCCTGCGGTTGGCCGACAGGCCGCCGTTTTCGCATCCGGGCAATCGATACTCCTTCGTGGAATGGATAGAGGGTGAGCGCAGGCAGCGCATTACTTGGGGCAGCCGCGAGCACGCGGTGGATAGTGCTGTGGAGGCCCTTCACGGCCGGCTGATGGCGCTGACGCGCGCGAGGGAGTAGGGGGCAACGCTATTTGTTGGCCAGCTGTCCGCAGGCGGCGTCAATGTCTTTACCGCGGCTGCGCCGGACGGTAACCGTTACGCCGTGGTCGGCCAGGTAGGCGGCGAAGGCGTTGAGGCGGTTTTCATCCGACTTTTCAAACGTGGCGCCTTCGATGGGGTTGTATTCGATGATGTTGACGCGCACCGGGAAGCGGCGGCGGCACAGGCGCACTAAGCGGGCGGCATCGTCTAAAGAGTCGTTGAAGCGCTCGAAGGCGATGTACTCGTAGGAGATGCGGTTGTGCGTGCGGGCGTAGAAGTACTCGAGGGCTTGCAGGAGCGCTTCGAGGTGGTTGGTTTCATTGATGGGCATGATGGTGTTTCGTTTGGCGTCGTCGGCGGCGTGCAGGCTGAGGGCGAGGTTGGAGCGGTAGCCGTCGTCGGCCAATTGGCGGATCATTTTGGCGATGCCGGCCGTGCTGATGGTGATGCGGTGGGCGCCCATGCCGAGACCTTCGGGTGCGGGTGCGGTGAGGCGGCGCACGCTTTCTAAGGTGTTGGCATAGTTGAGCAAGGGTTCGCCCATGCCCATATAAACCACGTTGGTGATGGCGTGACCGTAGGTTTCCTGACACTGGCGGTTGACCAGCACGACCTGGTCGTAGATTTCGTAGGCCGTCAGGTTGCGCTTGCGGCCCATGCGGCCGGTGGCGCAGAAGGAGCACGTGAGGCTGCAACCCACCTGGGTGCTGACGCAGACGGTGTAGCGCTCGTCTTCAGGCACAGGGATGAGGACGCTTTCGATGCGGTGGCCGTCGTGGGTGAGCCAGCGCGTCTTGAGCGTTCCGTCGGCGCTGTGTTGCACCACTTCGGCCCGCAGCGTGTGGAAGGTGAAGGTGTCGCGCAGGCGTTGGCGCAGCCCTTTGGGCAGGTTCGTCATAGCGTCCCAGTCGGTAGCGCCTTTGGCCCACAGCCACTCGTAGAGCTGGCGGGCGCGGAAGCGCGGTTCGTCCCACGACAGCAGGAGCGCCTCTATGTCGGGCAGCGATAGGGTGCGGATGTCTCGCAGGGTGGTGGTCATGGCACATCAGGTATTTCGGCGGGCGCGCAATTCGGTCAGATAGCGTTCCAGTTCGGCCATGTCGTAGTAGAGCACTTCGCGGGGCTTGGAGCCTTCGGCGGGGCCGACGATGCCGAGGGCTTCGAGCTGGTCCATGATTCGTCCGGCGCGGTTGTAGCCCAATTTGAGGCGGCGCTGGATCATGCTCGTCGAGCCGTGTTGGGTTTCGACCACCAGACGGGCGGCGTCTTCGAGCATGTCGTCCATTTCAGAGAGGCTGAACGATTTGGCGTTCTCTTCGGCACCCTCGGGGTGGAATTCGGGCAAGAAGAACGGCTCCGGAAAGCCCTGCTGGCGCGCGATGAAGTCAATGACGCGCTCCACTTCGGGCGTGTCAATGAAGGCCGATTGCAGGCGAATGATGTCGCCGCCTACGGACAGGAGCATATCGCCCTTGCCGGTGAGTTGCTCGGCACCGCCAGCGTCTAAGATGGTGCGGCTGTCCACCTTCGAGACGACTTTGAAGGCCAGTCGGGCCGGGAAATTGGCCTTAATGACGCCGGTAATGATGTTGACCGACGGGCGCTGGGTGGCAATGATGAGGTGAATGCCCACCGCACGCGACAGCTGGGCCAGCCGCCCGATGGGCATTTCCACTTCCTTGCCGGCGGTCATGATGAGGTCGGCAAATTCGTCAATGACCAGCACGATGTAGGGCAAGAAGCGGTGGCCCTTATTAGGGTTGAGGCGTCGGGCCACAAATTTGTCGTTGTATTCGGCAATGTTGCGCACTTCGGCCAGCTTGAGCAGGTCGTAGCGGCGCTCCATTTCGATGAGGAGCGAGTTGAGGGTGCTCACCACCTTGCTCGTGTCCGTAACGATGGGTTCGGGTTGCTCGGGCAAAAAGCCCAGGAAATGGTTCTCCAAACGCGCGTAGGGGAACAGTTCCACTTTCTTTGGGTCAATGAGAATGAGTTTGACCTGCGAAGGGTGCTTTTTATAGAGCAGGCAGTTGAGGATGACGTTGATGCCCACCGATTTGCCCTGGCCCGTGGCGCCGGCGATGAGCAGGTGGGGCATCTTGGTCAGGTCGGCCACAAAGACCTCGTTCTGGATGTTTTTGCCCAGGGCAATGGGCAATTCCATTTTGGCGCGTTTGAAGCGCTCGTCCATGAGCACCTCGCGCATGCCCACGGTCTGGCGCTTTTTGTTGGGCACTTCGATGCCAATGGTACCTTTGCCCGGTATGGGAGCGATGATACGGATGCCCAGCGCCGAAAGGCTCAAGGCGATGTCGTCTTCCAGGTTTTTGATTTTAGAAATGCGGATACCGCGCGCCGGCACGATTTCGTAGAGGGTAACGGTGGGGCCGATGGTGGCCTTGATTTTTTCAATGTCAATTTTGAAATTCATCAAGGTGCTCACAATCTGGTTTTTGTTCTGCTCCAATTCGTCGCGGTCAATTTCCAATTGCGAATTGTCGTACTCGTGGAGCAGTTGCAGGTGTGGGTGCTCGTAGTGGGGCAGTTCGAGTGTAGGGTCGTAGGGTTCGCTGAAGTTGGGCGTATCTTCCTGGATGGCCTGTACCGGTGGTTTATAGGCGGGCGCTTCGTCGGGCGTAGTGGGCGGTGGGGTAGGAGGGACCTCTACAATTTCCAGTTCGGTATCTTCGGCGCTATCGGGAGCGCTGGCGGGTGTGTCATCGGCGAAAAGAGCGCTCTTTTGCGACAGGTCGAAAGTCAGCTGAGCGCCGGAGGCAGCGGGCTTAGGCTTGGGCGAAGGCTCCGGCGCGGCAGGTTCGGGAGCAGGCGTCTGGCTTGAAGCTTCGGTTGCAGCCGTAGCGACGGGTGGAGCCGTTGCGCGGCGTTTTTTGCCGTATTGGCCGCTGAGCAGGTCGAGCCAGGCGCGTTGGGTTTCATAGATGAGCTGCCGCCAGGTGAAGTCCGACAGGTCGGGGTTATTGCTCCACACAAAGACGATGACCAGCGTAAAGAGCAACAGCAGCAGGGTGCCGGCCACGCCGAGGAACTTCTGCACCCAGGAGCTGACCGATTGGCCGAAAACGCCCCCCACGGGAAACTCTGCCCATTGCAGGAAGAACGAACCCAGAATGGAGACGACCACTGTCAGGATGATCGTGCGCACCAGCAGGCCGCTCAGGTGCCCCAGCGGCACGCGCCGAATGAGCGCCATGCCGTACTTGTAGCACAAATACACCAGCGAAAACGAACCCACACCAAAGCCCCAGTAGATCAGACTATCGGCCACAAAGGCGCCCAGGCGCCCCAACCAGTTCTCGACGGCCACATCACCTAAGAAGATTTCCCACGAAAAGCGGTGTACCAGGTCGTGGTCGTTGTCCCAGGTAAACAGGTACGAGACAAAGGCGATGGCTAAATAGCAAGCCATAAACAACAGCAACAGCCCCATGATTTTGGGCGTCCGTTCGCTGTTGAAGTCCAGGATGAGTGAGCGCTTGCCTTTGGCCATGTGTGTGCGTAAGGGCTTTTCAGGCTGTTTTTGAGCGTGATAGGCAGCGGCAAAGGTAGCGCATTTCACCGCTACTTGCCATCAGCGGCAGAAAGGCGCATGGCAATTGCATTTGATTAGTTCGCTGCCATCAATACACGGAATGATATGCGAATGACTCGCGTATTCGCGGGCTTCCGAGACGACACCTCTGGTTTTTCGAGGCGACATCTCCGCCCGGAGGTGTTGTCTCGGAAAAAACCCTTCGCGCCTTTGTGGTGAACCTCATTCGTGTGCTGGTTCTTGCTTCGGCGGTGTCGCCTTCTCGTGCCTCGAAGACGACACCGCCGGGGCGGCCCCTGCTTAGTCGTCCTTGCCCGAAACGACGAGCACGATTTCGCCCCTGACCTCGCGGCTGCTGAAGGCAGCGAGTAGCTCGGCCAATGGAGCGGTAACGACCTCCTCATGTATTTTCGTCAGTTCGCGTGCCACACAGGCCATGCGCTCGGCGCCGCAGACCTGCACCAGCTCGCTCAGGCAGCGCAGCAGCCGATGCGGCGACTCGTACAGCACGAACGTGTGTGGCAGAGCGGCCAGATATTTCAGGCGCGTCTGGCGTCCTTTTTTGTGGGGCAGGAAACCCTCGAAGTGGAAGCGATCGCACGGCAGGCCACTGGCTACCAGCGCCGGCACGAAGGCTGTGGGGCCGGGCAGGCATTCAACGCGCACACCGGCTTGCCGGCAGGCGCGCACGAGCAGGAAGCCCGGATCGCTTATGCCCGGCGTGCCGGCGTCGGAGACCAGCGCCATCGAAGCACCGGCGGCCAGTTCGGCCACAATCTTGCCCACCGCAGCGTGTTCGTTGTGCGCGTGAAAGGCGCGCAGCGGCGTGCGTATCTCGTAGCGCTCCAGCAGATGCCGCGTCGTGCGCGTATCTTCGGCCAGAATGACCGACACCTCCTCGCGCAGCACCCGCAAGGCGCGCAGTGTGATGTCTTCCAAATTGCCAATCGGCGTAGGCACTACGTACAACACGGCCCAAAGACGCGCCCACTCAGGCGCTGTGCAGCTGATAGGTGTAGAACTCCACAATCGGGTTGGCCAGCAACTGCGAGCAGGCCGTCTCCACGGTCTGACGCGCCTCCGCCTCCGAGGGCGCCTCCAGCGTCAGCGTAACGTGGCGACCAATGCGAACGTCCGTAACACCGCTCAGGTGCAAGTGCCCCAGATTGTTGAGCACCGCCTTGCCCTGGGGGTCGAGCAGCTCGCGGTGCGGCATGATGTCTATCTCGGCAACGAATTTCATGTGCATTCCTCCCTGGCGAAATGCGCCAGCGGCGGCAAACATCCACAAAAATCCGCGAACCCATACCGGAAACACTGGGAAAAAAGACCACACCTCTTGAGCGCAGGAGGCTGCCAATGTCTGCTCCGAATAAGGTCTTGCGGGTTTTAGTGCAAATCCTATTGCACATTCGCTATAAAATTAGCGCCAAAAACTCCATCGCAAGCAACGTTTTTCGTATGTCCGTGCACCTGAATACATCGGCGCCCGTTAGTTTTGCTCGGTTTTTCATTTTGTAATCTCGCCTTTGCCTTTCGAGGCTTTTGCGATGTCTCGCCGTAGCGGCCTATGTTCATGCGAGAAGTCCGTTAAAACGGCCAGCATCGAAATAGCACTGATGGCCGCCCGTTTTTCAAAATCATCACCAGCACACATATTGCTCTATGACGCTTTTTACTCCCTTCCGCAGCCTTGCCCTGACTGCCATCCTCTGCACCGTTTCCGCTTTTTTGTCCGCCCAAGATTGTTCTGTTCTCATCAAGGAGAACAAAAAAGTGGGCGGCGTCCAGATTGTCCGCACCGATAACGTTACCGTTGTGGTGCGCGGCAGCTACAATTACAGCATCTCCTTTGTCGCAGACGATAAAGGCATTTACGCCCGTGTAACCTCTACAGGCGGCACCGAATTAAACCAGGACGACCAGGTGGTTTTTGTGGACTTCTCCGGCAAAGAGCGCGTTTACAAATTCACGTCGCTGGGCGAGGTCGTTACTGGCAGCGTTCCGACGCATCGAAACAACCTGCGCTTAGACCTGGATGCTGTGCGCTGGCTGTCGAGCACCACCATCACCGATATCCATTTCATCAACTTTGTCGAGCGCCAGAAATACAAGTTCACCGTAAACCCCAACCGCCAGAGCGAGTTTCGCAACCTGTGCGTGTGCTTTCACAACGCCCTCGAAGAGGGCGCAGTGAAAGACACCCCGGGTGCAGAGATTGAGCGCAAATCGAGCAGCACCTCCCCCAGCGCCAGCACACCGTCCGGCAGCGGTAGTGGCGCGGCATCGGGCAAACCCGCCACCGGTAGTGCGCCCAGCAGCGGCACACGCCCCGCCTCCTCCAACGCCCCGGCCAGCGACGAGGAACTGGTCAGTCTGCGGCGCGACCTGGAAAAAACCAAAGAGGCCGTTCGGGCCGAAATAAAGGCCGAGCGCGAACGCGCCGACGCCATCAAGATGCAAATCCAGCAAGAAGTGGCCGCTGCCCGCGAAGCCGCCAACCAGAAGAAACTGGAATACGCCAACGAAGTGCTGGAAGCCCGTAAGGCCAGCTTAGCCGAAATCGAAAAAGCTCGCGCCGAAGCCCAGGCGGCTATCGCCGAAAGCCGCCTGCGCGCCGACTCCATCACTGCGCGCCTGCAAATGAACGTCGAGGAAGAGCGCCGAAAAGCAGCTGAAGAAATCCAAAAAGCCCGCTTGACCGCCGCCGAAGAGGTGAAGAAGGCCCGCGAAAATGCCGCTGCCGAAATCGCCCGCATCAAAGAACGCCTCGAGCAGTCGAAATTGCAGTATAGCGATGAAATCGCCACGGCTCGGGCCAATGCAGAAGAAGAAATGCGCCGCATCCGCGAAGAAAATGCCCGTGCCATCGCTGAAGCCCGCCAGCGGGCCGTGCAAGAAAAAGAAAAAACCGCCGGCGATGTAGAAGAAGCCAAACGCACCGCCGCCGACGAAATCCTCAAAATCCGCGAAGAGGCGGCCAATGAGGTGGCTCGTACCCGCGAAAATGCCGTGCTCGAAAAGCAGCGTATTGCCAACGAAGTCTCCGAAGTGCGCCGCAAAGCCGCTCAAGAAAAGGCTCTGCTGGAGCAAAACAGCGCCTCCGAGCTGGCCGACTTGCGCGAAAGCGTGGCCAAACAAAAAGAAGCCAGCGCCCTGGAAGTGGGCGAAGCCAAAAAACGCGCCGCCGACGAGATAGAGCGCATCCGCCGCGAAGTGCAACTCTACCGCGAACAGGCCGAAGTAGAGAAGGCCAACATCGCCAAAGAAGTAGCCGAAAACCGCCAGCGTGCCGCCCAGAACGTCCAGCAGATCCAGGAAGAAGCCAATAAGGCCATTGCCGAGGCGCAAAAACGCGCCCAGCAACAGCGCGACTCCATCGCTGCTACCGTGCAGGTGGCTCGCCAGCGCGCCGCGGAGGAAATCGCCAAAATTCAGGAGGAGACCAACAAGACCCTGGCCGCCATCAAAGAGAAGGAAGCGCGCATCAAACAGGAGAGCGCCGAAGAGGTACAGCGCGCCCGCGAGCGTGCCGCCCAGGAGGTGGCCAAGGCCCAGGAGGAAGCGCGCGCCCGCGTGCAGGCAGCCAATGCCAACGCTGATGAAGCCCAGCGCAAATACGCTGAAGAGGTCGGCGCGGCCAAACAAACAGCCGACCAGAAGCTGCAGCAAATTCAGCAAGAGGCCGCTGCCGCCGTGGCGGAGGCGCGTCGCAAGCAGCAGGAGACCAGCCAGGTCTCGGCACAGGAAGTGCAAATGGCGCGCGAACGCGCTGCCGCCGAAATTGCCGCCGCCCGCGAGCGCGCAGCTCAAGAAGTTGCCGCTGCCCGTGAGGCTGCCGTGCGCGCCCAGCAGGAGTCGGCCAATGTGGTGGCCGAAGCCAAGCGCCAGAGCGCCCAGGCCATCGCGGCCATCCGCAGCGCCGAAGCCGACAGCATTCGCATCGCCCGCGAGCGCGCCGCCGAAGAGCGCCAGCGCCTGGCTGCCGAGCTGGCCAGTGCCCGCGAGCGCGCCGCTCAGGAAATCGCCGCCGCCAACCAGCAGGCCGCTGAGGAGACCAAAACTGCCCGCGAAAACGCCGCCCGTGCCCGCCAGGAGAGCGCCGAAGCCATCGCCAAAGCCCGCGAAGAGGCCGCCGCCGAAGTGGCCAGGGCTAAGGAAGGCGCTGCCCGCGAGGTGGCCGTCGCCAAGCAGCAGGCCGTGGAAGCCGTCGCCCAGGCCCGGCGCGAAGCCGAAGAGCGCAAAGCCGCCCTGGCCCGCGAAGTCAGCGAAGCCCAGGAGCGCGCTCGCCGCGAAATGGAAGAAGCGCGCAACCAGGCCGCCCAGGAGGTTGCTAACGCCCGCAAAGAGGCTGAAAACAAACGCCGGCAGTACGCCAACGAAGTAGAAGAAGCCCGCAAACGCGCCGCCGAAGAAGCCGCTCAGGCCCAGAAAGAAGCTGCCCAGGCCGTGCAGACCGCTCGCCAGGAAAGCGCCGCCGAAATCGCCCGCGTCCGCGCCGAAGTCGGCGAAAAAATCCGCGAAGAACAGCAAAAAATCGGGCAAAAGCAGCAAGAACTCGTCCAGAAACAACAAGAAGTGGAGCGCGCCCAACAGCAACTGCAAGCCCTTCAGGCCGACATCCAACGCGCCCAGGCCGAACTACAGCGCCTCCAGGAAGAAGCCCGCAAACAGCGCACCTCCTCCGGCGGAGGCAACAATCGCTGACCTTCCTCACCGACCGGGTCGAGTGCAACAAAGGCGCAGCAATGCCTGCGCATTTCAAAGGCATATTCTCCGGCGGGTGCCCTGCGAAGATGCGGAAATGGCACCCGCCGTTATAGCCCTGGCTCCTTCTCTCTTTGCCCGTTTGTCTGCATCATGTCTGCATCGCCTTTGCTTTCTGTTCGCGATTTGTGCGTAGCCTTTGGGCCGCCGGGCCAGGCGGTGGCAGCGCTCAAAGGGCTGACGTTTGACCTCCTGGCAGGTGAGTCGTTGGGCGTAGTGGGCGAGTCGGGTTCGGGCAAAAGCACGCTGGCGCTGGCCGTAATGGGGCTATTGCCCCCCGAAGCGCGCATGGAAGGGCAGGTACTGCTCGGCGATGCGCCATTTTCGGCGCAAATGCGCGGGCGAGCGATGGGCATGGTCTTTCAAGAGCCGGCTACGGCGTTGCACCCGCTGTTTCGCTGTGGGTTTCAGGTAGAGGAGGCCGTTCGGCAGCATCAGGGTTTGCCCGCGCGAGAGGCGCGCCGGCAGGTGTTGGCCTTGCTGGAGCGCGTGCAGCTGGCCGAGCCGGAGCGCGTATTTCGAGCTTACCCGCACGAGCTATCGGGCGGGCAGCGCCAGCGGGTCATGCTGGCCATGGCTCTGGCCGGGCGTCCGCGCCTGCTCATTGCCGACGAGCCGACGACAGCGTTAGACACTGTTACCCAGCAGGGCATTTTGCAACTGCTGCAGCACTTGCGGCGCGAAGAAGGCCTGTCTCTGTTGTTCATCAGCCACGACCTGGGCGTCATCGGGCGCGTGGCCGACAGGGTACTCGTCTTGCGCGAAGGCGAGGCCGTAGAAACGGATACCGCCGAGAGATTGCTCCGTCACCCAAAGCAGGCCTATACGCGCGGGCTGCTGGCCTGCCGACCGACCACCCAACAACGCTTACAGCGGCTGCCCTCGCTGAGCGAAGCGCTGCGCACCGGCGACGCCTATGTGCCGCCGCCGCCAAAAGCAGCCGAAGACGTGGCGCGTCGGCGCGCCCAGCTGTACGCTCAAACGCCAATGATACGCACCGAAAAGGTGTGCGTGCGCTACCCTATGCGCCGCTATTTCTGGTCGAAAGCGCAGCACTGGATAGAAGCCCTAAGGGAAATCAGCCTGGAGGTGTTTGCCGGTGAAATGTTCGGCATCGCCGGCGAGTCGGGTTCGGGCAAGAGCACGCTGGGCCGCCTCCTGGCCGGCTTGCAAATGCCTTCGGACGGGCGGGTGCATTACCGCAGCCTGCCGCTCGACACCATGTCACCTGAGGCGCAGCGCCAGATGCGCCGCGAAGTGCAGCTCGTATTTCAAGACCCCTACCGCTCGCTCAACCCGCGTCTGACGGTGGGTGAGGCCCTGCGCGAACCCATGGCCGCGCACCGGCTGCACGCCACCGAACGCCAGCGCCAGAGCACCGTGGCCGAACTGCTGGAGCGCGTAGGACTACCGCCCGATTTCAGCCGCCGCTACCCGCACGAACTCTCCGGCGGGCAGCGGCAGCGCGTCTGCCTGGCGCGGGCACTCTCTGTGCAGCCCCGCCTGCTCGTATGCGACGAAATCACTTCCGCCTTAGACGTGTCCGTTCAGGCCGATATCCTCAACCTGTTGCTCGACCTGCAGCGCCACTCGGGCCTCACGTGCGTGCTCATCTCGCACGACCTGGGCGTACTCTACCAGATGTGCGACCGCATCCTGGTGCTCCAGCAGGGCCGCGCGGATGCATTGGATACCCCCGAACGCCTGCTCGCCGACCCACCAACACCGTATGTGCGCCAGCTGATAGACGCCCTACCGCGCTAACCTTTGCCGCCTCTCGCCTGTTTTCAACGCACTATGGACTTTGGAAAACTGCCCTCCGTGGACGCCGTGGATTTCTCGCTGCCGCCAGAACCACCGGAAAATGCCGAAGTGCTGGACGGCATCCGCCGCCCGCTGCGCGCGTACGTGGGCGCCACCGGCTACAACATGAAAGCCTGGGTAGGTCGCTGGTATCCTGCCGGCACACCGGAACGCCAGTTCCTGGCCTGCTACGGCCAGCAGTTCAACACCATCGAGTTCAACACGACGCATTACCGCATTCCGGATGCCGCCACCGTGGCGCGCTGGCGCACGGCCGTACCCGCCGATTTCCGCTTTTGCCCAAAAATTCCACAGACGGTCAGCCACGCGCGCCGATGGACAGATGCCCACGCGGACATGGAACAGTTTTGCGATGCCATCCTGGGCTTGGGCGAGGTGCTGGGCTGCTGCTTTATGCAGCTCCCACCACATGTTGGCCCGGAGCGCCTGACCGATTTGGCGCGCTTTCTGGAGGCGTTTGCTCCGAAAATCCCGTTAGCCGTCGAGGTGCGTCATCCGGCCTTTTTTGCCGACGCCGAAGCCGAGCGGGCGCTGTTTTCGCTCCTGCGCGCCTGCCAGACGGCTGCCGTCATTACCGATGTGGCCGGGCGACGCGATGTGTGCCACGGGCGTCTGACTACCCGCTGCACGCTCATCCGTTTTGTAGGCAACGCGCTGCACCCCACCGACTTCTCCCGCACCCGCGCATGGGCCGAACGCCTGGCCTATTGGGCCGAAAACGGCCTGGAGGAAGCCTATTTTTTCGGCCACGAACCCGATAACCTGCTGGCGCCCGAACTGGCAGCCTTCGCCGTGGAAACCTTCCGCCAACACCTGCCACATGCCCAACTGCGCGGCCCAACCCCCGAAACGCCCCCAGCCCGACAAATGACCTTATTTCAATAGGTTGGCTCTTTTTGGCCAAACCCGTTGCACGCCGTGCCAGGGTAAATGCAGACTTTTGCCGCTGCATACGGCATCCGCGCTCCCTGACATGGAAGAATACCCCTTCGTCCACCGCGATATCTCCTGGCTCTCCTTCAATTACCGTGTTTTGCAGGAGGCCAAAGACGCCTCCGTGCCCTTGCTGGAACGCCTGAAGTTTCTGGCCATTTACTCGTCCAACCTCGATGAGTTTTTCCGCATTCGCGTGGCCAACATCCGAAACCTGAAAAAGGTCGGCAAAAAAACCAAAGCCGAGTTGGACTTCGTGCCCGGCGAGGTGCTCAAGCAAATCCACCAGATTGTCAATCGCCACCAGGAGGAGGTTTCCTGGATTTTTGAAAACCAGATAGTGCCCGAACTGGCCCGGCACAACATCCACATCCTGCGCCGCCTCGACCTGAACGCCGAGCAGCGCCACTTCGTGGAAAACTACTTCCACGACCATCTGCTGCCGTTCGTCATGCCGGTGCTGCTGGTCAAACATCGCATTCGGCCCTTTCTGGCCAACGCGCACCTCTACCTGGCGGTGCACCTGCGCCCCAAAAAGAAGCCGCTGGCGCCCAGCGAATACGCCTTAGTCAAAATCCCTTCCGACCAGCTGCCGCGCTTCGTCTCGTTGCCCTCCGAACCCGGACGCCACGACGTCATCTTGCTCGACGACATTGTGCGCCATTCGGTATCATGGCTCTTCCCGGGCTACGATATCCAGGACACCTATTCTATCAAGCTCACCCGCGACGCCGAACTATACATTGACGACGAATTTTCGGGCGATTTGGTGGAAAAAATCAAAGCCAGCTTAGCTAAACGCCAGGTCGGCCCAACGAGCCGCTTCGTCTATGACCGCGAAATGCCGCAGCACCTGCTGGAATACCTCAAGGAAACCTTCGACTTAGGCAAAAACGACATGCTGCCCGAAGGGCGCTACCACAACAACTTCGACTTTTTCCGCTTCCCAGACTTCGGGATGCACCACCTGAAAAACAAACCTCTACCGCCTCTGCCACATCCGGCTCTGCACCATGTAGAAGTGCCCTTCGATGTCATTCGGGCCAGCGACCAGCTACTGCATTATCCTTACCATTCCTACGATGCGGTGGTGAACTTCTTCCAGCACGCTGCCGAAGACCCCAACGTGACGCACATCAAAATCATTCAATACCGCGTGGCGCGCCGCAGCCGCATCATGGAAGCGCTTATGGAAGCCGTGCGCCGCGGCAAGCAGGTGTCGGTGTTTGTCGAAATCAAGGCGCGTTTCGACGAGGCGGCCAACTTAGAGTGGGGCGAACGCTTGGAGCGCGCCGGCGTGCGAGTCTATTACTCGTTCCCGGGCGTTAAGGTGCACTCCAAACTCGCTTTGGTACGCCGCATGGAAGGCGGCAAACCCCGCCTGTACGCTTATCTGTCCACTGGCAATTTTCACGAGGAAACGGCCCAGATTTACTCCGACCTCGGCCTCTTCACCGCCGACCCGCGCCTGACCAATGAAGTGAGCAACCTGTTTTCTTTTCTGGAAAATGTCAAACCACCCCGGCAAGAATTCAAGCACCTGATGGTGGGCAAATTCAACCTGCGCCCCGCCTTGTATGCGCTCATTGACGCTGAAATTGCGGCTGCTCGGGCCGGAAAACCTGCTCATATCATCATCAAAACCAACAACCTGGAGGACAAGGAGGTCGTCCGCAAACTCTACGAAGCCTCGCAAGCCGGCGTCCGCATTCAGCTCATCGTCCGCAGCATCTGCTGCTTAGCGCCCGGCATCCCGGGAGTGAGCGACAACATTGAGGCCATCAGCATCGTGGACCGCTTCCTCGAACATGCGCGCGTGTTCATCTTCCACCACGGCGGCGAAGAACGCATGTTCCTCTCGAGCGCCGACCTGATGCAGCGCAACCTGTCGTATCGCATCGAAACGGCCTTCCCCATCTACGACCCCGCGCTCAAGGCTGAAATCCGCGACATCATCAACCTGCAACTGGAAGACAACGTCAAAGCCCGTTGCATTGACGCTGACGCGCTCAACCGCTACCGCCGCACCGAAAGCGACATCCCCGTGCGCGCGCAATTGGAAACCTATTTCTACTACAAGCGCAAAAGCGAACAGGCGCATCACGGCGGCGCCCAGAAGCCGGCATAATCATCCCGAAAGGCATGGCAGCCTCCGGCCGTTTGGGAAGCCTTGCCGAAAACCGTGGATGGCGTCGGCCCAAAACCAGGCTGCCGTTGTCGGTATGTTGCCCGACAACGGCAGCGGTTTCGCATGGTTATCTAACGAGTCCTCTGCGGCAAACGCAGGGTTGTTCCTGTCCGGTCAGTCCACTATCGTTACATCTCCGCGCATCTGGATGCGTTCGCCGCCACCCAGTTCAATGTCGGCCCACCAGGTGAAGACTTCCGGGTTGAGGCGGCGTCCGTTGTAGGTGCCGTCCCAGCCGTTGCGGTAATCGTTGGGCAGCATGTCGTCGCGCAGGAAGATGAGGTTGCCCCAGCGGTCGAAGACCTGGAGGCGGCGAATGGCTTTCACGGCGCCTTCGCGGGCGAAGATGAGGAAGGTGCTGTTCAGCCCATCGGCGGCGCCGGGCTTAATGACGTTGGGCACATAAATGTCGGGGTCGCCCACGCGAATGACGAGGTTAGCGTGGGCCTGGCAGCCGTCTTTGTTCACTAACGTAACCTTGTAGCGCCCTGATTGGAAGGGCTGGGCCGTGAACTCGTTGACCTTGTCGGTCGGGATGATGCCCGTCGGAGGCGACCAGGTGATGCTTTGCACCTCGCCGGGCGGAATGTTGATTTGCAGGAAGATGCGCTCGCTTTCGCCATATTCGAGCGAAATTTCAGGCGTAACGCTCACCTCCGGCTCGATGGGCGGGAAGAGGGTAAACACCGTTTCGTATTCACAGCCGTTGGCATCCTGCACTACGATTTCATAATTGCCGGGCTTGAGGTTGTTGAATATCTCCTGCGAGAAGAAGTCGCGCCCTTCGTTGATGGAGAAAACATACGGGCCGATGCCTCCTACTACCCCCAGCACCTGTACAGAGCCGGGCTGGTTGTTGCAGGCCGGCTGCTTAATGTTGAGGTTAAGCGCAGTGGGGTAATTGGTGTTTTCGGTTACGACAGTCTGAGCAGTAGCCGTGCAGCCGTTGACGGTATTGGTTACCAGCAGCACGTATGTTCCCGGGGCGCTGGCGGTGATGGCGGCGTTGTTGTTGGGGCCGACGATGCGCCCGTCGGCGGTGCTCCAGGCGTAGGTGAAGTTGGCGCCTGCGGAGGAGCCGTTGCTGTTGAGGCCCACTTCGCGCACCGAGCAGGTGAGCTCGCCGAGGGTACGCGCAGCAGCATTGGGCGGTGTTACATCTTTGGAGGCGGCGGCGCTGGCCACGGCCGTGCAGCCGTTGGCATCGGTAACGGTAGCCGTGTATGTGCCGCTGTTGGTGAAGGTAGTCGTAGTGGTGTTGCTGCCCGTGCTCCAGGCATATTGGTAGGGCAACACGCCGCCCTGGGCACTCACTCGAGCGCTGCCGGTGGGGGTGTAACAGTTGATGTTGACCACATCCAGCACCACAGCAGTCAGCTGCGGCGGCTCGGTGAGCGCGGCCACGGCTGTGGCGGTGCAGCCTTGCGGTGTGGTTACCGTCAGGGCATAGACGCCCGCGGGTTGGTTGACCAATAACGGCAGATTGCTGCCCGTGCTCCATTGGTACGCTACGGTGCTGGCGTTGGTGGTTACGTTGGGCTGAAGGGAGCCGCGGCCGCCAAAACATTTTGGGTTGTTCGGTGTCAGGCTGACGGACACCGAGAAGGTTTGAGCCGTAGCCGTCCCGCTCACGGTGCCTGTGCAGCCGGCTTGAGAGACCACCGACGTGAGGGTGTACGTTCCGCTTTGCGCTACCGTGAAGGTGGCGGGCGAGGACGTGAACGTCTGCGATACGGGCGTGCCGGCGGCATTGATACCTACCAACCACGGGCCGTTGCCGGTAAAGTTGAGCGTAATCTGGCCCTGAGCGCCAACGCAGAATTGAGCCGCACCACTGATGCTGGCTGTGGGCGTCAGGTCAACGATTGCCGTAGCAGATGCCACGGCGATCAGACCACACGCATCCGAAACCGTGAGCGAATAAGCATTGCTGCCCACTGCCGTTTGCACGAGCGTGGCTGCCGTGGTGTTGTTGCTCCACTGGTACGTGTAAGGCGGCAGACCGCCCGAGACGGAGGGGGTCAGCACAGCATTGGCGCTGCAAGCCAGCTGGTCGTTCAACGTGGCGGAAACGGGCAGGTAATCTTCAATGACGAAGGTAACCTCCTGCTGCTCGCAGCTGCACGAGTTTTCGATGCGGATTTTGAACCACTCCGAGCCTTCGGTCAGCTGGTCCTGGATGACATCTATCGGCACGAGCACCTGCGTCTGGCCAGCGGGAATGACGATGGAAGTGGGCAGCGGCTCAAAGTCCACGCCCATTTTGGCCGTGCTGTTGGGGTCGAGAGTGTAGTTGACGGTGAGCGGTTGGCTGATGTCGCCTGTGCCGCGGTAGAAGCGGATGAAGCTGTTGCCGCAGCCTTCGCGCGTAAAGGCCTGATTGGTCGAAGGATAGACTGCCTCGGCCAACACGCGCCCGCCGGCGCTAAACGAATTGGCCCGCAGAAATACCGCCGAGGCGAAGTTGGCGTCCCCAATGTCGGCGATGGCCAGCTTGATGCGATACGTAGCGCACGGGATGAGGTTGGCGCGCGCCGTCAGCACGGTCGTGAAGCCATCGAGCTGGATGTCGTTGAGGTTGACCACCGGCTGGAAAGTGCAAATGCCCTGGTTGTTGTTATTGCGGTAATAGGCCTGGTTTTTCAGGTGGTTGACGTTGTTGACCGTAATAGGCGTGTTTGTGCCCGGTATGACCGCCAGGTTGAGCAAGCCGTTGATGCCTGGGCCGCTGATGAAGAACCCAAAGGCGTCGTTGTACTGGCTGTTGACGTATTCGCAGTACTCCTCGGAGCCAAACACGAAGTCGAACTGCACCATGTCGGTGGTGGGCTTGAAATCGAATTCGATGATGCTCACGTCGTACTGGTTGCCGTTGGTCAACGTGGCGATGGCCGGGTCATTGGGCGAGTCATCGCCAAAGCCGCTGTTGGCGTTGGGCAGGTTGTTAGGGCCTGGCAGAACGCTGGTCGGGCCGGTGCACAACACCAGACCGTTGCTGATGTTAATGGTGCTCTGGCCCTGCGAGAAGGTTCCGCGCGAGCGGCTATCACCGCGGCTGCTGATGTTTTTCACATCGAAGCAATCGCCACCGATGAGCACGTTGGTAACTAATTGTGTGGCGCTGTTGCCCTGGGTGGTAACCAGATTGGCAGCCGCTGACTCGGCCAGTTTTTCCGCTAATTTCTGCTGGGCTTCGGCCCGTTCGGGGCAATCCAGGCAGCCTACCGACAGGTACATCGGTATTTCCGTGTGTGGGCCGGTGGAGGCGTTGGCGTTCACTTCAAGGGCTAAGCATTCGCCCGTAGCGCGGACGCGCAGCGCCTCCGGGCGCCCCGGCAAGGGCTGGGCAGCGGCGTTGGGTGTAGCCGAACGCAGTTCGAAGTCGGCTTCCTGGCCATAAAAGGCAGCATTAGCAACGAACTGATACGTTTTACCGGCCTCCAGGCCGCAGATGCGGAGCGTTGTCTTTCCCGGAAAGACATTCATGGGCGCCCGATGCGGCAGGGCAGATAGCGTAATGTCTTGCGGTTGGTTTTGTCCGTGCGAGGCGGTCGCAAAAAGGAGGGTGCACAGCACCGAGAGTAGCGTTTCCCGTTGTAACATAATGGTGCGCGATTTAAAAAAAGGGATGAGTGTGGGTTTGCTCGTGCAAAACCAGGCGCGGGGACGGGAGAAAGAGTAGATTACAGCGACTCAAGAAGAATAGCCGCAATGGCCGGAACTCTTCTCAGGAAATTGAACGGGAGAAAAAGTCAGGTGGGATTGAAAGCGCGGGCTTCTTTTGGCGGAGAGCAGCCCACATGCTGAAAGTCGAGCGCCTCATTAGAAGGTCAACTCCGAGAGGCGAAAGTAAAAACATTTTCAAACCTGGCGGTGGCTGATTTTTTTTCGCCGGTTTTAGCGGTAGTTTGGGCAGCGGATTTCGCCGAAATAGTACTGCAAGCCGACGCCGAGGAAGAGGTACACGTCGTTGTTTTTGCCGTTGCCGCGTTGGCGCCCCGGTTGGCCGATGTTTGCCTCGCCCGAGCGGTCGGCCAGGGCAGCGGCCAATTCGCCGCGCAGGGCCCGGATGTCGCGGACGTCGGCATAGACGCCGCTGACGTCGTCTAAATAATCGGTGAACAGGCGTCGGCTGTTCAGTTCCACCGTCAGGCTCCAGCGATACGAAAAGTCGAACTTCAGCCCAAAGCCATACGCCAGCGCGGGCTGCACGGTGGTGTATTCTTCTCCGCGAAATTGCCCCTCTGTGCCTAACGGCGCCAGGCGATACCAGCGGCCTTCGTATTCGGCCACGGGATTGAAATAGAAAAAGGCCGGTCCGGCGAACACATAGGGGGTAAAGTAGTAGTCGCGATGCCCGTGCATGTAGGGCATGAAGTTGAATTCCAGCAACAGAGCACCGTCCACGATGTCGCTGCGGAAGGAGAGGTTGCGCGTGCGCTCGTACACGTTCTTCGAGTCGGCGTCGGTAGCGCTGACGCGGCCGTAGCTGGCTCCGAAACGCACCGCTAAACGCTCGTTAAAGTTGTAGCGCGTCAGGATGCCCGCTGCCGGATGGGCGCGATTGAGGCGGTAGTTGGTGTTCAGGTCGCCAAAGTAGTTGGAGGCGCCTATCCACCCGCCCAGTTCCCAGCCTTTCATCTGGGCGAAAGATGCAGGGGCGGAAAGGCCAAAAGCCGCGCACAGCGCCAGTAGAAATCGGAGAAATTTCATATTGTCGGTCAGTAGATGCCGGTGAAGCCATTACCCGCAACGACCCGGCTGTAATCTGTTTGGGTTGTTTGCCCGCTAAAAATAGCGCGCAAAAATAGGCCGCATTTCCCGACGGAAGCCCTGAGCGCGCATTTTCGCCGCCACAAACGCCCGCACTGGGTGCTGTGGTATGTACACCAAACAAGCCCTCCGGCCTTTCTGCCAGTAAAATACCACCAAAAATCTGCCGGCAAAACAGGAAAAGACGCACCAAACCTCGCCTGCTCGTGCGAACTTTGCCTCCTACTGCCCAATTGCATACGTATGCCCAACGATTGGACCTCCATCCGCCGCTCCTTGGAGTACTTCTGCGCCCGCCGCGAACGCGCACCCTCAGAGGTGCGGCGCCGCATGGCTGAATTGGGCCTGACGGAAGTGGAAGTCCAGACCCTGTGGGAATACTTAGAACGCGAGCGCTACGTGGACGAACGCCGCTACGCCCGTGCCTTTGCCAACGACAAGGTGCGCCTCGAGCGCCGGGGCCGCCAGCACATCCGCCAGGCCTTGCGCCAGAAAGGCATCTCCGCAGCCATCATCGAACAAACCCTCAACGACCTCGACCCCGAAACGTACGCCGCAGCCTTCCGACAGGCCTTGGCCCAAAAACGCCGATATTACGCCGGCCAGCCCAATGCTTCCCTCAAAGTGCGCGCAGCCCTCTTCCGCGCCGGCTTCGAGCCGGAACTCCTGGAGCAAATAGACGACCCAGAAACCTGATTTTTGGGTAAAAATGTAATTCAGGTGCCGTGTGCGACGTGCGAGGAAAGCCTTAACTTGCTGCACAAAATATAACCGTCATCGCTCAAACTACTGCATCGCTATGGCAAAGACAAAACTCACGCTGAAAGAGCTGCAACTGCAGAGCTTCGTTACCGCGCTCGAGCCGGAGCAAATGACTCAGGTCAAAGGCGGTCGCTACGAAATTCGCGGGCGCCGCTTCACCTATCGCACGCGCTGGACGTCGGTGGATACCCGCTCCGACGAACTGGAGGACACCAACCCTAACACCGCCCTGGGGGGCGACCGCGCCGACACGCCGCGCACGATGTTCTAACCTTAGTGCCCGCCGGTCTGACGCTTCCACTTGTCGCGAACGACGGCGGCAAACGAGCGTCCCTGAAGCCGGGCCTCTACCCAGGCCGCCAGGTCAAAGGTTTGCAGCAGGGCATACGCTTCGGGCTGGTTGGACAGCTGGCGTATGTCCTGCTGCATTTTTTGAAAAACGGTGCGCCGCGCGGCTGCATCGGGTGCGTTGAGCAGTTCGCTCATGCCGTGGAAGAAGCGCCGTTCGAGGTCGTAGAGGCGTTTTTTGCGGCGCAGCAGTTGGGCGGTAGAGCGTAAGAGCGAGTCGAGCAATAGAGTGTTGCCCATTTCAAAATGAAGAATCATGGCCAGGATGCGGCCTAAGCTCTGGAGGTCTTCGCGCTCTAAGGTGCGGGGCTGGTTGTTCCAGGCGTTCAGGTAGGTGAGGGCCTGGTTGTAGTCGGCACAGCCGAAGCTGATGCAGCAATATTGAAAGTAGAAGCTGGCGGTTTCGTATTCGTGCGGTGCGAAGAAGGTGGCTTCCTGCTGGCAGAGTTCCATTTCGCGGCGGCCTTCCTCAAAGGCGCCGGTGTAGATACACAGGGCGAAGCGGTTGGTGTAGTACTGGCGGTGGATTTTGAGTGCGTCGTCGCGCGTAAGCGGTTTGATTTTCCGGAGTTTGCCGAGCGTTTTTTCTACTTCCTCGTACTTGCCGGTGAGGCCGCAAGAGAGGATGTAGTTGCTGAGGGCAGCGATGTAGTCGGCCTGGTTTTCGCGCAGGAAGTGCGGCTGGCTTTCGAGCAGTTCCATTAATTTTTTCCCGCTTTGGTAGAAGGCGTCGCGTTCGCCGGCGGCGTAGTGGCACAGGTTGAGGGTGCGATAGCAGAGCACCCTGGCGGTATGGGAGCGGGTTTGGTCGGGGTGTTGCAGCAAGGGGTGGTTGCGCAGGTTGTGCAATTGTTCCTGACCTTTTTCGGTATGCAGGAGGGCCTCGCGCTTGATGAGGAGGTAGGCCTGAAAGAACAGGCTGCGGTACTCGATGACTTCGGCCAATTGGGTGGCGGCTTCGCGTTCGCGTCTGAGCAGGAGGTCGAGCTGCCTGTGCAGCAGGTCCACATCCATTTGAGTGTAGGCCAGATGCTTTTGCCAGCGCACCACGTCGAGCAGGTGCGAAAAAGACTCGTAGCGTTGGGCCAGTTTTTCGGCTTTGTGCAAGCAGTCGTGGCAGGCCTCATAATGGCCGCGCCGATACAGCACGGCAGCGCTTTGTAGCAGGTGGTTGAGCCGAAATTCGGCCGAGCGCTCCTCGTCGTACGCTTGCAGGCTCTTGAGCACGAGGTCAAACAGGTAGGTCTTCAGCTCGGCGTATTTCTGGCTGCTGTCCGGCTCGTCTGGATAGATATGCTGGCACCAGGCCTTGTCGTCAAATTGCGCGCTGCTCGCCATGGTGTCGAACAGCTGGGCGTATTTGCTGTGCGCCTGCGCGCTGCCAATAAAAACATGGAAGTACCGCTTCTCAGCAGGTGTCAGGCTGCGAATGAGCCGATACAGCTTGTCGGACGGCGATTTAGCCATGATGCGTTCGTTCGTGCGCGCTAATGTGCGACAAAGCACTGCTTTCTACCGCGCCTGGCGGCCAAGTTACAACACTTCAGAAACCTGATTTTTACCCTTAACTGAGCTTGTAGGGCGAGCGGGCGACGGGGCACTTTTGTATCCAGAAACGCACAACAAATAAAACGACCGCCGCCATGTCTCCGTCCATCATTGCCCTGGCTCCTAAAGATGCGCTCGAACTGAACGACGGCGCCTTGTTGCAGCCGCGCCTGCGCAAACACCGCCACAGCACACCGGACGCGCCGAAGAGCAAAAAACTGGCTCTACCTACCTTAGAGGGCTTCGTTTTTGAAAAAATAAGCCGCATCCTCTACTTAGAGGCTAAAGGCAACTACACCGCCTTGCACCTGACCGACGGAAGGCAGCTGCTGCTGTGTCGCCATTTGGGCGATATGGACCGCCTGCTGCCCGCAGACCGCTTCGTGCGCATCCACCGCTCGTTCATTGTGCACCTCAAACATGTGGCGCGCTACATCCGAAACAAACACGGCGCGGTCGTGCTCTCCAATGGCGTTACGCTCAACGTCTCGCCCAACTACCGCGAAACTTTCGTGGCCGCCATGAGCCGCTACTTCTACGGCTTCCAGCCCTGAGATAAAACGACCACTACCCAAACAAATAAACACAACTACCCGGCCCACAAGGCCAGATGACACTCGCAAACACGTAAGCAGTAGCCTGACGCGATGTAGGGTTTTGGTTTGGCAGCCGGACGGAAAAGTACCGTCCGGCTTTTTTTGTGCTGGCCAAACTCGTTTGGCTGCTTTGGAGATGTCGCCTTCTCGTGCCTAGCTACCGACCGGCTGCTTTGGAGATGTCACCTTCTCGTTCCTCGACGCTGACACCTCTTTGTGGTTTGGATATTTCACCTTCTCGTGCCTCGAAGATGCGCCCTCTTCGTTCCTCCGGGGTCAGTCCATTGGCAGTAACCCCCTCCCGCTGTTGTACCCTTGCCAACTGCATGAACGACGCCAACGCGCCA
>CAZYEV010000065.1:0-86650 GCA_964646615.1 uncultured Saprospiraceae bacterium
GTGGGGGTTCGGCTGGGGGCGCTTCGGGAGCCTTGCGGCGCTTGGCAGGTGGCGGTTCGGGCGATGCGTCGGGTTCGTCGGCTTGCGGCCAGACGGGAGCATCGGGTGGCGGAGCGGGCGCCGTTTTGCGCGCAGCGTCGACGGGTGGCGGCAGGGCCTTTTCGGGTACGATTTCTGTCATGCCGGCCCAGTAGTACCAGCCGTTGGCGTCGGCATACCAGAGGCTGACGCCCTCGAGTGCCTCGCCCTGCACAGGAGCGGCCTCGACGACTGTCCCGGCAAAGGCGATGCCGATGGGTTCGCTACCCGTCGCCGAAGGCACCGGCCGGATGTAAGTATCGCTCAGGAAGCGGATTTTCATGACATGCAGCGTTTGCGCGGGGTCAGCCCACCGGGTTGGAAGAAGCGGCGTGTGCGGGCAACTGGCGGCGCGGCGCCGCTTCGCCACTCGTCGAAGAAGGCGGGTTGGCATCGCCACTGCGGCGCATGCCCAGTAGCATCCGCAACAGGTCGAACCAGAAGGGAGCGCCCAGCGTAACAGCCACGGCCGTCAGCAGCCAGCCCAGCAGCTTGCTCAGCCACCACGGGAAGGTACGCTCGCCACTATCGGCCTCATACCAGCCCAGCCCCAGCGGTGAGCGGATGTACTCGATGCGCTGAAGGGCTGAGTCCACCCGTGCCACAGCCTGGTCGAGCGCAAGCGCGGTGGTGTCGCCGCTCGCTACGGTAGCCGTCTGAGCCGCAAAGTCAGAGGCCATTTCTACCAGCAGGCGCTGCGTCGTAATGTTGGAAGAAATGCTGTGGTACATCTGGATAGTATCCACATTGAACAGCAATGCCAGTGCCAGCCCAATGCCCAAAAGCCACCACTTCACGGAACGCCTGTACCAGTCGGTCGAGCGCTGCATGACCTCGTCGAACCACAGCTCTGCCTGCGCGCGCAGGGCCGTGGGGTCATTGCCCGCGCGGCGCACCAGGTACTGGAGCATCCGCCTGGCGTCGCCCTCCTCCATGTTCTGCAAGCGCGCCTCGGCCTGCGAAGAGTCATCACCGTACAACACATCTTGCAGCACCGTGGCAAACACCCGGCGGCTGAGGTACGCCGGCAGATGATAGGCCGACGGCCGCGCCTGCCGGTAGTTGGCCGCGTACGTGCACTGCCGAAACAACGGGTGCCGCACAAACGCATCCATCTTCTCGCCCAGCATGTTCTCCAGCGTATGCCGCAAATGGCGCGCCCGCAACGACAGAGCCGCTGCAAGAACCTCCAGCACCGCCGTAGCCAACAGGCTGAACAGCAACAGGACGAATACTATACCAATGACGATATTCAGGGTGGTGAACATGGCAGGTGTGGTTTAGGTAGTGAGTGGTATCCTAACAATGACATACCTGAGATTGCCTTTGCCGGTGCGCCGAGGCGCCACCTATGCGAAGGCCTGCGAAATACCGGTAAGCCCAATTTCGGCATTTATCCCGGATGGCGGGCGTAGCCGTAGAACGCGCACAGACAGCCAGCATGTTGGTCAGCATAGCCCGGTCACAGGCGCTTCGGTCGGAACCGCAGGTCTGATAGCATTCATCGTGCAAATCGCATGGCAATCCCTGGCTTGCACCCGTCCTGGAGCCAAAGTGCGTATCTGCCCCACCGGCGGGGTTATCCTTATCTATTCCCCAAAAAGCGGCCAGTGCCGGAGGCACACTGCAGCCATCGTATTCAAATTGCCACCGACCGCCAACACATGCACGCTGCACGGTGCCCTCGCGCTGCTGCCCCACATGCACCAGCTCATGCGCCAGCAACCGCTTGCCTTGCTCGCTCGAAGGCTGATACTGCCCTTGTCCAAAGACAATATGCCGCCCGCTCGTATAGGCCCGGGCCTGAATGGCCGCCGCACTGTGGGCAGCCTGGGCGTCGGTGTGGATACGCACCTGCGAGAAGTCCTGTCCAAAGCGACTTTCCATAAACTGGCGCGTATCGGCGTCCAGCGGCTGACCACCGTTGCTGCGCGCCAGCGTCTGTTGCACGATGGGCGGGGCGGAAAAGCCACCAGAGGCGCCAAAGGCTTCTTTGCGTTGGGCCTGCTCTTCGCGTTCGCACTCGGCGCATTTGCGCTGTACGACAGGCGTTTCGCCGTCTTTCATGCGCATGACCTGGTCGGCTATGCGGTCAGCTTCTTGCTCGTAGGCGTCGCCAGGGGTGTTGACGGTGAGCTTGGGTTGGAAAAACGGAAATGCCTTACTTCGCTGACGCGAAGAAGCAGTGCTAACCGGAGATACGTTTTTAGGTGCTGAGAACATGATGCTAAAGCTTAAGCGTGGCACTTAGGGGAACCTTATTTCAAATATAGTTACAGCCGGAGAAGGGGTCAAGTCTCTGTGCGTCGGGGGCAGGGGATCACTGCCAGGTAAAGGCATCACCATAAGTGAGCGACGCCTTATCTCCAACAATTGCGACTCGCTTGGAGGGATGGCTCGCCGCATTTGTTGGATAAGAGGTTCATGTAAGGGCAACTCAGTATTAATTTCCTGCCGTCGTGCCTCTGGGGTAAGCTGAACATGAAAACCATCT
Source organism: uncultured Saprospiraceae bacterium (assembly GCA_964646615.1). Classification (GTDB taxonomy): domain Bacteria; phylum Bacteroidota; class Bacteroidia; order Chitinophagales; family Saprospiraceae; genus M3007. Next base: position 2,573 of record CAZYEV010000065.1, read on the forward strand.
GGACCCAAATGATTAGACAGGTAACGGACACCAGGGGCTCGATTGTTCAGGAATTGCAGATCACGTCTCATGGCATAGTAGTTTTCCACAATGTGCGCTTGCTGTTCCGGACCAAAATCAAAGAAAGAATCTCCGCTTTGTAAGGTATAAGCATACGCAAAATTGCGGTTTCCACGCGTAATCGAAGCAGCAATTTGCTGACCCAATGAGGTCGTCACATAACCAGGCCCGGAGTGTTGGAATTGCCACACATGCGTCATTTCATGAATCAGCAATTGGGCATGTTCCTGGTTCAGTGGTCTTTCGCCAGTAGAAGGATCAGATGTTCCCCGATAGTCTTCTATGGAGAAATTTGCAGGCAATCGAATGGTATTACCTGGCGTAGTCCTAGGAGCAACTCCAGTCGTTAAAATCCTGACCCTTGAATAGTCTATACTATTGCCGAAGACAGTTCTTGCCAGCGCTTCCTCCCTTGCCGTCAGCCGACGTCCCTGCAAAGCACCTTGGGCATCAGATACAGAATGCAGCAATTCGTCTATCACGGGAGAACGAACTGTTACTCCGCGCCCTCTGCGTGCTTCCTGGCGATGTATCACCTGTCCTGAAGCAGGAGAGAAAAAAGGAGGGCTGCCTTTTCTTTTGTTATGATGAGCCTGAGTGTGGCAGCCTGACGCTCTAATTTGGGTTGACATGTTCTTTGACATTGGGATAAAATTAAAATGGTCTGAAACTTATGGCCAACGGACATACCGGCTGCGCAGAACGCCTGTTATTTCTGCGGCACTCAAGCGGTCGCCGACTCGTACCCCCGGCCACATGAGTTGTCGGCTGGCTTCCGGATCTTGGGTATTCGTTGGAATATGCCCCAAGCCTAAAGCATGTCCGATTTCGTGCTCCAATGGTCTATATAGGTTTTTGGCCTGATTAATGATAATGACTCGTTCGCCGGCGATCTCAATCGTATATCCTGCAGTAATTTGATTGTTTAATCCTGGCACATAAAATACATTGAGCACGCCTCTTTGGAAACGTGGAATGATGAGTTCTACTTCTTCCGCCGTGTAGCTTGTCGCGCCGTCTCTTGATTTTTCCAATACTCCATCGCCGCCCAGTATTTCTCGGGTTTCCCGTTCGTTTACGTGGATGATCGTATAGGGAAAATCCAGATTTGCCGGAGAAAACACACTGGTTGCTCTTTGGACGTCGGCAGCTACGGTGTTGCTTACTCCATGCAACAAAAAAATACGTAAGGGCACCTGAGGGCGCGGCGGCGGCGTCTCTGTTCTCTGAAGTTGCACAAGGTTTACCGCTCTCCTTTGGGGCATAAAAAAAACTCCTTGCGACTTTGCCGAATTTGCTGACTGAGTTGTGGTGTATTGTGCTCTTCGCATAAAGTGGTCGTGTGTGCTTGCGTAAAATGGTGTATTCCCAGCTGGCGACTCCCGCGCTTGTTCACCATTCCACCCTGAGCACCACCTTCATCCACGGCAGCCGGACGACGGAGAAGCTCCAGGGCAGGCGAGTGAGCAGGAGGTCTTGCCCGCGGCGTTCGATGCGCAGCAGGCGGGTTTGGTCGGCGTCGGGTTGGGCGTTGAGGCTGCCGGGGCGTTGGAGGAAGCCCTGGCGCAGGCCGTCGGGGCTGGTGTTTTTCAGTGCGTTCCAGTGGCCGATGGCGGCATGTAGGAGGTCGAGGCATTCGGCTTTTTCGGCTTTCGTGAGCGGCAAGTCGGCGGGTATGGGTTCGTCTATGGGCAGGCCGCAGAGGAGTTTGGGCAGCAGGAGGGTGGGTTCGTCGGTGCCCTGCTGGCCGGTGGCTAAGAAGTGGATAAGGTGTGCGGCGCGGTGCTGGTCGTCGTCGCTTCGGAAGATGCGGTCTTCGATGAGGTTCAGGGCGTCGAAGAAGGCAGGCAGGTAAGGGGCCAGCAGGACGACGCCGGCGTTTTCGACGGGTAGTGTGGGCGGTGCTTCGGCAGCGCATTGGGGGTGCGGTTCCCGGGCGGGTGTTTCTTGAGGTATGGGCGTCTGGTCGCGTTCGCGGTGGGCAGTGTTGCCGTTGGCGGTCGAGCGCTGGTCGGGCGCTGGAGTGGCCGCCTGGCGGGCAGCATCCCGAGGCGAGGGTGTGGCCACTTCTACGGCGGGCAGGGTCAGCAGGTGCTGGCACAGGCGTAGCAAGAATGCACCTATGGGCGGCATGCGTTCGGCGGTTGGGGCTGTGTCGGAGGCCGAAGGCAAACGTTGCATTTCCGCGAGCGTTTGGGCCATCCAGCCAGCGGGCAAGCGGAGGGCCTGCTCCATGGTGCGCTGCACGAAGGTAGCGCTGAACTGCCACACGAAGCGGCGCAGTGCGGCGGGTTTTTGGCGCAGGAGGTCGGCTATGCGTTGCAGCGTTTCGGGGGGGAGTACTCCGGCTTCGGTCAGCAAAGTTTCGAGGTCGCGCAGACGGCGGCCTGTGGCGTGCCAGGGCAGCGTGCCCGTTTGGAGAAAGTGGAAGAGCGTTTCGGCGGCGTTGGTGGATGGGTCGAGCGTGCGTACGCCTTCGGTCTTGTCGGGTGAGGTGACGGGAGTAGTTAGCGACTGGAGCGAGTGTTCGAAGTGTTGGAAGCAGGCTTCGGCAAAGTCGCTTTCCCAGCGTTCGGGGTCGAGGGTACCGAGGTCGAGGTTTAAGCGTTCGATGCGCACGATGCGGTCTTCGGGGGCCAGGCGGCTGAACAGTTCGTCTAAGCGTGGCAGCACCTTTTCCTGAAAGACGCGGGCAGCCCGGCGCGGCAGGTCGTCGGCGCGTGTGGCCTCGGGCAGGGCCACTTCCACTATCGTGCGTCGAATGCGGTGCGTCATTTCTTACGGACAGATTTTCGGGCGGGCGCTGCGGCCGCGAGTGGAGCGATTTCCTGAACGGGCGTTGGCACAGGCTGTTGGGGCGAGTAGGCTTTGTCGGCCCATCCAGCCATTGTCTTGCAGCATCGGTAGGGCAGGCTGAAGTCGGCAATAGCGCACCCGTCGGTGTCGGTAACGAGGATGAACGTGCCGCCTTTGGGCACACCGGCCAGATGCTCGGCCCCCAGCAGCGCCCGCCCAAACGACCAGGCGCGCAGGCGCGGGTCATCGGTGTCGCCCAGGGCGTACAGGTACTTGTAGTCGTCTTTGGGGCAGGGAAGGTCTTGCAGGGCGTCCACAGGTATTTGCACGACGTCGAAGTCCAGGTTGTGCTTCTGCACTAAGAAGACCAGCGCTTCGAACACCGGAAACTCGGGCAGCAGTTCGTTGGAGCCTGCAGGCGGCCTGGAGTAGATGGTTGTGCTTTTTTTGCCTATCAGCCCTTCGATGCGGTAAAAGTCGTAGGCATCGAGCGAATAGTAGAGCGGTCGCAGCACGGGGCGTCGGCGCGAGTACGACGGGAAGTCGGGCGGTGCATCCGTAGCGTGGTATGACAGGATGCGGTCGGTGCTCAGCGTCTTGAAGCGACGGTAGTTCCAGAAGTGCTGAAGCGATTTGGGGTTGTCGTTGAGCGGATAATAGAACGGTATGGACTGTTCGCTCAGCGGGTAGAAGTAGCTGCGGCCCGGCGTGATGCGCAGGCGCGAGAAGTCGGGCATTACCGGGATTTCCTCATCGCCCTTTTCGGGCTTGCACCAGCCGGGCGGGTCGGCGTTGGGCAGGTAGCCTTCGAGGTAGAAGCCCTCTATCATGGCGAACAGGCGGCAGAAGTACAGCTTGCAGGCGTCCAATCGGGCTGCGTTGCCGTTGAAGATGGGTGGCTGCTGAAAGTAGTCGCGCAGCGGCGGGCGTTCGTAGCAGGCAGTGGGGTGGTAGGCTGGGCCGAGCATGAAGAAGCAGCGCTCCAGTTCGAGCATCTCCAGCGTCAGCGGACGCAGGTCGTTCATCAGTTCCGCCAGGGCGTCGCGCAGCTCGTGGTAGGCGGCCATCAGGTCGCGCGCCCAATCGTAAAAGTATTGGGCGTAGTACTTGACGCCCTTTTCGCCAGTGGGCAGCGCGTCGTTGTACTTCACGAAGCGCACCCATTTTTCCATCATCAGGTTGCGCTTGTGGTGGTAGGGCTGTGCGCTGAAGAGCGGAAACAGCATGGGCCGATAGCGCTCGATGAGCAGGCCCAGCGTCTTGTGCAGGTGCTGGAGCGCTTCGTCCACGATGGGTTTCCATGTCTGGTACAGGTCGTCAAGGCGGCATATTTTGGGAAAATCCGTTGTGTCTAAGTCCTCCGGCGCACAGTCCTTGTCCTGGTAAAAGCCGAAGCGGTAGAGCGACAGTTCGGGCAGCCCATAGGCCGGATGCAGGCAAAGCCAGAGCGCCTTATCCGACAGGATGTCGTCCTCAGGGCTGTACTCTTCCTCGAAGATGTAGTCGGCGTTGGGGTTTTGGGGTTTGCATTTATGGCTGAGCGACAGCTTTTTGAGCAGATCTTCGCGCCGGATGAGCAGGTAGTGGCGCCTGTCGCTGTCGGGGAGCAGGAGGATGATTTTATCGGCGATGAACGGCTGTTCCTGTTCTATCTGATTTTGGGGCGTCAGCGGCAGGGCGTCGTCAGGCAGGTTATCGTCGGGCGGTAGCAGTTCCCACACAGGGCAATCGCCAAAGTTGTGTTGAAAATGCGGGCAATCGCCCTCGTAGGTGAAAGGCCGATAGTGCGAGAACACCAGCGCCCCGCTGATGACGTCCTCTTCGTCACATTCGCCGCTGCTGACCAAGCCCGTGTTGTCCTGGCGCGGCTCCACGACGAGCGCCCCTTGAGGCGTAACGCCAACGCCCGGCGTGATGTGCACGTAATGCTTCTGGTCAGAGCGAACATCAAAGCCGCCCACAATGCCCCAGCCTTGCAGCGCAATGCGCGCCAGCCGGGCGCCCGCAGCGTTGGGATTTTCGCAGCAATCCAGGTCCAGACCCTCCAGCGTCTGGAGAATTTCCTCTACCGTCGTCTTGTCCGCCTTTTTCTCCAACGCTGCTGTTATCTCTGCCTTGCACTCCGCCAACTCAGTTTTGGTCGCTTTTTCTTCCAAGGCTTTCTGAACCTCATCCTTAAGGGCCTCCAGATCGGTCTGATTGGCCTTTTGGCTTATTGCCTGATTGGTGGCGTCCAGGTCGGTCTGGTTGGCTTTGCCATCTAGCTGTTGTTGGGTTTGGGCTTTAAAATCGTCCAGATCGGTCTGCTCCGCTTTTTGGTTTAATGCCTGGTTGGTGGCAGCGAGGTCGGTCTGGCTGGCTTTACCGTCTAATTGCTGTTGGGTTTGGGCTTTAAAATGGTCGAGGTCGTTCTGGTTAGCCTTGCCATTCAGGGCGGTTTTCAGGCCGTCTAATTCGGCTTGTTCGGCTTTGCCGTCTAAGGCAAACTGGATGTGGGTTTTGAAGGATTCGAAGGTGGTGAGCGGCAGTTTTTGGAGGATTTGCTGCTGGAGGTCGCTGTGGAGGGTAGCAATGTTTTGCTGGATGGGGCTCAGTTCGCGTGTGATGAGGAGCAGCACCTGGGCTTCGTTGAGGCCACCCGGGTTGGCGAGTTGGGTTTCGATGAGGGCTAAGCGCTGGAGCAAGTCGGCGATGCGTGGATCGCTGTACTGCTGGAGTTGCCGGATATCGTTTCGGATAGGGCCGAGGGTCTCTTCAATGAGTTGACGGGCGGCTGCTTCGGCCAGGGGTGTTTCGCCGAAGGTTTGCTCCAAGGCACCGATGCGTTGGGCGAGTATTTCCAGCGTTTGCAGGTGCGGTTGGAGGCCGTCGGCGATGAGCTTTTGGGCGGCCTTGGCGTCTATTTTTTCGCCGATAGCTTGGGCCAGCTCCTCGAGTTGGTCAGCAAGCACGGCGATTTTTTCCTGCGTCAGCACCAGGTCAGCACCTTGCGCCTGCGCGATTTTCCGAAGGGCGTCGAGGTCTTGCCGCAGGTTTTCGATGCCGAGCGTTGGTGTTTCAATGAGGGCCATCAGGTCGGCGATGACGCCGATGGCTCGCAGGAGTACCATCTGCGGCGAAGGGCCGCCAGGGGTTCGGAGTTGCTCGACGTACTCCTGAAGTTGGGCTAAAAGTTCGCTGAAGCGAGCATTATCGGGCATGACAAATGAAGTTGAGTGGTGCGGTCAATCCTGGCGTTTTTCGAGGTGTTATTGCGGGCCTGCGAAGTGGTGAAATCTCGAAAAAAGGAGGCTGCTGAGGGCGGTGTCGCCTCTTCGTTTCTCAGAAACGACACCGCTTTTAGCATTCCTTACAATCGTCGCAGGCGCTTTCGGTGTGGCAGCAGTGGTGGCACAAGCAGGAGCAGGGTGTCGTGTTGAGCCATTCGATGAGCGCGTTAGCGGCAGCGGTTACATGGCATTCGTCGGGCATACAGTCGGCCTTGGCTTCGAGCCAGGCCATGTAGCGTTCTTCGAAGGCGCGCATTTGTTCTTTGTCCACCCAGCAGAAGCGGACAGCGTCTTCGGCGGGCAGTTCGCGGCGGAAGTGCTGCTCGAAGCGGATGCGGAACCGGGCGTTGGCGAAGCGCGGTGGCCAGTTGGGGGCCACCACCGTTACCCAGTTGGAATACGGGTCGGCGACGAGGTGCTCCGGGTCGCAGTTGAGCGGCAGGCACAGCAAGCTGTCGGCCGGGTCGTTGGGCCGCAGCAGGAGGTGCTCCAGGACGTGGAAGCCCTCTTTTTCGGCGTCAGGGGCGAAGCCCACTAAGGCCAGGACGTGTTCCATCAGGTCGTGTGCTTCCTGTTCGCTGCCGGGCGGGCTGAAGAGTTCGACGGTGCCTTTGACGCTGAAGAGCACAGCAAAACGGTCGGTCTCGGTGGGGTGCGGGCCGACGCTGTACAGCTCCTTGCGCCAGATGTCGGAGTAGAGCTGGTCGCGGCGGTCTTTGGCCATTTTAGGCGAGTTGAAGCGCTTGCTGCGCATCAGGCTGGCGTCGTCGTCGGGGTTGGCGGTGGCCCCCAGGTCGCGGAAAGCAATCTGGTACTGCGCGGCGCCACCGGTTTTGTAGACGGTTTGAATGTCCAGGCGATAGGGCGGCGAGGTGAGCAGGGAGCCGCTGCCCCAGTGGCCTTTGAGGCCAAGGATGCGGTGGACGCGCTTTTTGACGCCGGCGACGTTGTCGGTGTTCCACACGGGTTTTTGGCGATAGTTGTAGCCTTTGCCTCGGTCGGCGCTCAGGGTGGCCACTTCGCGCAGAAATTGGGCTTTGGCCTGGAGGTATTCGGTAAAGTCTTCGCCCGGAGTGTCGTCGCCTGAGCAGAGCAGGCCGAGGGCGTATTCGGTAAATGCTTCGCCGAAGCGCGCCAGTAGGTGGTCGAGCAGGCGATTGCGGCGGTCGTGCCGGGTGGCGACGCTTTCGGGGGCAAATTGCGCCAGCAGGTCCGGGTCCAGGATGTCGCTCATGCCCGGCACGGCGCTCAGGTCGGCGCTGAAGTAGGTGGGTGCTGTGGGGTCTTGTTCCACGGCCATCAGGTCGCGTACCTGCTCTAAGTGCAGCAGATAGGAGGCGAGTAGCTGGTCGAACAGAGCCAGGAAGGCCTGCAATTGCTTGCACACGCCTTTCTGGTAGGGGGTAGCGTCGTCGGAGAGGCCGTACTGACCCACGCCATAGACCTCCGGCAGGTCGTATTGCAGGCTGCGGTAGTCGCCCAAACCTTCGGGCGCTGTACCGCAGGGTGCTTCGGGGCCGCCGGGGTCGTCCATACACAGGGCTTGCTTGCGGCGCAGGCGGAGGGCTTCCTTGAGCGCGCTTTCCGACAGCTCGCAGCGCACGCCATTGTGCGACACGTAGATGCACGACGCACACAGATCGAGCACGGCCTTCAGCGGGCGCTCGGGCGGGCTGTAGATGGGGTAGGCTGTTTTTTCCTCAAATGCCTCGCCCGGATACACCTTCACCTTCAGTTCGTGCACGCAGAGCACGTCGGGGTGGGTCGTGGCTGCGCTGATGAGGTCGGAATGGCGCACCTCGATGGGCAAGCGGGCGGCGTCCACTTCGGCGTTGTCCAGGAAGCCGTGCATCAGCAGCGGGCCGTTAAGGATTTCATCGTTGCAGTAGCCGCGGGCGCGCATCTGCCGGTATGTGCGGAAACGCAGGCGGGGCGACAGGTGCTGCTCCATGCTCCACAGTGCCTCAACGGCAGCATCCAACGGTTTGGCGTTGGGGCCAACCTCGATGTGCAGGCACACGGCGACGCGCTTTTTGCCCACGATGACGGGCGGCTCCACATAGTCGTGGCACAAAAAGCGGTTGGCTTGCAGGCGCTCCATCACACGGGTCACCACGGGTTGCGTCTGCACCGGGTTGTCCGGGTCTATGTGATCTTCCAGGTCGAGTACGATGCGCGCCAGACCGTTGAGCAGCAGCACTTTGCCGGCGTCCGCCGGCGCAGGCCCCTGGGCCAGTGGCACGTAGCCGAAGCGGCACAACAGCGCCTCTGCCAGCGCCGGGTTGGCTTTGGCCGACTCAGCCGTCAGGCCTTCCGTTATCCACTTGGCTGTCTGTTCGAAGGCCGCCTTCAGGCGCTTGGCGTGGTCGTCATCCGTTTCGTTTTTTTGTTTTTGGATAAAATGCTGAAGGAACTCCAGCAGGGCCTTGGGGTCGGGTTGCCACTGTCCGTCGGGCGTTTGGACGGCAATTTTTTTAAACCGAATGACCTGGCCTTCGGGCAGGTAAAGGACGTGGGCCTGGCCGTTTTTGTCGGTGAAAAGCGTCGGGTCGGTATGTTTTTCTATCCACGCATTTTTCACGCCCTTGACGTCTATCATCAGTTTGCGGAAGTCGCGGGCGGTAACGGGGGGCATGGGCAGCACTTCGTCGGCGTCGAAGAAGGTTTTGCCTTCTCCGCCGGCCAGCAGGTCGCCGATGTGAAGTTTGCGCGAGCGGTAGCCCAGGTCGGTGATGGCGTAGCAGAGCACTTCGAGCAGGGTAATGCCCGGATCGTGGGCGTTGAAGTCCGTCCACAGTTCGGTGGCCAGATTTTCCAGGTGCCGGATACCTTCGCTGCGCAGCAGGTCGTAATCGAGGCTGGGGTGGTCGGGCCGGGCGGTGGGTATGACGTTGAGGCTGCTCATGGCTTATTCGTTTTGGAGGTGCGGGTTTGGCGCGCGGGTTTGGCGGCGGGTTTGGTAGTTGCGACGGCAGCGGCGACGGCTGTGGTGGGGCGTACTTGCGGGTTCGGGTTCGTGCCGTTGGGCTGGTCGGTGGGCGGCTTTTCGGCTATGGGCGGGCATTTCACCACATCGGGTAGCGCCTCATTGACGGCGATATGGCCGGCGGCGAAGATGGAGCGGGCGCTGGTGGGGCAGGCCTTTTCGGCCACCCATTCCACGGCGGGCGTCTGGGTCAGCAGGTCTTTTTCCGAGAGCGGCTTGCCCGCTGGGTCGAGGATCTGGCCGGCAATATCTGTGCGCAGGCGGCGGATGCGCAGGCTGTCCATATAGACGTAGTCCACGTAGTAGCGTCCTTCGATGAACTGCAGGATTTTGCTGCGGGCGATGCTGCGGCCAAACATGGGCGGTACAGCCGGGTTGTTGAGCCAGGGGCTGATGAGGTCGCGCAGCGCTTCGGCAAGTTTCTTCCGGTAGAAGGCCTCGTCGCTGTATTGGGGTTTGAATTTTACTTTGACTTCGATGTCCAGCGGTTCGTAGTGAGGGTTGAGCACCTGGAGGCAGGCGTCTTCGCCCGAGCCGTAGGCGACGAACAGGTTGGCGCGTGCGGCCAGGAAGTCGCGCATATCGTCCAGATCGGCCTTGGGGAAGCGCGGCTGTTCCCAGGGTTCGTTGCGCAGGGTGGGGCGGGGCACAACGGCCACGGTTACGTAGCCCGGGGCGAGTTCGGCAGCTGCGACTATGGGTTGGTAGCGCGTGTGCGGGATGCAGCGGGCTACGGCGACGTCGGGGTAGCGTTCCAGCAGCAGATGCTCAACGTCCCACGCCGTTACGGCGCGGTCGCGGTGGCGCAGGCGTTCGCTGACGCGCGTGCGGAAGGCGGTGCCCAGGGTTTCGGGCAGGCGCCCGCCTGAGGAAGGCAGTGGCTGGGTTACCTTGCGCACTTCGGCGCGGCTTTCCAATAGGCCGCCAATGGTGTTGGCGGGCAGCGGTAGGGCCAGGTGGCTGAGGTCGTTATCGCGGTTGGCAAAGCGGGCGCGGACGGCTTGGGCGTCAATGCCCATGAGCGAGGGCAGGGCCGCGGCCAGGCGCCTGGCGCCGGCTTCCTCCACTGCTGCCGCGCGCAGCCAATAGCGTTGGCCGGGCAGCATGGTCGTCCCCTTGACCGCTGCCGTGGGCACGGCAAACTGCACCATACCGCTGCGCGTCAGGCCGCGCGTCTCGTCGCGCAGTACCTGGCCAGGGCCAAAGGGCTGCCACTCGTTGTCAGGGCCTAACCACGACCACACGATGCGCGGCGGCAAGGCTTCAGGGTCGCGCTCTGTGCCTGCCGCTATGCGGACCAGCAACGACAGTGTGCTGCCGGGCACGAGCTTGTCCAGACCAATGTACAGGTTGCCCGTGGCATAGGGCACGTGCGCTACCGGAGCGGCCTTCGGATCTTGCTGGTCGTGCGGGTTGTAGGGATAAACCAGCCGTCGTGCAGGCACGCGCAGCGATACTTCTTTGTGCCCGTTGAAGGGCAGCAGGTGGTAAAAGCGGTCAATGCCGTCGTTTTCAGGGCCGCTGATGACCTGCTCCGAGCAGTATTCCAGGGAAATGCCGTTGACCGCCGGCGTGTAGGGCGGGTTCAGCAGATGCGCCTCTTTGGGTGCCGAAAGGGCGTAGTACGCCAGCGCCTGTGGGTAGGCCTTGTGCAAAAAGTCCGTCTCTGCCAGATGGAACACCAGAAAACCGCGCTTGAGCGTAGGGCTGTACTTCTCGAAGTGCTGCGTACGCACGTCGCGCACCAGGTTGAGCGCGTTGATGTTCACATCAAAACAGCGCTTGATGGCCGAGGCTGCGTCCAGCAGGCTGACGTAGTTGATTTCTTGATAAAACAAAATGATGTCGAGCGCCGACTTGCTGAATTTCAGCCCGGGCTTGGGGTATTCGCCATCTATCAAAACTACTTTTTCGGCAAAGCCGGCCAGCGCCCGAAAGCGCAAGACTTTGGCCAAATCCCAGGGCAGGGCAAGGGTATAGGCTCCCTTGTTGTCGGTTTGCGTTTCTACGGTCGCATGGCCTTGGGCATCCACGGCAGCCACCGCCACTTTGGATATGGGCGCGCCCAGCACGTCAGTAACCTTGCCGTTGACGAAGAAAAAGACGGGTTTAGGCAATAGGCGAACGTCCAAAATCGCACAGCCCTGCTCGACATTGACCAAAAGCGGCTGATAAGCCGGGTGCAAAATTTCGATCGTGTTCGAGGCGCCTTGCAAAGCGGCATTCAGGGTATAGACGCCCGAGGCATCGGTTCGGGTCTGAGCGACAATAGCACCCGAGGCACCTTGCAGACGGACGGCAACACCCTGAAGAGGGTTGCCCTGCGCATCCAGAACTCTCCCGCGCAGAGAAGGGTTTACAGGGCGGTTCTTGATTACCTGTCGTGCGAAGGGCGGCAGAGGCGTACTTCCCGACGGCGTGCCCATTTCCACAAAAACATCACCCTCCGAGAACGTCAGCCCTCTGACGATAACATCACCTAAGGAAGTTATGGAAAAAGCGCCATCCGCATTCGTTTGGGTCTCGTACTTGATGTATCCGCCGGATAAAGTGCCCTCCAGCGTTACCTGCACGCCAGCAGCCGCCTGCGTATTGGCGCGTTTGAGCACACCCGATATGCTTGAGGCATTTACTGCCGGAGCAGACGTCTCCGGCGACAGAACGACATCCAGCCCGCTCGACCAATTTGACTTCGCGATTACCACATTCTTGTAGCCCGGCTTTTTGAAAACAAGTCTGGAAACGCCTGCGCTGGGCAACGAAAAGGTGTTGTTGCTGATCTGCGGTGTGTGTGTCTGCATGCCCGTTACTTCGATGCTGACGCCCGCCAATGGCGCGCCGTCTGCGTCGTAAATGCTGCCGCTGATAATGTCTGCCTGAGGAGTGCCGTATGCCCGGTGGCCATCTGCGGGGAAGAGCTTCACTTCAAACTCGGAATAGCTGCCGATGGCAAACTCTTGTGCCTCAAAGCCGGGGAGGGAAACCTTTAGTCGAAATTCTCGCTCCGGTCGGGTAATGTCCAGGCGGAACTGGCCGCTTTCCAGTACCGGTGTTTTGACTGTGGAGCTCCCCGGTCGGACGACCTCAAATTTAAGGCCGGTAAATACCGCGTCGCCTTTGTAGTCTCGGACACGCACGAAGACAGCGTCTTGGTGAAAGTCCTTTTCCACCTGGTTGATGGCGACGAGATGTGCGTCTATTTTGTCTTTCGGCGGCGGAAACGGCGACATGCCCGTGGGGTTGAGAATAGCGTTGGCGTAAGCATTGGGCAGGAATTGCACCGAGCTCTTGGTAGAAGGCAGCGGAAGATCGTATTTGCCATCATCCCTGGCAAAGGCCGAAATGGTCAGGTCGGTACCCCGAGCCACGGCATAGGCGCCCTTGCGAGGCGTGGCACTGGTGTTTGTCAATATCTGGCCGGAGATGCCGGATTTATTCGGGTCAATTGCACCAGCCCCCGGCGCTTCGACGGCAAACTCTGCTGGCTCCAGCACCACCCGAAGGCGCGTGAAGTCGTCCAGATGAAGCGCGTATAAGTCGGGTTGCCGGTACTGGTTGGCATCCACGCTGATGCTGAGCTCCTGTTTGCCTTTGAGCGAGGCGGTAAATTTTCCGGAGGTATCCAGGGCCAGCGCCTTGCCGTCCAGCAAGAGGTTGACACCACTGGGCACGGCCTTGCCGTAGATGTCCACGACCTCGCCTTCGATTTGTTGGAACTGGCCAAAGACAACGCTTTTGGGAAACAGCACGGCATTAATGACGCCGAACTCGCCTACACCAATGGGCACAGCGCTGGGGGCGTCTTTTTCGGCATGCCACACGAGGGACTCGTACAGCGGCGATTGGTCAGGGTCTGAGTCATTCTGGGGCGGAGCAATGAACCGGATGCTCAGGTCGGCGCCGACAGGGACGCTCTTGAATTCGTATCGGCCTTCGACGTTTGTTTGAACTTCGCTTACCAGGCCGTTTGGGCCTACCAGCTGTACAGCGATGCTCTTAATGGGCGCTCCGTTCATGTCCGTGACGGTACCGCTTAGGGGGCCGTTGTCCGGTCGTTTGCCAAAACGCGTCAATTGTTTGGGTTCTGGTGCGTCAGCGCGGTCAATGAAGTCAATTCTCAGGTAGGGCGCCGGAGAAGGGAAGTTGATCCGGGCAACGACCTGGTTGTTTGGCCCCAGCGTAGTGTGCCGATAGGCGGCGTAGTATTTTTCAAAATTTTCGGGCGGAGCAATCCAGTCGAAACAGACCCGAAGGCAGGTGAGGGCTTTTTGGAAGGCTTCGGTGCTGCCTAAATAGAATTTGTGGCCCACTTCGGGAGCGGGGCCAAAGGGGAAGACTTTTTGCGTGCCGTCGTAGAGGCCCTGGTCGTTTTGGAAGATGAGCTTTTCGCGGATGCCGGATGCCTTCACCCCGATGCTCACCGTTCCGATGAGGAGCTGGCGCAGGGTTTCGTAGATGCCGGCGGTGGTGGGCGTTGGGCTGGGCGGGCAGCTCAGCAGGCGTTCGGGGTTGAGGAGTACGCGCAGCAGCGGCCAGGGGGTGTCGAAGCCGGCTTTGGCGGCGGCCTCCGGGCCAAAGGCCTCGATGGGTGGGTCGTCGCGCTCCAGCACGATGCGCAGGTGCAGGATGTTGTCTTCGAAGAAGAGGTTGAATGCTCCGCGCTCCACGTCAGGCGTAGGGGCTGCGGGGTCAACGGTAGCGATGCGGTCGGGGCGGTGCTCCAGGCGTATCCAGCCTTCTTCCGTGCTGAGCCACACGCCAAGCAGGTCTTGCTGGGCAATCCAGGAAAGGTCGGCATTGGCCGGGGCCAGCACGTGCATTTTCACGTCAATGATCCGCTTGCCCTCGCGCAGGATGAGCTGGGGGCTGGAGAAGGCCCAGCCCAGCTGACCGTCGGGCAGCTCGTTGTCGTCGCCCATGCCGCGCCAGTGGGCGGCGGTTTCGTTAGGCTTTTCCAGGCGGTCCTCATAGACCTTGCTGACGTCAGGGTTGGCGTTAATTTTTCCGCAGGCACAGTCAATATAGGTGTTGCGAAGGTCGGCCACACTTGCCTGGCGGAGCACCCAGTCTTCGATGGCTTCAAAGAGCAAAGGCGCGCCGTTTTTGTCTTTGCCAGCCAGGAAGACGTCGCCCTTTTGCAGCAGAAACTGGTCGGCGTCGCGGGCCAGTTCAAAGATGAGCCACACGTCGTCGGGCGTTTCCGGGCGTCGGCACAGGCCGAGCACGTGGTCGTAATAGTAGTCTAAGTGATTGTTGCCCAGATCGTTGAGGCTGTCTTGTGCGTGTCGGAACAGGCGCAGGAAGGCGATGAAGAGAGCGACGTGGGGCTCCATGGCGCGCTCGGCGACGTCTTCGGGTAGTTCGGCGTGGGCCAGTTCGGCGTCGAAGGCGGTCTGGGCGTCGGCCTTCAAGAGGAGCCAGGCGTCGAAGTAGGTGGCAAAGAGGGCGCGCAGGGCTTCGCGCGTAACGGCGCCGTTGGGCAGGATGGCCTCGAAGGCAGCGCGGTTGCGCAGGCCCCAGCGTTCGTCGTTGGAGAAGAAGCCTTCGTAATGGGTGTAGGCCAGTTTGTCGGGCGGCGGTGTGGCAGCCTTGTGGAAGGCGATGAGTTTACGCAGGGCGCTTTCCAACTCATCGGTATCGCAGCAGTTGTCGCGGCGGATGCTGTTGAGCAGGCGCGTTTGCAGCGGGTGTTTAATCTGGACGAGCTTCTGGTAGGTTTCTTCGAGCGACCAGGCCATTTTCCGCAGCAGCTCCATGAGCGGCAGGTAGGCGGCCAGGGGGTGAGTCGGGTCTTTTTTTCCTTTTTTGGGCGGAGGGGCCGTCAGGTATTTTTCCAGTGCCTCATCGGCTTCGTCATAGCGGCGGCGCAGCTCATCAGAGTCTTTAGCAGCCACAACGGCCAGATAGGTGAGTACTTCCACCTCCCAGAAGCGGTCCCAGTAGGCGCCAGCAGGGTGCTCGTCGTTGTTGTCGAAGAAGCGTAGTGCCTGGGCGTAGTGGTGGGTGGCGACGATGAGGTCCTGCAGGCTGCGCTCATCCAGCTGGAAATAACCCGGCTGCAGGGCAGCCACCAGACGGGCGATTTGAGACGTGCCCGCGTGCTGAAGCGGATGACAGGTTTTTATCTGGCTCATAGTAGCGGTTGGATGCTGGCCTCGCGTTTGTAGTAGTCGTACACGTAGTTGTAGCGCCCATTGGTGCTGCGCACGACGAAGCTGACTTCAATACGCACGCGCCCTTCCTGGATCATAGCCGGGTCAGTTGCAATGTTGACCTCTTGTAACGTGATGCGCGGCTCGTAATAAAGCACGGCGTTGGTAATCAGGTTCTTGACGAAGGTGAACATGCCCTCGTCAATCGGCTCGAACAGCAGGTCGTCCAATGCGCATCCGTAGTCGGGCCGCATGACGCGCTCGCCCGGGCGGGTGCGCAGCAGAATGGTCAGGCTTTGGGCAATGTCTTCTATCTCCGACACACGCCGCACCGTGCCCGAGGCGTAGTCAAATTCTACCGGAAAAGCCCAGCCAATACCGAGGAATGTTTTTTTCTCCATGTGTCTGTTGCAAATGAGGCTTCTGCTCTGGCTGTTGGTCGTTAGTGTGGGGGGCAGCAAAGGCGAGCCTCCGTTGTGTGAAGATTATCCGATAAGGACGGTAGGGCATCCGCCCACAATCTGGCCGCCATGGGCAGTGGTGTCGCCCATGCGCGCCGCTGGTTTGCCGCCGATGAAAACCGTCTGCGACCCCAGGACGATGGAGTCGGGTGGCCCCGAACACGTACACAGGTCGCCCACCACAGCGGCAGGCATACCGCCAATGAGTACGGTAGGTACGCCCGGCGGCATCACGGGGCCGCCCACATGTGGCGCGCCGCCAGGGTTAACCAAAGGGCAGATGTGCATGTCGTTCGTTCGCGCTGCGGGTGGCATAGAAAGAAAAGAAAAAAATAGATGAGCGGTGAAAAATGAATTATGGTGGAGGCGCTGCCGGAGGCCAGTTTTCTTTTTAATTTATTCGGACAAACGTGGCTCCGATTTCCATATCTCCGGTGGCTTTGAATTGGGCCCGCCCCTGGGCTTCCATTTTGAGCGAGGCGTTGGCCTTTTCTTCGATGTTCATGCCTTCGATCTTCAGGTTGGCGGCGGCCTTGAGCGTCAGGTCTCGACTCGACTCGATGACGATGCCGTCGCGGTTCATGGTGATGCGGTTGTCGTGTTCGTCTGCGATTTCAATACTGTCGGCGTCTTCGCTTACGGTGATTTTCTTGCCGTTGGGAGTTTCGAGGGTAACGCTCTTTTTTTCGTCGTTGAACACGAAGCGCAGTTCGCTGCGGGTGATCCAGCCTTTTTCAGGGTTATCGTCGCTGGCCGGTATGGGCGCCGGGTTGGCCGCGCTATGCAGGGCGCCGATGACGATGGGGTGGCGCGGGTCGTCCTGGAGGAATCCGACGACGACTTCGTCGCCAATTTCGGGCCGCCACACGGCGCCGCGCTGGTTGCCGGCGTCCTGCTGAACCAGTCGCGCCCACACGCCGTCGCCGCCGGCTTCTACCAGGGGCAGGCGTACCTGCACGCGATCGGGGGCCTCCGCAGCGCCTTCCAGGCGCGTAACGACGCCGACTTGCAGGCCACCGACGGCAGGCACCAAGGCCCCTGCTGCCGGCTCGTGCAGATCGTCGAACTCCTGCGCCACCCACTGTATGGGCAAGCCAAACTGGATGTGGGTAAACCACGTGCCCTCGGCAATCTCCTGCGTAACGGCCGTAACGAATACCTTGCCGCTGTGCCGCTGACCAACGCCGTTGATCTGCAGGCACTGGCCCGGCAGCACATCAGCCACCCCTTGAAACTTCACTCGTCCTCGCTTACGCGCCAGTGCGCTCTTGGTCGCTTGCGCCTCGGCCCAGGCCTGGCACTCTTCACTGGTGAATGCACCGCCGTGCCGGAGCGGATAGGCATTCCAGCCCATCACCCGCTGATAGTCGGTGTTGGGCGCCTGACCAGGCAAGTGAATGCCCAGACTGGTCGCCGCTGCTGATAGCAGGCTGGGCTGCACGCCGCCCGGCAAACCACTGCCACTGCCTGAAGCGCGCATCTGCAAAACCTGCTGATCCGACGGACTCCACACGCTCACCTCCGCTTGAGGAAACTGGTCGCGTGCGTCCATCTCTGCCTCAAACTAGTAAATGCTGCTGCCGTACGTGAGGGCAAAACGCGCCTCCTGCGAAAAGTCAGGTCGCTGGACTAACACCCGGCCGGCATGCGCCAGTACCAGCATCCCGTTGGCTTCGGCCCGCGTGAGCAGAAAGTCCCAGTCCGTGGCGTTGTACTGCACCATCTCGCGGTGCCGCACGCGCGTGGACTCGACCTCCGCCTTTACCACGCCGCGCAGTAGTTCCTCTAAAATATCGCTGTCTTTTTTGTTAAAAAAATATCGGCTCTTGCGCCCGGCCGTCAGGCGTATGGCCTCGTCCTTGCATTCTACTTCGATGAAGGGCGCTTCGTCTTGCAAAATGCGGATGCTATGGCGCACGATAATGCCCTTGAAAAGGCGCTGCTGGTTGGCACCGCCATAGCCGGCAGTGATTTCGATGCTTTGCCCGGGCGACAGGGTGTCCAGGTCACTGGAAGCAAATGTCTGGCTGGCCGGGTCGCCGTCCAGGATGGCAATGGTGGCCCACGGGATGCGATTGGCGCAGTGCGCCACCTCGATACGCGCCACTGCAATGCGGTCGGGGATGGGCATCCCGTTGACCTTGACGGTAAAACGCACTGCACCCGTATCGTGCGGGAGGGGCGGGGCGAGCTGATTCAGAGCACTTCCAAGCATAGGGCGGCATTACTTTTCGGTAGGCGGAAAGACCAGCTCTTTACCCACGGGCAGCGGAGCGCGGAAGGTGGTGAGCCGGTTGGCGCGTGCTACTTCAATGTAAAAACGCGAGTCGTCGTACACCTGATGGCACAGCAGGTCGAGGCGATCATTGACGCGGACACGATAGAGGTGCGTCAGGTCGCTGGAGCGCAGATCGCTGGTCAGTTGGCCAGTTGTTCGGTCAATGTCTTCGATGATGGAAAGGGACACCGTAGCACGCAGGGGCGTGCCGTTGGGCCGGAAGAGGGTGATTTTCACACCCATGTTTTCCAGTACACCCTGGAACAGCTGCGTGCCCCAGATGACGATGAGCCGGTTGGGGCGGTGGATGTCGCCGTTGTAGCCCACCACTTTTTTGAGGTAAAGAATGTCGGCCAGTACCTCGCGCTTTTCGCCGCTGGCGCCGGTACCGTCAATGAGCAGTTCGAACGACAGCTTGCGCCGCTCCGTGTTGGCGTATGTGGGCGTAGGCGTGCCGTCAGAGCCAGCGGGCTGTGCGGTCTGGTAGCGCACGCCCTCCTGAATTTCCCAGTGCTCCGGGTTGAACATGGCTACGTACGGCGGCAAAGGCACCGGCACGGGAATGGCACTAAAGCGCACAATGGGCAGGATGGTCAGCTTGCCCGGTAAAGGCGCCTGATTGACAACGGCACCCAGGCTGCTGCCCGCAGCACTCGTCGGATTGGATGGAATCATGGCTTAGCGTTCGTTTTTGCGTTTCAACTGACGCAGTACGGCCTCGGCAGCCTTGCGCGCAGCCACAGATACCCGCTCCTGTGCGGAGGCCTCGCTCGTATTCGTCGAGGCAGAGGATGCAGAGTCGCCTGTGTCGGCTACAGCAGTTCGGATAACTAACTCGTTGATCTCTATGGGCATAGCGCTTATACTTTCAGAACATTGAAGAAATGATAGGACAGCTCCAGGGTCTCGACGAAAATGCGGCTCTCCATGGCGTTAAAGTCAGCCACCGACCACTTTTGTGGCCAGGCGTTGACGCACTGGTAGCTCTGAAGCGGCTGCCGTTGCTCGTTGAGCAGGCTGACGACGACTGTTACGGGCCTGATGTCGAAATGCAGGATGGCGTCGTCCACCCACTTGAGGATGCCGGTGTCGAGGAACACCCCGCGCTTGAGCACGAGATTGGGATACCGACCACGCACCGGTAGCGTATAAGCAAAGCGGTTTTCACCGCCCGACTTGACGGTGTCGGTGTCGAGCTCGCGCGTCAGGCCGCTCACTTCCTGAAAAAAAGCGTCCTGTGCCTTTAGCCCGGGAATGCCCTGAAACTCGACGCGAAAGTGAAAGCCAACAGGCGGATAATACGGCATAGCACTGCAGTTGACAAGGCGACACGTCCTGTGGCGCCGACCCGCAAACAGACCAACGCCACAGGGGCAAACGCGCAGGGTGAGTTATTCAAAGCGAACGGTAAGACCTTCGTGTGCGAGTTCCAGCGTTTCGATGGCCACTTCATTGCCGTCGGCCTTCAGGTCGGTGCCCTGCACCTTGACGGGCCAGGCGTTCTTGACCTGCCAGGTAACTACTGGCTCGTGATTCTCATTAAGCAACTTGATGGTCAGGTCGCGCCGCTCAATGGTGTTGAGCTGCACGGTGTTCCACCATTCAAAAAACTGGTTGTCGCTCTGGAATGTGCCGCGCTTGAGCGTAATGTTGCCGTACTTCTGCATGCCCGGCATCTTCAACTTGTGATATTCTGGGCTGGCGCCTTCGCGGTATTCGATAACTTCCGTCTCGACGTCTAAGCCCGAAACTTCAGTGAAGCCAACGCGGTTGCCGCCCCACTCAACGATGAAGTGAAACTTGGGAAGAGGATAGTCTGCCATAACTTTTAAGTAGCGGCCAAACTTGTTCGGCCTGGTTTAATGTTGTTGGTGAATGCCTGTGTTACTCGGGCAGCTTGTGCATGAAGCGCAGGACGATGAATTCGGCGGGTCGCACGACGGCCATGCCGATTTCGACGATGAGGCGTCCGTTGAGGATGTCGTCGGTGGTCATCGTCTGGCCCAGACCTACGCGCACGAAGAAGGCCTGTTCGGGCTTGGCCCCCTGGAGTGCACCGGCGCGCCATTGCAGGATGAGGAAGTTTTCAATCATGGAGCGCACGCTCACCCACGTGTTGGCGTCGTTTGGCTCGAACACGAAGTGATAGGTCGCCTTCTTGACAGACTCTTCGACGTAATTGAAGAAGCGACGGACGTTGATGTAGCGCCATTCGTTGTCGTTGCCGGCCAGCGTGCGCGCGCCCCAGATGACGGTGCCGCGGCCTGTGATGTTGCGGATAACATTGATGGAATGGCCGCCGTTGACGTCCACGTTCAGTTCTGCCTGCTCCAGGTCGTTGATGAGTACAGCCGGGCCGAGTACGTTGACCAGGCTGACGTTGGCCGGTGCCTTCCACACGCCGCGAGAGGCATCCACAGCAGCGTATGCGCCCGTAACGGCAGCGGCAGGGTACAGCGTTGGGCCTTCGGCGGCGATGGCCTGCCTGATGGCGTTGTACAGTGCACCGGTGTTGGGGATGTCGGCCGAGCCTAACTTCTTGTCTTTCAGCGGGCCATCGGTGGGTGCGCCACCATCTTTGGAGACCTTGTGGGCCACTTTTACGTCGGTGTCGGCGTACACGTAGGTCAGTTGTGTCAGCAGCGCCGGGTAGTAAGCTGCGCCGTACTTGAGGTTTTCCGTGCCGATGTGCTGGCGGAATTGCGCCACGTCCTTGACGTCCATGACGACGAAGCGGTCCTTGAGTTCGCCGGCCTGGTTAAGCGCCTTTTTGTAGAGGTTGCAAATGGCGCTTTGCGAAGCAATGCCGGTAGCGTCGGGGAAGACCAACAGGGTGGGTTCATCCAGTTTTTCCACCTCCTCGAGGCCTTTTTCCAGGTCGGCAGTCGTGGGCGCGTCGGCCGGGTTGCCCGTTCCGACGGATACCACGTAGCAGGTGCTGCCGCCGTTGGCGAAGAACATCTGCATGTGGTAGTACATGTTGCGTTTGGCAGGTGTCGCGCTCACGGCGAGGGTGCGGCGCAATAGCACGTCGCTGGCGTCGGTAGCGTCGTGGATGGTTACTTCGATGCCGACTTCTGCGACGCGCCCGAAGAGGCTTTCGTACTCCCGGAGCGAGCGTATTTTGCGCGGCTTCAGCACCAGATCGCCGGGCGTTTTCTCTTCGGCCTTTTCCGTGTAGCCGATGAACGCCGGGATGCTGGTCTCTACGCCCGCTACCGAGGGCGGCAGCAGAGCAACTTCGTGCACGTACACTCCCGGAGTCTTAAGATCTGCAAGGTTCATACGGTGTGGTTGTTTTTTATGGAATGAACAAAAGGGTGGCAATGATTGGGCATGACTCAGGCGTGGGTTGCGCTAAGCCGGCTCAAATCGAAGGTCGTAGCGAATGAGGGCGTCGTAGTTGGTGTTCTGGTCTTTAAAAATGCGAATGACGGCGACGATATCTTCGTACAACAAAGCGGTGTCGGCAATGGCTAATTGTTCGCCGGCGGGCGCTCCAACGTGTGCGAAGCGATAGACGCCGGCGGACAGTTCGATGAGCAGGGGCAGTTTCTTTTTGTCGGAGGCGTCGAACACAGTGGGCGCTGGGGGTGGCCCCGGGCGGCGCGGCGTTACCTGTACGGCATTCACGCCCGCTGGCGGCGCGTAGTTGAAGCGCTCCGGCAGGCGAGCTGCCCGGTGTTGCGCAGCGGCTGTAAATGTCAGAGTCAGCACGCCGCTGTCGTTGACCAATCCCTGGTCGGGCGTCAGTGCGGCATTCAGGTTGTCGAAGTACAGTGTCTGGGGTTGGCCCAGCAGTGAGGGCGTAGCAGTGTTGAAAGGCTTGAGGCCACCCAGGGCCGCTTTGTTTTTGGCTTTTAATAAAAAGGTGAATGCTTGTGCTCGACTCAGCTTCCGAAGCACCGTTTTTGTACCGTCGGTTAGCACCTTTTTTTCTGCAATGGCGACTGCCGCCGACGGGTAGGGTTTGAACAGTAGCCCGTGGTTGCGCAGTGCCAGTATGCCGTCGTCGGTTGGCTGCAGGGTGAAGAAGTCCGGCTCCAATGGGTGGAGGACGCGCAGGGCGAAGAGGATGTCGTATTTCCAGTGGATGGTGCTCATAGCGGTTGCGGTGTCGCGCCGATGCCTGTAACCACGCTGGCGTCCTGTGGCTGCTGACGCTGGATGATGAGCAGACGCATTTTGTAGAGCACCGAGGGCAGGTACTTACTGCCGTTGATGCCCCATAGGTGGTTAAGGGCTTCGAAGTTGAGGGAATGAAGGTCGAAAATCAGTTTTTCAATGCCCACGGCTTTCAGCGCCGGATCGGCAAAAACGTGGCGCGCCTGAAAGAACTCAATGATGTCGCCAACGAGGCGCAAAGACTCTGCGTACTGGTTTTTGTTGGCGCTGAACAGGACATAGACGTTGATGAACACTTCGGGTGGCTGCCCCACCGTCTTGGGTAGCCCATCGTCGCCGTTCACCTTGCGGTGATAGGGCTGGTTGCGCAGCGCCGCTTCCTGCTCGATGTTGACCACCGTAGCAATACCCACGTTCGTCAGGTTTTGCGTCGAGCTGTCCTGGCCCGACTCTACTGCCGATACATTTCCCAGCACCACCTCCGGCGGGCTGACCTGACCGAGGTCGGTATTGACCTGTTGAAGAATCCAGTTGAGCGCGACGTCTATCATAAAGAAAAATTCAACATCCTGAACTGCCTGCACAGCAGCCCGGAATATGAGTAACAATTTTCCTGCAATGAAAAAAGTATAAAACGGAAAACGCCTTCGGCGTCCTTCCCAAAAGCGAGTCATCGGGCGTTTACGTCAGCCCTCTCGCTTTCATCAGCGCGACTGTTTCACAAACGGGTAACGGGCACAAATTTATCGAATAAAAATCGGTTTGGCCATTGGACATATGTTCCAAAAACTAAGACATATGTTCCAAATTACCATGGCAGCGCCGGTAAGTGGCCGGGCAAACGCCAAAGACCTCCTTGAAGCGCCGGGTAAAATAGCTGGAGTCGTTGAAGCCCGTTTTCCGGGCAATTTGCTCAATGGAGCACTCCGGGCATGTGAGCAGCAGTTTTGCCGCGCGCTCCAGTCGCATCTGGCGCACGTAGGCAGTGGTGGACAGGCCCGTGGTGTCTTTGATTTTTCGGTGTAGATCGGTGCGGCTCATAAACATTTTGCGCGTCAGGTGCCCGACGTTAAGTTCCGGATCGGCGAGGCACTGCTCAACGGTTTGACGCAGCCGGCTCAGGAAAATTTTAGCACTGGTTGGCATCATGTCGTGAAGATTATCGGTGAATAAGGATATGGTTGCAGGCTGGTCGAGCAACATGGGCTGTTGAATGAGGTAGCGTTCAGAACTGTCAGTCGCTCCGAATAGAGAACCTTTTGCCTCTACCGTTTCAAAAACACCTTATGCCCCGCCGGCCGGCGGCCATAAGAATTATACAGGCTTGCTTCGAGAAGCGAGCACACGGTCGCTCCTGCTTGTATCCTCTGAGGGAAGAATTTTTCTCTCCCCAAAACCAGGAAAAATGTGCGGGAAGTTGAAGGCTTAACGGGTGGCCAGGCTCGAAATTGTCTGGACTCGATAAAGATATGCACCCGTTTTTGACAGTTGCGCGACGGTTGCGCACAGGCAGAGTGGGAGGACTGTTTTTCACTCAAGCTAAATGGTATGATACAGGGAACTAAGCCCCTTCCCTGATGAAGGCGCACGTATACTCAAGTCGGAGGAGGGTAAATTATGTCAACCAGCTTTTGGCTTAATGGGCTTGGCTAACTGACCTTGTGTAAGTCTGCTGTGAGGCAAAAGATTGAAGAACCGCAAAGGTTTTTTGCTGGCGCTGCTCTCAGCGGTGAAAAAGCTCCACCAGCGCCTATGGGCATAAGCGTGCGTAACATCAGTTTCTAAATGCCTGGCATTAGAGTCTGCCCGAACTACCAGGATTTGAGGTGAAACGAGCGCCTCATGCCATGAGTCGCCCAAACAAGTTTGGGCGCTACGGGGGTGCTACTGGAACCAGCTGGCGTAGAACACGTAGTTGTTGGCGATGCGCTGGATCTGGCCCTGGAAGAGTTCGGGCGTGAGGTCTTTGACGCGCCGGGCGGGCACGCCGGCATAGACGCCGTTGGCCTGGCAGATGGTGTTTTCCAGCACGACGGCGCCGGCGGCGATGAGGCAGTTTTCCTCTACTACGGCCTGGTCCATGATGATGGCACCCATGCCTACGAGGACGTTGTCGTGCAAGGTGCAGCCGTGCACGATAGCGCGATGGCCGATGCTGACGTTGTTGCCAATGGTGGTGCCGCACTTCTGATAGGTGCCGTGCAGGATGGCGCCGTCCTGGATGTTGACCTTGTTGCCCATGCGGATGAAATTGACGTCGCCACGCACGACGGCCTGAAACCACACGGAGCAGTCGTCGCCCATGACCACATCGCCGATGATGGTGGCGTTTTCGGCCAGGAAGCAGTTCTGGCCAAATTGCGGCTGCATGCCGCGGCAGGGAAGGATGAGGGCCATAGTGCTGTGTGGGTAACGAAGTGTGAAAAGTAGGGGTGAGGGCTTTTCCTGTTTCGTAAAAACAATTTATTTGCCGGGCCTTTTCGGTTTTTTATAGAAAAAGCCCGGCGTGCCTGAGGTGTGTGGGCTTATACGCGCTCGATGACGATGGCCGTAGCGCCGCCGCCGCCGTTGCAGATGGCGGCCAAGCCTAAAGTGGCGTCTTTTTGGCGCAAAACGTTGTTGAGCGTGGTTACGATGCGCGCACCGGAGGCGCCCAGGGGGTGGCCCAGCGATACGGCGCCGCCGAAGACGTTGGTTTGCGCGTGCGCAATGCCCAGCAGGCGCTCGAAGGCCAGGGCTACGACGGCGAAGGCTTCGTTGACCTCGAAGAAGTCAATGTCCGATTTTTCGACGCCGGCCATTTGCATAGCTTTAGGCGCGGCTAGGGTGGGGGTAGTGGTGAACCACTCTGGCTCCTGTTCGGCGTCGGCGAAGCCGCGGATTTTGGCCAGTGGCGTCAGGCCGTATTCGTCCACGGCTTTAGCGCTGGCCAGGATGAGAGCAGCGGCACCGTCGTTGATGGTGCTGGCGTTGGCGGCCGTCACGGTACCATCGGGCGTAAAGGCCGGGCGCAGCGACGGGATTTTATCGAAGCTGACCTTTTTGTACTCTTCGTCTTCGGTAACGAGCATCGGGTCGCCTTTGCGCTGGGGCACGGCCACAGGCACGATTTCTTCTTTGAAGAAGCCGGCTTCGGCAGCGGCGGCAGCGCGTTTGTAGGAGTCAATGGCGAAGGCATCCTGGTCCTCGCGGCTGATGCCGTATTTGGCTGCGGTGGCATCGCCGCATACACCCATGGCCTTCTGGTTGTAGACGTCGGTCAGGCCGTCTTTGGCTAAGCCGTCAATGATTTCGCCGTGGCCGTATTTGTAGCCCCACCGAGCATTAGGGATGTAGTAGGGTATCTGGGACATGTTTTCCATGCCGCCGGCCACGACGATGTCGTTGTGGCCCAGCATGATGCTCTGGGCGCCGAGGGTGATGGCTTTCATGCCGGAAGCGCACACCTTATTTATAGTGGTGCAGGGCACATTGGCCGGCAGGCCGGCAAAGACGGCCGCCTGGCGGGCCGGGGCCTGGCCGAGGTTGGCGCTGACGACGTTGCCCATGAGCACTTCGCTGACCCATTCGGGGCGTACGCCCGCTTTTTCTAAGGCGCCCTTGATGGCGGCGGCGCCCAATTGCGTGGCGCTGACGCCGGCTAACGAGCCGCCAAAACTGCCTATCGGCGTGCGTACGGCGGCAACGATGAAGACTTCTTTCATGCTAAAACGGAGATTTGAATGCAGGTTGGAAACGGCGGCGAAGGTACGGCTTGACCCGAACTTCAGGCAGTTTGTGCATCCTGTGAAAGCCTGGGGGCACGGCTTTGAGTAATGTCATTCACGGCTTTGACGGCAGTCATCCGACCGCCACGGCGTCCAGGCCGACCTTGCACCCGATTTCGAGAGTCAGATCGCTATGGAAGTCATTTTCGTCCTCATTCTCATCAGCTTAGCCGTAGCCGCAGGTTTTTTAATGGCCTATTTCTGGGCAATGCGCGCCGGTCAATACGACGACGATTACACCCCAGCGGTGCGCATGCTTTTCGACGATGAGCTGATTGACCCAAAAGGCGAGTCCCGCAGCGATAATGCCTCTTCACCCGAAGAGGAGAAAGAGAAATCTGTCACAGTATCCGTAAACGAACATCCGCAACGAATATCCTGAAGGTTATGAGCCGCATTGAACAATTCCATTACGACAACCGGATTGTGCGAGCCTTTGGCATCGCGTCGTTTGTCTTCGCGCTGGTCGGTATGCTGGTAGGGCTGATTCTGGCCTTTCAGCTCATTTTTCCCGACCTAAACTTGAGCCAGTACGGTATTCCGTACACGTCATTCGGACGCCTGCGCCCACTGCACACCAATGCGGTGATTTTTGCCTTTATCGGCAACGGCATTTTTATGGGCGTCTATTACTCGCTGCAGCGCCTGCTGAAGACCCGAATGTTTAGCGACACGCTGTCGTGGATCCATTTCTGGGGCTGGCAGGTGGTTATCTTGTTGGCGGCGGTGTCGCTGCCGGCGGGTCTGACGACGAGCAGCGAGTACGCCGAGTTGATCTGGCCGATTGACATCCTCATCACGCTGGTGTGGGTGGTGTTCGGTATCAACATGTTTGGCACCATCCTGAAGCGCCGCGAAAACCACCTGTACGTCGCCATCTGGTTTTACATTGCCACGTGGGTAACGGTAGCGGTGCTGCACATTGTGCGCAGCTTCGAATTGCCCTACTCGCTGTTGGGCAGCTATCCGCTGTTTGTAGGCGTACAGGACGCCCTGGTGCAGTGGTGGTATGGCCACAACGCCGTGGCGTTTTTCCTGACGACGCCTTATCTGGGCGTAATGTACTACTTCCTGCCGAAGGCGGCCAATCGTCCGGTGTATTCGTATCGGCTTTCGATCATACACTTCTGGGCACTGATTTTCATTTACATCTGGGCGGGTCCGCACCACCTGTTGTACTCGGCAATGCCGGACTGGGTGCAGTCGCTGGGTACGGTGTTTTCTGTGATGCTGATTGCGCCGTCGTGGGGCGGTATGCTCAACGGCCTGCTGACGCTGCGCGGCGCGTGGGACCGCGTGCGCCAGGATCCGGTGCTGAAGTTCTTCGTCGTGGCCGTTACGGCTTACGGTATGGCTACGTTTGAAGGGCCGATGCTGTCGGTGAAGACGGTGAATGCCATCAGCCACTTTACCGACTGGACGATTGCGCACGTGCACGTGGGCGCGCTGGGCTGGAACGGCTTCCTGACTTTCGGCGTGCTGTACTGGCTGTGGCCGCGCATGTACAAGACGCAACTGTACTCGGTCAAACTGGCCAACGTCCACTTCTGGATGGGCACGCTGGGCATCGTGTTCTATGCCATACCGATGTACTGGTCGGGCTGGACGCAGAGCCTGATGTGGAAAGAGTTCACGCCATTTGGCACGCTGGCGTGGGGCAACTTCTTAGATACGGTATTCCAGATCATGCCGATGTACGCCATCCGCGCCTTTGGCGGCACGCTGTTCTTTGTGAGTGTGTGCATTGGTGTGTACAACCTCTACAAGACGGCTGCCCAGGGTTCTTTTGTGGCCAACGAAGCGGCAGAAGCGCCCGCACGTCAGCCGTTGGTGGAGCCGGCAGGTCAGTACTGGCACAAATGGATTGAGGGCCGTCCGATGCAAATGTTGCTGTGGAGCACGATCCTGATTTCCATTGGCGGCATCGTTCAGATCATTCCGATGGTTTTTGTCGAAAGCCAGGTGCCGAAGATTTCCACGGTTAAGCCTTACACACCGTTAGAATTGGAGGGCCGCGACATCTACATCCGCGAGGGTTGCGTGGGCTGCCATTCGCAGATGATCCGTCCGTTCCGCAGTGAAACGGAGCGCTACGGCGAATACTCCAAGTCGGGCGAATACATCTACGACCGTCCGTTCCTGTGGGGCAGCAAGCGCACGGGCCCGGATCTGCACCGCGAGGGCGGCAAGTACCCCGATCGCTGGCACTACGACCACATGATTGACCCGCGCACCATGTCGCCGGGCTCCATCATGCCGCAATACCCGTTCTTAGCCGACAACGAATTAGACCTGAGCCAGCTGCCGGCGAAAATCGCCACCTTGCGCGCACTGGGCACGCCCTATCCGAAGGGCTTTGAGAAACGCGCCATCGCCGACGCCGAAGCGCAGGCCCGGCAAATTGCCGCCAAATTGCGCTCAGAGGGCGTCAAGGAAGAGGGCTTGGAAAAGAAAGAAATTGTTGCACTCATCGCGTACTTGCAGCGCTTAGGCACCGACATCAAAGTGAAGAGCGAGGAGCAGTAACCATAAATGCCTGCCGGGTGCGGCTCGGCCGCGCCCGGCTCGGCCCATTTGTCCACATTTTTCTTCCACATTGTCGCCATGTACAAATACCTGCTTCAATCGGTCGAGGATGTCAACTGGTTTGGCATCACCGCTCTGCTGATCTTCTTCGGCGTTTTTTGCGTCGTTTTGTTCCGCGTATTTTTCACGAAGAAAAGCACGTGGGAGGCCAAAGCCCGCATTCCGTTGGAGGACTGATTTTTTCAAAAACGATCGCTGACTTTATCATAAAATGTACATCAACATGAAACCCGTTCGCAATATCCTGCTCTTGATATTGATGGCCCTTGCCGAGCACGGCTGGAGTCAGGCTGTAGAAAGCGCCGCTGCTACGCCGGGGCAAGCGCTGTTTCCCAACATCATGACGATGGTGCTGGTGGCTACGGCGGCGATACTCTTCATTGTGGCCATGATTTACGTGGTGCGCGTGAACCAGTTCCTGTACAAGCGCGTGCTGGAATTGGAGGCCGCCAAAGCGGGCGTTACCCTGCCGAAAGAGGCTGCCGAGGCAGTAGCGGCTAAGGTTCAGGAAAGCTTCTGGACGCGCATGCGCAAGAAGTACTGGGAAGACCCTGTACCTATTGAGCGCGAGGCCGAGATTATGTTCCACCACGAGTACGACGGTATTCGCGAGCTGGACAACCGCCTGCCGCCGTGGTGGGTCAACCTGTTCATCATCACCGTGGTGTGGTCGGCCATTTACATGTTCTATTACCACTGGGGCGGCGGCGGCCCGTCGTCTATAGATGAGTATAACCAGGAGGTAGAGCGGGCGAAGAAAGAAATCGCTGTTGCTATGGCGGGTGCGGCGAATGCCGTGGACGAGAGCAGTGTGGTGGCCCTCACCGAAAGCGCTGCTTTAGCCGAAGGCGAGCTGATTTTCAAAAACCTCTGCGCTGCCTGCCACGGCCAGCTGGGCGAAGGCGGTGTGGGCCCCAACCTGACGGACGACTACTGGCTTCACGGTGGAGGCATCAAGAACGTGTTCAAAGTCGTCAAGTACGGCGTGCCCGAAAAAGGCATGATCTCGTGGCAAAGCCAGCTGACGCCGTCCGACATGCAAAAGGTGGCTTCTTATATTCTGACGCTTCACGGCACCAACCCGCCCAACGGCAAGGAGCCGCAGGGTGAGCTGTGGAAAGAGGAGCCGAAGGAAGCTACCAGTGAAACCAGCCCAAGCACCGGAAGTATCAACTAATGCCTGGCTGCCTGGCCGGGGAGCCGATGCATCTTCCCGGCCAGGCGCCAGCGTTGGATAGCCATTCTACATAAAACAGGCTCAGCCATGACCGACACTAAAAACCTCCAGCCAGATACCCTCACAGAGGATACGGAAAGCTTCCGCGACGCGATTGCCACGGTAGATGCGCAAGGCAAGCGGATATGGATTTACCCCAAGCAGCCACAGGGGCGGTACTACAACGCCCGCAAATGGGTAACGGCGGTTTTTGTGGCCCTTTTCTTAGTGATGCCATTCATTAAGGTGGGCGGTGAGCAGTTTCTGTTACTCAATGTATTGGAGCGCAAGTTTGTGCTCTTCGGCATGGTGTTCAGCCCGCAGGATTTTCACCTTTTTGTGCTGGTGATGCTCACCTTTCTGGTGTTCATCATCTTGTTTACGGTGGTCTATGGGCGCCTGTTCTGCGGCTGGGTATGCCCGCAGACGGTGTTCATGGAAATGATTTTCCGCCGCATCGAGTATTGGATAGAAGGGGATGCCGGCGAGCAGCGTCGCCTGGATAAGGCCCCCTGGACATCGGAAAAAATCCGGAAGAAAGCCCTCAAGCACGGCATCTTTTTCGCCATAGCGGTGGTGGTGTCCAACTACTTCCTGGCCTACATCATCGGCATGGACCAGGTGCTGCGCATTATTAGCGAGCCTATCTCCAAAAACTGGGGAGGCTTTTTGGGCATGCTGGTCTTTTCGGGAGTGTTTTACTTCGTTTTTGCGCGTTTGCGCGAGCAGGTGTGCACGACCATTTGCCCTTACGGACGCCTGCAGGGAGTGCTTCTGGTCAAAGACACCATCGTTGTTGCTTACGACTATGTGCGCGGTGAGCCGCGCGCCAAGTTGCGCAAAAACAAAGAGGCCGCCCAGCAAAACCCGGTGCAGCAAATTCAGACCGTCGTCAACGGCGGCACGGCGCCCGCCCGCACGGCCGGCGATTGCATTGACTGCAACCTGTGCGTGGCCGTGTGCCCTACCGGTATTGACATCCGAAACGGCACCCAGCTGGAATGCACCAACTGCACGGCCTGCATTGACGCCTGCGACCAGGTGATGGACAAAATCGGACGCCCACGCGGCCTTATCCGCTACGACTCCATGACGGGCATTGAAACCTCGCACCGCCGCATTTTCACTCCGCGCGTTATCGGCTACACTGCCGTGCTCATCGCGCTTATCGCCTTAGACGTCGCCCTGCTGACCGGACGCGGCTTAGTAGAAGCCATCATCCTGCGCTCGCCCGGGCAGACGTATCAGGAAAAAGACGCGACCCACCTGACCAACCTCTACACCTTCACCCTCATCAACAAAGCCAACCGAGACCTGCCCGTCGAACTCCGCTTAGCATCGCCCGAAGGTAACATCCAGATGGTCGGTCAGCCCGTCGGGCAATTGCTCAAAGGCCAGACATACAAGGGGGCCTTTTTCGTCGAATTGGAAAAGACGCAACTCGAGGGCCGCAAAACCCCCATCGTCATTGAAGTGTGGTCGGAAGGCAAAAAAATTGACCAGGTGAAAACCGCCTTCATGGGGCCGGGCCGCAATTAAAGCTGCCCAATGAGGCTCCGCCTTCTCTCTGTCTAATAGTCCATTCAAAAAAGCGCAGTCTTATGAAGTTTCATTGGGGTACCGGCATTGCGTTGTTTTACAGCGCTTTTGTGATCACGATGCTCATCATGGTTTTCCGCTCGCGTGCGCATGACCCCGGGCTGGTGAGCAAGAACTACTACGAGCTCGACCTGAACTATCAGGCGCATTTGGAAAAGAAGCAAAATGCAGCCGCGTTGCGCACGCCTGTGGTGGCGCGCTACGACAGCCCTAAAGGCGCTTTTGTGCTGCTGTTTCCCACCCAGGCAGGCAAGCCCACGGGCAAGATAAAGTGTTTCCGCGCTGCCACCACGCGCGACGACCGCTGGCTCGACATCGAGACCAATGAACAGGGGATTATGGAAATTCCGGCGGCCGACTTCGCGCCCGGTCGGTGGCATTTGGAGGCCGACTGGCAGGGAGCCGACGGCACGCCTTACTTCCACGAACTCGTCGTCGTGCGATGAGCGTACTGGTGTGGACGGCCTTTGTGTTGGGGCTGGCTGGCAGTATCCATTGTGCTGGCATGTGCGGCCCCCTAATGCTTGCCCTGCCGTTGGCGCGCGGCAGCCAACGGGCCGACTGGCTCACTGCTGCTGCTTATCAGTTAGGGCGTGTCGCCGTCTATGCGGCTTTAGGGCTGTTTTTTGGTTTGTTGGGCAAGGGCATCAGCGTTGCTGGCTTTCAGCAGGTGCTGGCCGTAGGGGGCGGTGCCCTTCTGGTAGCGGGTGCACTCTTTCCGGTAGTGCTCGAGCGCGGCGCTTTGCGTTTGCCGTTGCTCAATCGGCTGACGCACTGGGTGCAGCAGCGCATCGGCGCTTTGCTCCAGGTGAACTCTTTTTCGGCGACGGCAGCCGTAGGTGCGCTCAATGGTCTTTTGCCCTGCGGCCTGGTGTATGCTGCGCTGGCCGGCGCCATCAGCACCGCCGAGGGCTGGCAGGGCGCGCTGTTCATGGCCGCGTTCGGCGCAGGCACGACGCCACTCCTATTCCTCCTCATGGGCAGCCGCAGCGCCCTGTCGGTCGCCTGGCGCCAACGCTTGCGGCGCTTGCAGCCTATTGCCCTGGCTGCCGTAGGGCTGTGGCTCATCTGGCGCGGGCTGCATTTGGACCTCTCCCTGTTTGAGTCTGCCGTGCCCAAGGCGCGCTTAGATTGCCACTGAAAAGCCCTTCATAAAATCAGAATTTCTGAAAAAGCATCTGCATAAGGAGGATTAAAGGGCTGGCGTTGGAGGGCAAAGAACCATCCTTTGCCAGCAGATGCTCCGGGTAGCGGGTTGCAGGGGCGTACCTTTGCCCCAGCCTTTAACCCATTAAAAATAGGATGCCCGCTATGTATCTGATTGGTCCAGAGCCTTTAGACCTGAACGCCTTAGAAGACCTCGTCCGACATTGCCGCCCGCTGACGCTTTCAGAAGAGGGCCGGCGTCGCCTTAAGGCCAGCTATGCCTATTTGAAGCGCAAATTAGCCAACAGCGATGCCCGCTATTACGGGGTCAACACGGGCTTTGGGGCGCTGTGCGATGTGCGCATTTCGGACGAAGACATTGCCCAATTACAGCGGAACCTCCTGCTTTCGCACGCGGCAGGTATGGGCGATGTGGTACCGCCCGACATTGTGCGGCTGATGCTGCTGCTCAAGGTGAAGAGTCTCAGTTACGGCCATTCGGCCGTTCGTCAGGAGGTGGTGGAGCGGCTGCTGGACTTTTTTAACCGCGATATTTTGCCTGTGGTGCCCGAGCAAGGTTCGTTGGGGGCATCGGGCGACCTGGCGCCGCTGGCGCATCTGAGTTTGCCGCTGGCTGGCCTGGGCGAGGTGTGGTGGCAGGGCGTGCGCCAACCCGCCCGTGCTGTGCTGGCGCATCAGGGTTGGGCGCCGCTTCACTTTGAGGCCAAAGAGGCGCTGGCCCTGCTCAACGGCACGCAGTTTTCGACGGCCTACGCGGTCTGGTGCCTCCTTGAAGGCCGTCGCTTGCTGGAGTTGGCCGACTTGAATGCCGCGCTGGGCTATGAAGCATTTCTGTGCCAGCATGCGCCGTTAGACGAGCGCCTGCACCGCATCCGCCCACACGCCGGACAAAGGACCGTTGCCGAAAACATCCGCCGCTGGTTGGAGGGCAGCCCTCTGGCTGCTATCCCCCGCGAGCACGTGCAAGACCCCTATTCTTTCCGTTGTGTACCTCAGGTGCACGGGGCCAGCCGCGATGCACTTCGTTATGTGGAGCAGGTCGTCCTCACGGAAATCAACAGCGTTACTGACAACCCCAATGTCTTCCCAGAAAGCGATGCCATCCTCTCTGGCGGTAACTTCCACGCGCAGCCCATTGCGCTGGCCTTGGATTTCCTGGCGCTGGCGCTGTCGGAAATCGGCAGCATTGCTGAGCGCCGCATCTTCCAGCTCCTGAGCGGCCAGCGCGGGCTGCCCCTCTTTCTGACGGCTCGGCCGGGTCTGCATTCGGGGCTGATGATTGCCCAATACACCGCTGCGGCCATTGCCAGCCAGAACAAGACGCTCTGCATGCCCGCTTCGGCCGACAGCATTGTCAGCAGCAACGGCCAGGAAGACCACGTCAGCATGGCTGCCAACGCTGGCGTGAAGACCATGCAGGTCGTTCAGAACACGGAGCGGCTGCTGGCCATCGAGTTTATGGTGGCCCTTCAGGCGCTCGACTTCCGACTGCCCATGCGCTCTTCGGAGCGCATTGAGGCGCTGCGCGCGCACTATCGGGCCATCGTGCCGCACTTGGATGAAGACCGCATTTTGAGCACCGATATGGCGCAGACGGTGGATTTTCTGAAAACTGCGCTGTGATGTAAGGCCATGCTTGCGCGGTTCAATGGGGCGGCCGTAATCGTAATTGCCTCGGGTTAGGGCAATATCTTGCCCGCGCTGTGGGCGTCTCGCCCTACCTTTACGGCCTCGGGCGGCGAGTGCCGGTCTGACGATATGCAGCTCTTCGGTTGGGTTTTTGCTACGGCGCTGGGCGTTACGGTGGTGGCTGTTCTTGCCTTTCTTCCTCTGGCAAGGCGCCTGCGTTTTTACGACGTGCCTAATGAGCGCAGCGCGCATCTGGAGCCGGCGCCGTTGGTAGGCGGATTGGCCTTTGTCGTGGGCACGCTGGCCAGCCTTCTGCTCTGGAGTATGGATAGCGTGCGCCTTCTGGCGCCAGTGGTAGTGTCGTTGGTGCTCATCGCCGCAGTAGGCTGGTTAGACGACTGGCTGCGGCTGTCGCCCGGCCGCAAGCTGTTGGGGCAGTTGGTAGTGGCTGTGCTGCTGGTGGGCTGGGCCGGCGTGCGCGTGGAGCATCTGGAAGGCATTGCCGGCATCGGTGCTTTGCCAGAACCGGTAGCAGTGGTGGTCTCGCTCATCGGCGTGGTGGGCATTGTCAATGCCTTTAACCTTGTGGACGGTATCCATGGCCTGGCGGGCGGCCTGGGTCTGTGGGTGTGCGTGGCCTTTGGCAACTGGATGTATGGAGTCGGGCAGCCGGGCTATGCGCTCCTGGCCGTTGCACTGGCCGGATCGCTGTGTGCTTTTTTGTATTTCAATACCCTAGCGCCCGTGCGGGTGTTTATGGGCGATGCAGGTTCTATGTTCCTTGGGGCTACGGCGGCGGTGTTGGCGCTGAAATTTCTGGCTTTCAATCGGGCATTACCCGAAGGCCACGCCTGGCGAATGTCGGCAGGGCCAGCTCTGGCCATAGCCGTCCTGTTTGTGCCGCTTTTCGACGAGGTGCGGGTGTTTGCCGTTCGGCTGTTGCGAGGGCGCTCGCCTTTGCGCGCCGATAGGGGCCATGCACACCACTGGCTGCTGAGAAGAGGCTTTACCCATGGGCAGGCGTCGGCCCTGCTGGTGGGGTGTTGTATCGCGGTTACCCTCGCCGTGTGGGGCCTGCAAAGGGCAAACATCCATGTGCTGGTGCTCTTCGAAGTTGCACTGGCGCTGGCGGCGTCGGCCCTGCTGGCGCGCCATTAGCGTGCGCTCGCGAGGCGCATCTTGTTTGTGCCCTTAAAAGACCAATGGAATACCTTTGTCGGCGCCTGTGGGCAACACCAGAGGAACAAAATCAGCATCACACAACGCAAACGGCCATGAGCAGACCCTACATCCGCCTTTCCGAGATACCCACCACCGCGCCCAAAGGCTTAGATAAGGACGACATTGAACACCACACGCGCAAGCTGGTCAAACGCTTAGGCGACTTGCAGCAATGCCTCTACGCCGAGGGCAAATACTCCGTCCTGGTGGTGCTGCAAGGCATGGACGGTAGCGGCAAAGACGGGGCCGTACACCGCGTGTTCGACGCCTGCCGCATCACGGGCCTGACGCTGACGGCCTTCAAAAAGCCCACGGAAGAGGAATTGGCCCACGACTTCCTGTGGCGCGTGCACAAGGTGGCACCGCGTCGAGGCATGATCGCCATTTTTAACCGCAGCCATTACGAAGACATCCTCGTTCAGCGCGTGCATGGCTGGATTGACCAAAAGCGCGTCGAACAACGCATGCGGGCCATCAATGCTTTCGAGGAGCTGCTGGCCTTCGACAACAACACGCTTATTTTCAAATTCTACCTCCACATCTCGAAGGAGGAGCAAAAAAAGCAACTCTTAGAGCGCGTAGAAGACCCTGAAAAGTACTGGAAGCACAACCCCAACGACTGGAAAGACCGCGAATACTGGGACGCCTTCATGGAAGCATACGAGTACGCTATCAACCACAGCACTATCCCCTGGCACATCTGCCCGGTGGACGACCGTTGGTACCGCGACTATTTCATCGCCAAGACAATGGTGGAAGCCTTAGAGAAGCTCCCCATGCAGCCGCCGCGCCCGGAGGCCGATTTTTCTGTTGAGTATTACAAGAAGTTGAGCTGATGCCGCAGCGTTGAGCTGAACAGCAGCAGCATTTTGCGGCGGTCAGACACGCGGAAGCGCTCCTGCGCAATGCGCTGTGCGGGAGCACGCTCGATTTTGGCGAACAGCTGGGTGTAATATTTGTAAGCCAGATAGACGCCCAGCCGCGCGCCTTTGGGCAGCTGGCGAATGCCCACTAAGGCGGCATCGAAGTCGGCCCGGATATCGGCTTCGATGCGGCGTTTGGCTTCATTGTCGAAGCGCTGAAAGTCCACGCCCGGGAAATAGACGCGCCCGCGCTCGTCGTAGTCGCTGCGGATGTCGCGCAGGAAGTTGATTTTCTGAAAGGCGGCGCCCAGACGTCGGGCGGGTTCCTTGAGCGCCTGGTAGCGGGCGTCGTCGCCTTCACAGAAGACGCGCAGGCACATCAGGCCCACGACCTCGGCAGAGCCATAGATGTATTCCTGATAGCCATCGGAATCGTAGGTGTTTTTGTGCAGGTCCATTTCCATGCTTTTCAGGAAGGCGTCAATGAGTTCACGTTCGATGCCGTAGCGGTGCACGACTTCCTGGAACGCATGCAGCACGGGGTTGAGGCTGATGCGCTCGTCAATGGCGCGGTAGGTGTCTTCCCGGAAGCGCCTCAGGAGCGTTGCCTTGTCGCAGTGGTGGAAGGTATCCACGATTTCGTCGGCGAAGCGCACGAAGCCATAGATGCCGTAGATAGGTCCCCGAAAGCGCGGGTGGAAGAGCCGTATGCCCAACGAGAACGAGGTCGAATAGCGGCGCGTGATGAGGCTGCTGCACGCCGAGCAGGTCGTGTTGTAAAGTTCGATGTGATTCATACGAGCGCTTTTTTGATTTCCAGTGCGGCTACCTGTCCGCTGATGAGCGAAGGAGGAACGCCGGGGCCAGGCACCGTAAGTTGGCCGGCATAAAAGAGATTTTTCACCTTAGC
This sequence comes from uncultured Saprospiraceae bacterium, assembly GCA_964646615.1. Classification (GTDB taxonomy): domain Bacteria; phylum Bacteroidota; class Bacteroidia; order Chitinophagales; family Saprospiraceae; genus M3007. The sequence goes on from CAZYEV010000065.1 coordinate 39,658, forward strand.
ACTGCGCATTTTGGGCTTGAGGAAAGCCGTCTGCAACAGCGTGTTGGCTAAGCCATAGGCGTTGCCTTTGAACGAATGGTATTCGCTGACGAAGTCAGAATAAGCAAACGAGCGGCAATATACGACGGCGTCGCGAATGGATTGGCCGGTGTGGCGTTCCAGCCGCTCCATGACGATGTCGTAGTAGCGCTGCCGGATTTCGGGCGTATCCTGCAGGCCGGGCGCTACGGGGATGAGCAGGAAGAGGTTTTCGGAGCCTGGAGGCGCCACCGAGGGGTCGGTAATGGAAGGTGCGCTGGCGTAGAAGAGGGGGCGTTCGGGCCAGGTGGGCGTTTCGTAAATTTCGCGGGCGTGGCGTCCGAAATCTTCATCGAAGAACAGGTTGTGGTGCAGCAGGTTCTTCAGGCGTTTGTTGACGCCCACGTAATAGAGCAGGCTGGAGGGCGCCATGGTGCGCGTTTGCCAGTAGCGTTCGTCGTACTGGCGCAGTTCGGGCGCGAGCAGCTGGCTTTCGATGTGGTGGTAATCGGCGGCGCCCACGATGGCATCGGCGTAGAGGGTTTCGCCGTCGGCGGTCAGGACGCCGGTGGCGCGTCCGTTGGGCACGATAATCTGGCGCACCGGGCAATTGAGGCGGAAGGTAACGCCGAGTTCCCGTGCCAGAGCGACCATGCCTTCCACGATTTTGTGCATGCCGCCCATAGGATACCAGGTGCCCAGCACCAGGTCGGCGTAGTTCATCAGGCTGTACAGCGCGGGGGTCTTTTCGGGGGTGGCACCGAGGAAGAGCACTGGGAACTCGAGCAGTTGGCGCAGGCGTTCGTTGCGGAAGCGCTTGCGCACGTGATGCGCCAGCGAGCTGAACATGTGCAAGCGCACCAAGCTGGTCAGGATGCGCACGTCGGCAAACTCCCAGATGTTGTGGCTGGGCTTGTGCACGAATTCATTCATGCCGACGCGATACTTGTAGGCCGCTTCGTCCAAGAATTCGCGCAAGTGCCGGGCGCTGCCGGGTTCCATTTGCTCGAAGAGCGCTTCCAGCTGCTCCATATGCGCCGGCACATCCATGCGGTCGTTGGGGCCGAAATAAATGGTGTAAGAAGGGTCGAGCCGCACCAGCTCGTAGTAGTCCGACACTTTTTTGCCAAAATGGCCAAAAAACTGCTCAAAAACATCGGGCATCCAGTACCACGACGGGCCCATGTCGAACACGAACCCCTGCGCTTCAAACTGGCGCGCGCGACCGCCAGGAGTCTCGTTTTTTTCAATAACGGTTACCTCGTAACCCGCCGCAGCCAGATGGCATGCTGCCGATAGGCCGGCAAAGCCCGCTCCGATGACGACGACCTTCTTTTTCATAACGTGGGTTTTAGCCTGCAATACGCGCCTACTAACCTCCCACGCAGGTGTTTTGTTCAGGCATTAGAGCGGCTGCGCCGTAAAAAGTTAGAAAAAAAGTGCACTCCAGGCCAAATGCGTCAAAACGGCCATTTTCCCTGGGTCTTCAGCACTTTTTCTATCAGGTCGCGCACACAGCCGGCGCCGCCCGTCAGTGGCGAGATGTAGTCGGATATGGCGCGCACTTCCGGCACGGCATCGGCGGGGCAGGCGGCCAGACCTACCTTGCGCATCACCTCCAAGTCGAGTACGTCGTCGCCCATGTAGCAGACATCGGCAGGCTTGAGCTGGCAAATTTGCAAGAACTGCTCGAAGACGGGCAGCTTGTTGGAAATGCCCGAGTAAATGTGCTCAATGCCCAGCAGGCTAAGCCGTTTGGTAACCCCCAGCGAGCGGCCGCCGGTAATGACGCAAAAGGAAAAGCCGCTTTCGATGGCAAAGCGGATGCCCATGCCGTCGCGGATATTCATCACGCGGAGTTGCTCGCCGCTTTCGGTCAGGTGCACGCGGTTGTCGGTCAGCACGCCGTCCACATCGAGCGCAAAGGCGCGCACAGCGCGGAACTTATCGAACAGGTGGGCCAGTTCGATGGCGGTATTGGCGCCGGTGGGCTGCAGCGCCGGCTCCGTAAACGTTACAAGTTGTTGTCCCTCCATTCATAGACCCATTTAGCCTGGATTTGCTCCAGATGGCTTTCGTTGCATTCTTCGCGTTTGCCCACAAAGTTGGGGATTTCCAGGATCCACTCCAGCAAGTCGGTGAAGCGGATGCGGTAGATTTTGCTTTCGTCGAAGTCGTCGCCGAAGCGTTCGTAGAGTTTCATGGCGATGTCTTCGTGGTCGTCCCAGGTAATGGGCAGGTTATCAATTTCATCGAAAGGCATAATCGTGTGAGAGCGTTGGGTTTAGCGGATGATGTTGTGGTATTGGTTTCCGAAGACGACGTCCTTGATGTTGTCGGAGGCCAGGAAGTCGTGCGGGAAGCCCAGTTCGATGGCGCTGACGTTGTCTAAGGCGCTCAGGGCATCGGGGGGCAGTTGGAATTGGAGGCATCCGAGCGATTCGTGGAGTTGTTCGGCGTTTCGGGCGCCGATGATGGGGATGATGTTGAGGCTTGGGTCGCGTTGGCGAGTCCAGTTGATGGCCACCTGGGCAGGCGGTACGCCGAGTTGTTCGGCCACGCGCACCACTTCGGCGGCTATGCGGTTGGCGCGTTCGCTTCGGCGGGCGCTGGTCTCGGAGACGCGGCCGCTGTCGCCTCGCAGGTATTTGCCCGTGAGGGCGCCGCCGCCGATGACGCCCCAGGGCGTGATGGCCATGCCGAAGTGGCGGGCCATAGGCAGCAGGTCGCGCTCGGGGGCGCGCTGGAGCAGCGAGTATTCGATTTGCAGACCCACATAGGCCGTCCAGCCGCGCAGTTCGGCTAAGGTGTTGGCATGGCTGACTACCCAGGCGGGCGTGTCGGAGATGCCGATGTAGTGCACTTTACCGCTGCGCACCAGGTCGTCTAATCCGCGCATAACCTCTTCAGTGGGCGTGATGCCGTCCCAGGCGTGTACCCACAGCACGTCCACAAATTCGGTGTTGAGACGGCGCAAGCTTTCTTCCACCGAGCGCATCATGTTTTTGCGGTGATTGCCGCAGAAGTTGGGGTCGCCCATGCGGTCGCGCAGGGTGTACTTGGTGGCCACGACGAAGTGATGGCGGTCGCTGCGGATGAATTCGCCCAGCCAGCGCTCGCTGGTGCCCTCGGTGTAGCGGTTGGCAGTATCTAAGAAATTGCCGCCCGCTTCGGCGTAGGTATCGAACATGCGCTTGCTTTCTTCATAATCAGCGCCCCAGCCCCATTCGGTGCCGAAGGTCATGACGCCAAAGCACAGCTCCGAAACGCGCAGGCCGGATTTTCCGAAAAGTCGGTATTTCATACAGGATAAAATAAAAGGTGGAACGTGAGCAGGGTGATGTGTTGCAGGTGAATGGGCCAGAAATACGGTGCCTGACGATAGGCCCAAGTGGTCAGGCGCTCATAACACCCCAAAGCGTTGTGGGTTTGCGCGGCAAATGTAGTTTTCCAAAAAGAACAGCGCCTGCGCGGGCCGCACCAACATGGGCGAGCGCAGGCGCTGCGGTGGAAACGCGCGGGGTTACTGCTTGATGAAGCGCGTTGTCCAGTAGCGCTGGTCTTTTTCAAAATGCAGGAGGTACGTCCCGGGGGCCAGGGTCTGAACGGGCAGCGTCACTTCGCCATAGGGCTGGAACAGGACGGTCAGCAGGCGACCATCGGCAGAGAAGAGGCGTATCTGGTCGAACGCCTCGGTCAGCTGCAGGCGCAGCACGTCTGCTACGGGGTTGGGCATAATGCGCACCCACGGGCTGAAATCGGCTTCGCGGCTGCTTACTAAGGTGCTGACGTCAGGGATGTAGCGCGGCAATATCTGGTACCCGGACACATAGGGTGTGTCGGGGTCAAATTGAGACCCAATACCGGTGAGGTCGAAGGGCACAGGCGGCGGGGCCTGATTGTACAGGTCCACGTCGTTGTCAATGCGCACCAGGACGGTGTCGTTGGGGTGATTGTCGGAGACCATGAAGACGTTGAAGCCTGGGCCGACACCCGGCGACCACTGGTTGATGTCCACGTAGCGCAGTTTCCGAATGCGGATGAGTTTGTTTTCGGTGTTTTCGTTGGGCTTAATCACCTCGATGGGTTGCAGCAGCGGGTTGTTGACGGAAAGCCGGATGATGGTATCCGGGAAGATTTGCAGCAGTCCGTTGAACTGGGCAATAGCGCCGCGGACAGCGATGCGGTCGCCTTCTTTGACGGTGTAGCCGAAGTTGCGGGTGGTGCTGAAGACAGTGATGCCGTCGTGGTCGTCGTCAATCATGGCGAACTGCAGGCCGGTTGTCCCGCGCAGGTTGACGCCATAGACGGTGGCGGTCAGCTGGCAATAGACGCCGATGGAGTCGGCGATGCCGCTGGCATTGACCTTGTTGATTTGCTTGATGGCGTAGGGCGGGTAGCAGCGCACCGTGATACGCACTTTGGCCTGGGCGCAGTCGTTGCCCTGGCAGACGCGGTAGGTCAGGCTATCGGGGCCGCAGTATCCGGTATTAGAGGTATAGGTGAGCGTTCCGTTGGGGTTGACTACCACCGAGCCGCGTGGCGGGGCTGCGACAATGGTTACCGTAAAGCCACCCTGACCGGGCAGGATGTCGTTTTGCAGGATGTTGATTATGGTGGGTTCGCCTGAGGGAGCCACGGCGGTGTCGTCATTGGCTGCTACGCCGGTGGGGCACTGCGAGGGTGCGCCCGGGTTGGCGAAGATAGTGCGGCCGTTGATGACGACGCCTGTAGAGGTAGTAGCCGCTCGCCAGCTGGCAGGCAGGCTGGGGTCGGAGTTGGGGTTGCACAAAACAAGCGAAGCGCCGTTGCCCGCCGCCTCAGTGGGCCAGGGCGCCGCATTGCTGTACTGCACGCGGCAGACCGTATCGGCGGCCGGGTTGAGCAGCAGAAGGAGCTCTCCGGTGTTGCTCAGGGCGCTGTTAGGGCCCCACTGCAACGACGTAACACCCAGCTGATTGAACAGCGCCGTGGCGTTGACGGACGTAACGATGTACTGCCCGGGATTGAGCACGACATTAGGAAACGTGAAGTTGACGCCGTAGAGGTACCAGCCTTCTAAGTTGACGGGTGAGGAGCTGTTGTTGTAAAATTCCAGATACTCCAGCGAGTCCACGCCGGCTTCGGGCGGGTTGTACATGATCTCGGTCAGGACGATCTGGGCATGGGCCGCCCACGACAAACACCAGGCGCTCAGCAGGATGAGGATGTGTTTTTTCATGTCTTGGGAAAGATTTAGTGAATGTTATTAAACACGGCTCAAAAGTAGGCAAAAGCCCATTCAGGTTACAAATGCCCGCATGAATGCCGCTGATTGCGTCGGCGCCGGGGGCGAACGTTCCAAAATTTAATTCGGCCAGAGCGCCTGCTTTTGTCGTCATTTGGAATATTTGAAAAAGGCAGGCATTTCAGGCGCACAATTAAACTTAATCGCAATTTAACATAGCAGCCATACTTTCGCCCTCGGTTTTCAACAACTGTTCACTAAACTTTTTCATCGTATGAACTTTGCTACGCTTACCCATTCTATGGCTGTGTGGATGCGTAAGGGTCTGATACTGGCGGCGTTGCTGCTGGGCGGCCTGACGGCTTTTGCACAGGTAACTACTTCTACCATTACGGGTACGGTTACGGACACCCGTGGAGAAGCGCTTATTGGCGTTACGGTGGTGGCCACGCACGTGCCCTCCGGTACGCGCTATGGCACGACTACGAACGCTTCTGGTCGTTACACGCTTCCCGCAGTGCGCGTGGGCGGCCCATTCACGATTACGGCCACGTACACGGGCTTTGAGCCGGTCACGCAAGAGAACATTTACACGAACTTAGGCGTGGCCTCCAACGTAAACTTCCAGCTGAAAGACGCGGGCGTTACTTTGGAGGAGGTAACGGTTCGTGCTGAGCGCGCTGACCTGTTCTCTTCGGAGCGCACGGGCGCTGCTTCGACGTTCTCGGAGCGCGTGGTTACGTCGGTGCCGGCTATCGGTAGCCGCGCCATCAGCTCGGTAACGAAGTACAACCCCAATGGCGATGGTCGTTCGTTTGGCGCTCAGGATGCGCGTCTGAACAACTTCACCATTGACGGTTCGGTGTTCAACAACGGCTTCGGTCTGGGCAGCGAGGCGCAGGCTGGCGGTCGTACGGGTTCGACGGCCATCTCCCTGGACGCTATTGAAGAGGTGCAGGTCAATGTGGCTCCTTTCGACGTACGTCAGACGGGCTTTGTGGGCGCCGGCATCAACGCCGTTACGCGTTCGGGTACCAACGACTTCCAGGGTTCGGTGTATGGCTTCCGCCGCACGGCCAACATGTACGGCAACAAAGCGCGCGAGACGAACGTGGTTTCCACACAGTTTTCGGAGGACATTTACGGCGCTCGCGTCGGCGGCCCCATCATCAAAAACAAAGTCTTCTTCTTCCTCAGCGGTGAGGTTGTGGGCAAATCGGAACCCGCTACGCCGTGGGTAGCCAGCGGTAGCACCAACCCCGGCCAGGTAACGCGCGTGCTCAAGAGCGACTTAGACTCGGTCAGCAAGGTGCTTTTTGATCGCTTTGGCTATGTAACGGGCCCCTACGAGGCCTACAACAACCTCACTGACTCGCGCAAGTTCCTGGCTCGCTTAGACTTCAACCTCAGCGACCGCCACAAACTGATGCTGCGCTACACGCACCACGACTCGGATGCGGAAATCAACATCAGCAACAGTGCCTCCCTGGGCTTTGGCAACCGCACGACAAACATCAACTCGATGTCGTACCAAAACTCGGGCTACATCATTCAGGACAACACCCGCTCGATTGTGGCCGAGTTGAACTCGATGCTCGGCGACCGCATGTCGAACCTTTTCAGCATCGGCTACGACTATCAAAACGAAGACCGCGCCTACATCGGTGAGATTTTCCCGACGATAGATATCCTGAGGGACAACCAGACGTACATCTCGGCAGGCTTTGATCCTTTCACGCCGAAGAACCAGCTGAACTACGGTACCTTCCACGCGACGAACAACCTTTCCATCTATGCCGGCAAGCACGCCTTCACGGTGGGTGCCAACTACGAGCGTTTCAAGTCGAACAACCTCTTCTTCCCGGGCTCGCACGGGGTGTACATCTTCAACTCCTTGCAGGACTTCTACGGCGCTGTGCGCGGCGACAGCGTACCACTGCGTCGCTTCCAGTTCCGTTACTCGGCGCTGCCGGGCGGTGCCGACCCGCTCCAGGTGATCGAAGCCAACAAGATTGACCTGTACGCTCAAGACCAGATTTCGTTGGGCAACCTCACCCTGACGGCAGGCGTGCGCGGCAGCTACATTACGCTGAGCAGCCCGCAAGCGCTGACCAACCAGGCGGTCTTAGACTCGACGTTCCTGGACCTGAACGGCAACCCGCTCAAAGTGAACACGGGCCAGCTGCCCAAGCCTCAGCTCCTCTGGGAACCGCGCCTGGGCTTCAACTATGACGTAGCCGGCCGCAAGACGACGCAAATCCGAGGTGGTGTGGGTATCTTCACCGGCCGCCCACCCTATGTGTGGTTGTCGAACCAGATCGGCAACAACGGTATCCTGACGGGCTTCATTGACGTATCGAACACCAATACGCGCGCTTATCCATTGCTCCCCACGGAAGAGGTTATCCGCCGCTTCACGCCGGAGACACCGACCTTGCCGACGACCTTTGAGATTGCTTACACGGACGAAGACTATCGCTTCCCGCAGGTGCTCAAAGCCAACTTCGCCGTTGACCAGAAGCTGCCGCTCAACTTGGTGGCTACGGCAGAACTGATCTACACGAAGAACATCAACGCCGTTCTGTACTACAACGCCAACTCGAGGCCGGCTATCGGCAACTTCGCTGGCCCCGACCAGCGCCCGCGCTACCCGGGTCCGGTAGGGGGCACTGCGCAGTTCCCCGCCGTTACGCGGGTAGTGAGCAATGTGTCGAGCTTAGCTGTGCTGACCACCACAAATGAAGGCGACTATATCGGCGCCACCTTCAAACTGGAATATCCGGAGCGCAAAGGCCTCTACGGTATGTTCGCTTACACGTACAGCCGCGCTCGCGACCTGATGAGCGCCGGCTCCATCGCTATTGGCTCCTGGACGAGCGCCCGCTCCATCAACGGCAACAACCGTTTGGATCTGGCCTTTGCCGACCGCGACGTGCCGCACCGCCTCATCGGTCTGCTCAGCTACCGCACCAACTTTGGCGAAAAGCGCGGCGGCTCCACCCAGTTCACCATCGGCTACGAAGGCATTCAGACCAATCGCTTCTCCTATACCTACGCCGGCGATATGAACGGCGACGGCGTAGTGGGCAACGACCTGCTCTTCGTACCGGAAAATGCCTCCGACCTGCGCTTTGAGCAATTTACGAGCAACAACGTAACCTACACGCCCGAGCAACAGGCAGCCTTCTTTGAGGAATACATCAACAACGACAAGTACCTGAGCAGCCGCCGCGGCCAGTACACCGAGCGCAATGGCGGCCTGCGCCCGATGCTGCACCGCTTCGACCTGGCGGTTTCGCGCGACTTCTTCATCACTGTCGGTGGCAAGCGCAACGCGCTGCAGTTCCGCGTGGACATCTTCAACGTGGGCAACCTGATCAACTCCAACTGGGGCGTTGGCCAGCGCCTGGTGGCGAATGTGCCGCTCGTCAGCCGCACCGTCGGCCAGGACGGCGTGCCGGTCTACCGCGTTGCCAGCCAGCTGCTCAACCCCACTACGCGCCGCACCACCGACTGGAGCGCCACCATCAACGACGTGTGGAACCTCCAGGTGGGCATTCGCTACACGTTCAACTAAAACGCCTGTCAGGGCCGACTCTGCTGTCGCCCTATGCGTTTGCAAGCAACGCTGCTCCGGCATTTGGCTGGAGCAGCGTTTTTTTGTGCCATGCACTCCGCTGCGCACCCGACACTATGCACCGCATCCTCATCATCGAAGACGACCCGCGTATGTCTGCTCTGCTCCGGCGCGGGCTGGAGGAAGAGGGCTTCTCCGTAGCGCAGGCGCACGACGGCCTCACGGGCAAAGACATAGCCCTGCAGGAAGACTTTGCCCTGCTCATCGTGGACGTCATGCTGCCCACCCTCGACGGCCTGAGCCTCTGCCGGCAAATCCGAAAGGCGCGCCCCCGGCTGCCCATCCTGATGCTGACGGCCTTAGGCACTACCGACGACAAGGTCAGCGGCTTAGACGCCGGCGCCGACGACTATCTGGTGAAGCCCTTTGAAATGCGCGAACTCGTCGCGCGCATCCGCGCCTTGCTGCGCCGCTACGCCGAACGGCCCAACCCGGACGATGCGCTGCTGACATTCGCCGATCTGACCATGAACCTCAACACCCGAACCGTCCAGCGCCAGGGCCGCGAAATCGTCCTCACACCCAAAGAATTCAAACTCTTGGAGTACTTTCTGAAGAACCCCAACCGCGTACTGACCCGCGCTGAAATCGCCGAAAATGTCTGGGGCATCCACTTCGATACGGGCACCAACTTTATAGATGTGTACATCAACTACCTGCGCAACAAGGTGGATAAAGGCTTCGACCAAAAACTCATCCACACCCGACCGGGTATGGGCTTTATCCTGAAAAGCGAATGACTATCCGGACACGACTGACCCTCCTGTTTGCCCTCATCACGACGGCCATTCTGGCGCTCTTTGCCGGTATAACCTACTATTCTGCCGCGCGAAGCCGCGAGGCGGAGTTCTACACCCTGCTCCGAAAAGAGGCCCTCACCAAAGCCAATCTCTTCTTTGAAGCGCGCGTAGCGCCACAAACCTTGCAAGATATCTATCGCCGCAACCGAAAGGTCATCCGCGAAGTGGAAGTCGCCATCTACGACCGCCAGCGGCAGTTGCTCTATCACGACGCCGTGGACATAGACCAGGTGAAGGAAACGCCTGCCATGCTCGACAGCATCCTGAGCGGCCAGCCGGTGCAGTTTTATCAGGGGCGATGGCAGGCCGTAGGGCTGAAGTTTGCCTTCCATGGCGAAGACTATGCCCTGACGGCAGCAGCCTACGACGAATACGGCTATGCGAAGTTGGACCGCTTAGGCCAGACCCTGGCTGCCTTGTGGGTGTTGGGCGTCGTCATCCTGTGGTTTAGCGGGCGCTATTTTGCCGAGCGGGCCCTTCGGCCCATTCGGAGCATGGCGGAAAACGCACGCCTGATTTCGGCCACCAACCTGAACCTGCGCCTGCGGGCAGGCGACCGCCAGCAACGCGACGAACTGGCCGAACTGGCCGACGCCTTCAACGCGCTGCTCGACCGCTTAGAGCGCTCCTTCGAGGCGCAAAAGCAGTTCGTCTCCAACGTCAGCCACGAACTGCGCACACCGCTGGCGGCCATCATCGCCGAACTGGAATGGGCCGCCCGGCGAGACCGAAGCCCAGCGGACTACCAGCGCGCCCAACAAAATGCCTTAGCCGACGCGCGCCGCCTGGCCCGCCTGTCAAACAGCCTGCTCGACCTGGCCAAGGCCAGCTATGACCCCGCGCAAATCCAACTCAATCCCATTCGGGTGGACGAAGCTCTCCTCGACGCCTGCCAGCAAGTGCAACAGCGCCACCCCGAATACCATGTGGACATTCATTTTGAAGGCAACTTCGAACAGGAACAAGCCATCACCGTGCGCGGCAATAGCTATCTGCTGGGCGTGGCTTTTGCCAACCTCATCGAAAATGCCTGCAAATTCTCTCAGCCGCACGAGTGCCGCGTGTCGGTAAGGCACGACAAAGGCCACATACATCTCTCGTTTACCGACGAAGGTATTGGCATACCGCCCGAGGATTTGCCGCACGTCTTCACGCCGTTCTACCGGGGCGCCAATAGCAGCGGGGCCCAAGGGCACGGCATTGGCCTTCCATTGACGGCGCGCATCATCGAACTGCTCCGAGGCCACATCCGCCTCCGCTCCACCCCCGGCCAGGGAACGGTCGTGGAGGTAGAGTTGCCCCCAACCACCAGTGCCCTCTAAGGTTTTTCTAATACTATTCTAACAGCGCTCTAACGGCCCGTTTGGCCGGATGGGCAGACCTTTGCAGCGCATTTGAAGGCGGTATTTTCCACCGCAAAGCCAATCCGCTGCGCTGGAGCCTCAGGGCGATGACAAACGCACAATCGCCAGGAGCTGCTGAGCACCGCAGCGGTTTTTCCGGAAAACGGCGTGCCGTTCATAACGTGCGCTGGAGCAAACCCATCGTTCACCGTTCAACCGCGACACTGCCATGACCTTCGCTGTTTTTTTGCTTCGCATAGGCCTGGCTTTCCTGCTGGGCGCGCTCGTTGGCGTGGAGCGCCAGTATCGGCAGAAAAGCGCCGGGCTGAAGACCAACACGCTGGTATCGGTCGGTTCGGCAGCGTTTGTGCTGTTGTCGCTGACCCTGACCGACATGGACGACGGTGGCGGCGTCTATCGGGGCGACGCCACGCGCGTAGCGGGTCAGATTGTTACGGGCATCGGCTTCCTGGGCGCGGGGGTCATCATGAAAGCCGGGCGCACCATCACCGGCCTGAATACGGCAGCCACCATCTGGTGCTCGGCGTCCATAGGCACATTAGCCGGCGCTGGGCTGTGGATGCAGGCCACCGCCGTTGCCTTCGCTGTGTTGCTGGCCCACATCGGCCTGCGCCCGTTGAATACCTGGCTGAGCCGCCGCTCTTTCCGCAGTGAGGAGGAGAGCAGCCTGTACTACTACTACTTCAACATCCGGTGCAAGGAGCACGTCGAAAACCACATCCGAGTGCTTTTGCTCAACACGATTAAGCCCGACGAGCATCTGCAGCTGCGCTCGCTCAAGAGCAGCGAAGAGACCAACCCGGCCTACGCCCGCATTGAAGCCGAAGTGCTGGCCGACGGCAAGCACGACGCCGAAATGGAGCGCTTAGCCGGCCTTCTCACGCTTGAATACGGCGTTATGGAAGTCAGCTGGGAAGTCAGCGAACAGCGAAAGGGTGAGGAATAAATCCTCTGCCCACCCCTTCTTTTTTTTCTCAGGTTTCATTTTTCACATTTCACTTTCACAGACATGAAGAGCGCAGAAGTCCTGACAAAGCCCACCGGGGCGCTGACGGCGGAAGAGGTGATCGAGCTGGTGCCCACCCTGAAGCAGATGCCAGTGGTAGAGGTGGGCGAGCTGCTCATGCGGTTAGACGATCTGGAACTGCCCGGTATTTTAGACCTCTTCGAGCCGGAGCAGCAAGGCTTTATCGTGGCGGAGTTTCCCATCGAGCGCCAGCTGCTGCTCTTTCAATCGCTGAGCAAGAAGCGGTTTGCGCTCATTTTCGAGCAGATGCCTTCAGAGAGCCGCGCCGACCTTTTTCAGCATCTGACACAACAAGAGCAGGCGGCCTTGCTGCCTTACCTATCGAAGGCCGTGCGCGAGGACGTGATCGCCCTGAGCGCCTATCCGCCTGATACGGCGGGCGGCATCATGAGCACAGACTTTGCCACGGTGCAGGAAAACATGACCTGTGCTGAGGCCATTGCCAAAGTGCGCCAGGACTCGCCCTCGAAGCGGACGATTTACTACATCTACGTAACCGACAACAACCAGGTGATGCAAGGGTTCATCACGCTAAAAGACCTGATCATCAACGACCCGCAAACGCTCGTCAGTCAGGCCATGCATCGGCAGTTTGCCTTTGCTTACGTGGACGAAGACCGCGAAGAGGTGGCGCGCAAGATTGAAAAATACGACCTGGTAGCCCTGCCCATTCTCAACCGCAACGACCAGCTGGTGGGCATCGTTACGCACGACGAAGCCCTCGACGTCATGCGCGCCGAATACACCGAAGACATGGAGAAATTCATGGGCATCACTCAGGCGGCTGCCGAGTTTGACTACCTGAACACCAGCGCCTGGCAGCACTTCAAAAAGCGCTCTTTTTGGGTAGTATCGCTGGCGGCTCTGGGCATCGTTTCGGGCATCATCATCCACAGCTACGAGAACGCGCTGACGCAGCTGCTCATCCTGGCGCTGTACATGCCCATGGTGGCCGACACGGGCGGTAACACGGGTAGCCAGGCCGCTACCGTGGTCATTCGCGCCATGGCGCTGGGCCAGGTCAGCGTGCGCAACTGGCTGGCCGTAGTGTGGAAAGAGGCTCAGGTCGCCTTTTTGCTGGCCATCATGTTGGGCCTGTTGGCATACGGTAAGGTGCTCTTCCTGAGCTGGGAAACGGAAATACCGGCCGTGTATAGCCTGAGTAAGATTGCCTTCGTCATTGCTTTTGCTCTGTCGCTGCAAGTCATCTCGGCCACCCTCATCGGTGCGCTATTACCACTGATTGCGCGCCGTTTGGGCGGCGACCCGGCCGTGGTAGCCAGCCCGGCCATTACCACGATTGTGGACGTAACGGGCCTGCTCATCTATTTCAGCGTAGCCTCCGCATTCTTTCACCTCTAAATAGTGCCTTTTGCCATGAAAAAAGTCCTTCTCCTCCTGTGGGGGGCAGTCCTCCCTTTGTGCGTTCAAGCGCAAAATGCCGACAGCACTGTCGTGCGCGCGCTCCCTTTCCACATTGACCCCTCGAAGCGAATGCCTGAAGAAGAGATTGCGGAAAAGAAGGAGGGTGTCTTCGTTACCGGCGTGCCGCGCTTCGAATTTGACCCCATTCGCGGCTTTGGCGTCGGGGGCAATGTTAACCTGTTCATCAACAACAAAAGGGATGACCCTTTCTTCGAGTACACGCCCTACCGCCACCGGCTGAATGCCGAGTTTTTCATCTTTCAAAACGGCCGCTTCCGCTATGCGCTCAACTACGATGCGCCCTACATCTTCAACTCCAAATGGCGCCTGAGAGCGGACTTAGTCCATTGGGAAGACCCTCAGGCCCAGTACTGGGGCATCGGGCGCTCGATGAACCGCCCGCTGCGCTTCCGCGACAAGCGCACCGGCGTAGAGCGCGACTTCGCCAAACTGGCCGACTACGAAGAAAATCTCGCTCTGGCGGAACAAGGCTCCGACGGCCAATACTACACAGACTTCCACTACAACCACATGGAGCAGCGCGAACGGCTGTACAACATCCTGGGCGAACGCACTTTCCTGGGCGGGCGCCTGCGCCTGATGTTCGGGTACGAGGCGCTGTTCACCTCGTTTTCCTCTTACAATGGGCGCCCAGCCGAGCAGGCGTTCACCCTCGAAGGGCAGGCCGTGGAGGCCATCAACAACCCTACGCTGGTGGACAAGCAACGGGCCGACGGCACCTGGCAACGCTTCAACCTGTCGGGCTTTACCAACAGCGAAGACTACAAGTTCACCAGCATGCTGGCCGGCGCACTCATTTACGACACGCGCGACTTCGAGCCTGACCCCTCGCGCGGTGTGTTCCTGCAGTACTCCCACGAGTATTCGGCGCCGTGGTTTGGCTCCGATTTTAACTTCAATAAATTGATGGTGCAGGCGCAGTACATCCACACGCTGGCTCAATGGCGCGACAAGCGCAGCCGCCTGACCTTTGCCGGCATGGCTGCCGTGGGGCACATCTTCGGCTCCAACATCAACTTCATCGAGATGTGGGACCTGTCCAGCCAGGCCGAAGCAGGCGGCATCCTCGTGCTGGGCGGGGCGCGCTCGGTGCGCGGCTACCGCGAGGCGCGCTTCCTGGCTCCCACTATTGCTTTAGTGAACTTAGAACTGCGCGCCCGCTTCTACGACTTTCGCGTACTGCGGCAGCACATCTCCTTGAGTCTTATGCCTTTCTACGACTTTGGCAGCGTATGGGATAGCCCCCGCGACATGAACCTCCGCCAGTGGCGCGGCGCTCCGGGCGTGGGCGCGCGCATTGGCTGGAACCTGTCCACCATCTTGCGCTTAGACTATGGCCACAGCCGCGAAGGCGGGCAGTTCTTCTTTGGGTTCGGGCATATCTTCTAAAAAACGGCGGCTCTTCAGCACCTGCGCGGGTGTCGGTGTCTTCTGCGCGCCTTTGAAGGCGCGCAGAAGACGACGCCGAAAGCGGTTGCCCCCCGGCACTGGCTACGCAGATGTTCCGGGGGGTCGGTAGGCCTGTAAAGATCCATTGACCACTAAGGCTGCACAGATGAAAAAGAGCGAGCCGATTTTATCGGTTTCTACAAAATCGTTCATCAGCATGAGCAGGCCAGCGACGGCGAAGCTGAGCAGCGCGGCCATGACGATGTAGCGCTGGCCGGCATCGCGCAGGCGGTGGTAGGCGCGCTGGCCCCACAGGAGGACGAGCACGAAGAAGAGCAGAAAGAACGCCAGGCCGGGCAGCCCTTGCTCTACGGCCACCATGAGGTAGTAATTGTGAATGCCGGAGCGCTCAGGGTTGTGGCTGACGTAGGTGCGGAAGCGGGTAACGGTGTAGTTCTGGTAGTTGAAGTAAAAAGTGCCCGGCCCGAAGCCCATGAGCGGGCGCTCCCGAATCATGTAGGCAGCAGCTACCCACCGATAGACGCGCTCCATGACGGAGATATCCTCTAAGCGGGTGGTAGCCTCCAGCAGGTTGTCGAAGCGCTTGTGCGTGATGGTGCGTTCGTAGTTGGGAGCAAAGAGCAGCCAGTTGTCCCGATACGTAACTAAAGCGATAAAGGCCGTCAGGGCAATGGCTGCAACGAGCAGGGCCACCTGCACGGCGCGCAAGCGCACCAATGCGTACAGCCCGACGGCGGCTATCAGGGCCACATAGGCAGCGCGCGTGTAAGCGAAGTTGATGCCGACCAACAGCAAAACCACGCCTGTTGCTAAAACCCACCACGGACGCGAATAGCGCCGATAGCGCCGCAAGCCCAACCAGACAAACGGCAGGAAAACCGCCTGAATGCAGGCATAGGCCACGTGATTGCGGTAAAATGGCCCCATCACGTAATTGACTTCCTCGAACGAGAACCCTTTGCCGGCGTGGCGTGTCAGGATGACCACCACCGTGAGCGCCAGCGGCCCAAAAAACCACCACATCAGCTGGCGGACGTCGTGCTCTTTTTGAAAAATATGGCCGGCCAGGAAGAAAAAGACAATGACGTACCAGCCCTTGGCCAACCCGTATTTGAGCGATACCACCGGGTAAGTGGTGGTCAGGCAGGTAAGGGTCATCCAGGCCAGATGCCCCAGCAGCGCTAAGGTGATGGGATGCAGCAAAAAGCGCCTGTCCACCGTGCGCCAATGGCGCGCCAGCCATACGACGGCAACCAGCGTCAGCATCCACATGAGCGGTTCCGAAGGCAGGTCGGTGCCCAGTCCGCCGGGCAGGTCTATTTCCGTAGAGATGGGAATAGCTGCCAGCATGAGGTAGTACAGCCGGCGGAAGTCCGTCGCTGCCAGCCAGCCCAGGAGCACCACTGCGGGGGCGGCCAATAGCCACCAGGTTTCTAAAAGCGCCGCGGCAGCTGCGCTGACCAACGACACAGCTCCCGTGGTCCATACGAACCAACGGTGCGGGTGAGCCGCTAACGGCGAGCGCGTCTGACCAAAGGCGTCCATCGGTTAAGCGTCTGCCAGCACCTCCTGCCAGCGCACATCGCGATAAGCATCCGCTACCAGCGCGGCCAATACCGTGAAAAAGAAAGCACCCAGCACGCTGGCCAGCACAATCAGGCTGCGCCTGGGGCGGCTTTTGACCGGTGGCGGCTCGGCCGCTTCGACAACCAGCAAAGCCGGAATATCCGTCGAATAGGTGGACAGTATCTGGTTGTAGCGTTCGATGTCGTAGGTCAACTGCTTGCGCGCCTGATAGTGCATGTCTTGCAGCGTGGCAATGCGCGGCACGGCCTCGTTGAGGCGGTCCACGGTCAGCACCTCCGCATTGCCCTCGCGCGAGCGCAGCTGCTGGCGTTGTTGCTCGTAGGCTTTGAGGTTGGCGCGGATGTAGGCGAGCGTATCGCGCGGGACACTGGGGTCTTTTTCCAGTACTTCGAGCCGGGCGCGGTAGCGAATGACTTCTATTTCTGCCGTCGAAAGTTGCCCGGCTATCTGGGCGCTTTGCGTGCCTACGTCGTAAATACCGTATTGCTCTTGCACACGGCGCAGGCTGTCGGCTAAGCGTTCCAGTTCCGCCTGTTTGCGCTTCATATTGTTCTCGTAGGCAGCCAACAGCTGGCGCTGGCTTTCTTTGCTGAGGCGCTGGCCAATTTCATTGATTTTATCGCGGGCAGCATTCGCCATTTCGGCGGCTAAGCGCGGGTCTTTGTCCTCGACGGTGAGCTCTAAGGCGTCGTTTTTGTTTTTCTGTACCTGATAGTGTTTGCGCAGGCGTTTGCGCACCTTGTATTCGCCGTCGCGTGCCGTGGAGTCAATGTCGTAATGTTCGTAGAGCCGGAAGCGCTCAATCATGAAGTCTTCCACCTCGCGGCTGCGCGCGATTTCAGCTAAGCGGTCCAGGTCGTGGTCGGAGCCGAAGTAGTCGGTTACCTGCCCTGTGTAGCCGAAGAGCAGTTCGGGGTTGGCTAAGCGCGGGCTGGTGGGATAGAAGACGGTCTTAGCCTCGTAGTAATTGTCCAACAATAGCGAGACTCCTATGCTGACAAGGAGAGCAGCCAGACAGATGTTTCGGATGGTTTTGCGCCAGCGGTATAGCGTCCGGACGACCTCTATCAGGCTATCGCGTTGTTCCATAGCGTTGTAAGCGTGTGTGTCTGAATGAGTATCGGGCAAAGATAGGCAGCCCTTCCGGCATGGATGCCTTCGAGGTGGGCATCTATCGGAACGGAGCGCCTGACGCCAGAACGCGCGGGGGCGTCAGGATGCTGCTATGCCTGCCACGTATCGAGCAGACGGGCGGCTTCTGCCGAACCCATCTGAGCGGCGGCGCGCAGGTCGAGCGTATATTCAGGACGGCCTATCTGATGCTTGGCAATGGCGCGATGCAGCAGGCACTCCATGCGGGAGCGCTGGTCTTCGCCCACAGGCATCGAAAGGGCGCGGTCAAAGGCCTCAATGGCGCTGGAGGGGTCGTTCAGGCCCAGCAAGGCTTTACCCAGCAAATAGGATGCGCGCGGAAGGCGGTAAAAATTGGGGTCTGACTCGCTGAAGTTGCGCTTCAGGAACAGGTTCAGCTCTTTGCAGGCCTCGGCGTACTTTTTCAAATGCACTAGGCATTCGGCCTTGCGCAACCGAGCCAGCCAGTGAATGGGCTGAAGGGCTAGGGAGTGCTGGGTCGTCAGGCTGAAGTCCTCGGCTGCACCGGCCCAGTCATTTTTGCGCATGCGCAGCTTGCCCCGCCCGTAGTAGGCATCGGGGTGGTGGGGATTGAACGAAATGCTCCGCTCAAAGTCGTGCTGAGCGTCGTCATAGTTGCCCAATTTATAGTTTACGTAGCCGCGGCGCTCATAGGCTAAGGCGTGTTTTTCGTACTTTTCTATCGCACGGCTGAGGGCCTGAGCCGCTTCCATTTCTTTGCCCGGCACACCAATCAGCTGCCGACCGCGCAGATACTCCTGCACGGCGACCTTATCGGAGACCGGCTCGATGAAGGTCTGTTCCTGTACCCCGTCGTCACCTACACACCAGGCCGCTATGTAGCCCACCGTGGCGTACTGTGCCAACTCGCGGAACAGCTCCACCGTCATACGCCAGGACTTCTCCGGCCCCATCAGCTTCTGCTGGGGAATCACCAGAGCGAAAGTCTCCGCCTTCAGCACATCCTCCATCTTGAACAGGAGGTTGGTCTTGAAATAATTTTCCATGCGCCCCTGCCAGTGGAGCTGCACTTTCTCAAAGGTGCGTTCGTTGCCAAAATCCAGACGCCCTTTGAAAATAAGCCGAAGAGATGCCTGCTGCGTATTCATAATTGCCTGCTGTTTTCCCACAAGGGTGCGCGCCTCCGATAATGGAGAGGCGGTCGGTTCATCTGGCGGGCGCGCAGCGGTCGGCCATCCGTTGATGGAAAACGCCGCGAGATGATATTGGGGCTATTCCAGACTGCTTTACTGTATCGCCCGATAAGGGGGGGATTAAGCATCTTCCGCCCTGAAAAGGCGGAGTACGGGCATGCTTTCAGAATGGGCTACAAATGTCCGATAAATTACACATCTGACCAAGCCGTGGTTAAATTTTTTTTAAAAAAATTTCGGCGGATGGGCCTTCCGCCCAAACGGATCCGCTTTTAGATGGCGAAAAATGGGCTCATTTCCAAATAAAAAGAAGGCGACCATAATTTCGTGGAAATAGTGTTGGCGGGTTTTGGCCGCCGCTCGATATTCGCCCCGTTTTCTGTCATCTCATTCAAATACGACCATGGGCAAAAGGCTTTTTGAGTATCTCTACGAGCAATTAGAGCAGCACCCCTTAGAACGCGCTTTTGGGCACAAGTGCAACGGCGAATGGCGCTACTACTCTACGGCCGAGATGGTGCAGATGGTCAACGAGGCCAGTCGCGGGCTGTTGGAGCTCGGTCTGAAGCCTGGCGACAAGGTGGCCACCGTGGTGTATCAGACGTCGCCGGCCTGGGTCGTGCTGGAGTTTGCGCTATTGCAGACGGGCATTTTGAACGTGCCCATGTACCCGACCATCAGCGCGCGCGAGTACGAGTACATCCTGCGCGAGTCCGAAAGTCAGTACTGTTTTGTGGGCGACGGCGATCTGTACGACAAAGTGCATGCCGCTCAGCAGCGATTAGGCGGCAGCCTGAAAGAAATTTTTGCCTTTGCCGATGCGCATCCGAACGCCCGCAGTTGGCAGGCGCTGCTGCAACTGGGCCGCCAGGCACCGCACCGGCAGGAGGAGGTCGAGCGCATTAAAGCCAGCATCCGCCCCGACGACGTCATGACGCTGGTCTATACTTCCGGCACAACGGGCAACCCCAAGGGCGTCATGCTCACGCACGCTAATGTGGTGTTCAATATCGAAAGCATCCGCCGCCTGCTGCCCTTCCAGCCGGGCGCTCGCGTGCTCAGCTTCCTGCCCGTCAGCCACATCTTCGAGCGCGCCGCCGTCTATGCCTATACCGCCATGTGCGGCAGCGTAACGTTCACCGGTACCGACAACCTCGGCGGCGAACAGGGCGACCTGCGCGCCGTTCGGCCCCACTTCTTCACCACCGTGCCGCGCCTGCTGGAGAAGGTCTATGATAAAATCGTGGACAAAGGCCGCGAACTCCGGGGCCTCAAACGCGCCCTCTTCTTCTGGTCGCTGCGCCTGACCGACGAATGGCACTTCGACTATCAGCCCCGAGGCCTTAAGGCCCTCGCCTGGAAAGTGGCCGACACGCTGGTCTTCTCCAAATGGCGGCAGGCCCTGGGCGGCGAAGTGAAGGCCATCATCACCGGCGCCAGCGCCTGCCCGGTGCGCGTCATGCGCACGTTCAACGCCGCCGGCATCCCCGTGCGCGAAGGCTACGGCATGACAGAAGCCGCCCCAGCCATCAGCTTCAGCCGCATGGAACCCGGCGGTGCTCTCTTGGGCACGGTGGGCCCCCTGCTCGACGGCGTGGAGGTCATCATTGAGCCGGGCGAAGGCTTTGGCCCGGGCGAAGGCGAGATACTGGCCAAAAGCCCCGGTGTCATGGTGGGCTACTACAAACAACCCGAAAAGACAGCCGAAGTCATCCGCTACATCAACGGCGAACGCTGGCTGGCCACCGGCGATGTCGGCACCTGGGTAGAGGGGCCGGGAGGGCGCAAATTCCTGAAAATTACCGACCGGAAAAAGGAGCTGTTCAAGACCAGTCAAGGCAAATACGTGGCTCCGGCCCCGCTGGAGGCTGCCCTCAAGGAGCACTTCTTGGTTGAACAGGCTATGGTCGTAGGCGATGACTTGCGCTACGTTACGGCCCTCATTGTGCCTTCGGTCGAAGGACTGCGCAGCTGGTGCGAACGCCACAGCATTCCCTGGACGGAGCTGTCTGATATGCTTCACCTGCCCGAGGTGCAGCGCCGCTACGAGATGCTGCTGGAGCGCATCAATGCGCATTTTGCGCGGCACGAGCAGATCAAGCGCTTTACCCTGCTGCCCCAGCTGTGGGAGCCATCAAAAGCCGACGGCTCGGAAGCCGAGCTGACGCCCACACTCAAGCTGAAGCGGCGCGTCATTCTGGAAAAGTTTCGCCGCGAGATAGAAGCGATGTATCGTTAGGGAGTGCTGCGTTTCAGGAGTCGCGCTCCAAGAGTTGCTCCACTGTTTGGCGCAGCAGTGTCTGGTGGTGGCGGGGCACTTTGACAGCGTCCAGATGCTTGAAGGCTTCCTGTTGCAGCTGGGCTTTGGCTGCGGTAGCGTGCGCCGATATCTCATAACGGTCAAAGATGGCGCGCACGGCCTCTACCTTGCCCGGCGTGTCGGCGGGGGTGCGCAGCCACTGGCGCAGGGCGGTGCGGTCGGCTTCGTCGGCCAATTCGAGGGCTCTGAGCACCAGAAAGGTTTTCTTGTTTTGCAAAATATCGCCGCCGACCTGCTTGCCCACACGAGCTGGATTGCCGTAGGTGTCCAACCAGTCGTCTTGAATCTGGAAAGCCGTGCCCGCCATTCGACCAAAATGATAAAGGTGTGCGCGGTCGGTGGGCGATGCGCCGGCACAACAGGCGCCCATTTCCAGGGCCCCACCCAGCAGCACAGCCGTTTTTTGTTCGATCATGCGCAGGTATTCGGGCAGGCATACCTCATCGCGTTGCTCGAAGTCCATATCGTGCTGTTGTCCTTCGCACACTTCGACGGCCACGCGGTTGAAAATACGAACCAGTTCAACAGCCGTTTGATTGTTGCGAGCCTTCAGCAGGTGTTGGTAAGCAAAGATGAGCATCACGTCGCCGCTGAGGATGCCCGTGTTAGTATTCCAGCGCGTATGGACGGTGGGCTTTCCACGCCGCAGCGGGGCGGCGTCCATGATGTCGTCGTGAATTAGGGTAAAGTTGTGGAACAGCTCGACCGCCCAGGCGGCGGGCAGCGCCTCTTCTACCTCGTCTGTGAACAGCTCGCAGGCCATCAGCGTCAGCAGCGGTCGTAGGCGCTTGCCGCCCAAAGAGAGCATGTAAGAGCAGGGTTCGTATAGCGTGGGCGGCTCTTCGGGGAATGGATGCTGGCGGGCATAGCGCTCCAACATAGCCTGTAAGTCGTTCAGCGAGTGCATGACAGGGTCAGGGACGGTTTTTTTATGAATAAAAAAAGCCCATCAGGAATGGCTTCGAACCTCATAGGCCAGCCAGTCGGCTTCGGTATCAATGTCGGATAGGGTTGGAAGTATACCGTAATCGAGTCGCAGGCGGTCAAACACCTTGAGCGTTTGCTCCAGCACAGCAGGTGTGCTCCAGGCAATGCCTTGGAAGAGTTCAGGGATGAAGCGGTTCATGCCCAGCATGTAATAGCCGCCGTCGCGGGCAGGGCCGATGATGGCGTCGCGGGTGTCTAAGGCGGCAAAGGCTTCCTCTAAGATTTCTACTGTCAGTTCCGGGCAATCGCTGCCGATGATGATCACGTGTTTGCCGCCGGCGGCGAAAGCGCGCTGGAAGGCGTCGGCCATGCGTTCACCCAAATCGCCCGGGCACTGGGCATATTTTTCAAACAGCTCTGTCGGCCAGATGTCGTCTTCGGCAGGTACGCCATCGGCATAAAAAAGCCATCGACGGTCCGTGGGGGTATCCAAGGCCACCTGTCGGGTTTTTCCCAGCAAAAACCGATAGATGTCTGCAGCCTTTTCGTCGCCCATTGTGCGCGCTAAGCGGGTTTTGACCTGGCCCGGGATAGGGTTTTTCACAAAAATGAGCAGGATGTCCATGAGTAGAGGCAAGTGGTGCAAGTGTCAGCTCCGCTTCGAGACGTGGCCTTTTTCGCCGACAAAGGTAAGCGTACGCGAGGGCGATGAGCGGCAAACGCTGAAGTGGTACAAGCCGGCAGCCAGCCCTTTTTATCAAAAGCAGGATATTTGGCTGAAAGGCTGTTTGAGTGGCAAAATCGTGGTGATAATTTTAGAAAAAATTAAAATTCAAAACTTATTGCCGTTTTTGGAAATTCAGGTTGTATGTTTTGGGTTTGCATTAGGTTTGCCCTTGATTTTTAATCCAATCATCCGTTCACACTAAACAAATGCTCTATGTTATGAAGTACAGACTACGCTTTCGCGCAGCGCTTATGGCAGCGCTGTTTCTCGCAGGCACATCGTTTGCCTTTGCACAGTTTACGATCACGGGCCGCGTTGCGGATGCCAAAGGCGAAGGCCTCGTGGGTGCCACGGTGGCCGTTGTGGGCACTAACCGCGGCACGACGACCGACCTGAACGGTAATTTCCGCATTGATGCACCCGGCTCGGCAGCCACGCTGAACATCACCTACACGGGCTACAAAACAGCTCGGGTACAGGTATCGGCCTCCAGCCCTCAAGTGGAAATTACCCTGGAGGAAGACTTCGCGGGTCTGGATGAGGTCATCATTTCGGGTCTGGCCACCAGCGTCAAGCGCGCCAACTTGGCCAACTCAGTGGCCACCATCAGCGCACGTGAGCTGACGGGCATAACCAACCAGAGCACCATGGATGGCGCCCTGTACGGCAAGTTTCGCGGGGCCGAAATTCGAGCCAACTCTGGTGCACCGGGTGGTGGCTTCTCGGTGCGCCTGCGCGGCGTAACGTCCATCTTTGGCAACCAGCAGCCGCTGTACATCGTGGATGGCGTCTTCGTCAACAACGACGCCATTTCGCTGGGCACTAACATCGTATCGGCAGCAGCCGGTGGCGGCAACCCTTCGACCAACCAGGACGACGCCTCCAACCGCATCGCCGACATTGACCCGGAAGACATCGAGACCATCGAAATCCTCAAAGGCGCTTCGGCAGCCGCCATCTACGGCTCGCGCGCGGCAGGTGGGGTGGTCATCATCACCACCAAGCGCGGCAAGGCGGGCCAGACGCGCGTTACGCTCAACCAGTCCGTGGGCTTTAGCCAGCCCATCCGCCTGCTGGGCATGCGCAACTGGACGGCTGACCTGGTAGAGAAGGAATTCGGTGCTGCCGACCGCCAGCTCTTCGAGCAAAACGGCCTGACCGACTACGAAAAAGAGCTCTACGACAACCGACCACTGCTGACCTCTACGCGCCTCGACGTATCGGGCGGCAACGACAAGACAGCCTTCTTCATCGGCGGCACCTACCGCGACGAGGGCGGCCTGGTAGATAATACCGGCTACCAAAAAATCTCGGGCCGCGTCAACATCAGCCACCGCTTCAACGACTGGATTGATGTGCAGATCACCAACAACTACATCAACTCACGGGCCGACCGGGGCTTCTTCAACAACTCGAACACCAACACCACCATTGGTTACGCGCATGCCTTCACCAAGCCGTGGCTCAACCTGAAACCCGCCACGCCCGGCGGCGACTACCCGGCCGTGCCCTCGGTGGGCTCCAACATCTTAGAGACGGTGGCACTGGTAACCAACCGCGAGCAGGTGAACCGCTACATTGGGGGCGCCAACCTGAACGTGCGCCTGTGGCACAACGACAACAACGAACTGAAGGCCGTCGTGCGCGCTGGATTAGACCAATTCACCCTGCACACCACTTCCATCTTCCCGCAAAACCTGTCGTACTTCCGCGACCCGGGCACACTGGGCGGCGTCTCCATCGCCGGGCGCACGCTCAACACCAACACCAACCTGTGGGGCTTCTTAGTGTACACGCACGTAACCAACGGCGGTACCACCCTCCGCACGCAGGGCGGCCTGACGTCAGAAAACTTCGACCAAAACGTCATCATCAACACCGCTTCGCGCCTCAACGGCTCGCAGACCAACCTGGACCAGTCGGGTGTCGTGTCCGTCTTCCAGCGTCGCTTCCCGCAAAAGGACCGCGGCTTCTTCCTCCAACAGGATTTCAACTGGAAAGACCGCATCATGCTCTCCGTCGGCATCCGGGGCGACAAGTCCACCAACAACGGCGACGCCGACAAGCTCTACTATTATCCGAAAGCCAACGCTGCCGTCAACCTGCACGAATTCGGCGACTTCCTCCGAAGCGGCCCCATCAGTCAGGCAAAACTGCGCGTTGCCTATGGCCAGGCCGGTCGCTTCTCCAACTTCGACGACCGCTTCAACCCCATGGTCGCCACCTTCATCGGCAGCAACAACGGCCTGTACACAGCCACCTTGCGCGGCAACACAAACGTAGGCCCCGAACGCCAGAGCGAACTGGAATTCGGCACCGACCTGGGCTTTTTCAAAAACCGCATCGTGGTGGATATCACCTACTACATCAAGCGCATTGACGACCTATTGCTGCGCGCACAAGTACCGCAATCCACCGGCTACACTACCCAGGTCATCAACGCCGGCGGCTTAGAAAACCGCGGTATCGAAATCGGCCTTGACCTCGTGCCTATCCGCACCAACAACTTCAACTGGACCAGCAGCATCAGCTTCTGGAAAAACCGCTCCGAAGTTACGCGCTTGGACGTGCCAGCCTTCAACATCGGTGGCTTCGCGCTCAGCTTAGGCCAGTATCGCATCGAAAAAGGCCTGCCTGCCACCACCATCGTCGGTACGGTGCCCGTCAACGACCCCGAGTTTGGCAAAAAGTCGTATAAAATCTACGGCGACGCCGAACCCGATTTTAACATGGCCTTCAACAATGCCTTTAGCCTGGGCCGCTTTGAATTGAATTTCCTTATCCACTGGCGCCAGGGCGGCGACGCCATCAACCTCAGCACGCTGCTGTGGGACTTAGGCCAACTAACGTGGGACTACGACGACAAAACCCTCGACCCATCAGGCCAGCTCAGCAATGGGCCATATCGCGTACAGCAGTGGAATGCCAACCGCAACACCCAGCCCTGGATAGAGGATGCCGGCTTCGTACGGCTGCGCGAAATAGGCCTGTACTACAACATCCCGCGCCGCGTCTTCAGCGATAAACTCAGCCTGCGCCTCGGCGTCAGCGGACGCAACGTGTTCAACCGTTTCAATTACAACAGTTACGACCCAGAGGTCTCCAACTTCGGTAATAACGTGCTGGCCAACACCGTCGAAGTAACGCCCTTCCCCAGCTCCAAACGCTGGGTATTCCACCTGACAGCCAACTTCTAATAGGCAGACGCTGAAGGGATTAACACCGTTTTTTAACAAAAAAAATTCAGTAAGAAATGAAACAGGCATCTATAAAAATCGGCATTGCCGTGCTGGCGCTACTCACGCTCTTGAGCGCTTGCAAATTGGAAAACATACCCAACCCGAACGCGCCCGACCAGATTAACCTGGAAAACGGCGGCGCCACGCTCAACGACCTGCGCCTGCTGGCTGCCGGCAGCGAAGCCGTCCTCCGCGTGGACATGGAATTCTACTACTGGACGGTCAACATCGTAGGACGCGAATACTGGGACCTGCGCAACACCGACCCGCGCTACACCGGCGAACTGCTGGGCAAGGGCGGCGGCGGCCTGGACGACAACGGCTTCCTGACCACCCGTTCCTACGCGGCCCGCTACCGCGCCGTGCGCTCAGCCTGGGTGCAGATACACGCCGCGCAAACCAGCCCGGCCACTCTCACACCCGCCCAGCGCAACGGCTTCATCGGACATGCCCGCACGCTCATCGCCTACTCGCTGCTGCTCGAACTCAACCGACAGTACACCAACGGCATCCGCACCGACGTGGAAAACCCGGACCGCCTGGGGCCTTTCCGCCCCTATGCCGACGCTCTGCGCGACATCCGGCAAATCCTCGACCAGGCCTACAACGAACTGAACGGCGCTGAGTTCCTCTTCACCTCCACGCTGGGCAACGTCGAGCGCGTGCGCCAGTTCAACCGCGCTATCGCTGCCCGCGTAGCCATGTACCAAAACGAAAAGGCCGCCATGCGAACCGCCTTGCAGCAAACGTGGCTCAATCTGGACGGCCCTATGGACGAAGGCGTCTATCACATCTTCGGCGCCGGCGGCAACAACCTCTTCAACCCGCTCTTCACGGTGCCATTCCAGACGGCTTATGTGGCCCACCCTCAGTTTGTAGCGAATGCCGAACCGGGTGACCAGCGCTTCGCGAAAAAAACGACGAAGCTGGCCACGCCCTTCGCTACCGATGGCCTTTCGGGCGACGTGCAGGTAACCTTAGTGGCCTCCAACACCTCGCCCTTCCCCATCATCCGCAACGAGGAACTCATCCTCATGTGGGCCGAAGCAAACATTGGCAGCAACAACGCCGAAGCCGTCAAAGCCATCAACAAAGTGCGCAATGCCGCCGGCTTGGGCAATTACACCGGCCCCACCGACGACGCTGCGCTCATTAACCAACTGCTGCATGAACGCCGCTACTCGCTCTTCGGCGAAGGGCACCGCTGGATTGACATGCGCCGCTATAACCGGCTCAATGAAATACCCGTGGACCGGCCAGGGGACGTAGTGCATGAGAAGTTTCCGAGGCCGATCTTTGACCAGCCGTAGTTGTTGCCAAACAAGTTTGGCAGGTACTTAGCCAAACAAGTTCGGCGGGTACTGGGCCAAACAAGTTTGGCGGGTACTGGGCAGCCGCTCCGAGCTTTCGGGGCGGCTGTTTTTTTAGGAGGGGGTATTTCGGGCTTATCCGTTCAATTTTAGCCAAAGCTTTACCTTACGCCGGTCTTTTTATTCCCTTTACCGTTCACGTTCAAACTTTAGTCCTACTATGCACAAACGCCTGTTACTCACCCTCGCCTGGGCGGTCGCGGCCTGCGCCTTAATGGCGCAAACAGCGGCAGACGTGGTGGTGCCGATTGCCATTACGACCAACGCCAACCCACCCGCTATTACCCTGACGTTCCCCACCCGACCGACGGACACCCTGACCATCATCGGGCGCAAGTTGATCAACCAGACCCAGTGGCAGGCCATCGGTCTGCCCGGCAACGCCACGACCTTCACTGACGTAAACGTAAGCGCCGGTGTTGGCTACGAGTACATCGTCATCAAAAACGGTACGGCAGTGCCCAACCAGCGCGTGGGCTTGACGTACGCGGGCATTCAGGTGCTGACGCCTTTTTATCGCGGAAAGATGATCCTGATTGTGGACAACACGCTCTCCGGCCCGTTGGCCTTTGAACTCGACCGCCTCGTGCAAGACCTGCGCGGCGACGGCTGGCAGGTCATCCGACACGACATCAACGTCGCTACCAGCACGGTGCCTTCCGTGAAGGCCATTCTGCGCAATGAGTACAACAAAGACCCGGACAACGTGACGGCAGCCCTGCTGTTTGGCAATATCCCAGTGCCCTACTCGGGCAATATCGCTCCCGACGGACACAGCGACCACCAGGGTGCCTGGCCCACCGACTACTACTACGGCGACATGGACGAAGCGGCCTGGACGGACAACACCGTCAACAACGCCTCCGCCGCCCGCCCGGCCAACCGAAATGTGCCTGGCGATGGCAAATTCGACCAGAGCCAGACGCCTACCTTAGCCGAAATCGTGGTGAGCCGCGTGGACTTCTCCAACCTCACCACTGGCTGGGACGAGTCGCAAACCGAACTCTACCGCCGCTACCTGAATAAGAACCACGCCTTCCGAACCGGTGCCTACAAGCCCGCCAACCAGACGCTGGTGGACGACAACTTTGGCTTCTTCGGCGGCGAGGCCTTCGCCCAAAACGGCTTCCGAAACGGCTACACCCTCACGGGCACAACTTCGGTGCAAACCAACCTGGACTTTTTCAACGACACCAAAAACCGCAGCTTCCTCCTCGGCTATGGCTGCGGCGCCGGCACGTACACCAGCGCCGCCGGCGTGGGCACTTCGGCCAACTTCCAGACCGATAGCGTCAACATCGTGTTCTCCATGCTCTTTGGCAGCTACTTTGGCGACTGGGATTTTGAAAACAACCCCTTCATGCCCAGCGCGCTGGCCTCAAAGGGCGGCATCCTTACCTGCTCGTGGGCGGGCCGGCCCAACTGGCACTTGCACCACATGGCACTGGGCGAACCCATTCTGACCAGCACCTACTGGGTGTGGCTCAATAGCTTCTTGCAGTTTCCCGTCTATCCGCCCAACTTCGGTGGCGACCTCATCCACGTCGGTCTGCTGGGCGACCCCACACTGCGCGCTCACGCCGTTCGGCCCGCGCAAAACCTCGTAGCCACGCCCAAATGCGGCACCATCCACCTCAGCTGGGATGCTTCGCCCGATGCTGCCTTAGGCTACCTCGTCTATTGGGCCGAACACCCCGACAGCATCTATCAGCCTATCAGCAACCCGATAACAGGCACTTCGTTCGTGGACTCCTTCCCCGTGAACGGCGACAACTACTACATGGTGCGCGCCCTGCGCTTAGAGCAGGTGCCCACCGGCTCGTACTTCAACCAGAGCACCGGCGTCTTTGCCTCTGTGTTTTATGAGGATATCCCGCTGGATTTAGAGATTGAATACACCAACGTCTCCTGCCACGGCGAGGCCGACGGCTCGGCTACCGTAGTGGCTACCGGCGGCGCCTCGTTTGAATACGAGTGGTCGAACGGCGCCACATCGGAAACCATTACCGGCCTGACGACGGATATCTACACCGTCACGGTAACCAACAATTACGGCTGCACCGCTGAGGCGGAGGTGTTCATCGAAGAGCCCGACCTGCTCGAGGTGGAATTCATTGTCAGCAACCCCAGCTGCGCCGGCGACGCCGATGGCAGCGTCTTCCTCCTCGTCAATGGCGGAGTGCAGCCCTACGAATACGCCTGGTCGTCGGGCGCAACGACAGCCGAGCTGCTCAACCTGCCCGCGGGTGTTGTGCAAGGCACCGTAACCGACGCCAACGGCTGCACCGTAGAAGTGGTGATAACCCTTACCGAACCCGACCCGCTCGACCTCCTGCTGACGCCCTTCGACATCCTGTGCGGGGGCGAAGCCACCGGTCGTATCGAAACCACGCTCAGCGGCGGCACACCGCCTTACACCTACCTGTGGTCAGACAACAGCACCGGCGCCACGCTGGAAAACGTACCTGCCGGCACATACACGGTAACGATAACGGACGCCAACGGCTGCACCATTGAAGCCGAAGCCACGCTCAACGACGGCGACGAAATCGTCGTGTCCGGTGAGGTCAATGATGCGGGCTGCGCTGGCGCCAGCAACGGCAGTGTGCTCCTAACCGTCAGCGGCGGCAGCGACCCGTACACTTTCGCCTGGTCGAACGGGGCCTCTACTAAAGACCTCGAAGACGTTTCGGCGGGCACGTACACCGTTACCATAACGGACACCAACGGATGCACGCGCGCCGAAACTTTCGTTGTCGGGCAAACTACTGACCTGGAAGTGATTACCACAGCCGAACCGGCGCGTTGCTTCGGCGAAGCCACCGGCAGCGCCACGGCCAACGTCAGCGGCGGCACGCTCGACTACGGCTACCTGTGGTCGAACAACGCCACTACACCCACTGCCGATAACCTGTCCGCCGGCATCTACACGGTAACCGTAACCGATGCTGCCGGCTGCTCGCAAACGGCCACCGCCGTGGTAACGCAACCCACCGCCATCAGCGGCGCAGCGCAATGGACGGCTCTGCCCTGTCGCCAGGATGTGGGCAATGTAACGCTAACCGTCAGTGGCGGCACGCCGGGCTATACCTTCCTGTGGTCGAACGGCGCCATCACGCAAAACCTGAGCGAGGTCGCTCCCGATATCTACACGGTGGAAATCACCGACTTCAACGGATGCACCCAGGTGGTAACGGCCACTGTTGTGCAGCCCGCACCGCCGCTGCAGTCGCAGATTACCTTCGTGCAAACCTCCTGCCCGGGCGTAACACCTGTAACCGGCACGCTCAGCGTGAGCGCCTCGGGCGGTACGCCGGGCTATCAGTACGCCTGGTCGAACAACGCCTCTGCACCGACGCAAGCCAATGTGCCACTGGGCGCTTACACGGTAACCATCACCGACGCTGCCGGCTGCACCCGCGTGGACAACAACATCAGCACTGAGCTCATTCCCAATTGGAATGTAACGGGCGTTGTTAAGCCCGTCTCCTGCCCGGGCGGCAAGGATGGCGCCATCACGCTCACCGTCGGCGGCGCTTCGGGAGGATATTCTTTCTTGTGGTCAAACGGCAACACGACGCAAAACCTGGCCAACCTGTCGGCAGGCACCTATACGCTTACGATAACGGATAGCCGCGGATGCACCACCAGCACTGTGTTTGGGGTGGGCCAGCCGCAGAATTTTAACACCGCAACGTTCGTCGAGAACGTCAGCTGCCCGGGTAAGGCGGATGGCTCCATTGATCTCTTCGTATTTGGCGGCACACCGCCCTACACCTACGCCTGGAGCAACTCCAGCACGACGCCCAACATAGGAGACCTGACGGCAGGCACCTATACCTGCACCATTACCGACGCCAACGGCTGCACCATCACGGCGATGGCTGTCGTGCAGTCGCCGACACCGCCGGTGGTCAACCTCATCGGCGCCGACACAGCCTGCGTGGACACCGGCGTGTGGGTCTATCGCT
Source organism: uncultured Saprospiraceae bacterium (assembly GCA_964646615.1). Lineage (GTDB taxonomy): Bacteria > Bacteroidota > Bacteroidia > Chitinophagales > Saprospiraceae > M3007. The sequence goes on from CAZYEV010000065.1 coordinate 71,034, forward strand.
TCCAGACAGCCGGCCTGAGCAACCTCGTCTGGTCGGTTACCGGCGGCACCATCGTCAGCGGACAGGGTACCAACACCATTACGGTGGACTGGACAGCCACCGGCCCGGGCACGGTGCAACTGGCCTATACCTGGGGCCAAAACTGCCCGGGTAGTGCCTCGCGTGCGGTGGACGTCAAGCAGTGCCTTATCAGCACGCAGGAACCACGCCTGGCAGGTGTTTGGGTGGCGCCCAATCCCTTCCGCGAGTCCGTCAGCATCCGCTTCGAGCGGCCCGTGCAACCCGACGCCATGCTGCGCCTGATGTCGGCCAGCGGGCAAATCATCGCAGAACAGCAGCTCACCGACGCCAATACCTACCTCAACACAGCCCACCTGCCCGCAGGCATGTACCTGCTGCAGCTGACCGAAAACGGCCAGACGGGCACGTGGCGATTGGTGAAAGTGGAGTAAAAAAGCAGGGCTTTCGCAGCCCTTCAGACCATTCGACGGGGCAGCTGCTTTTGGGCGGCTGCCCCGTTTTTAATACAGACTTTCCACCCACGTGCGCGCTGTTAGCGTACTTTGCCGCCAAAAAGCGCACATGGAAGAGAAGGTATCGCTGGCGCATTACAGCGCCCTGCTGAGCGCCGAGGAGGAAATGGAAGCCCTCCAAAAGTCGGTCAAAGACCGCATCGTTAAGGACTGGCTGCCGCGCTACACCGGCATGCCGTTGGAAAAGTTCGGCGAGTACATCCTGTTGGTCAACTTCAGCAACTACGTGCGCATGTTCGCCGACAAACACGATGTGCCCGTCTATGGCGCGGACAAGCCCATGCAAGCCGCCACCGCCGACAACATCACCATCATCAATTTCGGCATCGGCAGCCCCAACGCGGGCCTGATTATTGACCTGCTGGAAGCCATACAGCCCAAAGCCGTGCTCTTCCTGGGCAAGTGCGGCGGCCTGCGCAACAACAAAAACCAGGTGGGCGACCTCATCCTGCCCATTGCCGCCATTCGAGGTGAAGGCACCAGCAACGACTATCTGCCGCCCGAAGTGCCTGCCCTCCCCGCCTTTGCCTTGCAAAAAGCCATTTCCACCACCATCCGGGACTACGAGCAAGACTACTGGACGGGAGTGGTCTATACCACCAACAAGCGCGTGTGGGAGCACCGCGAAGACTTCAAAAAGCGCCTGCGCGACCTGCGCTGCTATGCCATTGACATGGAAACAGCCACCATCTTCGTGGCGGCGTTCAAAAACCGCATGCCCGCCGGCGCACTCCTCTTAGTCAGCGATATGCCCTTGCAGGAAGACGGCATCAAAACCGAAGCCAGCGACCGCGTCGTAACGGCCAAATTCGCCGAAATGCACCTCAACATCGGCGTGGACTCGCTCAAACAACTCATCAACAAAGGCCTGACCGTCAAGCACCTGCGCTTTGAGGACTGAACCTGCCGACCGCCCTGCCTACTTTTCGGAAGCCCTACTTTCGATAAACTTCGGCTTCTTTGCAGCCCGACGCTGACCTTTGCCGCGGCACTCACGCCCGCAGGCTAGAGCAGCCCTTCTATAAGCATTTCCTCTGTGTGTATGAAATATGCCTTCCCGCCCGGAACGAAAATCGCCATTACCGGCGACTTAGGCAGCGGCAAAAGCGCCGTGGCGCGCCGACTGTGCGAACTAACGGGCTTTGAATACTTCTCCACCGGGCGCATTCAGCGCCAATTGGCTGAAGAACTGGGCGTGGATACCCTGACGCTCAACCGCATGGCCGAAGTGGATCCCACCATTGACCACCGCATTGACAACGCCATTCGCGCCCTGCGGAAAAGCACCGGCCAATACGTGGTGGACAGCCGATTGGCCTGGTTTTTCATTCCAGAGGCCTACAAAGTCTATCTCACGGTGGACGTGCGCGTGGCCGCCGAGCGCATTCTGAGCGACCCCACGCGCCGCAGCGAGCAGTACCAGAGCGTTGAGGAGGCCATTGAGAAAATCACGGCCCGTAAAGCCAGCGAAAACGCGCGCTATTTGCGCCTGTATGGGGCCGACTGTTCTAATATGGACAATTTCGATCTGGTGCTCGACACCACGCGCCGCACCATTGACGAGGTGTGCGACGTCATCTTGCTTTCGTTAGCGGCAGCGCTGCACCGGCAGCCCTGAGGCCACCTGCGCTCAGTTGAGCCGCTCATCGCGCCATACGCGCCCGCCGCGGAGGTAGAGGATGCGGCCCGTTCGGCGCGCCAGTTCGAGGTCGTGCGTTACCAGCACGAGCGTGGTGCCAGCGTCGCGGTTGAGGGCAAACAGCAAGTCGGCCACGCTGCCTGCATTTTCGGCGTCTAAATTGCCCGTAGGCTCATCGGCAAAAAGGATACGAGGCCGGTTGGCGAAGGCTCGCGCAATGCTGACGCGCTGCTGCTCGCCGCCCGACAGCTGTGCCGGGTAGTGGTGGAGGCGTTGCCCTAAGCCCACGCGCTCCAGCCATTCACGGGCTATGGCTTCTGCCTGGCGTTCGCCGCGCAGTTCCAGTGGTGTCATGACGTTTTCCAGCGCCGTCAGCGTGGGCAAGAGTTGGAAGTTTTGAAAAATAAAGCCCACCCACTGGTTGCGCAGTGCGGCGCGCTCGTCTTCCGAAAGCGGCTCTAAAGCAATGCCGTTGAGCGCTACGGAGCCCTGCGCAGCCCGGTCCAAACCGGCACACAGGCCCAGTAGCGTGGTTTTGCCGCTGCCCGAAGGGCCTACAATGGCCATCGTTTCGCCGGGCGCCACCTCGAAGTTGATGTTTTCCAATACAGTGAGCGACTGGCCCGACGCCAGCGCATAGGTCTGAGTGAGCGCCTTGACTTGAAGCATGTGGGAGCAATTATGGTGATTTAACGCCGTAAAACCGAGCGGAGTTCAGAAATGCGCGGGCTTTTACCCAAAAATAATCTTTCGGCCCCGCCTGCCCGGCGCTATAATCGCGCTACATTTAGGCCCTGAAATGCGAACCCTATCCTTTCATTTCCCAAAACAGATTTCCATGACGAAGAAAGCAATCTGGTTGCTTCTGCCGGCACTCCTCGGCCTGTGGGCCTGTAAGAAGAGCGCTTCGTACACCGATGCGTATTTAGAAGAAGTGGCGCGCTACGTGAGTGCCTACACAGGTGGTGGCATTAGCCGCAGCGATGCGGTGGTGGTGCGATTTGCTAAGGCCGCTGTTGGCCGCGAGCAGGTGGGTCAGAAAGTGGCTGCCGGTGTGTGGTCGGTATCGCCCTCCATCAGCGGCGAGGCCGTCTGGCAGGACGAATACACCCTGCGCGTGCAACCCAAAGAACCGCTTCAGCAGGGCAAGCGCTACACCGCCAAAGTAGCCCTCAACAAGGTCTTCGGCGATGTGCCGGAAGCCGCTGAGACGTTCGAGTTTTCCTTTGGCGTGCGGCCTTTGGCCTTTGAAGTCGAGGTGGATGGCCTGCGCTCGGAAGAGGGCGTTCGCCAGCCGCAAGTAGTAGGCCGCCTGCGCACCAACGACCCGGTGGAAGCCGACGCCGTGGAAAAAGCATTGAGCGCCAAACAGGGCAGCGCTCACCTGCCGCTGCGCTGGACGCACAGCTCTGACGGAAAAACGCACGAGTTCGTCGCAGAAAACGTCGAGCGCACCAGTGTACGCTCCCAGGTCGAGTTGCGCTGGACGGGCAAACCCCTGGGCCTTTCGGGCAAAGACGGCGTGCAAACCATCACCGTGCCCGCTCAGGGCGAATTTGCCCTCCTCCATGCGCGTATCGTGCGCGGCACAGAGCCGTATGTGCTGCTCAACTTCTCCGACCCGGTTTCTACGAGCGCCGACCTGGCAGGCCTCATCCGCTTAGACAATACAGAGGACAATCCCCGCTTCGCCGTTGCCGGCAACTTCGTGCGCGTTTATCCGCGCGAGCAGCTTTCGGGCAAGCATCGGCTCACCGTCGAGCGTGGCCTGCGCAGCACAGGCGGCACCCTGCTCGACGGCCGCAGCGAGTGGCCTTTAGACTTCGGCGCCCTGCGCCCGCAGGTGCGTCTGGTGGGCAATGGCGCCATTGTGCCCAGAAACAGCGACGGCCAGGTGCTCTTTCCCTTCGAGGCCACCGGCCTGAGCGCCGTGGACGTCGAGGTGTTCAAAATTTTCCAGAGCAACGTCCTGCAATTCCTCCAAACCAACGACATCGAGGGCGAAAACGAACTGGAGCGCGTGGGCAAAATCATTTACCAGCAAAAAATTGCCCTCTCCGACCTCAATCCTGACGCCAACAGCGCCGGGTGGCAACGCTACGCCCTCAACCTGTCGGATTTCATCAAAAAAGACCCGGGCGCCATCTATCAGGTGCGCCTGTCGTTCCGCCGTTCCTACGCCACTCACGCCTGCTCCGTCTCGGCCGACGACGAACCGGAAGAAGACCTGGCCCGCTTCGGCCAGACCGACGAAAACGGCCGCATAAGAAGCCTGTGGGGCGGATACCGCGGCATCTACTACTCCGAAGACTGGGACTACGACGAGGAGTACGAGTGGGAAAACCGCGACAACCCCTGCGCTCGCGAGTACTACCACTCCGAGCACTTCGCCAGCCGAAACGTATTTGTCAGCGACCTGGGCCTGACGGCTAAATGGGGCCGCGACCGCTCGCTTTTCTTTTGCGCTACGGACCTGCTGACTGCTGAACCCGAGGGAAGCGTAAAAATTACGGTGCTCAACTACCAGCTGCAACCCATTGCCGAAACCCAAACCGGCAGCGGCGGCACAGCCTTCGTTGAACAGTTGCGCGAAACGCCCTTCCTCGCCGTCGCCACGCGCGGCGACCACCGCGGCTACCTGCGCTTAGCCGACGGTGCTACCCTCTCGCTCAGCCGCTTCGATGTGGCCGGCGTGGAAGCCCACAAAGGCATCAAAGGCTACCTCTACGGCGAACGCGGTGTGTGGCGACCCGGCGACTCGCTCTACCTCAACTTCGTGCTCGAAGACCGAACGGGCCAACTGCCGCCCAACCACCCGGTTAGCTTCGAACTGCGCGACCCGCGCGGCGCTATCTATTACCGCACGGCGACTGCTCAACACGTCGGCGGCGTCTATGCCCTCCATTGCGCCACTCGCCCCGACGCCCCCACCGGCAACTGGACCGCCCGCGTCGAAGTGGGCGGCGCCACCTTCAGCCAAACCCTCAAAATCGAAACTGTCAAGCCCAACCGTCTCAAAATCGAATTCGATTTGGGCAAAAAAATCCTCACCCCAGGCGATGAAAACCGCAGCGCCTCCCTGCGCGCCGCCTGGCTCCATGGCGCTCCAGCCTCCGGGCTAAAGGCCAGCGTAGAAATGCAGCTCAGCGCCGTCAAAACGGAGTTCAAAAACTTCGGCGACTTCGTCTTTGACGACCCCACGCGCTCGTTCTGGAGCGAACCGGAAACCATCTTCGACGCCTATCTGGATGAAAACGGACGCGCCAGCGTGCCCCTGCGCATCAGCGGCGGCGAAGAAGCCCCGGGCCGCCTGCTCGTCCGCCTCAAAACCCGCGTCTTTGAGCGCGGCGGCGACTTCAGCACCGACAACTTCGCCGTGGATTACTACCCCTACCCGCGCTTCGTAGGTGTGAGCATCCCCTCCGACAAAGGTGGCTATAAGAGCATCGGCTTCGACGGCGGCCAGATACAGGTGGCTTGCGTGGACGCCAACGGCAACCCGCTGCCCAACCGCAGAGTCAGCGTCGGCCTTTATCTGTGCGATTGGCGCTGGTGGTGGGACGAGTCCTCGCACTATGACATCACCCAGTTCAACACTGCCAGCCATTTAGGCGCCCAGGCCAAAACCATTCTGACCACCGACAGCCGCGGCATCGCCACCTGGAAAATCAAACCCGCCCAATGGGGCCGCTACTTAGTGCGCGCCGTGGACGAAGACGGCGGACACGCCGGCGGCGACTTCTTCTGGACGGGCTACCCCAGCGAACGCAACGACCTGCGCAGCCGCCAGGCCGTAGCCATGCTGCCCTTCTCGACCGGCAAGGAGAAGTACGCCGTTGGCGAAAAAGTAACCCTGCGCGTACCCGCCTCCGAAAAAGGGCGTATCCTGCTGACCATCGAAAACGGCTCGCGCGTGCTGGAGCACCGCTGGTTCGACGCCAAAGCCGGCGACAATACGCTGACCTTTGAGGCCACTGCCCAAATGGCACCCAACGTTTATGCCCATGTCAGCCTGTTCCAGCCCTACGCCCAGACGAGCAACGACCTGCCCATACGCATGTACGGCGTCATGCCGGTACTCATCGAAAACCCGACCTCCCACCTCAAACCGGAAGTGGATGCGCCTTCCGTCATCCGGCCCGGCCAGCCTTTCAGCGTCAGCGTGCGTGAAACCTCCGGCAAAGCCTGCACCTACACGCTGGCCATCGTGGACGAAGGCCTGCTCGACCTTACCCGCTTCCAGACGCCCAACCCGTGGAACGCCTTCTTCGCCCGCGAAGCCCTCGGCGTCAAGACCTGGGACGTCTATGACTACGTGCTGGGGGCCTTCGGTGCCAGCATGGAGCGCATCCTGAGCATCGGCGGCGACGCCATCAACCAGAAAAGCCGCAACGCTGCCCAGGTCAGCCGCTTCAAGCCGGTGGTGCGCCATCTGGGGCCGTTCCGTTTAGAAAAGGGCCAGACAGCCAAACACCAGCTCACCCTCGATAACTACGTCGGCTCCGTGCGCGTCATGGCGGTGTGCTCGGCACCCGCCTCCGGGGGCAAAGGCGCTTATGGCTCTGCCGAAAAGACCTGCGCCGTGCGCAAACCCGTCATGGTGCTGCCCACCCTGCCGCGCGTATTGGGCCCGGGCGAGACGGTGCGCCTGCCCGTCGAAGTGTTTGCCGTCGAAAGCGGCGTCAAGAGCGCCACGGTGCGCCTGTCAGAAAAACGCGGCACCGTGCGCATCAGTGGACCGACCAGCCACTCGCTCACCTTTGCGCAACCCGGTAGCCAGATGGTCTATTTCGACGTGCAGGTAGGCAACAAGACGGGCGACGCCCAGTTCGTCATCGAGGCCACCGGCGGCGGCGAAACGGCCCGCGAAACGGTGGACATCGAAATCCGCAACCCTAACCCGGTGCAGACCACTCTCTGGGAAGGCAACGCCGAAGGCGGCCAGGAATGGAGCCAAACCCTCGACCTGAGCCGATACGCCAACCTCCAGCGCCTGACGCTCGAGGTGAGCGCCCTGCCGCCCATTACCCTGAGCCGGCACCTGGATTACCTGCTCCGCTACCCACATGGCTGCATCGAGCAAATCACCTCCGGCGCCTTCCCGCAGCTGTATGCCGACCTGCTGGCACCGCTCAGCAAAGAGCAACAGGAAAAGGCCGCGCGCAACATCACGTCCGTCATCGAGCGCCTGCGCCGCTACCAGCAGCCCGATGGCTCCTTTGCCTATTGGCCCGGCGGCGGCTCCGTCAACGCCTGGAGCAATACGTATGCCGGGCATTTCCTGCTCGAGGCCGGCGCCAAGGGCTATGCCGTGTCGCCCAACATGCTCGAACCCTGGCTCGAGCAACTGGCCCAAAGCGCTCGCCGCTGGACACCCGCCTCCAATACCAGAAGCGCCTGGTACACATACGACGAAGAAATCACCCAGGCCTACCGCCTCTATGCTCTGGCCTTAGCCGGCAAACCCGAGCTGGGCGCCATGAACCGCCTCAAAGAGCAAAAAGACCTGCACAAACAGGCCGCCCTCCTGCTGGCTGCTGCCTACGCCCAGGCGGGCAAGACCGAAGTGGCCCGCGATATGGCAAATAAGAAGTGGCGCGAAGACTGGGACTACAACGGGGGCGGGCGCACCTTCGCCTCTTCCCTGCGCGACCAGGCGCTGCAATTAGAAACCTATACCGCCATTGGCGATAAAAAACGCGCCGAAACCCTCGTGCAAAGCATCTGCCAGCAACTCGGCGGCGAACCCTCGTGGGAGTGGAACACGCAGGGTCTGGCCGTCGCTCTGCGTGCCCTGTCAAAACACGTGGGCAAGCAAGGCGCTGCCGGCCCGCAGTTCACTTACCAGTTCAATGGCGGTGGCGCGCAAAAGGGCGACGCCAGCAAGGCTATCGCCCTCGTGGACCTGACGGGCAAAACCGCCGCCCAGCGCCTCACCGTCCGCAACACTGGTAAAACGCGCCTGTACGTCCGTGTCGTAGCCATCGGCCAGTTCGCCCCCGACCAGACGCCGGGCGAAGAGACTGCCGAAAACATCGCCCTGAGCATTCGCTATACCGACACCAAAGGCAACCCGATTGACGTAGCGCGCCTGCCCAAAGGCGCTGATTTCGTGGCCGAAGTAACCGTCCGGCGCCAGTCGTCCGACCTGAACTTCCCATTCCGGGAGCTGGCGCTGTCGCAAATCTTCCCTTCGGGCTGGGAAGTCCAGAACACGCGTCTGAGCGGCATGGAAATGGGTGGCCAGAGCGCCTCCGACTATCAGGACATCCGCGACGACCGCGTGTACACGTATTTCAGCCTGCCCGAACCCGGCACAGACAACACCCGCACGTACCGCATTCAGCTCAACGCCGCTTACGCCGGGCGCTACTACCTGCCGCCGGTGAGCTGCGAGGCCATGTACGACAACCGCATCCGCGCCAGTACCACCGGGCGCTGGGTAGAGGTGCTTTAGTCTCCTTTCGCTCTGCTTCAAACGCTTGCGGCCCACCAAAGCATTTGGCTTCGGCGGGCCGCAAGCGTTTTACCAGACCATTCTTACTTATTCCTGCACCTCGCGCTTGCCGTAGAACAGTTCATGCATCCCGGCCGGTTTTGGCCCGGCCTGGTAGTTCTGCTCGAAGACCTGACGGCTCATGCGCTCGATGGCGGCCAGACCGGCTTTCTGCAAATCCCGGTTGAGCGGTGTCAGGCGCGGGCCGAAGAATTCGTCGGCGCGGCGCTGGGCCTGTTGCAGTTCCTGGCGCAGCGCCTGCATCCCTTCTAAGAAGGAGCGCGTGGGTGGCTCGTCGGAAATCTCCGAAAGCACATACAATTTGCCGATGCGGGCGCGCAGCTGCTGTTCGCCCGTGATGCCTTTGGACTCGATGGTTTCGGTCAGCGTTTTTCGGAAGGTCTCTAAGTCATCGGCGTAGCGCTGCAGCTGGCCCTTGAGGCGCGCATCTCTAACAGCAGTGGCGCGCTGGAGGGCAGAGTCTTTGGCGCTCTGCACCTGGGCGACCAATAAACCCAGGTCTTCCACCATGCTGAAGAGCTCTTGCGAAATGGCCCGGCGGCGCTGATAATCCAACTCGGGCTGAATGGGGTCCGGAATGAGCACGAGCGTGCCGGTGTCTGTAACGCCGCCGGCATTGAGCCGCACACCATAGACGCCGGGCATGGCCAGCTGGCCGAAGAAGCCCGCGTAGGCGCCGAATTCACCGCGCACCAGGACGCCTTTGGCGGCCTTAGGCGGCGGGGTACGCATGTCCCAACGGGCTACGTTGATACCTTTCCGGTTGGCACCGGGCAGGGTAACCACCTTTTTACCCGAAGGGTCAAAGATGTCTATAGTAACCTCGCCACTCAGAACACGGTCTTTGAGATAGAACTGGATGACGGCCTGCTCAGTAGGGTTAGGGCCGACGTAGGCGTCGGTGTTCGGGAAGCCCTGGCCGTAGTGGCCGGTAGTTACGGGTGTGGGTCGGCTGGGCAGCAGGGCAGCGGGGCGCTCCAGCAGTTCGGGGGTAAGGCGGCGGATGGGCGAAATGTCGTCCAGAATGAAAATGCCGCGCCCGTGGGTAGCGATGACCAAGTCTTGTGTGCGCGGGTGGATGACTAAGTCGCGCACGCCAACGTATTCGGGTAGTTTAGATTTGTAGTGCACCCACGTCTGGCCACCGTCGTTGCTCAGGTACAGGCCAAATTCGGTGCCCAGAAAGAGCAGGTCGGGGTTTTCGGTATCCTCAATGAGGACGTGCGCGTAGCCTTTGAGGACGTCGCTCTGACTGATGGATTTCCAGGTCTGGCCACCATCATCGGTGCGGGCCACATAGGTACGCATATCGCCGTAGGTATGCCGGTCGAAGGTGGCGTAGGCGCGGTTGCGGTTGTGTCGGCTGGGCGTTACTCGGCTGACCCATGTGCCGGCCGGGATTCCTGCACCGGTGTAGTTTAGGCGCGTCCAGGTCTTACCGCCGTCGCGCGTAACCTGCAGGTTGCCGTCGTCGGTGCCTACATAGATGAGGTTTTCGTCTAAGGGCGACGGGCCGATGGAGTAGATGGTGCAGTGGTTTTCGGCGGAGGTGTTGTCCACCGTCAGGCCGCCGCTGGCGTATTGCTGTTGTTTGACAGTATCGTTGGTGGTCAGGTCGGGCGAAATGCGTTCCCAGGTTTCGCCCCGGTCGGCCGATTTGAAGAGGAATTGGGCGCCGCAATAGATGACGTCAGGGTTGACGGAGCTTTTCACGATGGGCGTGTTCCAATTCCAACGGTACTTAGGGTCGCCTGGGCGTTCCTGCGGTTGGATGGATTTGTTCTGACCGGTGCGAAGGTTGACGCGCGCCATATTGCCACCCTGGCTTTCGCAATAGACAATGTTGGGGTCTTTAGCGTCGGGTTGCACCCAGAAGCCGTCGCCGCCGTAGAGGTCGAGCCAGTCGCCGTTTTTGATGCCGCCACGGGCGCGCGAGGGGCCGCGCCAGGAGCCGTTGTCCTGTAGGCCGCCATAGACGTGGTAGAGCTCCTGGTCGTCCACACTGACCTGGTAGTACTGCGCCACGGGCAGGGTTTTGAACATGAACCAGGAGACGCCGTAGTCTAAGCTCATATAGACGCCGCCGTCGGTGCCTAAGTAGAGGTGGTTAGGGCTGTTGGGGTTAATCCACAGGGCGTGGTGGTCGGCGTGCACCCAGCCGCTGGTGCGACCGCCTTCGTTGAACGAATAGCCGCCGTCGGTGCTGATGGACAGCGAAAAGGCCGGGCGATAGACGCGCTTGGGGTCTTTGGGGTCAACGACTAAGGTGCTGAAATAGAACGGCCTCGCGGTAACGTTGGACGTAGCGCTCTGATACTTCCACGTCTCGCCGCCGTCGGCGGAAATGTACAGGCTGGTGTTTTCGCTCTCAACGATGGCCCACATGTTGTCGGGCGCACTGGGCGCCAGTGCTAAAGCGATGCGCCCAAACGGCCCTGGGGGCAGGCCATTGGTCAGTTTGCGCCAGTTTTTGCCGCCGTCGGTGCTCTTGTACAGCGCGCTGCCCGGGCCGCCCGACGTGAAGGAATACGGCGTGCGCCGCACTTCCCACATGGCCGCCAGCAGCACATCGGGGTTGCGCGGGTCTATAATGACATCGGCGCAGCCGGTGCGCTCGTTGACGTACAGGATTTTTTCCCACGTCTTGCCGCCGTCGGTGGTCTTGTACAGGCCGCGGTCGGGGCTATCGCTCCACAACGGGCCGGGGGCGGCCACATAGACGGTGTTCGACTGCTGCGGATGAATGACAATCCTGGCAATGTGCTCGGTCTTTTCCAACCCCAGGTGCGTCCAGTTGCGCCCGGCGTCGGTAGAGCGGTAAATGCCCAGTCCGATAGAGACGCTGTTGCGCATGTTGCTCTCGCCCGTGCCTACCCACACGATGTCGGGTTTGGCCTGGTCAATGGCCACAGCGCCAATAGACTGAGGATATTTGTCAAAAATAGGCTCGAAGGTCGCACCAGCCGTGGTGGACTTCCACACGCCGCCGCCAGCCGTGCCCACGTAAAGGATTTTGGGGTTGCTGTTGACGCCCTCAATGGCGGTGATGCGACCACTCATAACGGCAGGCCCTATGTTGCGCGCTTCCAGAGCGCCAAAAGCCGCTGAAGTCAGGGTATTTTGGGCAAAAGCAGCTGCCACTCCGGCAGCAAATAGCCCTGTGAGAAAGCATTTTTTCATAAAAAAACAGCAGTTTAGCGTAAAACATAAAGGTGTCGTCCGGAAGAAACGAAGAGGCGACATCTCGACAAAAAACAAGGCCACCAGACGCACAAAACAAAAGCGGCAGGTGGCCTTATGAGGAAAAAAGCAGCAGTGGGCGCGGTTATTTCTTCTTGCCGGGCATGTCAAAGATTTTCATGTCCACCATCGGATTGAGCTCCACTTTGGTGATGTTAATAGTGGTGGCGCCCATCATCGGATTCATCTGCTGCATCGTGTGCGGAATAATGATGCCGCCTACTTCCTTGAAATTGGAGTACAGCGAGGCAGTCTCTATTTCCTGGCCGTTCATTTCCTCCACCTGGATGCTCTTGATTTCGTAGAACGTCTTGGGGTCGTAGAAGAGGTATTCCACCTTATTGCCGCCTTTGTTCACTTTGATTTTGTGCGCTTCCGTGCCTTCTACGTCTTCCTTGCCCAAGTATTCTACGGTGTAGCCTTTTTCCTTGTAACCAATGACGGTTCCATCAATGTCGGCCTGTTCCAGCAGGGATTTGGCCTGGTCGGTAGTCATCGGCTCGGGGTCGGTGCTGCCCGTGAATGGGTTGGTGCTCCAGCCTTTGTCGTCCTTGACGGCCATCACTTGCGACATACCCATCACAGACACTTCCATGCGAGCGGCTTTGTCGCGCACGGCAGTCATAGACCAGCCGATGGCCATGCCCGCGGCAGCGTCGGCAGATACGGTGGCCTCCATGCGGATGGCCTCTACCTTTTTCCAGTTGTCGCCGCCAGTGGCTGCAATGTATTTGGCGATGATTTCGTCGGCTGTCTGGGCCTGGGCAAAAGCGCCAGCCACCAGGACAAAAAAGGCGAATGCAAGTACTTTCTTCATGTTGTGGGTAGTTTTGATTGCTGTAATGGAAAGATGCTTTTCGGCAAAAAAAAGCTGGGCGGGCCAAAATGTTTTGGAAAATTAGATAAATCCCGAAAAAGAGAGGATGTACTGGCAGGGAGCGATGACCAACGAGGCACCAGTCTTGGCCGTCCTGCTTTTCTTCTTTACCCAGGGAACGAAACCTTACCCATACCTACCCAGGGCAGCCCGCACAGTTGGGCATCGGGCGGGGTGGTACCGGCTACGGTTTCGTTGGCGAGCACAGCGAAGAGCACCGCTTCTTTGGCGTCGGCAGAAATGCCCAGCGTTTCCATCGGTGCTATGGCTACATCGTCGGGCAGCCATTGGCGCAGCAGCTGCCGTACGAGGGGGTTGTGGCTGCCGCCGCCGCTCAGATAGACGGCAGCTCGGGCGCACGTACGAGGCACGCGCTGGATGCCCTGTGCAATGGTGCGCGCGGTCAGGTGCGTCAGCGTAGCCATCAGGTCGTGCGCGTCGGGCCATTCAGAAAAGCCTGCCGTTTGGGCTACCCAGTCCAGGCTGAACTCCTCCGGCCCGGTGGTGCAAGGGAAGGACCGCTGGAAGTAGGGGTAGCGCAGCAGCCGCTCCAGAGCATTTTCCACCACGCGCCCTTGCCGGGCCAGGTGCGCGTCGGCGTCGTAAGGCTGGCCAAAGAATTGCCTGGCAGCGGCATCTAACAGCGTGTTGCCCGGGCCGGTATCGGTGGCGAAAGCCTTGCTGGCATCGCCGTCGCCGGGCAAGAAGGTGAAGTTGGCGATGCCGCCAATGTTGAGCAAAAATCGGTCTTCGCCCGGCTCAGAGAAGAGCAGGTAGTCGCCATAGAGGGCCAGTGGTGCCCCTTCGCCGCCAACAGCGAGGTGCTTTTGCCGGAAATCGCTGATGGTAATGATGCCCGTGCGGCACGCCAAGTGGTCGCCATCGCCAATCTGCAGTGTGGCATTAGGGTAGTCGGGCAGGCCATGGATGTGCCGTGGGGCATGGAAGACCGTCTGCCCGTGGCTGGCGATGAGGTCAACCTCTGCCGCGTTTATGCCCCAGCGCCGCAACGCCTCGTTGATAAGGGCCGCATGCTGCTCGGCCACGACGACGTTGAGCAGCACTAAGTGCTGAAAATCAATTTGCCTCTGGGCAAAAACGCGGCGGATTTCCGCCTGAAAGGCAGCCTCAAAAGGCGCCGTTTCAAATTGCAACACCTTTACGCGCGTGCCCGGGCCAGCACCCTCGATGGCGCACAGCGCCATATCCAAACCATCCAACGATGTGCCCGACATCAGACCCAGGACGATGCGCCGGGACTTTTGGGCAATGGCTGCTAAGTGAAGAACGTGGCGAAGCATGAATTTTTGTCAAGAATGTTAAAAATGGCTAAAGGCCTTAATTTAGTTCAGGGCAAATGCAAAAGCTAATCTGCGGCCTTCGATAATTTTGGGGGTATGTTTTTGCATTTGCATGCAAGGGCCATTATTCTCTGCAGGCAAGTAACAGGGCGCACTTCCTTCTCACCACTAACCACCTGATATTCAGTTGCAAAAAATTGTCCTCTTTCACCAAAAAAAGTAACGCAATGAAGTCGTATCTTTTTCTACTCGCCTTCTTATGGGCAATATCCCTGCAAGCCCAGTCTTCCTGTTCGGTTAGCAATGTGGTAGTAACCCCCGTAGTCGGAAATCCACAGGGCTACAAGGTCTCCTTTTCGTTGACCACTTCGGCGCCTCAGAGCGGCAGCATGATGATACTTGGTAATGCAGCCAATAACGTCAATGTTTCGGGCACGGCGTCTGTTAATGTGGGTGCCGGCACCCATACGCTTCAAGCCACCCTTCAGGCCACTGGCCCTATCGCTCCCAACACTTCGGTAACCCTTGCTTTCTCTATGGGTCGCCAGTGCAATGCGCAGGCCACGGTGAACTTTCCTGCGCCAGTGCAGGAATGCTTCTATCTGACGAAAACAGGGATGCGGTGCCTGCCGAATAATCGTTTGCAGGTGAATTATGAGCTCAAAAACCTGCCGTCGAACGCTGCGAATGGTACCTTAAGCGCCACTATCAGTGGGGGCACATTTGCAGCAACCAACCCGGGCACCCTGGCTCAAAACAACACTGTGGCCAACATTCCTATTGGTACGGGCAGTGGCACATTAGCTTTCTCGCTGACGCTGTCGCCCGCCTCGAACACATCTACGCCGGTGGTTACCTTCGAGGTCAAAACCAGCACGGGTCAAACGGTTTGCGGACTTTTAGACCGCTTTCTGGCCTATAGTTCTATGTGTGTGAACGGAAACCGCTGCGACCAGTTCACCATCAACTTTGGCCAGGCCCATTATCTGCAACAAGGCAATTTTCTAACCAACTTTATCATATCTCCGGCTTCAGCAGCAAAAACGACTACGGTTACGATGTCGTTAGTGAGCGTACAGCGCCGCACTGAATGCCCCAATAGCAATCCAACCCCTTGGGAGACGCTGTCGGGTGTACAATTAGTTACCAGTGGCTTGGGCACCACACCGCCCTCAACCGTAAATACGCCAATGCCTGGTTCACTGCAGTTTAACTATGGAGCAGCTGGGCGCGATGCCTCTACTGGTGCCGACCACACCATCTCCATTCGAGGCATACCCAGAAAGGCTAATGCCAACTGCCCTGAACGCCTGCGTGTAGTCATGCGCTACATTGTGCGCAATACAAACGGATGCGAGGGCGAATTCTACAATAGACATTATGTACCTTTGCTTTTTTAAAATATGCGCGAGGAAACATGGGAAAGTACGAGAAATGGGCCTCCATTGAAGGTCGCTTTTTAGCCATGACGGGTTTATCGCAGGCAGATTTTAACCGATTGCTGCCTTTT
>CAZYEV010000066.1:0-32294 GCA_964646615.1 uncultured Saprospiraceae bacterium
TGCAACAGGTGTCCAATTTTTCAAAGGAGGAGCTTATGGATTTGATACAGACTTTGCCGGCGCCCTACGAGCAGGAGGCCAAGACCACCTACGAGCAGATTTTGGAAGAGGGTTTTGAAAAAGGGCTTGAAAAGGGCCGTGCGGAGGGCCGCGCAGAAGGCCACGCAGAGGGCCGTGCAGAAGGCCGTGCAGAAGGCCGTGCGGAAGGCCGTGCGGAAGGCATTGAAATTGGTCTTGAGAAAGGCATTGAAAAAGCTCTGCTGGCTTTTTTGAAGAAAAATCCCGGCTGGAGTGATGAAGAGGTGGCGGCTACCTTCGAGGTCTCGACGGAGTTGGTGCAGAAGGTAAGGCGCATGCTTTAATTTTTAGCATGCCCGCTTGAATAACAGAAAGCGGCTGCAGGACGCGGAAACATTGCTGATTTTGTTGTGAGCAATGTTTGGAGGGATACAGCAGGTGTCCAATTTTTCAAAGGAGGAGCTTATGGATTTGATACAGACTTTGCCGGCGCCCTACGAGTAGGAGGCCAAGACCACCTACGAGCAGATTTTGGAAGAGGGCTTTGAAAAAGGGCTTGAAAAAGGCCGTGCAGAAGGCCGCGCAGAAGGGATTGAAATTGGTCTTGAAAGAGGCCTCGAGAAAGGCCTTGAAAAAGCTCTGCTGGCTTTTTTGAAGAAAAATCCCGGCTGGAGTGATGAAGAGGTGGCGACTACATTTGAGGTCTCGACGGAGCTGGTTCAGAAGGTGCGGCACATGCTATAATCTGCTGGTGAGCTTACCTGACAGATAAAAAAGCAGCCGAGTTAGCCCAGATGCGAAGTTAGGGGGAGCGCTACAATGCCGGCTACCGCAATCACAAACTCTCCTGAAGGGCTACAGGCCGAAAATACACCCGGTCTGCATATACCGTATTTACAGGGCTTATCGCCCCAAGGTAGTGTTTCCGCGTAGCCGCTCCTCGTAGCCGTCGCGGTATTCTACCTCTACATACCACACATAGACGCCGGTTTGGGCGGGTTGGCCGCGGAAGAGGCCGTCCCAGCCGTGGGCGTCGTCGTTAGGGGCGAAGTCGCGTGCTTCAAAGACCAGCTCGCCCCAGCGGTCATAGACCTGGAAGAGGCGGACTCGGTGTATCTGTCGGCTCTTGCCGTGTACCACCAGGCGGTCGTTGGCCCCGTCACCGTTGGGTGTGAAAGCCGTGGGTATATAGACACCGCGGGGCTTTTCGACGCGCACGCGCACGCTGGCACTGCCCGTACAGCCATTGGCGTCAGTAGCGATGGTGGTGTATGTGTTGGAATAAGGCGGCGTTATCCAAACGGTTGAGCATTCGGGCGGGTCAGCACAGCGCACCGAGTCGGCCAGAGTGCTTTGCCAGATAAAAATGGCGCCCCCTACGGCATTGAAGGCATCGGCCTCAAGCCTCAGACTATCTCCAAAGATAAGGGTAGTGTCGGCGGTAATAGTTACATAGACGGGCGGCGGTTGAGCGATGTCGAAACTGACATCTGTCAGGCACCCTTTGCCGTCGAGTATCGTTGCTGTATAGGCGCCGGCCTTAAGGCCGACGAATACGGGTGAACCGCCGAATGGGCCGCCATTAAGGCGGAAGCGCAGCGGAGGTGGGCCGCCTTGCACCATTAGTGTGGCTCGTCCATTGGCGAAGCCGAAGCACGTGGGTGTGGTGGTCTGTACCTCGATGGTCAACGGGTCGGGTGGCTGTAGATTGGCCGATGCCGTCAGCGAACAGCCATTTCGGTCGGTGAGCGTAACAGTATAAGTACCCGAGCCGAGGTTTTCGATACGGTCGGCTGAAGCGCCTGTGTTCCAGGTGAAAGCGTAGGGCGGCGTGCCGCCGGAAGGCAGCGCACGCGCTGAGCCGTTGCGGTCGCCTGGGCAGCGGATGGCGTCTGTTTGCAGCGTTACGGCCAGCGGTGGTGGTTCAGTCAGCGTCGCCGAGGCCGTGCCGGTGCAGCCCTGCAGGTCGGTGGCTGTTACGGTGTACGTACCCGGTGGCAATTGGATAATGCTCTGGCCGACGACGCCGTTGCTCCAGCGGTAGTTGGCAATAGGCCGCACGCTCTGGACGCTGGCCACACGCACGGCGCCATTATTCTGGCCGAAGCAGGTGATGCTGTCCACGTGCAAGAAGGGCCGGATGGGCGGTAGACTGTCTATGCGGCGCTCGAAGACGGCGGTACAGCCCGCATTGTCGGTTACCGTCAGCGAAATGGTTTGACCGCTGCTAAGATTGTTCAGGTATATGGTGTCGCCGGCGCCGGGTACGTTCCATTGCAGTTTGTAATTTTCACGTATGCCATTGCCTGCGCCACCCTCGAGCCGGTTGATGGATGCCTGGCCATTGCGGTCGTTGGGGCAGGTGGGTGCAATTACGGCAATAGAGACCGCAATACTGTCCCAGCGACCGATGCTGACCGTTTGGACGGCTGTGCAGCCCAGCGCGTCGGAGGCAGTTACCGTGTATGTTCCGGTGGATAGGTTGGTTGCCTCCGGGCCGGTGGTCTGGTTGCTCCAGGTGTAAGTGTATGGCGCGCCGTTGCCGCCGGTGGCTTCAGCGCGCGCAGCGCCGCCGCCGCCGCTGAAGCAGGCGCGTTGGGTTACTACGGCGGTTACCTGCAAAGAGGAATAGGGCGTGCCTACGGCCACGGGCATTGGCGTGAAGGTGCATCCGTTGGCGTCCGTTATGGTAACAGCATAAAGGCCAGGCTCCAGACCTGTCAGGAGTGAGTCCGTCTGTGCTGTGTTCCATAGATAGGTGTAAGGGGGCGTGCCGCCGCTGACGACCACCCATGCCGAGCCGTCGCTTCCCTGGACACAAGTAATGGGTCTGGAAAACAGGGCGGCCTGAATGGCCGGCGGTTGGGTTACCAGCGCTGTTGCTGTCGTTGTGCAACCGTTGGCGTCGGAGACCGTAACCGTATATGTGCCGGCGATTAAATTTACCGCCTGCTCGGCCACTTGCTGATTGGGGTCGCTCCAGAGGAACGACAGGGCGCCTGTGCCGCCTCGAGCAAAGACGCGCGCCGAGCCATTGGCCCCGCCGAAGCACAGCACTGGCGCCGCGCGCACGCTGTCAATAATCACCGGCGCCGGGCAGGTTAGGGTAGCCGTACTGCGCTGCGTACAGCCCAGCATGTCGCTGACCGTTACGCTGTACGTGCCACAGGCCAGCCCCGCCAGCGGGTTTTCGGTGCGCCCATTGCCCCATTGGTACTGATAGGGCGGCGCACCGCCCTGAGCAACCACCTCTATCGAGCCGTCAAAACCACCGGCACAACGCGGTGCTTGCAGGTTGAAGGCCAGGGTCAACTGGACGGCTGCGACAACGACGAACGAGTCTGTCATCGAGCAATTGCGCGCGTCAGAGACCGTAAACCGATAGGTGCCTGGGCACAGGTTGGTGAGCATAGTCTGGCCGGGCGGGATGGCCGGGTTTGCCCAGGTTATGCCTAAGGGAGGCGTTCCTCCGCTGAGCGTCAGTGTGGCAGCGCCGTCGCATTGGCCGGCACAGCGCTCCGCTTGCACATTTTTTAAGGCAGCAATGGCTGGTGGTGTGCTGACGGTAATCGTACCGGCAGCTGTGCAGCCTTTGCGGTCTGTTACCGTTACCGTATAAGTGCCGGCGCTCAGGCCGGTGAGGATGGGCCCTGTTTGCTGGTTGCTCCAGGCGTAGGTCAGTGGCGGGTTGCCGCCCAGCGCCAGCGCGGAGACCAGCCCGTCGGAGCCGCCGAAACAGGTAACGCCCATGGCTTGAAGGCTGTCGAATCGCAGCAACGACGGCTGGTGCACCTGCACGAGCGTAACAGCCTGGCAGCCAATGGCGTCGGTAACCGTTACGCTGTGGAAGCCCGCTTTCAGGCTGTCGGCTGTCGGCCCTTTGTCGCCGTTCGACCACTGGTAGGTGTAGGGCGGTGTGGCCCCGCTGGCCGAAATGGCGGCGCGTCCGTTGGCTTCACCATTGCAGCGCACCGAGTCTTGCGACGACTGGAAGGCGAATGGCGGTGGCTCGCCAATGACGCCTTGCGCTACGGCCGTGCAGCCGTTAGCGTCCTGTACCGTTACGGCGTAGCAGCCGGCGAAGAGGTCGGGTATGGTCGGGCCATTTAAGACAGGCCCGCCCTGGCAACGCTGCCAGCGGAAGGTGTAGCCGCCCGTCCCGCCCGAAGCGGTAGCCGACGCCACCCCGCTGTTGTCGGCGAAGCAGCGCGCGTCGGTCATCGCCGTCTGCACCGTCAGTGGCGGAGGCTCTTCGATGCGAAAGGCCACCGTATCGCGGCACCCCGCCGAGTCATGCGCTGCAATGGCGTAATCGCCGGCGGCGAAGAAGTTCGTGAAATTGCCGTTTGGAAACGCTGTGGAGTTGCCCACAACGAAAAACTGCACCGGCCCAATAGCCCCATTGGCCAGCACAACGGCCGAACCCGTAGCGGTTGCAGCGCAACGCGCATCGCTGACGGAAGCCAGTGTCAGCGCCAGCGTGCATTCCACATACATTTTATTGACGGAAATGGTCTGTACGGTGCAGTTTGGATTTGGGCTCACGGGCCGTATTTCCAGCAGGACAATATCGCCCGGTGAAAGGCCGCTGACGATGTGCCCCAGGGGTTCGCTGGCGGGTTGCCAGGGGCTGCCGTTGACGCTGACCTCAAAGCCGGTACTGCCGGGTACGTCGTCCCATCGCCAGTGCATGTCTCCGTTGCGCATTCGGACTACTTGCACATCTGTCGGAGCCGGCAACACGCAAGGAACGCACTGAATTGCCGCCGACCAGCCTGCTGCTGTGCCCTGCGCATCAGAGCGAAAAGTTACCGTCAGGCAACCGCCTGTGTTACCCGGCGAGGCTTTGGCCGCGAAGGCAGCCGTCGAAAGCGGCCCGCCATAGCAGGCGATGAGCGGTGCGAAGACCGTGCTCCCGTCCAGCAGGCAGAGGGTATCGCCTGTGGCCAGCACAAGGCTATCAAAGCGCAAAGTTATCTGGGTATTGCCTGCTCCGTCAGGGCAAAGGGTCGTGTGCAGGTTCTGATTGTTTGGGTAGTTGCCCACGCTCCCGCCAGCGTCGAAGAACGTGCCGCTGCACGAAAAAACAGGTGCGCCGCTCATGTTGAACACTTGCGCCGACAGCGCGCCGCAGGCCAGTAGCCCCAAAAGCCACACAGGCAGGTATATCTTTTTCCTCATAGCGGAGGGCGGTAACGATTTTTGGATAAGAATAAGTCGGCGGCAGCGTCTTTTAGCCTGCTTCGACCCTTTTATTTCGATGAAATGCCTTCGTGCCTTGGTGGTGAGAAATTCGGCTCAGCAATCATGAATGCTTAACGCAACAACACCTGCGCAAGAGACACGCCATAGAGGCTTTGCGCGGCCAGCACGTAGTACCCTGCCGGTAAATGGCTCACCGGCACAACGTGGTTTGCCGCCTCGCCGCGGTATTGCCACACGGGGCGTCCCAGGGCGTCGAGGAGCTGGAGCGATAGTGTTTTGCCTTCGGCACCGTCTGTTTCGATGAGCAGCCGTTCGCGCGCTGGATTGGGATACACGTGCAAGCGCGGCGGTGTCCGTTGGGCTTCGCGTCCCGACGAGACAGGGCTGCAGGCGCCGTTGGGCGCGGCTTTTTGCACCAGCACCCCTTGTATGGCATACCAGTGCTGCCATTGGCCGCCGGTGCCATTTTCCCAGGTTTTCAGGTTGAAGGTGTTGGCGCCCGTCTGGGTGCCGGGTACGGCATAGACGATAACTGCAGCCTGCTGGCGGTTCCACGTCAAAGGCGTGTTCGGCTGCATGGTCTCCGGCTCGTGTGGTTGCTGGCAATTGCTTTTTAGAAAATAGGCGTAGTCGCTGTAATTCGGGTGGTCGCCAAAGACGATAGCTCGGCCTGCAGTATCTATGCCTACGGCGACGTACTCGTTGCAGGCGATACCATAGAAGCGCTCTCCATGCGCATGGTTGAGGCGGGCCAGGAAGGCGAAATGCCGTCCGGGTCGTTCGCGTTGGTCGTAGTGTGTGTCGGTAATGGTGTTGGCCATGAAAGGCGTCTTCAAAAAGTCGTTCCAACCCAGCACGTCGAAATTGGGGTGGAAGGGATTGGCCAGTGCCTGTGCCGAGGTGAGCGAACTACCCGAAGGCGCATAATATGCCTGCCCCAGAATGGCCATTCCGGCGCTCGTGCCGCCGATGGTGATTTTTTTCTCCAAAAGCAGGTAGTTCAGGGCCTCTTCTACGGGGGTGTCTTTCCAATACTGGTAGTACACGTGCTGGTCGCCGCCGGCGATGAACACCAGTTCGGCATTTCGGATTTGCCGAAGGACATAAGGGTCGTAGGCCGCCTGAGCGTTGTTGAAGCGGATGGTCTCGACGGAGTTCACCGATACGCCCAATTGGGAGAAGAAGTAAGGGTTGTACCCGTTTGTGCCAGAGGCACGCAGCACCACCACGTCGCCACCGCCGGCGCGCTGGAGCATCCAGCGCATGGCATCGTCGTTGTCTGTACCGCCGCCGGCCAGCACTAAGCCACCCACGTAGCCACTCGGCGCGACATCGGCTGTATCCCCGACGACCCACCGTGTGTAACTTTGCCCCTGCGCCCACGCGGTTAACAGCAACACCCACAGAAAAGCGTGAACATATCGCATACGGTTTGCGTCTTTTCTGGCAAATGTAGCCGCATCGCTGCAAACTCGCGCGCTTCCTGCGCACATTTCCTGCCCTTCCAAACATTTTCAAACCACATAATTGTACTGCATTGAGCACGACACGCCCGACCGAACGCCCAACCGCTACTCGCCGCTCCAACGCGAAGCCTGACCGCCACCCTAACGTTCCTGCTGAGGTGCTGGAGCGAGCCTTCCGCCTGATGGCTACTGCCAAAGCCATGACGGATATCTACGAGGCCAATTTCAAGTTCGTCTCCAAATACGTACATGCCACCTCGCGCGGCCACGAGGCTATCCAATTAGCCGTAGGCATGCAACTTTTGCCGCAGGATTACGTGTATCCGTATTATCGCGACGACAGCATCCTGCTCGGTATTGGTATAAGGCCCTACGATTGCATGCTCCAGCTCATGGCTAAGCGCGACGACCCTTTCTCCGGGGGGCGCTCGTACTACTGCCACCCCAGCCTGCGCGAGCCGGATAAGCCCAAAATTCCGCATCAGAGCAGCGCTACGGGCATGCAGGCCATTCCGGCCACCGGCGCGGCCTTAGGCTTCTGGTATCGCGAGCAGATGCCCGAACTGGCACCGCCGGCTGATGCCGTCAAACCCGTCGTTGTCTGTTCGCTGGGCGATGCCTCCGTTACCGAAGGCGAGGTGAGCGAAGCCTTCCAAATGGCCGTGCTGAAAAAACTGCCCATCCTCTACCTGGTGCAGGATAACGGTTGGGACATTTCGGCCAATGCGGCCGAAACCCGCGTAGCTACTGCGGCCGAATACGCTAAAGGCTTCCCAGGACTGGAGGCTGTCAGCATCGAAGGCAACGACTTCGTCCAGTGCTGGACTACCGTGCGCGACATCCTGCACAAAATCCGCACCGAACGCCGGCCTTTCCTCCTGCATGCGCGCGTGCCCTTGCTCAATCACCACACCTCCGGCGTGCGCAAAGAGTGGTATCGCGACGACCTGGAGGAGCATCAACAGCGCGACCCTTTTCCCTTGCTGCGCCGCACCTTGTTGGAGCATGGCTTCACCGAAGCGCAATTGGAACGCATCGAGCATGAGGCCATCCAAACCGTAGCCGAAGACTTCGAACGCAGCAAAAACGCCCCCGACCCGCGCCCCGAAGACCTCTATACTCACGACTTTGCTCCAACGCCCATCACCGAAGAACGCGGCGTACGAGAGCCTGAGGGCCGCGAACCTAAAGTCATGGTGGACTGTGCCCTGTACGCCATCGAGGAGCTCATGCGCACCCACCCTGAATGCCTGCTCTACGGCCAGGATGTGGGTCGGCGTTTGGGCGGCGTTTTCCGCGAAGCCGCCACGCTGGCCGAAAAATTCGGCGACCACCGCGTGTTTAATACTCCCATTCAGGAAGCTTTCATCATCGGCAGCACGGCAGGTATGAGTGCCGTCGGCCTGCGCCCTATCGTGGAGGTGCAATTTGCCGACTACATCTGGCCGGGGCTGAACCAGTTGTTTACCGAAGTGAGCCGCTCGTGTTACCTGAGCAACGGCAAATGGCCGGTCAGCTGCATCATTCGCGTGCCCATCGGCGCCTACGGCAGTGGCGGTCCCTACCACAGCAGCAGCGTCGAGAGTGTCGTAGTCAACATTCGCGGCGTCAAGGTGGCTTACCCCAGCACCGGCGCCGATCTCAAAGGCCTGCTCAAAGCCGCATATTACGACCCCAACCCGGTGGTCATCTTCGAGCACAAAGGCCTGTACTGGAGCAAAGTGCGCGGTACCGAAGCCGCCCGCACCGTAGAACCCGACGAAAATTACATCGTGCCCTTTGGCAAAGCGCGCATTGCGCTGGAGGCCGACCCCGAAGCCATACAGCGCGGCGATACGCTGGGCGTCGTTTGTTACGGCATGGGCGTCCATTGGGCGCTAAATGCGGCGCGTCAGTATCCGGGCCGCGTGGAGGTACTCGATTTGCGCACGCTCTTCCCCCTGGACGAAGAGGCCATGTACCACCTGGCACGCCGCCACGGCAAAATTTTAGTGCTGACGGAAGAACCCGTAAACAATACTTTTGCACAAAGTCTGGCTGCGCGCATTGCCGAAAATTGCTTTGAGCATCTGGACGCTCCTGTGCGCACACTCGGCGCGGCAAACGTGCCCGCCGTTCCGCTCAACGAGACGCTGGAGCGCGAGATGATTCCATCCATCGAAAAAGTCGCCGAAGCTATAGGGCGTTTGCTTGCCTACTAACCCTTTGACGACTCCAAAGAGTAACTTGCCTTATGAAGCACCATGTTTACCCGGTTTTACTTCTCTGCTTTTGCGCTGCTCGCGCTCGCCTTCGGCTGGAGCGCTTGCGGCGAGTCTCTGCCCAAAGAAGAGACGCTTTACCTGTTCAAGTTCAAAACCCGCGTAGATGCCCGCAACCTGCCTTGCGGCTATCATGAGCAGGAAAAGTGCAGCGACGAGCTGAAGCGCGATATCCGTCGGCGCGTCGGTTCGGTCAAACTCGCAGACCAAAAGCGCATGGGCGAACGCATGCACCAGGAACTGGTGCACATGATCTTGGACGATGTGGAATATAATGCTCGTGTAGAGGCAATTGTGGAGCGAATGAAACCGCATCTGTTCCACAAGGACTTCGACCACAACGTGTATGTGCTGGAAGATGAGGAGTTTATGGCTTTCACCATGCCCGGTGGCAACATTTACGTCAGCACCGGCTTGCTCAACATCCTGCAAACCGACGATGAGCTGGCGTTCGTTATTGGCCACGAACTGGGCCACAGCGAAAACGACCACACCCACGAGCTGGCCCAATTGATAAGATATGTGGAGAAAATGGAAAGAGAGGGCGGATTTTTAAACACTCTGGATATCTTTCTAAAGCAAATGACTGCATCTGCCTGCAACCAGGCCGACGAGCTGGAATGCGACGTCGCCGCCGTCTATCTCCTGCATGCTGCCGGCTACGACCCTGAACGCGCCTTCGACGTTACGCGCATCTTGCGCGAAATGGATGACGAGAAGCCCGCTCATGATGTAGAGCGCTGGATCATGAGCCTCATGCGCACCCACCCGTGGTCGGAAGACCGCGACCGCTGTGTACGCGACTATGTGAAAAACGCCAAAACGGTGGTCAAATGCCGGGAGAAATATAAAAAAGGGCGAGGCAAAGTGCAGACAAGGCGCTCGCCCCTCAATGTCCGCAAATACCCCAACGCCGAAAGCGAGGTATTGGGCCAATTCCAACGCGACGAAGAGATTGTGCTCATTTGCGACTGCGTCAAGCAGCAAAACGGCATGCAGTTCGTCTATGCCCGCAACCAGGAGGGCCTCAAGGGCTGGGTGGATAAAAAGTACGTGCAGGTGCTCGGGAAGTGATACTTGCTGGCTGCTTTAAGCTTACCTTAGCACAACGCATCTCGGCGCACGAAAGCGCACATGCCTTACATAGCCCTCCTTCCTGCTTACCCGATCCCCATCCGGTTGCTATGAAAAAGAAACGCTCACCGCGACCAGACTCGCTCGCGGCTCCCAACCACAACGAATTCTTCAGCGGCGTTTACGCCCTCGAAGAGGTCGCCATGGCGCACGTCGCCATGGTACTTTCGCCAGAGGAGCTGGCCGAACTCGATTTGAAAAAAGCCACCCTGATGGCGGACTCTTACGTGGAGGAGGAACTGAAGCCCTCCTTTTCTGACGTCGTATGGCAGTGCCCGCTCAAAAACGGCGGTAACCCGGTCAAGGTCGCATTCCTTTTTGAGCACAAGAGTAGCCCTCCTTCATATCCCATCGAAATCCAGTTGTTGCAGTACTTTCTTGGCATCTGGAGGCGCGAGGTGGCTAACGGACAGCCTCCCAGCCTCATCGTGGCCATAGTCGTCTATCACGGCGCCCGACGCTGGACCACACCCTCTATGGAAGAGGTACTCAAAGGTGTGCCTCTCCTTTTTCAGAAGTATGTGCTCCGCGTCCATTACATCTTCACCGATGTCAGTCGTATGCCCGATAGCCTCATCAAAACAAACGAGGCCCTCGGCATCCTGCGCAGTGTATTGCTGGCGCTCAAGTTTGCTTTTGATGCCCGGCAGCTGAAGCAAAACTTCACGGATATTGCTATCTTTGCCGTCAGCAAACGCGAAGGACCACCCAATGAGATCTTCTTAGAAATGCTCTTCACCTATGTTCAAAACCGCTTAGATATGGAAGTAAGAGAAATGGAAAACCTCATCGAGACGCTTCCAGAGGAGCCTCGCGCTGTTGCGCTTTCCACGTATGAGAAGATCATAGAGAAAGGGCGCCAAGAGGGTATTCGGCAAGGTATCCAGCAGGGTATTGAACAGGGCATCCAACGGGAGCGAGAGGAGAGTACGAGACGCTTTGTGCTTAATCTGATACGCGAGACTGACCTGAGCGATGAGCGAATTGCTCAACTCACTGGTGTAGAGGTTGCCTATGTGGCTGAATTGCGCAGAAAAACGACCGGGTAAATGAAAAAGCGTACCGAGCTTACGGCGGAGAAGCCACGCACCATAGCACTTTCCACATACGAAAAGATCATACAGGAAGGTCGTCAGCAAGGCATCCAGCAGGAGTGCGAAGCGAGCACAAAGAGATTCGTGCTTAGCCTGATACGTGAGACTGACCTGAGCGATGAGCGAATTGCTGAGCTAATGGGTGTAAACGTTACTTATGTAACCGAGCTGCGGCAGGCAGCCGGCGAGACGATATCATGAAAAGTGGTCTTTTTTCAGGCTTTTTGTGTGTAATAATGATGCTCCTGGTCTCTAAAGCCGAGGCTCAGGTTACGCATCCTTTGCTTATTGCGGCCTTAGACAGCGCCGAGCGCGTGCCGTACGGATCTTATCGCATTCGGGCGTACGAAAAGTACGGTTTCAGCAAGGACACCACGTTCTATCGCGGTCAAGTGGCATTTACACGCTTTGAGCACTTCGACGGGCGTCCGGGCCTGCGCTATGAGGCGGATTTGGAAACGCAGTATCCTTCCGGCCAGCAAACCCTGCGCGTGGTGTTTGACGGGCGCTACAAGTATGTGCTCTACGGCGACAGTCTGGCCCAGCGCTACGACCTTCAGCGTTTAGACTCCGACCAGCACCAGTTCTCGATCGGCTACGTGTTCTTCTTCGTGCCGATTTTACTGCACGAGCCGACGATACGAAAGTACTACGGGATGCGGCAGGATTTCGGCGTTCCCCCCTACCGAACGCTGGGCGATACGCTTATCCAAAAGGCGCCATGTACGTTGGTGGGTGCTCAGTGGGCGAAGACGGATACCACGAACGTAACGACTCACTACAAGGTGCTCTTTGGCCTTGAAAAGCGAACAGGGCTGCCCATCTATTTCCGTTATCGGACGTGGGAAGTGCGTAAAAGAGAGCCGTACGAGCAGCAGATTGCGGCGGAAGAGACCCCGTCGGGTACTACGCATAGGTTTGGCGATAACGACGACGCGCTGCGCGGCTACGTGCTCGAAATTTTGGTGGACAGCTATACCCCTGCGCTGCCGAGAAACAGTTTTTACATGGATTGGCAGGGGCTGCCTAAAAGTTATGAGGTGCGCGAGTTTTTTGACTGCTATAACCGCGAGGTCATCCGCCCGCGCCTGTTCGAAGGGTTGTGAGGGGGAAACGCGATAGCGCTCCTGTGGGCTGCTACCCAGCCCCCCGACCGCCTGGAATTTGCGCCCACAGGCGACACTTTGGCCCTTTTCAAAGCCTGATTTGGGCGGATGGGCCTTTTTTCGGAACTTTGGCCCGCTTTTTGGAAGGGCGGACATGTCCGTTCGTTTTCCCGTGAGCGGTTGTGTTTTCCTTTTTAATCCGTGAAGCCAGGGGCGTTGCTGCGACTCGAGCTTTTTTCAAAAACAAATCCACACCAGTTGTTTCTTTCCATGTCTTTGAGCTCCCGCTGGGTTTGGGCTGTCGTTTTCGTGCTGGGTTTCCCGACACTTTATGCGCAGAAAAAGGTAACGTTTATTCTGCCCGTAGTGAATAACGTGAGTCCTGGCGCCGTGATCAATATGCCGGTGCAGGTCGTCAACTTCGACAGCATTGCAGGAGTGCAATTCGTACTCCAATGGGACCCCGAGGTGATCAATTATCTGTCGGTATTGAATTTTAATTTGCCTGGCTTAACGAGCAATAATTTTAATACCCAAGAAACCAACCAGGGCATTTTGCGCTTTTCCTGGAGCACGTCGAATGTGCGCACGGGCGTGTCCTTGTCCGATAGTTCTGCGATTTTTCTGGTAAAATTTAGTGCCAGGGGGCAGAGCGGTCAGGGGACGCCGGTGATTTTTACCGAAATTCCGCCTACGGCTTTTGAAGTAACGAAAGCCGGTGACCCCGTTACGCCGCCGCCACTTCGGATGGAGGACTGCGTGCTTCATCACGGCTATGTAGCCATTGGTTTTTCGGTGAATACCGAAGATTTGCCCATAGGCATTTCGGAAATTCCAGTGCAAATAAGCCCGAACCCGTTCGCCGAACGGGCGGTGGTAGCGTTTGATCTGAGCAGCGCCGAAGAGGTGCAGATGGTCTTAACGGACGCTGCCGGACGGATGGTTAAGACGCAGCATTATGCGCTTACGGCGGGGCGGCATGGCATAGAAATTGCCGCTTCCCAGCTGCCGCAGCGCGGTTTTTACTTTCTACTCCTTCGTACGAAAACCCAAGTGAGTATTCAGCCTTTGGTTCGACTATGACGAATGCTACATTTTTTCATCATCCCTATTCCTTCTTAAAGATGAGACCGATTTTCCCTACACTTCTCGCGGCAAGTCTGTTGGTCAGTTGCCTGACGGCGTCGGGTCAAAACCTGATTACCACCTTTGCGCCCGCTTCCGTAACCGCCAACTTCGGCGACACCATTACGCTGCAGATAAGGGTGCAAAATTTCACCAACATCACCTCCCTGCAATTTCCGATTACCTTTAATAATACGGTGTTGGAATTTATCAACATGACCACGACCGTACTGCAGGATTTTACTCCGGCGAACTACAATGCTCTGCCGGGCAAGGTTACGGTGTCGTGGTTCCCCAACCTCTTCCAGTTTCCGACGGGTGTAACACTGGCGAACAACACGACCATCCTGTCGCTGCGCTTCCGCGTGCGGCAGGCGGGCTCGTCGCCGGTGAATCTGGCCAACGTACCGCCGGGGATTGAGGTTACACGCAACGGCCAGAACATTCAGGTTACCTTCAGCAACGGCGGCTCAACCGTTACGGGCACGGGAGGACCTCCGGCCAATTTCCAGATCCGCGCCAACAAGCTGTTCATCGAAAAAGGGAAAGTCGGCTGTATGCCGGTAACTGTCAAAGGCTTTACCGATATCGTATCGCTTTCCTACGTGATGCACTGGGATACGACAGTCTTGCGGTATCAGAACACTACGGGGTACAACCTGCCCGACCTGAATGCCGGATCTTTCAGCGTTTTCCCGGCCAATTCGAATAACCTGATATTGAGCTGGTTCGAGCAAGCGCTGCAGGGCGTTACCCGGCCAGATGGTGCTAAAATTTACGAGGTGTGCTTCCGCGCCGATGGCCCTGTGGGTAGTTTCTCCGTTATCACAATGGATGCTGTTGGCTTCCCGCCCGGCGGCGGAACGGAGGAAGAAGCCATCACCAAAAACAGCCAGAACATCTGGGAAGTTGGTACGGCGGTTCGCGACACCATTTTCGTGGTGGCGCCTCAGGCCGATCCCAATGCCGTGCATTTTATGGCAGATAAGGATACGGTCGTCAAGAATGGGACGGTCTGCGTGGATATTCGAGTGCGCAATTTTAAAGACATTACTTCGGTACAGTTAGGTATCTCGTATGACCCTTCGCTGTTGCAGCTCAATACGCCGATACAATTTGGTGCCAACCCGCTGGGGTTGAATGCGGCCAGTTTTAATACTAACCCTCCGGGCCAGATACGCTTCACCTGGTTCGACCCACAGGCTTTGGGCCGGACGCTACCGGATAGCACTGTTATTTTTTCGCTGTGCTTTACGGCTGTCGGGGATACGGGCAAAACCTCACCCATCACATTCACCGGTTATCCGGGCTTCCCCATCGAGGTAACACAGGATAAGAAAGGGGAAGTAACGCCGGGCCTGGTTAATGGCAGTGTGTACATTACATCGCTGATACCGCCGGTGCTCCAATTGAACCCCTCTAATGCGGCTTGCAACGGCTCTGCTACGGGCTCTATATCGGCACAGCTCATTCAGGGCGGGCCGGCGATGAACTTCAGCTGGGCTGGGCCAGGGGGCAATGGCACTACTACAGACACGCTGATTAAGAACCTTCCTGCCGGCACCTACACCATCACTGTAACCGTAGCCAGTGGCCTGACGGCCACGGGAACGGCCACGGTGGGCCAGCCGCAGGCCATCTCTACCAATGCCTCTGTGAATAATGTAACCTGTCCGAACGGGCAGGATGGCTCCATTACCCTGACCACATCGGGGGGCACGCCGGGCTACACCTACAACTGGGTCGGGCCGCCGCCATTCACTACCCAAACGACGACGCCCAGCATTACCGGACTGGCTGCCGGTACTTACAGCGTTACCATTACGGATAGCCGAGGTTGTACGCATGTTCCTTCGGCTGTACAGGTTAACGCCCCAGCAGCCATTCAAATCGCTCAGTCTTTGGTAGTCATTAACCCGGTGGCGTGCCATGGCGGCAACAACGGCTCCATCGCTCTGCCCAACCCCACGGGCGGCACGGGCGCTCACACCTTCTCTTGGAGCGGGCCAAATGGGTTTTCTGCCACGACGAAAAATATCTCTGGCCTCGTGGCGGGCACTTACACGCTGACCGTACGCGACGCCAATCAGTGCTCGCGCAACTTTGAGTACACCGTAACGCAGCCGCAATCGCCCTTAGATATTGCAGCCTCCGGAACGCCGACGGCGGCCACCTGCTTCGGCTCAAACAACGGCTCGGCGGCGGTAACCGTTACGGGCGGCACGTCGCCCTACACGGTGCAGTGGCGTTTAGGCACGCAAAACGTGGCTACTGGCCTAAATCCGAACAACTTAGCGCCAGGTTCCTATACCGTCATTGCCACCGATGCCCGAAACTGCTCGGTTACCATTAGCAGCCCCATCGTGGTGGGTGGGCCAACGACAGCCATTGCGGCCAATCCGTCGGTACAGCATGTGAAATGCCCAGGGGGCAACGATGGCTCTATCACGCTGGCTCCCAGCGGTGGTAACGGCGCTCCCTTTACGGTGCAATGGCCCGGCAACCAGAGCGGGTTAACGCTGAATAATCTCAGTGGTGGCTCTTATGTACCCACCATCACCGACAGCAAGGGCTGCACCCTGCAAGCGCCGGCGATTACCGTCAATGTGCCGCAACCTATTTCGGTGGGTAGTTCCAACATCACGCCGCAGGACGGCCTCACGCCAGGCTCCATTACGCTGAACAACGTCAGCGGCGGCACGGCTCCGCTTTCCTTTAGCTGGAGCGGCCCGAACAACTTTACTTCTAATCAGCAAAACCTCACTGGCCTGGCTTTTGGCACCTATACGCTGACGATTACGGATGCTAATCAGTGCTCGGCGACCTTTACGTACAACGTACCGACGACCAATATCCTCATAGCCGCCACGGTCAGCCCTCTTACGCCTTCCTGCAACAACGACGGTTGCATGACGGTAAACATACCGCCGGGTGCTGTCGCACCGGTATCTATTACGCTGACCAAGCTGCCACCGAATGGCTTCAATCAGATCATTTTCCCGGACAAGGATACCTTCAAAATCTGTAACCTCCCCTCTGGTCAATATCAGGTGAGCCTCTCTGATGGCGCCAGCAATAGTTTTGCCATTAATAATATCGTCATTACGCAGCTGGACCCGGCCATTGTGGGTTCGTCGTTCACGCCGCCGTTTGACGATATGAAGAACGGCTCGATCAATCTGACGCCCGTGCCTGCCAATGCCAACCTGACCTATCAGTGGCAGCATGGCCCGACGACGTCGGTGGTGAATGGCCTGGATTCGGGCACCTATGTGGTTACGGTAACGAACGTGAACTCCGGTTGCACGAATGTCTATTCCTTCTCCTTGGTGCGTACCTATGCGCCCTTTGAATGCAACATCGTGCAGGTAACGCAGGCTACGTGTGCTAACAGCAGCAACGGCGCTGCTACTATCTCGGTAACGGGTGGCGATGGACCTACGTACACGTTCCAGTGGAGCGGTCCGGGTGGCTTTACGGCGACGACGCAGAACATTTCGCAGGTGCCGCCAGGAGTTTACACTTGTACGGTCATTGACGAGAGCAACATTGCGCGGCAGTGCCCGGCAGTAACAATTACCTCGCAGTCGCAGATTACGGTAGCGAATGTCAATATCTTGTCCGACTACAACGGCTTCCAGGTCAGTGGTGCTACGGTATGCGATGGCGTAGCCTCGGTGCTCGTAACGGGCCAAGTGGGCAACTTCAGCGTGAGCTGGAACAATGGCGTCAATACGCCCACAAACAACAAGCTCTGTGGCGGCCCGTACAGTGTAACGGTAACCGATGCTTTGGGCTGTACGGCTACGTGGCAGGGCAGTCTGACGTTCCCGCCCTCGGTCGTGGGTAGCTCGGCCATTTTGAGCAACTACAATGGTTTTGGCGTCAGCTGCGACGGTCTGTGTGACGGTCGTGCGGCTGTGTCTGCGGTGGGTGGCGTGCCGCCCTATCGAATTCAATGGCCCACAGGGCAGGTGGATGTCAATGTGCCGCTGGGTGGTCTTTCCACGGCTACGCAGCTGTGCGGCGGTGAGTATCGGGTAACCATTACCGATGCTAACAACGTGCAGACCCTGTTCACCTTTACCATTACGGAGCCGGCGCCGTTGGAGTTTTCATTCTCTACGCTTCCGCCCGACAATTTCTCGCTGTGCGACGGTCAGGTGATTGCCACGGTGCCCGCGGGCGTGCAGCCGCTGTCGTTTACATGGTCGTCTATCACGACGGGTAAAAACGGCAACGAACCGCGCGCCGAAGACCTCTGCCCGGGCGAGCTGATTGAGTTCATCGTGAAAGATGCCAACGGTTGCATTGGCACGGCGCGCATCCGGGTGCCCTATCCGCCCGACGGCTGCTTCTTAGTACGTCCCGTTATCACGCCTGCTGGCAGCGACGGCCAGAACGATTACGCCCTGATTACCTGCATCGAGGACTATCCGGTGAACACCTTCGAGGTCTACAACCGCTGGGGGCAGCTGGTGTATCGCGTGGACGGCTACGACAACAGCACAAAACGCTGGGAGGGCCGCACCGACAAGGGAGCCATATTGCCTGACGGCGTGTACTACTACGTGTTGAAAGTGCTCATCAGCAACGAACCGCACCAGTTCAAAGGCTCTATCAACATCATTCGATAACCCTCATCGCTCATCGGGCTGCCCGGTAGTGTCTTGTTGGGCAATATCGGGCAGCCGTTCACCCAAATCTTCACCCTTTCCCATTATCGGTTTCGTCATGAAAAAAGCATTTTACTCCCTGCTGTTCGGCCTGTTGGCCACGGCTGCCTCGGCTCAAGAACACGCTATCTACTCGCAATATCAGGTTTTCCAAAACCTCATTAACCCGGGCGTGGCGGGTTTCGGTAATGAATATCTTTTCTTAGCCAACGCGCGCCACTCTTGGGCAGGCTTCCCGGGCGCGCCGCGCAGCTATACCTTCCTGTACACCGGTCCAGTGGGCGACAAACTGGGCTTAGGCGGCAGTGTGTTCACTGAGCACATCGGCAACCAGATTGTCTCGCGCATTCAGGGCATCTATTCGTTCCGCTTCAAGGTGGACCGCGCGCAAGTGGGGCTGGGTCTGACGACCGAATTTCTGCGCCGTCGCCTGAACAACGAAGTCCTGACCAACCCGCTCGTGGACGTGCGCGACGATGTGCTCGCCGGTGCCGTAGATGGGCAACGCCTTTTCACCTCCTCTTTCGGCGCACATGTGCTGTACGACGACGCTTTCTTTGCCAGCCTGGTGCTGCCCAACGCCATCCGCGCCCGCTTAGACGAAATTCCTACTGACGAACCGCAAAATGAAACCGGCGCAGGCTTGCGCTATTTCATCCTGCAAATTGGCGGCGTGCTCAACCTGTATGAGCAGAACTTCAAACTCTTGCCCTCCATTGCTGTGCGCAGCATCCGCGACGTGCCCTTCCAGGTGGACCTGAACCTGCAGGGTCGCTTCATGGACGATAAACTCATCGCCGGCCTCACCTACCGCCCCAATTCGCGCGGCTCGATGGCTTTCCTTATCGGCACGCAGTACAACCGCTTCAATCTCTTCTACACTTACGACATCTCCTTCGGCCCGTTCCAGCAGTACAGCACCGGCTCGCACGAGTTTTCGTTTGCCTACACCTTCAAGCGCAAAAAGCCGCCAGTGCCCATTCAGAACACGAACATTTACCAGCAGGCGCAGTAATACGCCCGCTTTGGCTTCTAAAAAAAACTGATTAACAATTGGTTTTTGGGATTTGGCCTCTCCGCGAGATGTCGCTGGGGGGCTTTCTTCTTTTTAGCGCCTTTGCCCGCGCGCTTCCATGATTTTCTCGTAGGCCTCACTGATTTGCCGGAACTTCTCCTGGGCGTGCCGAATGGCATCTGCCGAGCCTCCGCGCGCCTGAATGCGGTCGGGGTGCCATTTGAGGGCCAGGGCGCGGTACTTTTTCTTAATGACCTCTACAGAGTCGGAGGGGGTTGCCCCTAAAAGGGCATAGTGCGGGTCGAGGGCTGACCATGTAGGGCCGGCCTGGGCGGGTGGTGCGAAGTAGCGCGCTTTGATGCGGTCGAATTGCAGGCGGCTGATGTGGAACAGCCCGGCGGCGCGCAGGAGCAGCTCTTCCTCTGCCGGGTGGAGGCGCGTGCTGTCGGCGGCGGCTAAGGCGAACAGCAGGTCGAGCATGTCTAAGACGCGGTGGCGCTGTTGGGCAAAGTCGCGGTAGAACGCCTGGGCATAGGTGCTGAAAGGGATATCGGAGTTTTTGGCGTTGTTCCATACGCGAATGGCGTCGCGTCGTCCGCGTTCGCTGAGGTTGAGGCGCTGGCGCATGAGCTGCTCCATGAATTGGATTTCCAGGCGATTGACCGGGCCGTCGGCTTTGGCCAGTCGCACGCACAGGCAGAGCAGGTGATAAATGAAGGCGCCGCGCTGGCGCTGAGCAGTGCGATGTTCGTTTGTACTATCTTCGAGTGCTTTGGCCTGGTCTATGAATAGATGGCCAAGAATACCCCCCAGCAAAAAGCCGAAAAAGGCGCCGAACGGCACGCCTGCTAAATCGAGCAAGACCATACCGATGATGCCGCCGATGAGTTTGCCGCTGAATGCCATTGGGAGAGCAAAGATACGCCTGAAGTACTGCGCGGTTTATTCGACGCCGAAGCGTTCGCGCAGTTGCTTTTTGAGGGCGAGCATTTCATCGCGCAGTTGGGCAGCGGTGAGGAAGTCGAGTTCTTTGGCGGCCTTTTTCATACGCGCTTCGGTTTCGGCGATCATTTTCTCCAATTGTGGGCGGGTTGCATAGGCTACGATGGGTTCGGCGGCGAGCGTGGGTGCCTCTGGCTCGACGTAGTAATTGGCCTGCTCCGTGGTGCGGATGTCTAAGATGCTGCGCTGAGCCAGGATTTCCTCGCGGCTGCGCGTAACGGTGCGCGGGGTGATGCCGTGGGCTTCGTTATAGGCCATTTGGATGCTGCGCCGGCGGTTGGTTTCTTCGATGGTCTGTCGCATGGAGTCGGTGATCTGGTCGGCGTAGAAGATGACCAGGCCGTTGGCATTTCGGGCGGCGCGGCCCGCCGTTTGGGTAAGGGAGCGCACGTTGCGCAGGAAGCCTTCTTTGTCGGCGTCTAAGATGGCCACCAGCGACACTTCGGGCAGGTCGAGGCCTTCGCGCAGGAGGTTGACACCGACCAGCACGTCGAACTCGCCCAGGCGCAGATCGCGCAGGATCTCGACGCGGTCGAGTGTTTCCACTTCGCTGTGGATGTAGCGACAGCGGACGTTGACTTTGGCTAAGTAGGCGGCCAGTTCTTCGGCCATGCGTTTGGTCAGGGTGGTTACCAGCGTGCGTTCGCCGCGTTCGAGGCGGCGCTGGATTTCCTCGAGCAGGTCGTCAATCTGATTGAGCGACGGGCGCACCTCGATGGGCGGATCGAGCAGGCCCGTGGGGCGTATGAGTTGCTCGACCACCACGCCTTCGGTTTGCTGCAGTTCGTAGTCGCCTGGAGTGGCGCTGACGAAGATGACCTGGTTGATGAGGCTTTCAAATTCCTCAAAACTCAGCGGGCGGTTGTCAATAGCGGAAGGCAGGCGGAAGCCGTAGTTTACCAGGACTTGCTTGCGGGCGCGGTCGCCGCCCCACATGCCGCGCACCTGTGGGATGGTTACGTGGCTTTCGTCCACGATCATCAGGTAGTCGTCGGGGAAGTAATCGAGCAGGCAGAACGGACGCGAGCCGGGCGGGCGTCGGTCGAAGAAGCGCGAGTAGTTTTCGATGCCGCTGCAATAGCCCAGCTCGCGGATCATTTCCAGGTCGAACATGGTGCGCTCGCGAATGCGCTGGGCTTCTATGTAGCGGCCTTCGGCAAGGAAGTATTTTTCTTGGGCCGTCATTTCGTCTTCGATGGCCCGGATGATCTCTGTCAGGCGCTCTTTGGGCGCCACGTACAGGTTGGCCGGGAAGATGAGGGCCTGGTCGGTTTCGGCGATGCGTTTACCGTTCTGTACGTCAATGGTTTCGATGCTTTCCACGGCGTCGCCCCAAAAGATGACGCGGTAGCCCCAATCGGCGTAGGGCAGGTGGATGTCCACGGTGTCGCCGCGTACGCGGAAGGTTCCGCGCGCCAGGTCGCCCTCGGTGCGCGAGTAGAGGCTATCGGTCAGGGCGTAGAGGAATTGGGTTTTGGACAACTTCATGTCGCGCTGCAGTCGAATGATGCCGGTGGCGTAGTCTTCGGGGTTGCCCATGCCGTAAATACAGGACACGGAAGCCACGATGATGACGTCGCGCCGGCCCGAGAGCAGCGTGCTGGTAGCGCGCAGGCGCAGTTTGTCCACCAGTTCGTTGATCTGGAGGTCTTTTTCGATGTAGGTATCCGTTACGGGCAGGTAGGCTTCGGGCTGATAGTAGTCGTAGTACGAGACGAAGTACTCGACGGCATTGTCGGGGAAGAAGGCTTGAAACTCACTGTAGAGTTGAGCAGTGAGGGTTTTGTTGTGGGTCAGCACTAAAGTGGGCTTGTTCACCTGGGCAATGACGTTGGCCATGGTAAACGTCTTACCGGAGCCGGTAACGCCCAGGAGTACCTGAGCGCGTTCACCGCGTTGGATGCCTTCTACTAATTGCAGGATGGCTTGCGGTTGGTCTCCAGTGGGTCTGTAGGGTGCCTTTAGTTGGAATGTCATGATCAGGCTTGCGGCGCGGTGGTTTCGATATTATCAGCAACGGCTGTCGTTTGCCTTGCAAGCCCATTAAACAAAGCAAACGGCGTTTTGTCGCACAAAAAGACGGCCTCGTGCCTTTTCAATCTGCTCGCAACAGAGCCGGGAAGAGGGACATCTTTCCCCCGAGGATTGCTCACGCCCTGGCGGCCGGGAAGCGCCCGGTGGGCTACGCTGTCAGACGTCATGCAGGGTCAGCAGCGGCACGTGCACGTGGTGGGCCAGGCGGCGAGTGGTTCGGTCGAAAAACAGCCGGTGCAAGATGCTGTATTTATGGGCTACGGCAATGAGCAGGCCGGCGTCTAATGACTCAATGAAGTTGACAGTTGCCTGTATGATGTCGCGGTCGTGCAGGTAATGAAACTCGTGCGGGATGGGGTGAATGACGGCACTTAGCTGCCGTTCTTTTTCGGGTTGTCGGGGCGCGTCGGCATGTTCCAGGACGTGCAGGATATGCAATTTGCCTTTGAGATCGGCGATGACTTGTTTCAGTACATGTATGGAAGCCTCACTCACGTTGAACTTGAAGTCGGTTGCCAATACCGCATCTACGGTCAGGTCAAAAATTCGATTTTTGGGTATAGACAATACAGGCAGCGCTGTTTGGGCCATAACGCCGGCGGCTACGCTGCCCAAAATGGCACCGCGCAGTCCCGTGGCGCCGGTGGTGCCCATGACGATGAGGTCGGCCTTAATTTCGTCAGCCACGTCGCAGATAGAGGGCACCGGGAAGCCTATGCGGCACATGATTTCGGTCTTTACCTGTCCGAAGCGCACAGGTTGGCGGATGCGCTCCGTCCAGCGTCGGAGGGCTTGCTGACGCTCCTCCAGGTACTCCTCGGTCCAGAAAGCGTTATAGATATTGTTATCCAAGGCCTCGTTGGGAAACACCACGTGCAGTACCACCACACTGGCGCCCCGGCGCTCGGCCAGGGCGAAGGCACTCTGTAGCGCATTTTCGGCACATTTTGAAAAATCGGTCGGAACTAAGAGCGTGGTCATAAATCAGAGAAATGCTTAAATGCTTTCGCTGTTTTTTGAGCAGCATTAGCGTGCCGTAAATGTACAGTGCTCTGCTGCACTTTGCTGTTGCAAAGGGTCATTTGAAAAAGTGGCTTTTGTCATGGTTGGCAAAATTTCGCCGAATGGTTCCTCGGTAGGGGGTATATTGATGAGCATTGCGGCGAGAGTTGCCATTTTTGCCCGATGAAAGACCGCTGGCTGGAGGCCGTTCGCGCTGCAATGAATGGCGTTGAAGCGTCGGGTATGCAAAGCGAAGCGCATGCTTACTCGCCTATGGCTATGCTGGCCATGGCGCGTTTGTTGCATCGGGCAGCAGCGCCCTTACCCCTCTCGGAGCGCAAGCCTGTGCCCGCTCCTCTGCCCGTGCGTCGTCCGGTTTGCCCGGAGGCCGTTGTTTCCATCTTAGCGGCCATCGTGCGTCACCAGGATTTTCATGGGCTTCTGTCCGAATTTTTAGCGCTTTTGGTGCGCCACCGCTGGCGCCTGCCGCCGGAGCAGCTGCCTGAGGTGCTGGAGGCGGCTTTGCAGCAGAAAATACCTGCGCCTGCGCTCTTTCGGGCCTTGGGGCCTTCAGCGGTCTGGTTAGCCTGGCAGCATCCACG
The DNA here is from genome assembly GCA_964646615.1 of uncultured Saprospiraceae bacterium. Lineage (GTDB taxonomy): Bacteria > Bacteroidota > Bacteroidia > Chitinophagales > Saprospiraceae > M3007. Next base: position 23,741 of record CAZYEV010000066.1, read on the forward strand.
CTGGAGGATCGGCTTTTGGCCTTCCACCAAAACAAAGCGCAAGAACAAGCCGCCCCTGCCCGCATCCGTTTCCGGGCTTAAGGTGCGCTGGCCCGACCCGCCGCATGCTGTTTGGGAGCGTTGCGTGCTCGACCTGGCCCACACCGAACAGGCCTGGGCTTCGGCAGACAGCGCGCTAACCGTTGCACTGACCCAAAGCCAGTACCCGTGGCCCGACCGAATACTGCCCCTTTGGCGCGCGCACATAGAACGCGAGCGGGTGAAGCAGCCCTATCAGGCCTCTCCACACGGGCTGGCGCTCCTGCGCGCTGCCGCCCTTCGCGCCTCACCTGAGCGCCTGTTGGAGGCACTGGGAGACGCCACGGAATGGCCCTACGCCTGGCGCGACATCTGGACCTGGGCACGCGATGCAGCCTCTTTGCGACTGCGCATGCACCGGACCTTCCGACAGACCTGAGCGACCCCTAATCGGGGTAATTTGTGCCAACCCGTGAGGAAACGGCATGCTTTTTGGCAATACCGTACCGTTGCGACCGTTTGCATTTAATCCCAGACATCTCGCCGGGAGGGCAGAACGCCATCTGACCACTTTCAAAACAATCTTCTCACCGGCCAGCATTTTTAATCATTATCATGACCGATTACAGCACGTTTTCCCTGCCCGCTGCCCCGGAAACCAGACACACCCTCAGGGTGAAAGCCGACGTTGAGTTCGGCGTCATGCAAGCCAACGGCGAATGCGTGGGGGTAGGCATTTGCCGAATTATTACCACGCATCAACTGCACACCGGCCAATTACACCGATGCCGCTGTCCGCGCGCTATGGCCTTTTTGAGCGCCTCCGAGGAGGGCCGTCTGGAAATGTTTTTTCCCAAAAATGGAATGCTGCCTTGCACCGAGCGCGCCTTTTTCCGGCATCGCGTGTTTCCCGTTCCCTTACCTGTTTTTTTACCCGAAGACATTCGCGCTGCATTGCCTGATGTACAGCAAACCGTCCTGTATGCCGGCTTATATTCAGTAAAAGCAGAGGCCACAGGTTATCGGGTAACGTTTTGATACCACCACCTCGGCTGTGTTTTTTTGAGAAAAAAGCAGGCAGTGCCTCGTGTGGGCAACGCCGAGGCGAAAAAGCCCGTCTGTAAGGCTGTTTGTGCAGTATCTTTTTTTGGGCTTTAATGAATGGTTATCATGCGAACGCCGTTTGTCTGGTTGGTACTCCTCCTTGTCTTTTCCCAATGCAAAAAAGACCGCGTAGGTCCAGGTTTTGACCTGATTTATCAGCGCGATTTTGTGCTGGCGCCGGGTCTGGGGCCGTTTGTTACGCACCATTTTTACTTTCGCGACATTCCGACGCGCTTTCAGACGCTGCTTCGCGAAAATGGCAAGACGGAGGCCGACATTCAGGGCGTAATCACGCGCCAGGCATCGCTGGTGGGCATTTTTGGCGATGCGGATTTTTCCGTGGTGGAGGAGGCTTCGCTGCGGGTGTTTGTGGAAAGCGACCCTAAGGGTGCCATTGAGGCGGCGTATCGCTTTCCGACGCCGATAGAGCGCAGTAATGTGCTCGACCTCATTCCCTCGTTGGCCGACACTAAGCGCGTGATGCAGGGCGAGCGCTTCAGCATTGATCTGGCCTTGCGCCTGCGCCGCAACACGACGGACGAAACGCCGGTACGGCTCAATCTGACGCTGCGCGCTACGCACAATTAGCAGGCTATAAGCGCGCATTTTGCTGCCCTGAGCAGCCATTGGGCGGTTTTTCTTACCCTGGCGAGAAAAAGGCGGGACATTGTAGCGCTTTTTAAGAAATCATCCCGTTGCTTTGCCCGCCGGTTTCAGAAACCGCATCCCAATGCTTATGCGCACACATCTGACTCTGCTGGCGTTCTTGTTGAGCGCCGCCGCTCTCGCTCAAACGGCTGACGTAACCCGGGGCTGCGCACCGCTGACGGTTCGCTTCACGCCTCCGCCGGGGGCCACGTCGTTCTTCTGGGACTTCAAAGACGGAGGCTCGGCCAACATCGCTTCGCCCATCAACATCTTTACCGCGCCGGGCACTTACAATGTCGAGTTTCGGCAAACGCCGGGCGGGCCGGTGGTGGGTACTGTGCCCATCACGGTGTTCCCGCGGCCGGAGGTGTTCGTAACTGCCCAACCCACATCGGGTTGTGCACCGCTATCGGTGCAATTCCGGGACTCGCTGGTGCTGAGCGGCGACATTCAGGTCCTGGGGCGCTCGTGGGTCTTTGGCGATGGCGCCGGCGGCTCCGGAGCATCGCCCTCGCATGTGTACACCGCCGCCGGCACGTTCACCGTGTCGGTAGAGCTGACGACCAACTATCCTACGTGCAACGTTACCCAGGTGTTTCCCGCACTGGTGCGGGTGGGCATCAAGCCGAATGTCAGTTTCACCACAACGCCTTCGCCCCCAGTGGCCTGCCAGCCGCCACTGACGGTTTCGTTTAGCAATACCACCTCTGGTGGTTCGGGTACGCTCACCTACCAGTGGACGTTTGGCAACGGCAATACCTCCAACTTTGTGGACCCTCCGGCGCAGACGTACAACCAGCTGGGCAACTACACCGTAACGCTGACGGCCACCGACTCTGTGGGTTGCTCGGCTTCGGCCAGCCGAACAGTGCGCGTAGGGCCGCCCGTGGCTGATTTCGTCATTAAAGACACGGTTTGCTTGGGTACCGAGGTCATTATCAACAATACCTCCGAAATTGGCGTCTATGCCTGGGCGTTTGGTGCAGGCGCCAATCCGGCTACCTCGCAGGAGGCTAATCCACAGGTTGTCTTTGAAACGCCCGGGCTGCGCAACATCACTTTGACGGTAACGGGTCTGGGCAACTGCGTGTCCACCGTGACCAAGCCTGTGTACGTGGAAGACGCTCGTGCTTTGTTTGAGGCCGTGCCGACGTATTCGTGCAGCGACCCGACGCTGTTCACCTTCACCGCGACCTCGCCCAGCGCTGTCAGCTGGGATTGGACGTTCAGCAATGGCTCAAAGGCTTCTGGCCCTACGGCGACCTACCTGTGGAGGACGCCCGACACAACGGGCTACTCCAGCCTGGGCCTGTGGTTGGACACCGTGCGGCTGCGCATCGTTACGCGAGCGGGCTGCGTGGCCGACACGTTCCGCGTGGACTCTATCTGGCGCCCCAACGCGCGCTTTATGCCCGACGTGCAACACGGCTGTGCACCGCTGAAGGTCGTCTTCTCCGACAGCAGCACCTCACGGGAAAATATCGTGCGCTGGACGTGGCTGTTCGACGACAGCAGCGCACCGCTCACGCAAACGAACAAGGGGCCGGTAACGCACATCTTCAACTCGCCCGGCGAGTACCGCGCGCGTTTAGTCATCGAAAACAGCGCCGGATGTGTGGACACCTCCTACGCCGTGCTCATTGAGGTGGGCGAACCCATCGCCGGCGATTTCACTGCCGATAAAACGGAAATCTGCCCGGGCGATACGGTGCAGTTTATCAACCTGACCAACGACCCGCGCGTAGATGCCTGGCATTTCTCCTCCGAAAGCGACCGCCTGTGGCATTGCTTCCAAAATCAGAACCCAACCTGGGTCTATAGAAGCGAAGCGGGCGACCTGGGTGTATCGCTTACCACGGAGTACAACGGCTGCTTCTTCACCGTTACCAAAGACAATTTTATCCGGGTCAAAGGGCCTATCGCCCGCATACACTACCAGACGACGTGCGACAATGAACTGGCCTTCACCTTTACCAACCGCAGCCAGGACGCCACCTCAGTAGTCTGGTATTTGGGCGACGGCGACAGCACCACGGTGGACACTTCGTTCACGCACCTGTATGCCTCGCCAAAGGATTACACCGTCGTCCTGAAGGCCGAAAACCCGTCTTCAGGTTGTCCGGCCTCCTTCGATACTGCTGTGGTGTGTCCGCGCGTCCTGAAGGCAGCGTTTGAACTGCCTGACACCATTTGCGGTGGCCAGATACAGACGCTGGATGCCAGCAATTCTACAGGCGTCAATGCGACCTGCTACAAAGGCTACACCTGGTACTTCTCCTTCCAGCGGCCCATTCGCAGCAATGAGCCAACACTGGACATTCCTTTGGGGCCTTCCGGCCTGCAAACCATCAGTCTGGAGGTCGAAAGCGTCAACGGTTGCCGTGATACGCTGGAGCGAGAGGTGTTCATTTACAACATCAGTCCGGCCATTACAGCGGATAAATTCCGCATTTGCGTGCCCTCAACGGTGTCGTTCAAAGACCTGAGCACAGCCGATACGACGATTGTGAAATGGGAATGGAATTTTGGCGACGGCACAACGAGCAAGGACACTAACCCGACGCATACATTCCGCACACCGGCGCAAGGCGGAGTGTTCAACGTGGAATTGCGCGTCGAAGACGCCTACGGTTGCGTAGGCTATGCCCAGTTGCCCATTGAAGTGTACAAACCATTCAGCCAGATCACTACGATACCCTCTCCGGCGCGTCTTTGTGTAGGCGACTCGCTGCGTTTGGCTGCGACGGATTTTACCACCGAAGGCTCTAACCTCACCTGGCAGTGGGCGTTGGGCAACGGACAGACGGCATCAGGGCAGCAGGTGAGCACCACCTACCCGAATGCCGGACAGTTTACGGTCAAAGTGGTCTATACGGAAGTGGCTACCGGTTGCCGAGACTCGACCTTTGCGACTGTGCAGGTGCAGGCGCCGCCGGATGCCCGCTTCGCGTCGAACGTGGACAATCAGAACATCATCTGCTACCCGCAAAACATGGTGTTCACCAATACCACGCCCTCAAGCCTGCCGCTTTCGATTACGTGGGATTTGGGCAATGGCGTGCAGGTAGCGGGCAACCAGGCGACGACGGTATTTCCTAAGGGCACCTTCACGGTAACCATGGTGGCTACCACGCCTTTTGGCTGCCGCGACACGGTGCAGCGAACGTTCACCGTCGTAGGGCCGGAAGGCACGTTTGTCATGGATAAAAACCTCATCTGCGCCGGCGATACGATCGAGTTTCGCTTGAAAGATACCGTCAGTATCAGCTCGTGGGAATGGAACTTTGGCGATGGTAATGTAGCCGGCAAGGTCAACCCGGTCAAGCACGTTTATCGCTTCCGCCCGCCGACTAACAGCACGGTGGCGCGGTTGGTGCTCAAAGGCGAAGACGATGCCTGCTCAATAGCCGTGGAAATGCCGGTGAACTTCTCGCCAGTGCGGGCCAATTTTGTGTTAGGCTCCCTCCCTTGCGTGGGCGCTCCAGTATCGTTTATCAACACTTCTATCGAAGGCGACCTTTCCAGCTGGAGTTTCGGCGATGGCGGCACCTCGAACCTGCTCAATCCCACGCATGTGTTCAATAATGAGGGCAGTTACACGGTACGTCTAATTGTTACCGATCTGCCCTTGGGCTGCCGCGACACGTTCAGCCAGGTCGTCAACATTGGTGGCATTCCGGGGCTGCAGTTGTTTGGCGATACTATCTGCCCGGGCGATACAGCCCTTATCGGCGTGGCCGCGCCAGCATTGCCCAACGCGACGTTTACCTGGTCGCCGGCCAACTTGGTGCTGCCGCCACAGAACTCATCGGTGGTGCGTGTGCGTCCGCCGCAGCCGACGACGTTCACGGTCATCATCGTGGATGCCTCGGGCTGCCGCGATACGGCCAGTGTGGGCGTTCTGATGCCTTCGGCCTACGATGGTGCGCGCAACTTAGATACCATCATCTCCAAAGGCGAGTCGGTGCTTTTGCCCGTCAACATCGTGCCGGGTTACGTCTTTATCTGGGACTCACTCAATCCGGGCAACCCGCCGTTAGTGCGGCCTGACTCAACCGTTATCTACAACCTCACGGTGCGCGATGCTTTGGGCTGCACGGAGCGCAAATACACCTTCCGCATTCAGGTGGTGCCTGAGCGCGTGTACGCGCCCAACGCCTTCACGCCTGACGGCGACGGCAATAACGACGTCTTCCGACTGCTGGCCGACGGCGACGACTCCTTAGTCAAAGTACTCATCCTGCGCGTGTACAGCCGCTGGGGCGAATTGGTGTACGAAGGCAGCGGCCCTATCAACAGCATCGGCTGGAACGGCACACACAACGGCAAACCCGCTCCCTCCGACGTGTACGCCTGGGTGGCTGAAGTGGAGTTCCTGACCGGCAAAAAAGTGCTGCTCAAAGGCGATTTGAACTTATTGCGCTGACATAGCTGTCGGCAAGCGCACGCCGCCCAAAGGCGGAAACAGTGGCTATCTGGCCTTCTTGTGGACTATAAATGAGCAGGCGCGTACCGGGATAGGGCGCGCCTGTTTCATCTTTGCCGCTCGAGAGCAGTTTACCATCACTTTTAAACAGCGAAACGACCATGATTTTACAAGGCAAAAAAGGCATCATCTTCGGCGCTTTGGACCACCAGAGCATCGCCTGGAAAGTGGCAGAGCGCTGCGTGCAACACGGCGCCCAAATCGTGCTCACCAACGCTCCCGTCGCCCTGCGCATGGGCGCCGTGAAGGAACTGGCCGAGCAGTGCAAGGCACCGCTCATTCCGGCAGACGCCACGTCGGTAGAGGACCTGGAAAACCTCGTGCGGCAGAGCGTGGAGCACTTCGGCGGCAAGGTGGATTTTGTGCTGCATTCCATTGGTATGTCGGTTAACGTCCGCAAAAATCGCCCTTACACCGACCTGAACTACGAATGGATGCTCAAAACCTTCGACGTCAGCGCCATATCGTTTCACAAAACCATGCAAACGCTCTGGAAATTGGACGCCATCAACGAGTGGGGCAGCATCGTGGCGCTCAGTTACATTGCCGCCCAGCGCGTATTCCCCGACTACTCGGAAATGGCCGAGTCTAAGGCGCTGCTGGAGTCCTTTGCGCGCAGCTTCGGCTACCACTTCGGCGTGGCCAAAAAGGTGCGCGTCAATACCATTTCGCAATCGCCTACCATGACAACGGCCGGGCAGGGCATCAAAGGCTTTCAAGAGTTTTTCGATTACGCCGACAAGATGTCGCCCCTGGGCAACGCCCCGGCAGAGGCCTGTGCCGATTACTGCGTGGTGCTGTTCAGCGACCTGACGCGTTACGTAACCATGCAAAACCTCTACCACGACGGTGGCTTCTCGAGCATGGGCATGAGCCCGGCGCTGATCTCCTGAGGCTGCCCATAAGGCTTTGCCATGGCCAAGAAACGCGCTCCCCGCTCAAAGGCGCCGCCTGAGCCCAGCCACGACCCGCTCTTTCGCGAAGCGTACAGCTACCGCGAGCATGCTGTGGCGCACCTGAGCACTGTGCTCACCCCTGAGCAATTGGCGTTGCTCGACCTGGACAGTGCCGTCCTGCTCTCCGGCTCCTTTGTGGAAGGCGACCTCCGAAGCGCGCTCTCTGATGTCATCTGGCAATGCCCTTTGAAAAACACCGAGGCACAGGCCAAAATAACCTTCCTCTTCGAGCACAAGAGCAGCCCGCCCAACCAGCCCATAGAAATCCAGCTGCTCCAGTACATCCTCGGTGTCTGGAGGCGTGAGCTGGCTGACGGTCAACCGCCGAGCATTGTCGTGGCCGTCGTCGTCGCCCATGGCGTCAGGAGCTGGACTCCTCCCCAAATGCGCGACCAGTTCCCGGGCGTTTCCGACATTTTCCTGCAGTTTCTTCCGGAGGTAAAATTCATCTTTACCCACCTGAACGACCTTCCGGATGAAATCATCAAAGCCAATGAAGCCCTGGGCGCCCTGCGCAGCGTCTGGCTGGCGCTCAAGTACGCCTTCGATGCTCAGGGGCTGAAGCAAAATTTTGCAGACATTGCTATCTTTGCCGTCAGCAAACGCCTCGGAGCCGCCCGAGAGATGTTGCTGGAAATGCTTTTCGTTTACGTTCAAAAGCGCTTGAATATGGGCACCAAAGAAATGGAAAATCTCATAGAAACGCTGCCAGAGGAGCCGCGTGCGAGGGTGCGCTCTACCTATGATAAGATCATAGAAAAAGGACGCCGCGAAGGACGCCGCGAAGGACGCCGCGAAGGACGTGAAGAAGGACGTGAAGAAGGACGCCGCGAAGGCCGTGAGGAGGGCATTCAGATTGGCATGGAACGTCTTCTCAGGAAGCTCCTACGCAATACGGCAATGAGCGATGAGGAAATTGCCCGGATGACAGACGTCGAGGTAGCCTATGTGGCCGAACTGCGGAAGCGCATTCACGAGGAATAGGGCGTAGACGGCCTGCAAAAGACCTGCTGGGAAGAGTTGTTACCTGCGTTCAAAAGCGCTTGAATATGGGCACCAAAGAAATGGAAAATCTCATAGAAACGCTGCCAGAGGAGCCGCGGGCGAGGATGCGCTCTACATATGCAAAGAGCATAAAAAAAGGTCGACTCGAATGACGCCGCGAAGGACACCGAGAAGTACGTGAAGAAGGACGTGAAGAAGGACTCCGCGAAGGACGTGAGGAGGGCAGTCAGATTGTCATGGAACGTCTTCTCAGGAAGGTACTACGCAATACGGCAATGACCGATGAGGAAATGGCACGGATTAACACACTCGAGGTAGCATATGTGCCCGAATCGTG
>CAZYEV010000067.1:0-29833 GCA_964646615.1 uncultured Saprospiraceae bacterium
GGTCAAGACAAGTGCGAAAAGACATGTTGGTGCCTACAGCGACGGGGATCACCTCTTCCCATTCCGAACAGAGTCGTTAAGCCCGTCAGCGCCGATGGTACTGCGGTTGATGCCGCGGGAGAGTAGGTCGGTGCCAACAAAAAAACATTCCCAACACGCGCTCTTGCAGCAACCCGCCGCAAGGGCGCTTTTGTTTTATGGCTCGTTGCCCTACTCCAGTAGCATTTCTACGTCTTCGCGGCTAAGCTCGGGTAGTGCTTCCGATATGCCAAAGAACTGCTGCCCCAACTGGCGTTTGCGCTCTTGCAAGAGGAGCATTTTTTCCTCAATGCTGCGCCGCGTGATGAAGCGCAGCACCGACACCGGCCGGCTTTGCCCGATACGGTGAGCGCGCGCAATGGCCTGCTGCTCAACAGCGGGGTTCCACCAGGGGTCTAAGAGAAAAACGTAGTCTGCCGCCGTCAGGTTAAGCCCCACGCCGCCGGCTTTGAGGGTCATAAAAAAGGCCTGTACTTCCGGCTTTTTCTGGAAGCGCTCTATCTCAAGTGCGCGCTCGCGTTCGGCGGTGTCGCCTGTCAGCCAGGCAAAGGGGCGGTTCTGGGTTTCAAAGTGGTGCCGGAAAAGGCGCAGGTGTTTTTCAAAGCTGCTGAAAAACAGAACTTTATGGCCAGCCCGCCGAGCGTTTTCCCAGTGCGAGAGCACATCTTCAAATTTGCCGCTCGGTAGGTCTGTGTCTGGCTCTACTAAGGCTGGATGATTGGCCATCTGGCGCAGGCGCATCAGTTCGTTGAGCGCCCGGGCGCGCGTTTGCGGGTTATCGAACAGCTGCAGGATTTCGTTGCGCATGGCCGATTTGATGCGCTCGTACGCCTGAAACTGTTCGGGCGTCATTTCGGAATAGAATACCTGTTCGGTCAGTGCCGGTAAATCGGGCGCTACCTCCTCTTTAGTGCGGCGCAGGAAAAACGGGCGGACTATCTCGAAAAGCCGCTGCTTCGCCGTCTCGTCGTTGCGTTTTTCAATGGGTAAGAGGAAGCGCTCCCGAAACTCCCGGAAGGAACCAAGAGCCTCTGGGTTGATGAACTCCATTTGCGTCCACAAGTCGGCCAACGAGTTCTCGATAGGGGTGCCGGAGAGGGAAATCTTGAACTGGCCTTGCAGCGAGCGCACGACTTTAGAAACTTCGGACTCCCGGTTTTTGATCTGCTGGCTTTCATCCAGCACAATGGCTCGCCAGGCCATCTGTGACAGTAATTTAAGGTCTTGCCGGGCGGTGTGGTACGTAGTCAGCACTACGTCGTGCCCGGCGATGGCCCGCCAATCGCGCAGACGCTTCGGCCCGGTGTGGACATAGACAAACAGCGACGGTGCAAAGCGTTCCAATTCACACTTCCAGTTGAAAACCAGCGAGGTAGGTAAGATGACGAGGGCCTGAAGCGGGCGCATTTCGGACTGATAGGCCTCGAAAAGCGACATCTGGCGAGTGGCTCCTGCCACGGGTAAGGGCTGCTGGGCACCTGTTGTTCTGTTCTGCTGTTTGAGGTGAAGCAGTACGGCGATGGTTTGTAGGGTCTTGCCCAGGCCCATATCGTCGGCTAAGCAGGCGCCGAAACCCTGCTGTTCGTGCGCAATGAGCCATTTGACACCGTACAGCTGGTAGGGGCGCAGGCTGGCTTTTAGTTCTGATGGAGCAACATAACGCACTGCCTCTGGGTTAATGGCCTGAAAATCTGCCTCTTGGGTAGGGGCGCCTGTCGGATGCTGTGGCAATAGGGCATAGAGGGCTTTGGGCAGTCGCTGCCTGTTCCCTTCCGTGCGCAGGTGCTGGGCCAGCGTTCCGTAACGAGCAAACCACTCGTCCGGGATGCGGAAATAAAGGGCCTCGCTCAGGGGGAAATAAGGGTTGCCACTGCGCAAATAAGGAACAAAATCTCGAAACGGTACGCGGTGTTGGCCAACCTGCACCTCACCGTACACGTCGAACCAATCCTCTGAGGCTTCCGACGTGATGGTCAACTCATGTGGCAGAAGGGCCAGGCAATAGCCTGAAACGATGGGAGCTTCTATGTGGAAGCCCGCCTGTTCGAGCGCCGACCGATGTTGTACGAGCCAGTTGAGGGTTTCGGATAGTCCCTGCAGTTCGGGCAGGTAGAAATAGCCATTTTCCTCGGCAAAACCCAGCTGAATCAGTCGCTTTACCCAGGTATGTTCCCGGGTGCGGTCGCGTTGCACTACTTGCACGGCCGGCTCGTTGCGAGCATCGGAGAGGTGGAGCAGCGAGGTGATGCGTTCGCGGCGTTCGGCATAGCCCACGCGCACGCCTTCGTAATCGAAAGCCAGGCGAAACTTCCAGACGTTGGTATAAAAAAGGTTTTCTACCAACTCCAGAGAGGCACTTTGGAAGGCTGATATGCTCTGCACCTCAAAACCTTCGGCCTCGATATGGGCGCGGGCCGCCGCTTTGAGGATGAATTTTTGGAAGTAGTCCTTGACCTGAGCGGCAGGTATTTCCACAGCGTCTTTTTGCAGGAATGGGCGCAGCATATTGCCGTTGATGCCGACTACGCGAAACAGCTGCTGCCGCGCGATGGCCCAGGCAGGCTCTGTGTTGGTCAGGGGGATGAGGCCCTGTTCCCGGATGGGCCATTGTTCTGTTTCGGTACCCAAAGTCAGACGGTACTCGATGCCCTGAGATGTTTTCTGAAAAAACAAATGCGGGACAAGTGGCTCCGCAACAGGGTGTAGCAGTGCCTTTTGCACTAAAGCGCTGCGCTCAGCCTGCAGCGTAATCGGTATTTGATGTTTGATGGCTTCGGCAAGGAGGCGGCTAAGTTCTCGATGCAGGAAGGCTTCTATGGTGGAGCGCGTTTCGTCCTGTGCGAGCAGCGTTTTCAAGGGTACGGCGGCACGCGCTTTTGAAGGTTTGAATTTTTTCTCTAAACGGGCAGGCGATAGCTGCTCTACGGATAGAAGCAACGCCTCTATTTCTGGCGAGGGCGCCAATCCGTAGCCGGCCAGCACGTCGGGTGTGGCGCGTTTGAGCAGGTGGGTCAGTCCTTCGTTTGCATCCTCCTCCACCACGTATGCACTGGGCAAAAAGAGGCGTTCGGAAAACGGCGACAGATTAAAGACAATGCGCATGGTAATAGCAGGGTAGGGGAGAGGGCTGCATCCAGGGGTCTGCGCAGCCTTTTTTCTTCAGACAGGGCTATTTTTTTAAAATAACGAACTCTACACGGCGATTTCGGAAGCGTCCGGCTTCGGTGTCATTTGTGGCAATGGGTCTGGCTTTGCCTTCGCCGCGGTATTGGAGCCTTTCAGCAGCAATGCCGCTGTCTATCAGGTATTGCCATACGGCTTTAGCGCGTTTGCGCGATAGCCACAGGTTGTAGTTGACGCTGCCGATGTTGTCGGTGTGCCCGACGATGGCGATGTGTAGCGTCGGGTTTTCTTGCAGGATTTGGAGCAATTTGCCCAGTTCGACATAGGAGCGCGGCATGAGCTCGTATTTGTCGAACTCGAAGTAGATGTTTTTCAATTGAATGGCTTTGCCCGGCTCCAATGGCTGCCGGCTGATGTCGTCGGGTTTGATGGGTACGGGCTGGAAGGGTGGTATTTTTTTCAGCAGGACATCGTCTATATAGTAATAGGCGTAGTTAAAGCTTTCGGGGTGCACCGTTCGGGTTTGCGTCTGCTCATCAGAGAAAAAGTTTCCAATGGTCAGGTATTCGGCCTCGTTGGTGGCCACGAATTGTCCGCTTAGTTTCATCCAGGTGCCCTCTTTGGGCTGCGCAATGTCCTGAGCGAAGAATTGCGGCGAGAAGGTGAGTGGCTCGTCGGTCTTTCGCTCGATGCGTTCTTCGGAGAGGAAGGCACCGATGCGGTTAATGCGCAGGGAGCGAGGGAGCGGCGTTACCCAAAATTCGAGGTGATAGCCCTGGCCCGGCACCAAGGGTTCGGCCAGCTGGACACTGACATATTCCCGACAGTGCGGCTTTCCATTGGTACACCCCCAGAGCGTCAGGCCAGCCATGCTCTGCCCGGAGTGCGGCGTTTGTTTACCAAAACCTTTATCCGCCCAATCTTGCGGGACTTTCACGCCCGGGCCATACACATCAGGGCTGGCGGTAGTGGGGCTAAACCAGTACTTGACCACCTGCCCAAAGAAGGAGCCCCGATACGACCAACCCACAGGCGGCGCGACAAAACGCTCGAAACCAGGATTGGGCACGATGTTATCGCCATTTTTCAGGGCCTGCGCTACACTTGCAGAAGGAAAACATATGCAAAATGACAGGATGAGATACCAGCCGGCTGGTGAAAAAGACCGGTGTGGGGATGTGAACGTACAACAATTGGGCATGGATTGGAACTCGAAACAGCGAACAAGTAGCCGACAAAGGTAAAAAAGGGCCTTGCGCTCACCCGTTTATTCCGCATTAAGGGCGTTCTTTGCTGCCGAAAAAGCGCACGAGTGGGAAGCGTTGAAACGACAACGCCAAAAACACTCCGTCAGAGCGGCCAAATTTTCCTGCTAACGCCATGAGTATCAAGTATAAGCGCATACTACTGAAATTGTCGGGCGAAAGCCTGATGGGAAAACAGCGCTACGGCATCGAAGCGGAAATGCTTCAACATTATGCCCATCAAATCAAAATCCTGCACGACCTGGGCGTAGAAGTGGCCGTAGTTATTGGGGGCGGTAACATCTTTCGGGGCATTCAGGCGCAAGGCTCCGGCATAGAGCCGGTTACGGGCGATTACATGGGCATGTTGGCCACCGTCATCAATGGTTTAGCCCTCCAAAGTGCCCTGGAAAGCATCGGGGTGTACACCCGCCTGATGACAGCCCTGCGCATGGAGAGTGTGGCTGAACCCTACATCCGTCGCCGCGCCATTCGGCACTTAGAAAAAGGGCGCGTAGTCATCTGCGCTGCCGGCACAGGTAATCCCTATTTTACGACCGACAGCGCAGCAGCCCTGAGAGCCAACGAAATAGGGGCCGATGTCATCCTGAAAGGCACGCGCGTGGACGGCGTCTATACTGCCGACCCGGAAAAAGACCCGGCAGCCCTGAAGTTCGACCGCATCTCTTTTGCCAAAGCCATTGCCCTGGGGCTGGAGGTAATGGACATGACTGCCTTTACCCTCTGCCAGCAAAACAACATGCCGATCATCGTCTTCGACATCAACCAGCCCGACAATCTGCGCCGCATCGTGCTGGGCGAAAGCGTCGGCACACTCGTCGAGGGCTAAAGCAATGGTGCCAAATTTGGGCCGGAATACAGCAAAAGCTGGCTACAGAAGTTTGATGCCCTCCCTCAAAATCTGAAGGAGATATTCCCCGTAACCACTTTTCAAATAGCGATGGGCAAGGGCTTCCAGTTCTGCATCGGAGATGAAGCCCATCTTCCAGGCAACTTCTTCAATGCAGCCGATTTTCAGGCCCTGGCGTTGCTCGATGGCCTGCACAAATTGGCCTGCCTGCATCAGCGACTCGTGCGTGCCGGTATCCAACCAGGCAAAACCACGGCCCATGACGCGCACTTGTAAGCGCCCTTGCTCTAAGTAGTGTTTATTGACGTCGGTGATTTCGTATTCGCCTCGGGCGCTGGGCTTTAGATGGCGGGCTACCTCGACTACGGAGTTTTCATAAAAGTACAATCCCGGGACGGCGAAGAAACTTTTGGGCTTTTTGGGCTTTTCCTCGATGCTAACTGCCCGGAAATGCGCGTCAAACTCCACCACGCCATAGCGCTCCGGGTCGGCTACCCGGTAGGCAAAGACGATACCGCCCTCTGGTTGGGTGCATGAGCGCACAATCTCGCCCAGACCGGCGCCGTGGAAGATGTTGTCGCCCAGCACTAAGGAGACACTGTCGGAGCCAATGAAATCGGCTCCGAGCACAAAGGCCTGAGCCAGACCATTCGGCACCGGCTGTTCTACGTAAGAAAAACGCATACCCAGGTGGCTGCCGTCGCCGAAAAGGCGCCGAAAACGAGGCAAATCCTCGGGCGTGGATATGATCAGCACTTCCCGAATACCCGCCATCATCAGGATGGACAGCGGGTAATAGATCATGGGTTTGTCGTAAACGGGCACGAGTTGCTTGCTGACCGCCAGCGTCAGCGGATACAAGCGTGTGCCCAAACCGCCTGCCAGAATAATGCCTTTCAAATGTCTGTCCGGTTTAGATGTGTCGCGTTTGGATGAGTGGCGCCGTTGCTGCCACAGCGTTTTTGCAAAAATGGAGGGTGTTCACAGGACGCACCAGCAGGATGGGGAAACGGATGGAAGTACCTGCGCGCGCACCTTTTCCCATCTTGCAGGCTCGATCTTTCTGCTCAGACGGCAGGCAGGGTATCCATTAAAGCGTGGATTTGACCTCTTTGATGGTGTAGGCTTCAATGATGTCGCCGACTTTGATGTCGTTGAAGTTCTGTACTGTAAGGCCGCATTCCAGGCCGCTGCGCACTTCTTTGACATCTTCTTTGAAGCGCTTGAGGGAGGTGATGTTCACGTGTTGGCCTTCGTGCACGGGATAAATAACAATGCCGTCCCGAATGATGCGCACGTAGTGGTTGCGCGAAATTTTGCCTTCCTGCACGTAACAGCCGGCCACCGTGCCCACTTTGGATATTTTGAAGACCTCGCGGACTTCGGCCTGTCCGACGATTTCCTCCTCTTTGGTGGGTTCCAGCATGCCCTCCATGGCGGCCTTGATCTCCTCGATGGCTTCGTAAATGATCGAATAGAGTTTGATCTGCACGCCTTCGCGCTCGGCCAGTTTTCGAGCAGTAGCCGAGGGGCGCACCTGGAAGCCGATGATGATGGCGTCGGAAGCGGAGGCCAGCATGACGTCGCTGTCAATGATCTGACCCACAGCCTTGTGGATGACGTTGACCTGGATTTTTTCGACGGACAGCTTAATCAAGGCATCGCTGAGGGCTTCGACGGAGCCGTCCACGTCGCCCTTGACGATGAGTTTGAGCTCTTTGAAGTTGCCCAGTGCTAAGCGCCGCCCGATTTCATCTAAGCTGATGCGCTTGCTGGCCCGGTTGGCTTGTTCGCGCAGGATCTGGGCGCGGCGTGTAGCAATTTCTCGTGCCTGGGCTTCGGTGGCGGTTTCTTTGAGTTTTTCGCCTGCCTGAGGCGCGCCATCGAGCCCCAATACGAGCACGGGGGTGGCAGGGCCGGCTTCTTTGATGCGCTTGCCGCGCTCGTTGAACATGGCTTTTACCTTGCCGGCGTACTCGCCTGCGATGATGGGATCGCCCTCGTTGAGGGTACCGTTTTCGATGAGTACTTTGGCCACATAGCCGCGGCCTTTTTCTAAGGAGGCTTCCAGCACCGTTCCTATGGCGCGGCGCTTGGGGTTGGCCTTGAGGTCGAGCAGGTCGGCTTCGAGGAGGACTTTTTCCAACAGCTTGTCTACGTTGGTACCTTTCTTGGCCGATATTTCCTGGCACTGGTAGCGACCGCCCCACTCTTCTACGAGGAAGTTCATCTGGGCCAGTTCGTTTCGGATGCGGTCGGGGTCAGCGCCTTCTTTGTCTATTTTGTTGATGGCGAAGACGATAGGAACGCCTGCGGCCTGGGCGTGGCTAATGGCTTCTTTGGTTTGAGGCATCACACTGTCGTCGGCGGCGATGACAATGATGGCCACGTCGGTTACTTTGGCACCGCGTGCACGCATGGCGGTGAAGGCCTCGTGACCGGGTGTGTCTAAGAAGGTGATCTTGCGGGCATCGGCGCCTTCGCCTACGGTTACTTCGTAGGCGCCGATGTGTTGGGTAATGCCTCCGGCCTCTCCGGCAGCCACGTTGGCTTTCCGGATGTAGTCGAGCAAAGAAGTTTTGCCGTGGTCAACGTGGCCCATCACGGTTACGATGGGCTGGCGTGGCACCAGGTCCTCGGGGTTATCTTCTTCGTCTTCTGCAATTTCTACCTGCTCTTCGGCGCTGATGAACTTGACAGTATAGCCGAATTCGGAGGCAATGAGCTCAATAATTTCAGCATCTAAGCGCTGGTTGATGGAGACGAAGACCCCCAGGCCCATACAGGCTTTGATGACGTCGGCAGGTTTGACGTTCATCAGGCTGGCCAGGTCGGACACCGAGATGAATTCAGTAACCTGCAAGACGTTGTTATCACTGGCGGCTTCGGCGGCTTCGGTGCGTTCGCGGATGGTTTCGCGCTTCTCGCGGCGTATTTTCTGGCGCTTTCGGCTGGCGCCAGCGCCCATGCGAGTCATGGTTTTTTTGATCTGATCCTCTATCTCCTGCTTCGAGACTTCGCGGGTTTCGCCCGCGCGGCCTTTTCCGCGTTTGTCGCCCTGATTGCCCGAAAGGGTTTTCTGGATAGACTCTGCCGTGATGGGCTGCTGTTGTACCTTTTTGCGCTTGCGTTTGCGGCGCTCTTTATCGGCATCACTTCCAGCTCCGGCAGCGGTGCCGCTGGCGGGTGTTTGCGTGTTTGGGCGAGCACCGGCGGGAGAGGGAGCTCCGGCATTTGTGTTTTTTTCCGTGCGGGCACGGTCGCGTTGGTTGCGGTTGCGGTCAGAAGGAGCGGACTCTTTTTTCTTTTTATCTAAGTCCACTTTGCCCACAATCTTCAGGCCGCGCAGTTGGGGCGCATCGGCGCGATACAATTCGGACTCTGTGGTTTTTTCCTCCTCTGCGGTGGGAGTATCTGCAGGGGTCTTTTCCACAGGTGTTTCGGATGCTTTTGACTCCCGGGCGGGTGTTGCCGCAGGTGCCTCTGCTGGAGGAGCCTGCTGAGGCTGCGTTGTTTTTTCGGCAGCAGTTGGTTTTTCGACAAGAGTGGGTTTTTCAACAAGTGCTGGTTTCTCCGGTGCTGCAGTGGGCGGCGGAGTGCTGACGGATGGCTCTGGTTCGGGCGTGGTTTCGGGAGCGGGCTTCTCCGCAGGCTTCTTCGGAGCGTCTAAGTCCACTTTGCCTACGATCTTCAGCGCGGGTTTTTCGCGCTTGATGATTTCTGGCGCTGGCGGCTCCTCTTTGGGTGTTGCAGGAGGGGGCGGCGGTGTTGCCGGCTCTCGAGGGGGCAACAGCGGTGGGCGCGACGAAGCAGGCTGCGGCGCTGTTTCTACCGTGGAAGGCGGCGCCGATGACGTGCCCACAGGCTCTTTTTTCATGACGGGGCGAGCCAGTTTGTCTGCCTCTTTTTTGATAGCCAGGTCGCGCTGAAACTCTTTTTCCAAGATGCTCAGCATCTCTTCCGTGATTTCGGCCGTAGGTTTTTCCTCTACGTCCGTAAAGCCTTTGCTGCGCAAGGTCTCTACAATCGTATGCAAACCCACGTTGAAATCTCTGGCTACCCGAATAAGTTTTAATGCCATGCAGTGCTGTTTCCTGCTTTCAGAAAAAATTGGATGAAGAATGGTTCGTTCGGAAGAGAGGGAAAAAATCTCCAGGAACAATGCCTTAAGTGCGCAAAGATACAACGCATTGCGCTTAGCGCCAATAGGGCAATTTGATGTAGTCAGATTTACAACCCAAAGAGGGCGCGGCCCATATATGTGGCGGCGTCTTCTAATTCTTCCTCGATGCGGAGCAGCTGGTTGTACTTGGCTACGCGGTCGGAACGGCTGGCCGAGCCAGTTTTAATCTGGCCGGTGTTGAGGGCGACGGCCAGGTCGGCAATGGTGTGATCTTCCGTTTCGCCCGAGCGGTGGCTGATGATGGAAGTATAGGCGTTGCGCGTGGCCAGGTTGACGGCTTCAATCGTTTCGGTGAGGGTGCCTATCTGATTGACTTTGATGAGGATGGAATTGGCGATTTTCTCATCAATACCGCGCTGGAGGCGCTCGGTGTTGGTAACGAACAGGTCATCGCCCACCAGCTGGATGCGGTGGCCGAGCGTTTGGGTGAGGAGTTTCCAGCCGTCCCAGTCGTCTTCGGCGCAGCCGTCTTCGATGGAATAGATGGGATAGCGGTTGCACCAGTCTTTCCAGAAGGCGACCATGTCGGCACGGCTCAGGCGTTCACCGCTCGATTTTTTGAACACGTACTCACCCGTCTGGGGGTCGTACATTTCGGAAGTGGCGGCATCTAAGGCGATGACAATGTCTTCCAGAGGCCGGTAGCCGGCGGCCTCGATGGCGGTCATGACCATCTGGATGGCTTCCTCGTTGTTCTGGATGCCGGGGGCGAAACCGCCTTCGTCGCCGACGTTGGTGGCGTAGCCTTTGCTTTTGAGGACTTTTTTGAGGTGATGGAAGATTTCCACGCCCATGCGCAGCCCCTCGCGGAAGGTATCGGCGCCTATAGGCATGATCATGAATTCCTGAAAATCTATGCCGTTATCGGCGTGAGCGCCGCCGTTGAGGATGTTCATCATGGGCACAGGCAGCACATGGGCATTCACACCGCCTAAGTAGCGGTACAGCGGTTGGCCCAGTTCGTCAGCAGCCGCATGGGCTACGGCCAGCGATACGCCCAGGATGGCGTTGGCGCCCAACTGGCTTTTGTTGCGCGTGCCGTCGCGTGCGATCATCAGGCGGTCTATCTTAATCTGGTCGGTTACTTCGCAGCCCACCAGTTCTTCGCGCAGGATTTTCTCCACGTTTCGTATCGCCTGCTGGACGCCTTTGCCCAAATAGCGCGCAGGGTCGTTATCGCGTAATTCTACGGCTTCATGCACGCCAGTGCTGGCCCCAGAGGGCACAGCGGCGCGGCCCACAAAACCGGCTTCCGTTACTACTTCTACTTCTATGGTCGGGTTGCCGCGCGAGTCCAGTATCTCGCGGGCCAGTATGTCTCGTATTGCGCTCATATTGCTGCTGGAAAACAGGAAAGAATGAAGGGATGGTTTGCGGCGTCCGAAAGGACGGCACAAAGGTAGCCCAAAGCGCCAGATGCTCGCGGGAGAATGCGAAGTGTGCTTTAAAAAACGAAAAAGAGCGCAGGCATGCTCCGGCGACTAAGTCGGACAAGTCAGGTATGGCGTATTTTCACCGCCAAAAGCGCCTGAGTATGTCCTTGTATTCCTGTCGTTTCCTTCCGATTTTTCTCTTGCTTTTCAGCGCTGCTGTTAATCTTAATGCCCAGCCTGATACAGTGCGCATCGGGCTGTATGTCAACGATATTTACGACGTCAACCTGAGCGAGAAAAGCTTCTCGGCCCAGTTTTGGGTATGGCTCAACTACCAGGACTCTACACTGCGGCCTGAGGAAACGCTGGAATTCCCCAACGCCAAAGAGGTGAACGAGCAACTGGCCTACTCCGAAGAAAAAGGCGGTATCCGCTGGGCCAGCAAGCGCATTACGGCTGTCTTTAAAAAGGACTGGGACATCCGCCGTTTCCCTTTTGACGTGCAGAAGATGGTCATCGAAATTGAGGAAAGCGACCGCGATACTTCTGACATGGTGTATATGCCCGATGCGGCCAACACGAAGATTGACCCCCAACTGGGCCTATCCAGCTGGAAAATCGAGCGCTTTGAACTAACCACCAGCGCCCGACGCTACGACACCACCTACGGCGACCCTACGCTCACCGAAGGTAGTGCTTATGCCCATGCCGAATTTACCCTCTACATCCGGCGCAAAACACTAGGGCTATTCTTCTCGCTCTTTACGGGTATGTACGTCTCCTTTTTCATCTCCTGGTTGGTCTTTTTCATTGACCCCGTGGATGTTGATCCGCGCTTCGGCCTCTCCGTGGGTGGGCTGTTTGCCGCCGTGGGCAACAAGTACATTGTGGACTCTATCCTGCCTCAGTCCACCACTTTTACGCTTGTGGACAAACTGCACGTGCTGACGTACTTCTTCCTCCTGCTGTGCATCGTGCTGTCGGTGGCCTCGCTGCGCATCTGGAAAAACGGCAACCCGGAGGCCTCTGCCCGCTTCGACCGGCGCAGCTGGATGGCTATCCTTATTACCTACGCGCTGGCTAATGCGTGGCTGATCTGGGGGGCTATACAAGGGTAACGCCAAAGCCAGAAATATCCATTCGTCGGCCCAGAGTGGTTGAAAGGGCGTCAAAACCACCGTCTTTGTCGAGGCGTTTTTTTATAATGAACGCCGTTCATAAAAATTTCACCGTTAAAAATTTAAACGACGAACACCGTGAGTATTGCCGAACGCAAGGAGCGCGAAAAGGAGGAAATGCGCCGCAACATCCTGGGCGCAGCGCTGAGCCTCTTCCGCGAGAGAGGCTACGACAGCGTCAGCATCCGCAACATTGCGGACGCCATTGAATACAGCCCGGCCACCATTTACCTGTACTTCCGAGACAAGAGCGAGATTTTCGCAGCCCTGCAGTACGAGGCGGCCAGCGTCATGCGCAACCACTTCCAGCCATTGCTACAGATGGAAAATCCCTGGGAGCGCCTCGTCGAGTTTGGGCGCCTGTACATTGATTTCGGCCTGAAACACTCCGACCTGTACGACCTGATTTTCATCATCCGCGCGCCCATGGAGCACGTGGAAAACCAGGAGTGCTGGAACGTGGGCATGACCACGCACCAGTTTTTCTCCGCAACCGTGCAGGCCTGTGTGGATGCGCGCTATTTCAAAAGCACCGATACGGAGACCATCGCCTATACGCTTTGGGCCTATGTACACGGCGTTGTCGCCCTTTTCGTGCGCGACCGCATGCGCATGTATCCGCCCGAAAAGCGCGAGGAACTGGCGCGCAAGTCCTTTGCTATGTTTACGAAAATGATTGAGGTCTTGTGATACAACAGGCCAACGCTTCAGGCAAACATCTCACGCAAGTCTAACTCTATATCCAACACTCTGTCTTTCAGCACATCGCGATGCGTAAATACTTCGTACTCCTCGGTGTTTTGAAACACATAAACCGACTGCAAATCGGGCAGTACCAACCAGTACGATTGCACGCCGGCATCAAAATAACTCTGGCGTTTTTGGGCGAGGTCGTCCAGCGTCTGGCTGGGCGAGAGAATTTCCACCACACCCACGGGCATCTGTGTCATACGCATTTCCTCTTGCCCCCACGGCATTTTTGGGTAAATCGCCAGGTCTGGTGTCCGGTATCGGTCACCCATCTGGAGCGCAACTTCCGAGAGCACGCTCCATCGCTTGTCGTACTTCAAACGGATGCCAAAAAGCAGATTGCTTTGAAGAATGGCGTGGTGTTTACTCGGCATAGGTTTACCGCGCTCCATTTCGTAATCGGAGAGAGAGGCCTGGGCTACTTCCTCAGTATGCATAGCAGCTCATTTTTTTACAAAGGTAAAAAAATCAGTGCTTTGTTTTCTTAGAAGAAAAAACGCAGTAGGATAAAACCTCCGTTGCTTCGAAGGTTGTGAGCCTCGCTGCCATCCAGACTTTTTTGCTGTTTTGATAAACACTGTTCACAAAATTAAACCCGTTCGGACTATGACATTTTCCATTCGCTTCGCGTGGTTATTTTTGTTACCCTTGCTTCTGCCTTTGCCCACCTATGGGCAGCGTTCGGCCGTGTTGGAGCAGTATATTCAGAGCGGGTTGGCGAACAACCTAGCGCTTCAGCAACAAGACTGGCAGCTGCGCAAGGCCCAGGAGTCGGTGCGGCAGGCGAAGGCGCTGTCTTACCCTTCCGTTCAGTTTGAGGCCAATTACATGCGGGCAACAGGGGGGCGGCGCATCCGGTTTCCAGTGGGCGATCTGGTCAATCCCATTTATGCTAACCTGAACTTAATCAATGAGTTGATACAGCCCGGCTCGCCTGATTACCCCACGGATGTGCCCAACGTCAACGAGCAGTTTTTGCCCGACGACTTCCACGAGACCAAGGTGCGTTTCAGTTATCCGCTGTTCAACACCGATCTGAAGTACAACCGCCTCATTCGGGAGGAGCTGTACGCCAGCCAGGCGGCGCAAAAAGCGGCTTACGAGGTGGAGCTGCGCTATCGCATTACGGCGGCCTACTTGGGTTACTTGCAGGCAGTGGAGGGTGAAAAAATCTGGCAGAACACTCGCGCGGTGCTGACGGAGCTGCGGCGTTTCAATGAGTCATTGGTAACGCACCACGTTGCCACACGCGACGCCGTGGCAGCCGCCGACTATGAGCTAAGCAAAGCCGACAGCGAGATAGCCCGCCTGCGCGGCGCGCAACACACAGCGCGGGCGTACTTCAACTACCTCCTCCATCGCGACTTGCAGAGCGAGGTGGTGGTGGATACGGCCCTGATGCAGCCCGCCGAGGCTGCGTATGCGCTGGAACCGCTGCTAACGCAGGCGCTCGTGCAACGGCCCGAATTTGCGGCCCTTCAGGCAGGCCTTCGGGCGGCGGAGGCAGATGTGCGGCGCAACGCGGCCAACCTGCGCATACCGGACTTCTACATAGGCGGCGAGCTGGGCTTTCAGGGCTTTGGCTATCGCTTCGATGGCGAGCAAGCATATGCACTCGTGCGCGTGGGCATGACCTACGACCTCTTCGATGGCGGCCTGCGCCGCAGCCGCACCCAGGAGGCGCGCATAGAAGCCGAGCGCCTGCGCACGCAACTGGCCGATACGGAGCAGCAAATTGCCCTGCAAACCACCGAGGCCTGGAACGCCTGGCAGGCCGCGCAGCAGGCCTATGCCGCCGCTCAAATGGGCGTGCGCGCCGCCGAAGAGGCCTACCGCATTGTGAACAATAAGTACCGCGCCAACCAGACGCTCCTCATCGAATGGCTCGATGCGCAAAACCGCCTGGCTACGGCCCAATTGCAGCGGTCCTTAGCCTGGTACGACGTCCTGCTCAAAGAAGCCGCCTTGCGGCGGGCTGCCGGCCTGTAGGCGCACCTTTTTTCTTCTTCTGACCCACCATTCTTTTCACTGCATAAACTGACTCACGATGAAAAAGCCTATTTTCAATAAAACCCTCTTTGCCAGCCTGTTAGCGCTGGCGCTTTTCGCCCTCATGGGCCTTTCGGCCTGCGGCGACGCCTCGGCCAACGAACAGCAAGCCGATGCCATCACCGACGAACGCATTCCCGTGCGCACGGCGCGGGTAGAGCAACGCGCTTTGACACTGCCTGTGCAAGCCAGCGGCATCCTGACCTCGTCGGCCGAGCAGCGCCTGTCGTTCAAAATCGGCGGCGTCATTCGCAAAATCTACGTCCGTGAGGGCGATGTCGTGCGCGCCGGCCAGCTATTGGCCGTTTTGGATAAAACGGAAATAGACGCCCAGGTGGCGCAGGCGCAGCAGGCGCTGGCCAAAGCCGAACGCGACCTGGCGCGCGTGGAAGGGCTGTACCGCGACAGCAGCGCCACGCTCGAACTGCTGCAAAACGCCACCACCGCGCGCGACGTGGCGCGTGAGGCTGAACGCATCGCTCGCTTCAACCAGCAATACGCCGAAATCCGCGCCACGCGCCCAGGCAAGATCATCCGCAAACTGATGAACGAGGGCGAAATCGTCGGCCCGGGCACGCCCGTGTTCGTCCTGTTCGAGACTGGCGCCGACGACTGGGTGGTCAAAGTCAGCCTCAGCGACCGCGACTGGGCGCGCCTCAGCCTGGGGGCCAACGCCCGCGTAACGCTCGACGCTTATCCGGAGACGCCTTTCGCTGGCAAAGTGAGCGACCTGGCGCCTGCCGCCGACCCGGCCAGCGGGCTTTACACCGTAGAAATAAAAGTGGCGCCGCAAGCTGGGAAGCGCTTTGCCCCCGGCCTTTTCGCTCAGGTCAGCATCGCACCGCCGACCGCGAAAACTTTTGCCGTGGTGCCTATTGAGGCCATTGTGGAAGGCGAGGGCCTTTCGGCCTATGTCTTTGCGCTCCAGCCCGACGGCGAGCGTGTGCGCAAAGTGCCTGTTCGGGTGGCCTTTGTAGAAGACCGCTACGCCGTTGTTGCCGCTGGGCTGGAGGGTGTGAGCGAAGTCATTACAGCGGGCGCTCCTTACCTCAACGAGAATAAAAAGGTGAAAAAGGTGAATGACTGACGTTCCGGATACCCATGTTTTTCTTTCACGGTTGGCGCCACTTCAACATACACAGTCATGAAAATTGCTGAATTTTCGGTTAAGAATTCCCAATTTACCTTCATCATGTTCTGCTTCGTCATGGCGCTGGGCGTCGGGTCGTTGCTGAACATGCCGCGCGCGGAAGACCCCAAGTTCAGCCCTCCGGGCTACAGCGTCGTGGTGGTCTATCCGGGTGCTGGGCCGGCAGAGATTGAGCGCAAGATCACCGACAAGCTCGAGGCGCGTTTGGGTGCTTTGGAGAACATAGAGCGCCTGCGCTCCACGTCGCTCAATGGCATGGCTATTACCACTTTGGAATTCAAGCACGGCGAAGATGCCGACAAGAAGTACGAGGAGGTGGTGCGAGAGGTCAACGCTGCGCGCCCTGACCTTCCGGAAGATATTTACCGCATCACCATCAAGCGGTTTGCCTCGTCGGATGTGGCCATCTTTCAGGGGGCTATCCTGTCGGAAAACGCCTCGTATGCCGAGCTGCGCCGAGAGGCGGAGCGGCTGGAGGAGCAGTTGGAAAAGCTGCCCGGCATCAAGGGCGCCGATACGTGGGGGTATCCCAAACGGGAGGCGCGTATCAGCCTGAATTTGCCTAAAATGGCTGCGGAGAATATTCCTGTCAGCCGCGTGCTGGGGGCTTTGCAAAGCGAAAATGCCTCCATACCTGGGGGCAGCGTCGTGGTGGGCGACCGTCAGTTTTTTATCGAAACGAGCGGCAGCTACGAGACGCTGGACGAAATTCGGAACACTGTAATCGCTGGCGCGGAGGGCAAAGTAGTGTATTTGAAAGACATCGCCGAAGTAGAGTGGGCCTACGAGGAGCCGAAGCATCTGGCCCGCCTCAATGGTGTGCGGGCCGTGTGGGTAACGGCGCGCATGAAGGACGAACAAAACATCTTTGTCGTGGGGCGGCAGGTCAACCAGGTTGTGGACGAGTGGCGCGCCGGGCTGCCGGCTAACATGGATTATGCGCTGGTTTTTGACCAGAACGAGTCCGTGCAGCGCCGCCTGGGGCGATTGGCCAAAGACTTTGGCATTGCCGTTTTGCTGGTGTTGCTCACCCTGTTGCCGTTGGGCTGGCGGGCCTCGTTGGTGGTCATGGTGTCCATCCCGCTGAGCATATCACTGGGGCTTTTTTCGCTGGAATTGTTGGGTTATTCGCTCAACCAGTTGTCCATTGTGGGGCTCATCATTGCACTGGGTATTTTGGTGGACGATAGCATTGTGGTGGTGGAAAACATCGAGCGTTGGCTGCGCGAAGGACACAGCCGGCGGGAGGCCGCCATTCTGGCCACCAAACAAATTGGGCTGGCGGTGTTGGGCTGTACGGCTACGCTTATTCTGGCCTTTCTGCCGCTGGTCTTTCTGCCCGAAGCATCGGGCGACTTTATCCGCTCCATGCCCATGGCGGTGGTGCTGACAGTGCTGGCCTCGATGTTGGTATCGCTGACCATCGTGCCGTTTTTGAGCAGCCGCCTGTTGGCTAAACACCACCATCCGCAGGGCAATCTCTTCCTGCGCGGGCTGAAGTGGCTTATCAGCGGTACGTATGCCCGCCTGCTGCACTTAGCGCTGGCCTGGCCGCGCACAACGCTGGCTGTGGCCGGGCTTATCTTCATCGGCGTGATGAGCATGGCCGGTCGGGCAGGCTTCGCGCTATTTCCGGCCAGCGAACGGCCTATGTTTTACATTGACATCGAAACGGCCGCCGGCTCGAGCCTCCAACAGACGGAGCGCGTCGTGGCTATGGTGGACTCCGTGCTGAGCGAATACACCTTGCCGGCCTTTCGGCCAACGGCACTGAGCAACCAGTACCTGGCCCGCAAGGCAGCCCTGCAACCCGAGCAGCCACCCGCTCCGCCTGCAAAAGCGCCCAAATACACGGATGGGCCGGCCAAAATCGTCTGGTTTGCCTCCAACTCGGGGCGCGGAAACCCGCGCATCTATTACAATGTCATTAGCGAGATAGAGGCCGCTAACTACGGCCAGGTGTTCGTCCAACTGGAACGCGGCACGCCACCGCCCGTCAAGCAGGCGCTTATTGATGAACTGCGCGAACGCTTCAACAGCGTGCCCGGCGCCATCATCAACGTCAAGAACTTCGAGCAAGGCCCCCCTATTGAGGCGCCGATTGCCATTCGTATCTTTGGCAACGACCTCGACTCGCTGCGCCAGTTGGCCGCACGGGTGGAGAATATTATCAGCCACACCGAGGGCGCCATTTACGTGGATAACCCTATTGCCACCGTCAAGACCGATCTGGAGGTGCGCGTCAATCGCGAAAAGGCGAATATGCTGGGCATCCCCGTGGCGGAGGTGGAACGCATGGTGCGCTTAGCCATTACCGGCCTCAATGTGGGCAATTTCACCGCCGCTGCCGATGGCGAGGTCTATAATCTGACGGTAACGGTGCCTAAAGAAGGCAGCTTTGCTACCTTAGACGCGCTCAAAAGCGTGTACGTCAACAACGTTTTTGGCCGGGCCGTGCCACTGAGCCAGGTGGCCGATGTGGCCTTCAAACGCTCGCCCAACTACATCGAGCACTACGGCAAGGAGCGCTTCACCACCGTAACGGCCTTCGTGCGCAGTGGCTATTACGCCGCCGACCTTAACCGGCAAATTCGGGCGAAGCTGCAGCAGATGACCTTCCCGCGCGGCTACTCTTACGTAGTGGCGGGCGAAGAGGAAAGCGCTCAGCGCTCGTTTGGCGGTATGGGGGCTATCGTTCTTTTGACCATTTTTGGTCTGATGGCCGTGCTGGTGCTGGAGTTCAAGACGTTTCGCAGCACGCTCATTGTGTTGTCGGTCATTCCGCTGGGCCTCATTGGTGCCGTGCTGATGCTGCTGGCCACGGGCTACCCGTTTTCGTTCACTGTGGTGGTGGGCCTCATTGCGCTGCTGGGCATCGAGGTGAAAACCTCCATCCTGCTGGTGGACTTTACCAACCAGCTGCGCGCCGAGGGGCGCAGCCTGGACGACGCTATCCAGGAGGCCGGCGAGGTGCGCTTTGTGCCCATCCTGCTCACGGCCCTGACGGCCATTGGCGGCCTGTTGCCCATTGCCGTGGAGGAAAGCCCGCTGTATTCGCCGCTGGCCTATGTGCTCATCGGAGGGCTGATTTCCTCGACGCTGCTGGCGCGCATTGTTACGCCGGTGCTGTACAAGCTGCTGGCGCCGAAGGTGGTGTGAGCAGATCGAAGGCTGGCTATTGTGCTTTTTTGAAAACAAAGGAGGCGATGCCTGGCCTATTCAGAGCAACGCAGCAAAATTTTTCCTTCAGCCTGCCCGCTTTCCAGAAGCTCGTTGGCCTGGCGTGCCTGCGTCAGGGGAAACTCGTGCCCGATGTGTGGCTGTATTTTGCCTTCAGCCAGCAGGCCAAAGAGCGTTTGCAAATCGGTCAGGAATGGCCTTTTATCCGCTCGATACAGATCTGTGATGCCGTAAAATCGCACCCGTTCTCGCCCGCGCATCAGGCGCAGCATCGGCAGGCCGGCCAACGATTGCAACAGCGCACCCACCCTGGCCTGACCACTGCGGACGGCCGTTGTCATCCCATAGGCGATCAGCATGCCCTGGCGCGACAGCACCTGCACACAGCGCCATAAGTATGCCCCGCCCAGAGCATCAAAGGCCGCATCTACGCCATCCGGGTATGTTTGCCGAAGCACTTGCCGGAAATCTTCGCGCTGGTAGTCAATGGGTATGCCGCCCTCTTGCTGTACCCACGATGCCTTGCGCCCCGATGTTAAACCGTATTGGGTCAGCCCGGCCAAACGCCCTAATTGCAACAGTGCCCGCCCCACACCGCCCGAAGCACCCGTGGCAAAGACAACTTGCCCGGGCCTTACCTTCGCTTCCCGATGCAGCATCTGGTAGGCCGTTACATAGTTGAGTAGCATCGCTGCAGCATCTCGTTCGGAAACACCTGAAGGCAAGGAAACTAACTCGTCTGCTTCCAGTATGGCATACTCGGCATAGCCACGTGTTACCGAGAGGGCGCATACCCGGTCGCCGGGGCGCACAGAGGTTACTCCATCACCCACAGCCTCGACTATGCCCGCCAGTTCGTAGCCGGGCACAAAGGGCATCATCTTCCTGGGCGCATGGGGGTAATAACCGCTTCGCATGATGACGTCGGTGTAGCCTACACCGCAATACCGAACCCGAACCAATACCTGGCCGGCTTGAGGCGCCGCCCCTTCGCGCTCGATGACTTGCAGTACCTCTGGCCCACCCACACCGCTAATAACGACTGCCGTGTACTTCATTTCTGAATAATTTTGCCACACAAAAATATCTCCTTTGAATAAAATAAATCCATCTTTGAATTTTTTTTGGATAAAAAAATATCCAATCGGAAAAAAGCATGGCATACGACACCCTGGTAGCCCTGATAAGGGCATGGGAATGCTTTGAGGGCGAGCACTCCCGATCGGCCTCGTTAGCTGAGTTTGGTCGCTGGCTGATTAGCCAGGAGGCCAGAGCAACGACGCCCGAGCGACGCAGCGATTACGAACATCTGGCGCCCGAAGTGCTGCTCAATATCCTCATCCACCGCCTCGACCGTCGTTGGGAGCTGCTCGTCAAGCCCATCTTTGCAGCATCCGACGCTATTAACAGCTTGACCGAATTGCGTGTACTGGCCTGTGTGCATGGCAAAGGCCAGCCGAAGAAGCATGAGGTTGTAGCAGATGTTCTTTTGGAAAATGCCACAGGTGCCATGCTCATTCGCCGCTTAGTGGAACGCGGCCTGCTAACGGAAAAGCCAGACCCTCATGACCGGCGTGCAGTACGCCTTAACCTGACACCTGTCGGGCATGAGGCTTTGGAAACTACCCGCCGCCAGCTGTGGCCGCTAATGCGTGAGTTCTTTGCCCCGCTCGACGCGGCAGAGCAACGACAGTTGCTGGTCTTGCTCGATGCACTGGAGCCCACATCGCCTCAGGTTTAGTGCCATAGCATGAGCCATGCAGCGAAAACAGTAGCCTGGTTTTCTTTGATGCCGCTGACGCTCAAAGCGGCGGGGGCACGCTGCTACTTATTGCCCTCCGAAGTCGGCGTTTGTTGCAGGTAAGACTTCCACTCGTCGTTTTCGGAAGCCATGATCTGCTCGGCGCGCTGGACGAAGCGCCGGAAGGCGGCCTCATCGTTGGCAGCATACTCGTCGAGGGCGGCGTTTTCGTACAGCCAGCGCTCGCGGTTGAGCCGTTCAGCTGACAGGCGGTAAGCGCCCCACAGGTCGCGGTAGCGCCGGAGCGAGAGGATGCCTTCGGATATGGCGACCACTGCGCCCAGGGCGCCAGCGATGTATTTGAGCCATTCGTAAGGGCCATTAGCATAGCCCACCAGCAGCGGTATGAGGGCGCCGGCGACAATGACTGTGGTGCGGAGCCGGTGAAACCAGCGTTTGTTGGAGGCGCTTTTGCGTTCGTACCAGATGATCTGGTCTTGCACGCGCACCTGGAGGTATCGGTCGCGAAGTTTTTTCCAGTCGTTTTCCATGTTATCTTCTTTTTTGTCCGTGTTTTGCGGCAGCAGGCGTGGACTTCAGGGTTCTAAGCGTAATTTTTCTTGAACAGGTGTTTTGACGCCCAGAGGCTCGGGGTGCAGGGGTTGGCCATCGAGCACTTGTTCGTACAGCCGGAGGTATTGGTGTGCCATGCGTTCGGCGGAGAAGCGCTCGCGCGCGTATTGGTGGCAAAGCGCTGGCGAAAAGGTATCGGCGCTGTAGCGCACCGCCTCAGCGAGTTCGCCCTGTCGGACGGACAGGCATCCAAAGTCGGAGAAGCAGCCGTCCACCTGCCCTGTCCATTTGCCCGAGGTGGCGCTTGTTTTGCCGCAAACGATTTCGGGCAATGCACCGAAGGGGGTACCGAACACCGGGCACCCTAGGTACAGGCTTTCGATGACGGGCAGCCCAAAAGGCTCGTGCCAGGCAACGGGAAAGATAAGGCCGCGTGAGCCGTTGATGAGCGTATTGCGGCCTTCGCGGTGCATCAGGGTATGGAAGCGTGCGTTGGGGTTGAGCGTAAGGCGCGGGGTAGGTATCAACTCGAACCGGCGGCTGCCGATGATGTGGATAGGAACGCCCGCCCGTGAGGCAATGGTGATGGCATCGCGAAGATTGCGCCCTGGTAGTTCGGCTTCGGCCAGAAAATGGACGTAGTTGCGCGGCCAGTCGGTCAGCATTTCGCCATAGTCGCGGAAATCTATGCCCGGATATACGTACACCTGGCCTCCGTGGCGCGCTGCGTGGCTGGCTGAAAGGAACACCGTGTTAGGGTCGAGTTGGCAGGGCTTTGCAACGTTGTCGAAGAGGGTAATCAAGTAGGGTTTATCCAACCCTTCCATAGCCTGTTCAGCAGGTGTATGGAAAAAATGGACGAGCGATACGTCTGGCGGTAGTTGTCGGGCAACGGCCTTTTTGCGTTGCAGGGCGAGCACGGGTGCGTGTTTGCAGGAAGAGCCTTTTTGCACCAGCAAGACCACTTCGTGTCCGGCTTCTACCAGTTGTCGGCTGAGCCACCACAGGATGCGTTCGCTTTCACCGTATTTAGGCGTAGGGATGATGCTATCGAGAACGAGGGCAATTTTCATGTGCGTACAGCCGGATTATAGTCTTTACACCAAGACCTACTGCAAGGCTGGGAGAATGCAAGTCGGAGATTTGGGCAAAGAAACGCATACTCTTTTAAGTTTATCGGCTTCAAGGCTTATCGTTTTGCTGAGCATCACAGTTTTATCGTCCAAATAATGCCATTGGCCGCCCGGGCCGTCTATTTTTATGGATGACATCTCGCTTGAGCCTTATCCCTTTTACTACATTTGCCGTGCGGTTCAGGGCGAGGAAGCCGTGCTCAACCGTAGTGGTTTTATGCCTTCTTCTAAACAGATCTTAGTTGCGCGCCTTTTGTTGGCATGCTTGCTTTGCGCAGCTGCCATTAGCCTTATCGTTTTGCTCCTTCGCAATTGTTCACTTTCCTAAACGCTTTTCTTTCGTATGAAGAAGAACATGGGCAATCTCGACCGCATCATTCGCACTGTTGTCGCTTTAGTGGCGGCAGCGCTGTACTTCACCAATGTGCTGACGGGCACGATAGGCATAGTGGCCTTAGTGGTGGCCGTCATCTTCCTGCTGACCAGCGCTGTGGGCTTTTGCCCGCTCTACCGCTTAGTGGGGCTTTCCACTTGCCCGGCGTCCTCTTCGGAGCAGGCATAGGAGTATCCGTTGATAGAAGCCTTCTGCCTCGGCGAGCCTGAAACGGCTTGAGGAGGATTTTTCTTAGCTGAAAGGGTAAAACCTTTCTATTCTCCCGAAGTTTGCCCGCAAAACCGCTTCGGGTATTTACTTTTTTACCAAACCGTTCAAAACGCATGAATATCAACTTCAAAGGCAAGCGCGCCTTAGTCCGTGTGGACTTCAACGTGCCCTTAGACAAAGCGTACCGCATCACCGACGACACCCGCATCCGCGAGGCTCTTCCTACCATTCGCCACATTCTGGATGCTGGAGGTTCAGTTATCTTGATGTCGCATCTGGGGCGCCCCCTGCAGAAGCTCAATGCCGATGGCACGATTAACCGCGAGAAATTCACCCTCAAGCATTTGGTTAGCCATTTGCGCCGCAAACTGAAAACGCGCGTCTTCTTTGTGGACGACTGCGTGGGCAAAAAAGCCCGCGCCAGGGCCGCATCTCTTCAGCCCGGGCAGGTATTGTTGTTGGAAAACACCCGTTTCCACCCCGAAGAGGAGAAGGGCGATCCTGAATTTGCCCGTCAGCTGGCCCAATTGGGCGATGTTTATGTCAACGATGCTTTTGGCACGGCGCACCGCGCCCATGCCAGCACGGCGGTAGTGGCTCAGTATTTCAGCCCGGAAAACAAGTGCTTCGGCTTCCTGATGCAGCGCGAAATTGAAAACGCCGACCGTGTGCTGAAAGACCCTGCGCATCCGGTTACGTGCATTGTTGGCGGTGCCAAGGTGAGCGATAAAATCGTGCTGCTCGAGCGCTTTCTCACCTTTGCTGATGTCATTATCATTGGCGGTGCTATGGCCTACACCTTCTTCTTAGCCAAAAAAGGCGCAGTGGGCAGCTCACTGGTCGAGCCCGACCGCGTTAAGGCGGCCAAAGAATTTCTCAAAAAGGCCAAGGCGGCGGGTGTCAAAGTGCTGCTTCCCAAAGACTCGGTGTGCGGTGATCGCTTTGCTGCCGACGCTGCCGTGCAGGTGTATCCCAGCGACGCGATACCCGACGGCTGGATGGGCTTAGATATCGGCCCTTCGGCGGTCAAGTCCTTTGCGCGCGTCATTCGCCAGAGCAAAACGATTGTATGGAACGGACCTATGGGGGTGTTTGAAATGGAGCCTTTCGCCGAGGGCACTAAGGCCATTGCGAAAGCCGTTGCGCGCGCCACCTCGAAGGGCGCCTTTTCGATGGTAGGCGGTGGCGACTCGGTAGCGGCCGTCAACCAGTTGAAGTTGGGCAAAAAGATCAGCTTCGTCTCCACTGGTGGGGGCGCTATGTTGGAATATCTGGAAGGGCGCGAACTGCCCGGCATTTCGGCCATTCGCGGTTAACGTGAAGAGGCCAGCAGGCTGTCAAACAGTGGTGCAGCATCTGCCTCGTAGCGCTCGCGGCTGATGGGGCTATTGCCGTACCAGACGTATTCGTACAGCGATACAGCGCGCTGGAAGTCCCTTGCTTGCGGGCGGCCGCGCATTTCGCGCACGTACTGGCGGTTGGTCTTTTCCTGCGACCACTGCAGGGCACCCTCTTCAGATAAGTATTTGACAACCATCAGGAAATGAATGCGTGTGGCCTGGCGGTAGTCTTCGGCAGCGACGGCGCGCTGTAGCAGGGCATTCAGGTCGCTATCGTAGAGGCGTTGTTCCAAATTTTCAGTACCGCCAGCCCATTCCTCCTGCCCCAGCGCACGGTTTCGGGCGGCCAGCAGTTGGGAATAGGCCAACCAGCCTATGCCCAGAAGTAGCAGCCCCAGCAAGACTATTTTGACCACATCGGACAGCCCGTCCATATCCGGCTGGTCGGCGGCCGTCGGTGGAGGTACTGACGGTATTCTGCGTTGAGGTGGCGCCACATCGCGACTGTAGTCCAAGCGCTGCAACGCCTTTTCCCAAGCCTCTTTAGGTATTGTGCGCGACGAGGGTGCTTCCACCTGCCCAACGACAGGCACAAGCCAGCCCAAGCAGAAGAATAGGATAGTGCAGCAGCGAAGTGCCATAGGCAGCAAAGATAGGTGCAAACAGGCAAGACGGGTTTACCGTTGTCTTCATCGGTCTCAGTGGCCTATCTGTATTTTTCCCGTCGCGTATTCGGTCAAAAGCCTTATCCTTGTATCCGATTTCGAGGTGCCAATCCTTCTTCCACTTCCTGCATATGAGTTACCTGCACCGACGCGATTTTCTGGCGCTCTTTGCCGCTAAGCGTTCGAGGATGGCCGCTCCGGAGGCCTTTTCTGAACCTGTTCTTTCCCCGACACTCGAAGTTCTGCGAGAGCGGCGCTCGGCCAATCCACCCACTACAGGGCTGGCGCCTTACACGGGGCCATGGACGCGCGCCGAAGTTATTCACTTGCTGCGTCGCGCCCTGTTCGGCCCGACAAAGGCCGATGTGGACTATTTTTCGGGTAAAACAATGGCTCAGGCCGTGCACGAAATCCTGCACGCCCCATACACACCGCCGCCTGTGCCGGTCAATGATTACAACAACCCGAACTTTACCGACCCGCAGGTGCCTTACGGCCAGAGTTTCGCCAACGCCCCGCTCAATCCCTTAGCCGAGCCTTACCGCATTGAAAGCGTGCGCGGCTGGTGGCTCCGGCTCCTGTTCAACAGCGGGCGCAGCATCCGGGAAAAAATGACGCTCTTCTGGCACAACCACATCCCGGTAGAGTTCTCCATCGTGCCGCTCGGCAGCGCCCTGTACCGCTACAACCAGACCCTGCGCGACCATGCGCTGGGCAACTTCCGCAGCCTCATCCGGGCCATCACGCTCGACCCGGCAATGCTCTTTTACCTCAACGGCTACCTTAACTCGCGCCAGGCGCCCGACGAAAACTACGCCCGCGAAATCCAGGAACTTTTTGTCATCGGCAAAGACCTGCCCCAACATTACACTGAAGACGACGTAAAAGCCGCTGCCCGCCTCCTGACCGGCTGGCGCACCGATGGCTTCACCACTACCTTCTCGCCCTTCCATCACGATGTAGGCGACAAGCAATTCTCCGCCTTCTACAACCACCGCCTCATCAAGGGCCGCAGCGGGCCTAATGCCGGCGCTATTGAACTCGACGAATTCTTAGACATGCTGCTGGCACACCCCGAAGCCGCCCGCTTTATCTGTCGGAAAATTTATCGGTTCTTCGTCTATCACGACATCAGCCCCGAAGTAGAGCAGAACGTCATTGAGCCATTAGCGCACATTTTCCGCAGCAATAATTACGATATCCTGCCCGTGCTGGAGGCGCTCTTCCAAAGCGAACATTTCTTTGACCCGCTCAACCGCGGTGCTGTCATCAAAAGCCCGGCGGACATGACGGTTGGGCTGTTCCGTTGCTTTGGCGTGCAGATACCCGCCACAGCAGACCTGTTCGACCGTTTAGCCATTTCTTTTCAGATCAACTTAGCCATGGCCGGTATGATGCAGCACCTTGGCGACCCGCCTAACGTGTCGGGGTGGCAGGCCTATTACCAAAAGCCGCTCTTCGATAAGGTCTGGATCAACACCGCCACACTGCCCAAGCGCGCCGAAGCCACCGATGCTATGGTCTATACCGGCGTATTTGGTGTAAACAGCCGCGTCGTCATTGATCCGCTGGTCTGGGCCGCTACGCTAAGCAATCCTTCCAACGTCAATGCGCTGATAGCAGAGTCTTTAGAATTGCTTTTGGGGCTGCCGGTATCGCAAGAGGTTAAGGACTCTTTCAAGGCCATCCTGCTGTCGAACCTGCCCGATGAGTCTTATTGGACTTACGGCTGGCTGCTGTGGCAGAACAACCCCAACGACCCCACGCTTAGTGGCGCATTGCGCATCCGCCTGCAAGCCTATTTGCAGCGTGTGTTGCAAATGGAAGAGTTTCACTTGTGCTAAAGGATGGCTCCTACTCAGTAGCAATTGGTGTCCTGTTATTGGCTAAAGACATGCGTGAGCACAAAAAGAGCACCCCTCATGTCGAAAAGCATCTGATTTTTGAAGCATGACGAAACGCATCGGCTTTCCATACGGCATCAGCAACTTCGAGACCTTAGTCCGGACGGGCAAGCACTACGTGGACAGAACCCTGTACCTGGCCAAGATGGAGGACATGGACACGCGCTACCATTTCTTCTTGCGTCCGCGTCGTTTCGGCAAGAGCCTGGCCGTGTCGGTGATGGAGTACTACTACGGCAAGCAGCACCGGGCGAAGTTTGAAGAGTTGTTTGGGCGCTATTACATCGGCCAGCACCCGACAGAGGGGGCAAATGCCTATTTGGTGCTGAAGTTTGACTTCAGCGGGATCCTGACAGATGAGACAAGTACGGTGAAGCAGAGTTTTGCCTTCAGGGTACAGCAAAGTATCTTGCAGTTCATGGCCGAATACCGCCATTACTTCAGCCAGGACGATTTCAAGCAAATGCGCGAAAAATGGGCTGCCAGCGATTACTTGAGTGCCTTATTGACCCTGGTCAGGTCAAACTGCCCGGGTGAAAAGATTTTTCTTCTAATAGACGAATACGACCATTTCACCAACGAGATCATCGCCTTTTCGTTCAACGATTTCAAGACCATTGTCAGCCGCAACGGCATCGTGCGCAAGTTCTTCGAGGTGGTCAAGGAAGGCACCCAGAGCGGTATCATTGACCGCATTTTCGCTACGGGGGTCTCGCCGGTAACGTTAGACAGTCTGACCAGCGGCTTCAACATCGGCACCAACCTGTCGCTGCGGCCCGACATGCACGACTTCATGGGCTTCACCGAGGCGGAAGTGGCCGACATCCTGCGCTTAGCCGAAGTGCCCGAAAGCGACTTCGAGCGCGTGCTGGCCGACGTGCGCACGTGGTACAACGGCTACCTGTTCCATCCTGAGGCTCAGGAACGGCTGTACAACCCCGACATGGTGTGGTATTTTGCCTCCAACTACCGCACCCTGAGACGATATCCCGATACCCTGGTGAGCACCAACGTCCGAAGCGACTACGGCAAGATCAGCCGCATGGTGCGCGTCGGCGATGAGGCGATGAACGCTGCCGTGCTGGAGGAAGTCATCGAAAGCGGCACGGTGGTCTCAGGAGTTACGCTTCAATTCAGCTTCGAGCGCGACTGGACGCGCGAGGACTTTGTGAGCCTGCTATTTTACTTGGGCATGCTGACCGTTCAGGAGGCCCGCCTGTCGCAGTGGGTTTTCCAAATACCCAACCAGGTGATGAAGGAGTTGTACTGGGACTACTTTCAGCACGTGCTTTTGCGCTCGATACATCTATCGGACAACGATTTGCGTATGAGTCGGCGCATGGAGGCGCTGGCGTTGGAGATGAACATCGAGCCGTTGCGCGAGGCGTTTCAGCAGGTGTTGAGTCATTTGGACAACCGCGACGCGCGCCGGATGGACGAAAAGCACCTGAAGACGGCGCTGATAGCCCTGATGTCGCCCACGGGGGTGTACATGGTGCGCAGCGAGCCGGCGCTGGGCGAGGGCTACCCGGACATTGTGCTGCTGCGGCGTCCGCCGATTTTGGAGCCGAAGCGGCAGTATGTGTTTGAGTTGAAGTACCTCAAGAAGAGCGAGGCGCACCGTCTGGAGGAGGTGGTGGAAGAGGGTCGGGCGCAGTTGCGGCGCTACCTGTCGCACCCGGAGGTAGTGGCTCAGGGCGACTTTGTGGCGTACCTTTGGGTGGTCATCGGCTACACCATCGAGCGCGTCGAAGAGGTGCGCCTCACAAACGACTGACACGGCAACAGGCATGAAACGCATTGGCTTTCCATACGGCATCAGCAACTTTGAGACCTTAGTCCGGACGGGCAAACACTACGTGGACAGAACCATGTATCTGGCCAAGATGGAAGACATGGACACGCGCTACCATTTCTTCTTGCGTCCGCGTCGTTTTGGCAAGAGTCTGGCTGTGTCGGTCATGGAGTACTATTACGGCAAGCAGCACCGGGCGAAGTTTGAAGAGTTGTTTGGGCGCTATTACATCGGGCAAAACCCGACGGAGGGAGCAAATGCCTATCTGGTGCTGAAGTTTGAT
Organism: uncultured Saprospiraceae bacterium; assembly: GCA_964646615.1. Lineage (GTDB taxonomy): Bacteria > Bacteroidota > Bacteroidia > Chitinophagales > Saprospiraceae > M3007. Next base: position 29,179 of record CAZYEV010000067.1, read on the forward strand.
TTTAGCGGCATTCGGACGAGCGATACGAGAGCCATCGAGGAAAGCTTTGCTGCCCGTGTTCGGGAGCAATTGTTACGCTCTCTGTTGCGCTATCGCTCTCTTTTTTCAGAGGAAGATTTTGAAATCATCCAGTCTCAGAAGCAGGCCAATGAGTTGCTCGATAAGGCACTCACCACCATAGCAGAGAATAACCCGGGCGAAAAGGTTTTTCTTCTCATAGACGAATACGACCACTTCACTAACGAGATCATTGCCTTTTCGTTCAATGACTTCAAGACCATCGTCAGCCGCAACGGTGTGGTGCGCAAGTTCTTCGAGGTGGTTAAGGAAGGCACCCAGAGCGGCATCATTGACCGCATTTTCGCTACGGGTGTTTCGCCCGTAACGTTAGACAGCCTGACGAGCGGTTTCAACATCGGCACCAACCTGTCGCTGCGGCCCGACATGCACGACTTCATGGGCTTCACCGAGGCGGAAGTGGCCGACATCCTGCGCTTAGCCGACGTGCCCGAAAGCGACTTCGAGCGCGTGCTGGCCGACGTGCGCACGTGGTACAACGGCTACCTGTTCCATCCCGAGGCTCGGGAACGGCTGTACAATCCCGACATGGTGTGGTATTTTGCCACCGACTACCGCGCCTTGAGACGATATCCCG
>CAZYEV010000068.1:0-8764 GCA_964646615.1 uncultured Saprospiraceae bacterium
GATGAGTGCAGAGTGTATAAGAACAACTTTAGGGAGGCTATTTTCATCACCTGTACGGGATTACATAATTTTAGGGTAATGGCAAACCCGCCAAAATATCCTGATAATCAATAACTTCAAATCTGCATAATGTCTAATATCTTCGAAACCGTCTATTAAAAACATTCCATCTATAAGAAGGGTGGTTAGTGGTGGAAGGAGTCATTGAATCTAAGCTGGTCTGCTATCCTGAGCGTTAAGGAAAAGCATTTAATGCACCGGAAAAGAACACATTCTATGACCACGTCAGCGCCGGGCGTGCCTCGAACTTTACAAGATTATTCACTCTTAAAATGACTTGACTATGCGAGTCTATCACCTCTTTGTTATCAGCCTGTTTGTCTTATCGTTTGGGCTTCCTAAAATATCAATCGCTCAAAAGAAAGCCCCTCCCGTCTTCGAGACGCGCCACAAAAACGTGTATGTAGAAGCCCTGGGCAGCAGCATTCTGCTGGGTGCTCATTTCGACATGCGCTTGAAAAAGGGCCAGATGGACGGCGCCGGGCTTCGTGCCGGCATTGGAGGAGTCAGCGTTCGGGCACGAACGGACAGCCTTAGAGTTACCTTAGGCGCCGTCGTTTTTCCTCTGGAATTTAACTACGTGACTGGCAAGCGTCGGAGCTCTTTCGTTGCTGGTGTCGGGCTGTTGCCCATGTATGCCACGTTAAGTGCTTCGGGCACGGTGGATGGCGAGTCGGGTGTCCTGGTTGAGGACGGTTTCACCTTTATCGGCGGGTTTGTCAACATGGGCTACCGCTTTCAGCCGCTGCGCAACGGGCTGATGCTGCAGCTCACGCTGACACCTCTCATCCTGCGGGGCGCAGGATTGATACCGCTGAATTTTGGGCTGGGGCTTGGCTTTGGTTTTAAATAAAAAACACTCGTTTAAAACCGACCGTAATCCACCCACACTGACTGATCTATCAGCGGCATTCGGGCTTATAATCCCATAAATTGAAATGGTTTAGATTTTTTAAACTCTGCTGATACTTCGCCTGAATACGTTTTATTGTCAGACAAATCCAGTTTTCGCACACCTGCTTTTTCACTGAAATCAATTTTTTTAAGGTCAACCCAAAAGGTATTTGGTGTTAATGCTGTTTCGAAGTAATATACCAGCTCTTTCTGGTCAGCGACAGAACGCCAACGTGTCGTAGATAAATTAGGGAATCCTTCAATTGCGAAACCATAAGGAACCGATACATTTCTAATCACACTAAAAACACCGGCAACTGCTACTCTTGTGTTATCAGTCTGCGGTATAGCGTTTATATAGAAAGATGCCCTTACGAAACGGTCAGCTGAGGTAACTGAGCCCGGAAGGAAAATCTTACCGGGAATATTTTCCCAATATTTAGCTATAGCCAGTTGTTGTTCATATGGCGGATCGTTAGTCATGACTATGTATGATGGGTCATGGTGTATTACCAATTTTCCTTTGATATATTCTAGGATTGCATTATCACCACTGGCATCTGAAATGGATAAATGCACGGTGGTGAATTTGTCGGTGCCGGGAATAAAATCAGAAACTATAGCAAATGACTCCTTACTTAATTCTTCAACAGCTTCCGCAACGGTTGCAAAATTGTCTAATACATATTGTGCCCATAAAGATATTGCCATACCCTTCTTATCCCCTTCTTTATTGAAGCTAGGATATTCTGATTCAACCAGCCAGAGCAGGTTTGCAACCAATCCCTTTTCATTCATTCCATCCGCTATGGCGATATCCCACGTGCTAACGCCTATACTACCATATTTGGATACCCATTCAATGGAGTTTTTGCCAACTTCACCATTTCGTTTCATACCACGAGGAAATATCCATTGATTAGCAGGGATTTCCATTGAAAAATCCATAGTCCTACCCGTAATAATCTTGTTGTTTGGCCCTTTGTACACCACTCTTGTGCACGCTTTTGACTCTATGGTATAGCCGATTGCAAAGCATAATACCAATAAGAGACTCGTAATTGTTTTTGTTGAATTCATATTATTTAATTTTAAATGTTATTTGTATAGATTTTCTGTTACACCCGGTTTTCTATTTAGTTACTGACCTTACACAAGCCATTTTTGAACAGTATTGGTACATTCTTGAGTGCGATGGCGAGGAGCATGGTCTTTAAGCGAAAATGCCCATGGCCCGTTTTAAACTTTAAGGTCTCCAATTTAATGTACGCTACAATAGCGGCCAAAAAATGATTGGCTTGCGTCTCAATCGTCTCCGTCGGCAAACCGCGAGCCGCCCAATGCAGTATGCTGCCTGAGTCGTAGTGCCAGCATATCATCGCATTCTCATCCGTATGAGGCTTCTCGCAAATGAAGTCATCCATAATCAACACGCCTTGTTCATCCTCCACAGGCACTTGCTGGCGAATCAAGGGCTTGGCCGCCTTCCAAACCATACGCGAGTCAAAGTACGATTGCGCCCAAAAACGGGTAACTTTGTCATGGCTAATGGCACCGCCCAATGCCTCAGACATACCCGTAGCCGTCGCATACTTCGGTGCGCTCAGCAGGTAAGCCGTACATAGCGAACGTGTGCATTCCATAACACAAAAGTAGTGATATTTCCATCACCCGTTCGTAAGGCCAGTTAGATAAAGTTCAGGTGAATAATTCAGCGGGAGACAGCTGAAAATACCCTTGTTGTCCTTCGTGAGGAGGGATGTCTTTTGTGCACCAACGACTGGACATTTCCAATTACATACGCGGCCCCCAGAACTCCATTGGACGCGGTGGGCCGTCGGAGGGAGCGGCGGATTTGCTGGTGCGGAAGTGCCGCAGGTTGTACGTGAAGGAGAGCATCACGAAACGCTGCAGGGCGTTGGTTTGCAGGTCTTCCACGTAAGTTTCGGTGACGTTTCGGCTGATACTGCGGTTTTGGCCCAGCACGTCGTTGACGGCTAAGGCGATTTCTCCGCGTTCGTTTTTGAACACTTTTTTGCCGATAGCGAGGTGCCACAGCCAGAAGTTCTGGTCGAAGCCTTCGCTAAGGCCGGCGTTGAGGTTGTGCGTCAGGTCGGAGCGCAGCACAATGCCTTTCCAGGCGACCCAGTTGAAGCGGAAGCGCGAGGTCTGGCTCAGGTAGCGGGTGTTGCTGGCCGTTTGGAATGTGTTGTTGGCGATGTTGTAGCTGGGCCGGAAGGCCAGCGTGAAGTCAATGCGTTCGCTGATGTTGCTGGCAAAGGTGAGGCCAGCCGTAATGATGTGGTTGTTGGCTAAGTTCAGGGCGTCGTTGATAAGGCCTGGCGTGCGCACGTAGTTGTAAAAAGCGTCCAGGTTGACGTTGGTTTTCAGGCCCTTAATGGGCATGCCGTAAGAGCCGAACACGCGAATGGAGTAGAAACCGTTCAGGTTGACCGGGCGCGACAGGCGGGCGCCGCGCGGCACCTGGTATTCTTGCAGAATGGGGTGATCGCTGTTGGCTAAGTAGGTTGCCGTAGCGATATAATCCTGGGTGAAGGTGAAGCCGCCGCCAAAGAACAGGGTGCTGCCCTTTTCGACGTTGGAAGCCTGGTATCGGCCGAAGATGTTCTGCTGGAAGGTCTGGCGCAGGTTGGGATTGCCCACGGTGAGTTGCACGGGGTTGCTGTTGTTCAGCACGTCTTGCAGCTGCTCCACGGAGGGCAGTTGTGTGCTGCTGCGGTAAAAGATGCGGATGTTGCGCGTGCGGTCGAGGTCGTATCGGAGCATGGCCGATGGCAAGATGTTGAAGAACGTCTGGTTGATGTTCTTTTCCTGCGGGAAGGTGCGCTGGTTGACCAGGGTGGCCCATTGGGCGTTGGCGCGTACGTTGAAGTTGAGGTCTCGGCCTTTGGAGTAGTTGTAGCCTACGCCCGTCTGGTGAGTGGTGTAATCGTTGGAAAAGACGTTCGACAGTTGCTCGTTAAGGAGCGAATAGCTGCCTCCTTGTTCGTTCCAGTCGAAGGTAAGGCGCTCGGAAGTCTCTTGCTGGTAGCTAAGGCGATAGTTAAGCAGCAGCTGAGCGTTTTCGCTGAGCGGCTCGGTATATTCGGCATTGCCGGCGGCATTCCAGCTGCCAATGTCTAGGGAGGTGCGCTGGTTGAGTAGGGTAACGATGCCCTGCTGTGGGAATGCGTTTTCGGAGTCGAGCCAGGAGGTGCCGCGTTTAGGAGCGTAGCCGCCGTTGAGGTTGAACGAGAACGTGCGACCCTTTTTGGCCATGCGGTGGCGCCAAAGCAGGCTGCCGTTGAAGTTGAGGCCCGTGAGGTCGGAGCGGTAGTGGTTGTTGGTGCTGCCGATGAGGGTGTTGTTGAACAGCGTTTGGCCCAGGGTGGCAGAGGTTCCGTCGTTGAGTTGGGCGCTCAGGCGCGGCTGGAAGATGAAGGAGTTCATGCTGTCCAGTTTATACTCGATGCGCGCATTGAAGCGGTGGTTGGTGTTGTCGGTGCGGCTTTCGCTGTCTTCCCGGTACAGTTCGGCCAGGTCGCCCTGGTTGTTGAGAAACTGGCGGAAGGTGTTGTTGAGCGCCAGCGTATTAGACTTATTGAAAAAATAGCTGGCCGTTACGTCTGTTTTTTGTCCCCACTTATCGGAGTAGTTGAGGCCTAAGGCCGTAGTGGCCGCAATGCCGCCCTGAGGGCGCACCAGGAAGTCGCCCAATCCGCCGCCACCGCCGGGGCCGCCACCACCGGGGCCGCCGCGCCCGCCGCCCATCATCATGAACATGCGCCCGGCGCCACCGGGCATCCCGCGTCCACCACTGCCCATGACGCCCAGCAGGTCGTCCACGGAGAAGTTCTGCACGTTGATGTTGTTGGCCATGCCAATGAGGGCGATGCGCCGATTGCCGTCGAAGAAGTTGATGTTGCCACCGGCCTGATAGCGGTCTTCGTAGCCATAGCCGGCATAGACCTTGCCGAACTGGCCCTGGCGCATGTTGCTTTTGGTGACGATGTTGATCGTCTTGGTCGTGTTGCCGTCCTGAAAGCCCGTGAATTGCGCCTGATCGCTTTGCTGGTCGAAGATTTGGATTTTATCAATGACCTCTGCTGGCAGGTTGCGCAGGGCGGCCATAGGGTCGTTGCCAAAGAAGGGCTTGCCGTCCACCAATACCTGGCCCACGTTTTCGCCTTGCGCTTTGATGGCGCCGCCTTCGACGCTGACGGAGGGCAATTTCTCCACCAAATCGCTTGCGTCGGCATCCTTCATCACCTTCACCGAGCTGGCGTTGAACTCGGTGGTGTCGCCCTTTTGCTGGGCAATGGGCACGGTGCTCTTGACCTCTACGCCTTGCAGCACTATTTGATCCGGCTCTAATTGAAGTGATCCCAGTTGAATATCGCTTTGCGCCAGCGTAACCTCGCGACGCAGTGGCTTATAGCCTAATGCGCTGATGATCAGACGATAACCACCTCGCTCGACCTGGGTTAGCGCAAAAGCGCCCTCCAGATTGGTGGCTGTGTTCTTGACGACTTCGCCCCAAGGGTATTGCAAACTGACCGTAGCGCCGGGAAAGGGCTGGCCCTGTTCGTCGAGCACCTTGCCGCGAATAGTGAAGGTTTGGGCAAAGAGGGCAGGCGCAAGCAGCCACGCTGCCGCTATAAGCAGGTGTTTCATAAACGAAAAATTTCAAGTTGAAAAAAACAGGCCTATGGGGGTCGGGCCGGCATTGAAGGCAAATAGCCGAAACGAGCCTCAGTGCAATTCCGGTACCTCCGGCCGCCTCCGAAGCTGCCGCCGGGCCGGGCGGCGCTTCGAAGAACGTACGTGCGTTGATGTGTTTACCGGTTGCCGTTCGGGTTAGTGTCCCGGCTGCGGTTCTTCCTGTCTCTCTTGTTCTTCCCTTTCGGATCGGGCGCAGGTTTGTCTTTGCCGGGCGGTGTGGGCTGAGCGTTGGGGCCCCACTTGCCGCGGCGCTCGCGCATTTCTTCGCGGGCAGTAAGCCATTGCTGCCACTGTTCCTGGGTCAGTACGGTTTGCAGCTCCTGGTCTTGTGCCTGGCGGATGGTGGTCATCTGGGTGCGCATGGCCTCCCAGTCGCCTTCGTTTTTCTGGCGCGCATCCTGCATCTGGCGCGCATACTTGACGTTAATCTCCAGCACTTTGGCCGCCTGCGCGTCCGAGAGCGCCAGGCGCTCCTTCATCATGGCCGTTTGCTGCTCGGCACGCTGTTCGGGGTTCATCCAGCGGCCCTCCCCTCCGGGCTGGGCCAGAAGCGCACTGACGCTCCACCAAAGCGCCGCCGCGAAACTTGCAATATGTGCGTACTTCATTTTTTTCAATTTTAACACGGTACAAAAGTGCCTGCCTCCATTTCCTCCCAAAAAAAATTCCAATCAACGAGGCTGTTTCCACAGCAAACGCCATATTTCTTTCATCAATGCCCGCGAGGAGCGCTGAACATGTCCAGCGGTGCAGAGGTGTCGCCTTCTCGTTTCTCGAAGACAACACCTCTTTTGAAATGCCTCTGTTGAGGCAAATGCGAAGGCAAGGGCCTCAGAGGCTGCGTTTATGGATTTAATTTGCAGAACAAAAAATTGCCGGGCATCTTTGTCCATATTATGCGTTATTGGCCAAATCGTCTGACGTGGTTGCAAATCCTCTTCTGGGGGGTATTCTGGGTGCTGGTGCCTATCGTGCTGCTGGGCAACTGGGAAAATCCCGAACGCATTATGGTACGCAGTGCGGTAGTGCTTACGGGCATTATCCTCGTCATTTGGCTAAATGTGGAGGTGCTGCTGCCTCGGCTGTATTTCGACAAGAAGCAGGCGCTGTACGTAGTCGTTGCCGTTGTGTTGTTAGTAGCCATTGTGCTGCTGGTGAGTTGGGAACATGCTCCGTGGGCCGAGCACTTTAAGCGTCCGCGCGGCAGCGGTCCGCCACCGGGAATGAAGCCCAATGTGGCTTTCAGGTATCTGAGCATGGCCATGCCCTACTTCACGGCGCTTCTGGGCAGTGCGTTGTTTGAGGTGGCGCGTTATGCCAACCGCAAAGAGCGCGAAGCAGCCGAGCTGCGCGGCGAAAAGTTGGAAGCAGAGTTGAAATTTCTGCGCTCGCAGATCAATCCACACTTTCTGTTCAACGCCCTCAACAACATTTATGCCCTGACGGTAACCCGCTCGGAGCGCGCGCCCGAAATGCTGCTGAAGCTGTCGGGCATGCTTCGCTACATGCTCCACGATTGCAAGGCCGATCGCGTGCCGCTGGGCAAAGAACTCGAATACCTGCGTCATTTCATTGACTTGAACCGCCTTAAAGACAGCCGTGGTCTCAACGTGAAAGTGCAACTCGATGAGTCGCGCCCTCAGCTGCTCATAGCTCCGCTGCTGCTCGTGCCGTTCGTCGAAAATGCCTTCAAACACAGCAAAATAGAAGACCGAGATAAAGGCTGGATTGCTATAAGCCTCGCCACCGGCGATGACCATATTGTCTTTGAAGTCGAGAACAGCCTGCCTGACGGCGCCCACACCAAAGACGACGTCGGCGGCATCGGCTTACACAATGTCCGCCGCCAATTAGAGCTGCTCTATCCCGACCGACATGTGCTCGATATCCGATCCGATAGCGACCGATTTCGCGTGCATCTCTACCTTAACCTCAGCGCTCCAGCGCCCGCAAACCCGGCCCAGATATGAGTACTCCCATCCACTGCTTGATCGTGGACGACGAAGAGCTCGCCCGTACGCTGCTCCAGCATTATATCGAGCAAACGCCCAGCCTACACGTCGTGGGCAGCTGTGCCAATGCCATGGAAGCGCTGGCAGCGCTGCATCAGCAACCGGTAGATTTGCTGTTTTTAGACATTCAAATGCCCGATCTTATGGGCACAGACCTGCTCCGGGCGCTCGTCCACAAGCCCGCTGTTATTTTCACCACTGCCTACGAGCAATATGCCGTTGAAGGCTACGAACTGGATGCTGCTGATTACCTGCTCAAACCCTTCTCTTACGAACGCTTTGCTCAGGCCGTAGCCAAAGCGGCCGCCCAAATCAAAGCGCGCAGCCAAACACCACCATCCGCCGCCGAGGTTACTCAGGACACCAGCGCTCCCAAAGACTATCTCTTGGTCAAAGCAGAGCACCGCACCCGACGCATACGCTTCGACGATATTCTCTACATCCAGGGAATGCGCGAATACGTCTCTTTTCACCTGACCGATGGGCGCCTGATGGCACTACTGTCGCTCAAACACTTAGAAGAGGTGTTGCCGCCAGAACGCTTTCTGCGAATTCATAAGTCCTACATCGTTTCGCTGCAGCACATCGAAGCCGTGGACGAAGAGTACCTCTATATCGGCGAGCAGAAAATTCCTATTGGGCCCAGCTATGCGGAGGTTATTCAGAAGCGCCTGCGCTAAGCCTTGTTGCCGCATCTATGCCGCAGCGCTATAAGGGCTGTCGTTCGGGTATCGCTGGTACAAGGGCTGGGGGTGGCCGAAAGAAGAGCAATGAAACACCGGTCGCAATACGATGCGCTCTGGCGGAGCAATGCGCAATACGGCTCGCTCGTTTTCATCGCCTTGCATGACCAATCTTGAATTCTGCCATGGCCATACGATTACCTTTGTATACTCTGTTTCTACTTTTATGCCACCCCATCGCGCGGGGGCAGTATCAAGAAGCCTCAGTAGCCCCTGTTCTGGTAAGAATGCCTTACACAGAGGAAATGGGGAGGGGCTTTGAGGTCAGTTATCGGTACGCCTGGTCGGGGCGACAGTCGGTGGGTGCTACGTTTAGTTTTCAGCAAGTTCGTG
>CAZYEV010000069.1:0-83483 GCA_964646615.1 uncultured Saprospiraceae bacterium
CGTCGCGGGCGCGAGAGGAAGAAGAACTTACCGCTTGTTACTAACCGATGGATGTAGCGGGTTTTATCCACGTACTTATAGCCTTCCGTGATGATGGTGCGGAAGTCCTGCAGCCCGATGGGAAGTTTTTGAAGTGCCATGCTGTCGCTATTTGTAAGCAAAGATAGGCAAAGACTGAACGGCGCTTCAATGGTAGCGCGTACGGCACGGCAGAGGAAATACCCGACAGGGCAATTCCGTCGCCCGACAGGATTTGCCTACTTTTCTCCTTGGCGGTATTTAGAGGGCAGCGCTTAGCCGGACATTACCTCTTGTGGCGTACCATTTTACCGGATATCCCAAAGAGAAGGCGCCCAAACGAGTTTGGGCGCCACGGGGTTACTGGCGTTTGACGAGTGCTTGAAGCACCTCTTCGTTGACTTTGACCGGGTACCGGGCGCGCAGTTGCTCGACCCATTGTTTTTCCAGATAGTCTTGATAATCAGCCACAGCGTAGCCACGGGCGTCGCTGAGGGCTTTGGGTGAGGGCGGCAGCAGGCGCTCGACTTTGATGAAAGAGGCTGTCTTCGTGGCAGCATCCTTTTTGGGCTCTGACATGCCGCCAGCGCGCCAAATGTTCTCTAAGTCTTTGTTGCGGCCTTTTTCGTAGGTTTTTTCTAAGCGGACGAGCACCTCCTCTTTCTTGTTGAATTTTTTCAGGACGGCTTCGGGCTCGTTTTTGGCGGCGAATTCGCGCACTTTTTTGAGCAGGGTAGAGTCCTCAGACTTGAGGGTATAGAAACTGACGACGGCGCGTTCGTCCCAGAGGTATTTGGTTTTGAGGCGTTCGTCGAAGTAGCGCTGGAGGCCGGCGGTGTCGGTGTTGGCGCGGTCCCACACTTCGATTTTGGCGGCGTCGAAGAGGAGCATGCCTTCTTCGTATTCGCGCATGAGATGTCGGAAGTCGGGATACTTTTTATCCAGCTGACTTTCTTCGAAGGCGATGGCGGCTTCATCTACCCAGTTTTGATAGAGAGTAGCAATGGTTTGCTCGATGGGATGTCCCAGCCCGCGCATGCGGTCGCGGCTGGAGCGGGCGAGGAATTCCTCGAAGTCGGCTACCGTATAGACACGATCGCCATATTGCATGAGCGGTGTTTGCGGCGCGGTGGAGTCAGGTTTCCAGCGGAAGGTGTGGAAGATGGAGTCCACCTGTTGGCTGCCCCAGGCTTTAAGGTTTTGAGGGTACTCGCGGAAGTTGGCTTCGCGTTGGATGCGCTGGATAAGGCTTCGGCGAGCCACTTCGCTTCGACTGTCGCGCTTGATGCGCTCCGAAAGGGCGCGGCGCATTTCCTCAAAAGGAGGTAGCGGGCGTCGGCTGATGCGCTTGATGATATGCCAGCCTACGGTGGTCTCCACGGGTGGCGAAATGGCTCCGTCTTTTTCTAAGGCAAAGGCGGCTTCCTCGAAACTGCGTTGGTAGCGGTTGATGCCGAACGCACCAACGTAGCCGCCTTTAGCGGCGCTGACCTGGTCTTCGGAGTAGCGCATGCAGGCTTCATCCCACGACATGCGTTGGGCTGCTGCATAGGCGCTATCCGCCTTTTGGCGCTTCATGTAATTGGCCTCTTCGCTATCGCCTTTTCGGATGAGGATGTGCGCCACCTCCACTTCGCCGCGCGCGGGGCGGAAGCTGTGCACCTTGATGACGTGGTATCCCTGATGCGAGCGCACCACATAGGGCACGATACCGGGTTTGGCGCTGTAAATGGCTTTCTCAAACCAGTAATAGCCATCGGGCAACAGGGCCGTTACGAAGCCAATGTAGCCGCCGTTTTCTTTAGAGGACTTGTCTTCGGAGCTGTCGCGGGCCAACTGGGCGAAATCTGCGCCTTTGAGCGCCTTTTGCAGCAGGGCATTGGCGCGCTGAAAGGCGGCCAGCGTGTCGGCAGGCAAAGCCTCACGGCTGCACGAAATGAGAATATGGCTAATCTCCACGTCTTGCTTCATGTGCTCGTAGGCTTCGCGGATGAGTTTCTCCGTTACCTCTCTATCCACCAGATAAGCTGCAGCCAGCTGGCGCCGATAACCTTCCAGTTCGCTGCGAAAGGCGGGCATAGTGTCTAAGCGCATCTCGCGGGCCTTTTGCACCTTGAGTTTGAACTTGACGTATAGGTCTAAGTACTCGCGAAGTGAAGCCTCCGAAAAGTCAGCTTTCTGCTGATTGCTTTTGGTGTAAATCTGGAGAAACTCCGACACCCGAACAGGCGTCTGAGCCACGGTAAACAGCACTGGGTCATCCAGGTACTCCTGGGCAGGCTGGGCATTGGCCACACCCATACCCAGCAGAATGAGGGCTACAAGCAAATGCAGTTTGGACATAGTCGCTTTAGTGTTTTTTATTTTTGGGAAAAAATCCTGCTTTAAGCGCGCAAAAGTAGTCAGCCCCGCCAAATGCTACCAAAGCACCCATGAGACAAAATAGCCTTTTGCCCAAAATGGGCAATTTGCCTGAAAAAAGAAACGCAAACCTCTTCGTGCCTTAGTAGGAACCGTCATCCGTACATTCGCAGCGGCCCTATTTGTTTCGGAGATGTTGCCTTCTCGTACCTCGAAGATCGCACTTTGTTATCAGCCTGGAGACCTCCTCGGCGTTTCGGAGATGTCGCCTTCTCGTACCTCGAAGACGACACCTCTTTGGCGGCGGGCCCAAACTTATCCGTGCATTCGTGGCGAAAACAACTTCATTTCGCATTCAAATCGAAGCCGGCGTAAAAGCCCAGGTCGGTGTTGCGCAGGTATTTTACCCAAAAGGCGATCTGGCCGGTGTGGTAGGAGTAGTGCTCCACCACATGCAGGACGATGCCGATGCCGGAGAGTTGAAAACCCTGCACGCGGCGTACGCGCAGGAGGTTGTCGTCGTCGGACTGCCGAATAATGTCGCAGGCATCTCGGACGGTTTGTTCCAGCATTGTCCAGAGTTGGGCTTTTGTGTAGCCGCCGCGGGCGGCGAATTCAGCATCGCGCTCGCGCACATCGGGCTGGCCGCCTAAGCCGGAGTGGATGTATTGGCGGATGTTGCCGCGCAGGTGCAGCAAGATATTGCCCACGCTGTTGGCGGCCTCATTGGGCCGCTGCCAGAGGGCTTCTTCGGGCAATTCTTCCAAGGCACGGCGACACATGCGCGTACTTTCTTCCATGCGGAAGATGGCCTGGGCGCGGAATTCGGCGGCAAAGGCGCTATCCATCTATTAGCCACCGTACTGTGAACCGATGAGCAGGCCTTTTTGCCCCAGCGTAACGACGATGATAAGCGCAGCAATGGCCGTGTAGATGGCCGTCTTGCGGTGTTTGGCCACCTGGTCAGGCATTTTCTTGGCAAAGGTGCGGCCCAGTTGGATGAGCACGATGGCGATGAGCATGGCCACTAAGTGCTCTACGGCCCAATAGCGCTGGTTAGGGTCTTTCATGGCAAGGCCCATGTTAGCGAAAGCCGTCTGCGTCCAGGAACTGGTGAAGCCCCACATAATGAGGCCGATGAGTAGTTGCAGGTGTGCGAGACTGACCAGCACCAGCGAAGCCGTATTGTCTATTTTTTCATAAGGGCGGCGGGTGAGCCAGCCGCTGAAGGCGCGGAAGAGGACAAACAAGAGCGTCACTAAGATGAGATAGCGATTGTAAGAATGCAGGGTAGCGAGCAGGGTGTGCATAGCTGTGTGTGGTTTGGTGAGCGGTTGCCTTTGGCGACCAGAATAAACGATTGCGGCAACAAAGGTACGCGCGGTGGGGTTCACTCGCGGTTGCGGCTATCCATCCAGATGGTTACCGGCCCGTCGTTGAGCAGCAGCACCTTCATGTCGCCGCCGAAGACGCCAGTCTGCACCGGACGCCCACTGTCGCGTTCGAGCAGGCGGACGAACATCTCATAAAGCGGTATGGCGTGTTCGGGCCGCGCGGCCCGGATGAAGGAAGGCCGGTTGCCCTTCTTCGTGCTGGCGTGCAGCGTAAACTGGCTGACGACGAGCAACTCGCCCTGAATGTCCTGTACCGACAGGTTCATCAGCCCGGCATCGTCCGAAAAAATGCGCATGGCAGCAATTTTTTTGCTCAGCCATTCGGCATCTTCCGGCCCGTCGTCGTGCTCGATGCCCAACAAGATGAGCAGGCCCCAACCAATGCGGGCTTTTTCCTGACCCTCCACCGCAACGGAAGCCTGGGAAACGCGCTGAATAACGGCTCGCATAAGCGGCGGCAAAGGTGCGACATCATGCAATAAGTTGCTACCTTTGACGCTGTGGAATGGCACACTTCTTCCCTGTTAGACTTGGAAAAAGCAATACCCGCAATAGCAGAGGCCCTGGGCCAGCGTCGAAAAGTGGCGCTCTACGGCGAACTGGGCGCCGGCAAGACAGCTTTCGTACAGGCCTTTTGCCAATGGCTGGGCACGGAGGAGCGCCCCGATAGTCCCACTTTTTCTTTGGTGAACGATTACGCCTATCGCGATGCCTCTGGGCAGCCCGCTATTGTACACCACCTCGACCTGTATCGCATCCAGAATGCTGAGGAAGCCCTCGATCTCGGCATCGAAGAGATGCTCCATGACTCGTGGTACTGCCTCATCGAATGGCCACAGGTCATCGAACCGCTCCTGCCGGCGGATACGGCCAGGCTGCATATCCGCGTCGTATCGGCTCAGGAACGACACCTTATTCTTTCATAGAACAACCCAACGCGCATTGGCATGGAAACCGTAGCCAGGACATTTGCCAGGCTGACTACCCAAACGGAGACGCTCGAAGTAGGGCGCCGACACCAGCAGCTGTTCATCGGCATTCCGCGCGAAACGACCCTGCAGGAGAACCGCGTGGCGCTCATCCCGCAATCGGTTGCCACATTGGTGGCGCACGGGCACCGCATCCTCGTCGAAACGGGCGCAGGAGAAAAGGCTCGCTTCTCCGACCTGGACTACACGGAAGCCGGCGCCGAGATAACCCATTCGCGCGAGGCAGTTTTTCAGGCGGATGTCATCCTGAAGGTAGCGCCGCCCACTATTGAAGAGATAGACCTGATGCGGCCCAATCAGGTCATCATTTCGCCCATACATCTGCCGCTAATGACGGCCGAGTACATCCAGCACTTACAGCGGAGGCGCGTCATTGCGCTGGCCATGGAGTATATCCGCGACACAGAAATGGGCGTCTTCCCCATCGTGCGCGCCATGAGCGAGATCGCTGGTACCAGTGCCATCCTCATTGGAGCTGATTTGCTCTCTACAGCGCGTGGTGGTCTGGGGGTGCTGCTGGGTGGCATTGCGGGCGTTCCGCCGGCCAAAGTTATCATCCTGGGCGCAGGCGTTGTGGCAGAGTTCGCCACCCGCACAGCCATCGGGTTAGGCGCCGAGGTGCGCGTCTTCGACAACAATGTTTACAAACTCATGCGCCTGCAGCGTCACATTGGACGCCAACTGCACACCTCTGTAGTCAATCCCATTCATCTGACAGAGCAACTCCTCACCGCCGACGTCGCCATCGGGGCCATGCACTCCAGCCATGGGCGCTCGCCACTCATCGTGCCCGAAAGTATCGTCGAGCGCATGAAAACCGGCTCGGTCATCGTGGACGTCAGCATTGACCAGGGCGGCGTTTTTGAAACCTCGCAAGCCACTACGCACGACAAACCTACCTTCGTCAAGCACGGCGTCATCCACTACTGCGTGCCCAATATACCCTCCCGTGTGGCGCGCACCGCCTCCGAAGCCGTGAGCAACATCCTGACCTCCCTGCTCCTCAAAGCCGAAGCGGGCGGCATCCATGCCCTCATCACCAGCGACGAAGGCCTCCGAAACGGCGTTTATACTTATAAGGGGTGCCTGACCAACCAGTACCTGGGCGAACGCTTCCAGATTAAAAGCACCGACATGGATCTGCTCATCTCGTCGGAGTATTGACGGAGGGGAAAAGCACAGCGTGTTTCTGGCCGGTAAGTATAGGCGTGGCCTGAACGCTGGCTTTTGAGGCTAAATGCCGGGTGGAAGTTCGGCTTGTGGCCGCTCAAAGGTTGGGCCGTGGAGGTTTCTCGTGAAGCAGAATGCGCCCTTTAAGGACGTTTCATGCCCGTCTTTTTTGGGGAGGTTATACTACGGAATATACCCGTTTACGGCGTTCGGGCATCTGTTTTTTGGCCCAGGACACCCAGTTATTGATGAGGGTCAGACCGTGTTCCGTTAGGGCCGACTCCGGGTGGAATTGTACGCCCACAATGGGCAGCGAGCGGTGGGCCAAGGCCATCAGCACGCCGTCGTCGGCCCAGGCCAAGGGGCGCAGGGGTGTTTGCTCCCACCCGACTACGGCCAGCGAGTGGTAGCGCATGGCATTAAAGCGGTGCGGTATGCCGGCGAAGAGCGGATGGCCATTATGCCGGACGTCCGAGGTTTTCCCGTGCATGGGCAATGGCGCGCGCGCCACCTGAGCACCCCAGAAAAGCCCAATGGCCTGGTGGCCTAAACAAACGCCCAGGATGGGCAAAGCGCGGTGCCAGGCAGCCAGCAAGTCGGGCATCAGCCCTGCCTCTTCGGGCCGCCCGGGGCCGGGCGAGAGCACTACGGCATCGAAGTCATCGGGCGAAAACGCCAGCAAGTCGGGAGCATCGTTGCGCACCACCACACACTCGGCGCCAGCCTGTCGTAAGTAGTCGTACAGGTTGTAGGTAAATGAGTCGTAATTATCTAAGAGCAGTACCGTCAATGTCAGCGGTTTTTATGGCCACAATGGGGCACAAAAGTGCACACTTTTGCGAAAGGAGAGGTGGACTTATTTGCATCTGCTGGTGCCTAATAAAATTCGCTAATCCTGTCATAACCAATGAAATACCCAAACAATCCGCCGTTTGGCTTGTTGTGAGGAATGCCGTACCTGATGGCCAGGGAGACTGCAGCGTTTGGCGTTCCTTATTTTTGCGTCGGCTACTTTGTACTGATTCTATTTTCAAAATTCTTTTGTGCCGAATTCTTTGCCATCAGAACGAAACGCCTTTCATTTGCCGCCACCTGTAAAGGAGAGAGAAACATGGGCAAAACGATCAACATTCGACGCGGATACGACATCCGCTTAGTAGGCGAAGCCGAGAAGGCACTTCGAGAGGCGCCAGATTCGGACCTGTTCGCCGTGAAACCTGCTGATTTTCCGGCCATTATTCCCAAGTTGCTCGTGCAGCCGGGCGATGAGGTGCTGGCCGGGCAGGCGCTTTTTTACGACAAAGACCGGCCCAATGTGCGCTTCCCATCGCCGGTGAGTGGCGAGGTTGCGGAGATTGTGCGGGGCGAAAAACGCCGAATTCTGGAAGTGCGCATTCTGCCTGATCTCGAGGTTCGATATGCGGAGTTTCCGAAAGCCGACCTGGCGCGCTTAGACCGTGCGACGGTTATTCAGCAGTTGCTGGACAGCGGATGCTGGCAGTATCTGCGCCAGCGGCCGTTCTCCATCATCGCTGATCCGGTGGATGTGCCCAAAGCCATCTTCGTGTCGGGTTTCGACTCGGCGCCTTTAGCACCCGATTGGGGGTTTGCACTGGCTTCGGAGCGCGAAAACCTGCAGGCTGGTCTGCGCGTGCTGAACATTCTGGCCAACGGCAACCTGCACGTAGGCATCCGCGAACAAGGCGCAGGGCTGAGCGAGGCTGACCTGGGCGATGCTGTGCCGTCGGCCAACGTGCACCGCTTTCGCGGCCCGCATCCGGCGGGCAATGTAGGCATCCAGATTCATCACATTGACCCCATCCAGCCGGGCGAAAAGGTCTGGACGGTCAACGTGCAGGATGCGGTCATCATTGGCCGCCTTTTCCGCGAGGGCCGCTTCCGGGCCGACCGCGTGCTGGCACTCACGGGCAGCTGCATTCGCCAGCCGGGCTACGTACACGTGCGCACCGGGCAACGCATGAGCGACGTACTGGGCGGCCAGTTGAACTCCGACCATTGCCGCATCATTCAGGGCAATGTACTGACGGGCAAGACCTCGTCAGCCGACGACTTTGTCTCGTTCTACACCAACCAGATAACGGTCATCCCGGAGGGCGACAAGCCGGAATTCTTGGGCTGGCTGCTGCCGGGTTTCCACAAGTTGAGCCTGTCGCGCACGTACCTCTCCTGGCTGTGGCCCAAGCGAAAATACAACTTAGACACCAACACGCACGGCGAAGAGCGCGCCTTCGTCATGAGCGGCGAATACGAAAAGGTGCTGCCCATGAACATCCTGCCCACTTATTTGCTCAAAGCCATTCTGGCGCGCGACGTGGAGCGCATGGAGCAATTGGGCATTTACGAAGTGGCCGAAGAAGACTTCGCGCTGTGCGAGTTTGTCTGCACTTCCAAAATCCCGGTGCAGCGCATCCTGGCCGAAGGGCTGGAGTACATGCGCAAAGAGGGCTAAGGCATTTTGCTGAACGAATATAAGTATTTGAGAAACAAAAAAATAAGCCGAAGGCGTCTATGAAGTTCCTGGAAGATTTTTTTAATAAAACCCGCCCGCACTTTCAGAAGGGCGGAAAGTTTGAGCGGTGGTATCCGGCCTTTGAGGCGCTGGAGACTTTCGCGTTTACGCCTCCGCACACGACGCACGATGGAGTGCACGTGCGCGACTCGATTGATCTGAAGCGCACCATGTTCACGGTGATTGTCGCCATGATCCCGACGCTGCTGTTTGGCATGTGGAACGTGGGCTATCAGCACTACCAGGCATACGGCATGGAGATGAGCCATCTGGATTACTTCATGTTCGGCTTTTGGAAGGTGCTGCCCATCATCGTGGTGTCGTATGCGGCGGGTCTGGGCGTAGAGTTTCTGTTCAGTGTGTTGAGAGGCCACTCGGTCAGTGAAGGCTACTTAGTGAGCGGATTGCTTATTCCGCTGACGATGCCCGTAACGGTACCGCTGTGGATGGTGGCACTGGGCGCTGTCTTTTGCACGCTGATTGGCAAAGAGATCTTCGGCGGCACGGGGATGAATTTCATGAACCCGGCGCTGCTGGCCCGCGCGTTTTTGTTCTTTGCTTTTCCGGCTTATATGTCGGGCGACATCTGGACGGATCTGTCGCCGGAAGCCGGGCGTGCGATTGTGGACGGCTACTCGGGCGCAACGAATCTGGTTACGTTCGATGAGAATTTCCGCAACCTGCCGTCGCCGGCAGACATGTTTTGGGGCTTCGAGCAGGGCTCGATTGGCGAGACGAGCGTGGCGGCCTGCCTTATTGGCGCGCTGATACTGGTCGGCACGGGTGTGGGCAGCTGGCGCATCATGCTGTCGTGCGTGCTGGGCGCCCTCTTTATGGGCTATCTGTTCAACTTGCTGGCACCGGCCAGTATGCCCAATCATGCGATGCACACGCCGGGCTATTACCACCTGCTGATGGGCAGTTTTGCCTTTGGCACGGTGTACATGGCTACTGATCCGGTGAGCGCCGCGCACACAGAAAAAGGCAAATGGTTTTATGGTTTCTTCATCGGCGCCCTGACGGTCATCCTGCGGGTGTTCAACCCGGCCTATCCGGAAGCGGTGATGCTGAGCATCTTGCTCATGAACGTCTTCGCTCCGGTGATTGACCACTTAGTCGTTGAACAACACATCAAAAGCAGACTTAAAAAAAGCAAACTGAGCCGTGCATAGCAACCGATATACCTTGATGTATGCCGCCGCCATTTCGGTGCTGACGGCAATTATTCTGGCCTTCCTGTCGGAAAGCCTCAAGCCTGCCCAGCAGGCCAATGTCGCCTTAGACAAGCAGATCAACATCCTGCGCTCGGTGCGTATCACCGACGCCAAACCCGATCAGGTGCGGGCAATGTTCCAGGAGCGCGTCCGAAAGGTGGTGGTCAACAGCCGGGGCGAAGAACTGGCGGGCGAGGACCCCGACGCCATCGTGCTCAAGGACGAGGTGAACAAGTCTGCTGCCGAGCGCAAACTGCCGCTGTATATCTACACCGGCGATGACGGGCGCAAGTACTACATCATCCCTACCTACGGTGTTGGTCTGTGGGGCCCTATTTGGGGCTATGTGGCGTTGGAAGACGATTTCAATACCGTTTACGGCGCTACTTTTGACCACAAGGGCGAAACGCCGGGGCTGGGGGCGGAAATCGCCGAAGCAGAGTTTCAGGCGCAATTTCGCGGCAAAAAGATCATGTCCGAGTCCAATACCTTTGTCTCCGTGCGCGTGGTCAAGCCTACAGACAAGACCGATTTTAGTGATGAACACCGCGTGGACGGCATCTCCGGTGGCACCATTACGTCGCGTGGCACCGACGCTATGCTGAAAAATTGCATTGAACCATATCTGGCTTATTTTGAGAAACAAAAACAATCGCTCACTCCGGCCGGGGAATAACGCCCTCGCTACAAATAGACAGAGATTATGGCAACAGAAACCGCTCCCGCTCCCGTAGTCGAGAAGAAGAAGGAGCCGCTCTTCTCGAAAAAGAACATCCGCACGCTGCGCGATCCGTTGGACGACAACAACCCCATTACCGTGCAGGTGCTGGGTATCTGTTCGGCGCTGGCTGTTACGGTGCAGGTCAAACCCGCCCTTATTATGGCCTTAGGGGTGATCTTCGTAACGGCCTTTTCTAACCTCATTATCTCGTTGTTGCGTCATTCCATCCCGACGCGCGTGCGCATCATTGTGCAGCTCATCGTCATTGCCACGCTGGTAACCATTGTAGACCAGGTGCTGAAGGCTTACATGTTCGACGTCAGCAAGAAGCTGTCGGTGTTTGTAGGGCTGATCATCACGAATTGCATCGTCATGGGTCGTCTGGAGGCCTTTGCGCTGGGCAACAAGCCCTGGCCTTCGTTCTTAGACGGTATCGGCAACGGCGTGGGCTACGGTATCATCCTCATCGTGGTAGCGGTGTTCCGCGAGTTGTTTGGCTCGGGCACGCTCCTGGGCTATCAGGTGATACCGCAATGGGCCTACGACATGGGCTACGTCAACAACGGCCTGATGATGTTGCCGCCGGCCGCCCTGTTCATCATCGGCATCTACATCTGGGCACAGCGCAGCTGGAACAAAAAACTCGTCAACGTCTCCTAAACAACACGAACTATGGAACATCTGCTCAATCTTCTGATAAAAGCCATCTTCGTGGAGAACGTTGTCTTTGCGTTCTTCCTCGGCATGTGCTCTTTCTTAGCTGTTTCCAAGAAAATCAAAACGGCGTTTGGTCTGGGCCTGGCCGTCATTTTTGTGATGATACTCACCACGCCGCTCAACTACCTCATTCTGACGTACATGCTCAAAGAGGGCGCACTGGCCTGGATACACCCCTCGCTGGCGAGCGTGGACCTGACTTTCCTGGCGTTCATTCTGTTCATCTCCACGATTGCCGGTGCCGTACAAATCGTAGAGATGGTGGTAGAAAAGTTTACACCCGCCCTTTACAACTCGCTGGGCATCTTCCTGCCGCTTATTACGGTGAACTGTTCCATCCTGGGCACCTCGCTCTTTATGCAGGAGCGCGAGTATAATTTCATAGAAACGGCAGTCTTCTCTTTAGGCTCGGGCGTTGGCTTTTTCTTAGCCATTGTGCTGCTGGCCGCTATTCGCGAGCGCCTGCGCTATTCCAACATTCCAGCGCCGCTGCAAGGGCTGGGTATTGCCATGATCATCACGGGGCTGATGGGTATGGCTTTCTTAAGTTTCTCTGGCATTCAACTTTGAAAATTAGAACAGCACATGCTTCCTGTAATCGTAGCCAGTTTGGCGGTCTTTATTGTGGTCATTCTTTTCTTGACCTATTTCATCCTGACGGCAAAAGACCGCCTGCTGCCGCAAGGCGAAGTGAGCATCATCATCAACGGCGACCGTGAGCATCCGCTGCACGTTAAGCCGGGGGGCTCTTTGCTCTCTACGCTGGCAGCCAATAACATCTTTCTGGCCTCTGCCTGTGGCGGTGGCGGCACCTGTGCCATGTGCACCTGTCGCGTCTTTTCGGGCGGTGGCGACGTGCTGCCTACCGAAACCAACCACCTCAACCGCGCTCAGGTGCGCGACCACATGCGCCTGGCCTGCCAGGTCAAGGTCAAAGAAGACATGGAAATCGGCGTGCCCGAAGAGGTCT
This sequence comes from uncultured Saprospiraceae bacterium, assembly GCA_964646615.1. Classification (GTDB taxonomy): domain Bacteria; phylum Bacteroidota; class Bacteroidia; order Chitinophagales; family Saprospiraceae; genus M3007. Next base: position 12,085 of record CAZYEV010000069.1, read on the forward strand.
TCGGCGTTAAGAAGTGGGAATGCGAAGTCGTCTCCAACGAAAACGTATCCACCTACATCAAGGAGTTTGTGGTGAAACTGCCCGAAGGCGAAAACCTCAAATTCCGCTCAGGCGACTACATCCAGATCTATGTGCCCGAAACGACCGTGAACTTTAAAACGGATCTGTACAACATCCCGGACAAATTCCGCGACGACTACGATAAGTTCAAAATCTGGGACCTGAAGGCGGTCATTGATGAGCCTATCTTCCGCGCCTACTCAATGGCTAACCACCCGGCAGAGGGCAACATCATCATGCTCAACGTCCGTATCGCCACGCCGCCGTGGGACCGCGCCAAAGGTGCCTTTGCTGATGTGCCGCCCGGCCTGTGCTCGTCGTACATCTTCTCGCGCAAACCCGGCGATAAGGTAACCATCAGCGGCCCCTACGGCGAGTTCCACATCAAGAACACCGACCGCGAAATGATCTATATCGGCGGCGGTGCCGGCATGGCTCCGCTGCGCTCGCACATCTTCCACCTGTTCCATACCCTGAAGACAAACCGCAAGGTCTCCTACTGGTATGGCGCGCGCAGCCTGCGCGAAATCTTCTACGAAGAAGACTTCCGCGCCATTGAACGCCAGTTTCCAAACTTCCGCTTCGAAATTGCGCTCTCCGAACCGCTGCCTGAAGACAACTGGACGGGTTACACAGGCTTTATTCACCAGGTCGTGCTCGACCAGTATCTGAAAAACCACCCCGAACCCGAAGAGGTCGAGTACTACCTCTGCGGCCCGCCGCTCATGCTCGCCGCCGTGCAAAAAATGCTCGACAACCTGGGCGTGCCCAAGGAAATGATCGCTTTCGACGACTTCGGCAGCTGATGCCATCTGCGTTCTTTTCCCCCTCAGAGGCGGCGCGAGACAAACGGGTTTCGGGTCGCCTCTGCTTTTTGGCGCCGGCTTTTTACTACGAAGGCACGAATTTGAAGCGACATCTCCCGTCAGGAGGTGTTGTCTAAAATGCTCCCTCACCACAAAGGCATCAAAGGTTTTTGGGCTGCAAATGCACGAAGACTTCAAAGTCGTTTCTCAACTCTCCATCGTTCACTTTTCCATTGCTGTTGACTCATGCAATCCCGTTATTGGCTTTTGCCTGTATTCGTTGCCTCAGCCTTGCTCGCCTGCCAGGCGCCTCAGCGCCGTTACATGCACCTGGAGGGCCAGGCGCAGGGCACTACGTTCCATATCACTTACGCAGACCCGCAAGGGCGCGACTTTTCGGCTTCGGTGGACAGCCTCTTTCGGGTCATTGACCGCAGCATGTCGCTGTGGGACAGCACCTCCACCATTCGCCGCCTCAACCGCAACGAGGCCGATGTGCCTTTGGATGAGCACTTTGTGGCCGTTTTCGAGCGCTCGCAGCAGCTAGCCCAGGCAACGGAGGGCGTGTTCGACATCACCGTCGGCCCGCTGGTGCGCGCCTGGGGGTTTAGCTATAAAAAAGGCCTGCCGCCGCCCGACTCTGCCCAGGTGGACAGCCTGCGCCGGGTGGTCGGCTATGCCAAAGTGCGCATCGCTAACGGCCGGCTGCAAAAAGACGACCCACGCATCGAACTGGACATGAACGCCATCGCCCAGGGCTATACCGTTGACCTCATCGCCGACTTTTTGCAAAAACAAGGCATCGAGCACTACATGATCGAAGTCGGCGGCGAAGTGCGCACCGCCGGCGTCAACGAACGCGGCCAGCCCTGGCGCATCGGCATTGACAAACCTGTTACCGACACCACTGAGGCCCAAAAACGACCACTGCAAACCGTCGTTCCCTTGAGCGGCAAGGCAATGGCTACCTCGGGCAGCTACCGAAAGTTCATCGAGCGCAACGGCAAAAAGTTCAGCCACGCCATTGACCCGCGCACTGGCTATCCTGTCAGCCACCAACTCCTGAGCGTAACCGTCGTGGCCGACGACTGCACCACTGCCGACGCCTACGCTACGGCATTCCTCGTCATGGGTTTAGACAAAGCCTTGCCCATTGCCGAGCGCGCCGGCTTGCAACTGTACGCCATCTACGCCGATGAAAAAGGTGAACTGAAGACCTACGAGCGCCTGGAAGGAAAGGCGAAATAAGTTGCCATGTTCCCGGAAACAGCCCTCCTTTTTCAGGTTTTATTCTCCGGTTATTGCACCTTTAGCGTCCGCACGGCTGCTCCTGCCGGTGTAGTCAGCCGCACGAAGTAGAGGCCCGCCGGTAGCCCGTCGAGCGGCAGGCGTTCTTCGAAGAATTGGCCGGCGCCGCGTTGCTGGTAAAGGACGCGCCCGGTGGCGTCGAGCAATTCCCACGCGATGGTTGCCGGTTGCTTCAGCCGCACGTAGAGGCGCGCGCTGGCGGAGGCGGGATTGGGTGCAAGCGTAAAGGCTTCCACGTCGGCAGGGCTCGCCGTCGAGACGATGCCCGTAACAATCCGCCCGGGTTCGTAGCTGCACTGGTTGGCCGAGGTAACCAGACAGGAATAATAGCCGTCCTGCACAGGCTGGTAGGTAGGCGATGTAGCGCCGGGTATGGGCACACTGTCGCGCTTCCACTGATAGGAGGCCCAGCCACCGGGAGAGACGCTCAGCACGCCGTTGGCGAAGGTGATTTCGAGGCCGGCGGGCGGTGTCTCTACGGGGGTTAATACCACCGTATCGCGCCGGATGCAGCCGAGGGAGTCGCGGACCTCGACGGCATAAACGCCCGGCAACAGGTATGGGCGCAATGAGTCGGTGGCAGCGCTGTTGTCGGACCAGCTGAAAGAATAGGGTGCTCGCCCCCCACTGATGCGGGCCACCGCAATACCGCTGGGCGTGTCAAAGCAAGGCGGTTGTTCCAGCGCCTGGAGGCTCACGCGGAAGTTAGAGCAGCGTTCAAGGATGCGATAGACGGTGCCCTGGCTCAGGGCGGCTGCGTAGAGCTCGCCGTTGCGGTCTTCGCCAAACGTGCTGATCTGGCTGGGGGTGAATACGCCGAGAACGGACGTAACGAAGCTATCGGGCGCCACCTGACGAGTGGCCCACCAGCGTCCGCTGACGTAGTCGGCAAAGAGGTAATAGCCGTACAGGTCGGGGTGTTGGCTGCCGCGGTACACGAAGCCCCCCGTCACGGAGCGGCCCAGCCCCGGGTTGGCGTACTCGAACACCGGCGGTACGTAGGCTGAGGCGGGCTGGCAGCCGTTGGTGTTGTAGGGCGCTGTGCCTTCGTAGCAGCGCCAGCCGTAGTTGCGGCCGCCGACACCGGGGCGCTCGAAGTTGATCTCTTCGCGCGCGTTCTGGCCCACGTCGCCAGCCCAAAAGTCGCCCGTCAGGCGGTCGAAGGAAAAACGCCAGTGGTTGCGCCAGCCCCACGACCAGATTTCGGGCCGGAAGGCAGCATTGCCCACAAACGGGTTGTCGGGTGGAATGCCATAGGGCTGCCCGGGCGGGCTGTTGCGCACGTCAATGCGCAGGGTTTTGCCCAAAAGCGAAGCCGGGTTTTGGGCGTAGTTCTGCGGGTCGCCGCCCGAGCCGCCATCGCCTAAGCCAATGTAGAGGTAGCCGTCTGGGCCGAATTTGATGCACCCGCCGTTATGGTTGTTGTAGGGCTGCGTTTGCGTCAGCAAAATTTGCTCGCTGTTCGCCTCAGCGCGATTGGGGTTGGCCGGCGATACAGAGAAGCGCGACACCACTGTGGCGCCGTCGGACTGGCGGGTGTAATTGACGTAAAAATGGCCGCTCTGCGCGTAGTCGGACGCAAAGGCCAGCCCCAGCAGGCCCTGCTCATTGGCCGTAGAGCGCACGCGGGCGATGATGTTGAGGAACGTATCTAAGCGGTTGCCGGCGCTATCCAGCACCCAGATGATGCCGCGCTGTTCTACTACGAACAGGCGGCTGTCGCCGCAATGCGTAATGTCTAAAGGGCGATTGAAGCCCGAAGCAAAGAGCCGCAGTTCGAGTTTGGGCTGGGCGGAGGCAATGGCAGCCGCCAGAACGAAGGACAGGAAGACAGGAAGATGTTTTGCCATGGAAATGCGATGATGTCGTCAGAATGAATACAGGCCAGGATACCTTCAGGGCGCTTTCCGCGTCCTGCAATGGCGTAAACGCGGCACATAGGCATGCGGTTGCGCCATTCAGGTGCCCCAAGGCCTTGAGCAAGAGCCAGCGGGTGTCTTTTGGCAGTACCTTATTTTTTCGTGTAGCGCTCGGCCCATTCCAGCATTTCCGCCACGACGTGCAGGACACTTTCGCGAGCGCGATAGCTGTGGCTTTCGTGCGGCAACATCACCAAGCGTGCCGTGCCGCCGTTGCCTTTAATGGCCTGGAAGAGGCGCTCGGATTGCATCGGAAACGTGCCCGAATTGTTGTCGGCCTCGCCGTGAATGAGCAGGATGGGTTCATTGATGCGGTGCGCATACGAGAATGGCGACACGCGCATATAAACATCGGGCGCTTCCCAGAACGAGCGGCGTTCGCTCTGAAAGCCAAAGGGCGTCAGTGTGCGGTTGTAAGCCCCCGAGCGGGCAATGCCGTAGGCGTAATCGTCGGAATGGGCCAGCAGGGTAGCTGTCATGAAGGCGCCGTAGGAGTGGCCGCCTACACCCACGCGGCGGCGGTCAATGATGCCCAGCGAGTCTAAGTAGTCAATGGCTGCACGGCCCGAGGCGACGGTTTGCTCTACGAATGTGTTGTTCATCGTTTCTGGGTCGCCCACAATGGGCATGGTGGCGTTCATGAGCACGGCGTGTCCTTTCGTCAGCAAGAACAGCGGCGAAGCGTCGCGGAAGTAGGTGAACGTGTTTTCGGAGCCGCGCACCTGGCCGGCGGTGGCGGCGTCGGAATACTCGATAGGGTAGGCCCAGATGAACAACGGCAGGCGTTGGCCGGGCTGGTAGTCAGGCGGCAGGTAGAGCGTGCCCGAGAGGGGGGTGCCGTCGTTGCGTTGGTATTTGACTAAGCGCTTTTCGGCGCGGGTGAGGTGAGGCGCTGGGTCGGTGAAGGCCGTAAGGGCCTTGCGCGTGTTGTTTTTTAAATCCACCAGATAAAAGTTGGGCGGCTCGGTTTTGCTCTGGTAGCGCGTAACAATGCGCTGGGTGTTTTTGTGTTCAAACATGACGAACTCCTCAAAGGCGCCTTCGGGGCAGGTATAGACGGTCTGGCGTTTGCCCGTTTTGAGGTGGATTTTGTCTAAGCGTGGGTAATCGCCTTTGGGCGAGGCACCGCGGGTGTTGAAATAGGCCCAGTCGCCCTCCTGACGCAGGACGCGGTGGCCATTGGGCAGGCGCGTGTAGAGCGGTGTGCCGGGGTCGTTGTAATCGTCGCGGATACTGCGGTCGAAGAGGACGGTTTTTTCGTCGGGTTTGTTCAGGTGAATGCGGTAGGTGGTCGTCCAGCGTCGGTCGCGGTCGTATTCGGTCAGCAGGGCGATATCGGTTTCGGCTGTCCAGTCTAAGTTGCTCAGTCGGTGGCGCGTTTTGAGGATGGAGACGGGCGGCGCCGTAAAGGGCGCGTCTAAGCGGAAGAGTTCGTCGCGGTATTCGGCTTTTCGGGTAGGGTCGCCGCCGTCTAAGGCTTCTACCCACAGCAGGCGGGCGGGGTGCAGGCTTTGCCAGCGGAAGTCGCGCGGGCCGGTAACGACGCCTTGGCGCGGGGTGTCGTCGCTGACGGGGCGGTTGTCCACCTCGCGGATGAGCTGGCCGTTGGCGTCACGAATTTCGGTGCGGCGCGAGAAATCGTAGTACGGGACTCGGTAGGAGAAGGGCCTTTGCAGCGTGGTTACGAGCAGGTATTTCTCGTCGGGCGACCACTCGGCGTCCACATACAGGTCGGGCAGGCACAACTGGTGTACCTGGCTGGTGCTGGTGCGGATGACGGCTATTTGGCTCGTGGCGTAGTACTCAAAAAGCCGCTCATCGTCAGCGTTTTGCAGCAAATCCTGGTGTGTGCGCACCTGGGCGAGTTTACCTGGTGTAGTTTCCTCAATGACTGGCCCGGCGGGCACGGGCGAGGGCCGGGGCGCGGGTTCGCGATAGGCAGGCACCACTTTGGCCAGCAGGCGGTCGCTGTCGTGCATCCACTCGAAGGCTGGGCCGAGTACATCGTTGAGCATCATGTTGCCCGCCCGAAGACAGGCGCCCGTCCAGGCTTCGGCCACCCACAGTTCTACCCCCATCGGGCCGCGGATGCCGAAGGCAATTTTGCGCCCATCGGGCGACCAGCGCGGCATGCCGGCGAGCGTACCGTGTACGGGCAACTGGATCCGCACGGGCGCCTCCTGCCACAACCAGCGCACCCACAGGCCTGTGTATTCGGTCGTCAGCTGGCGGCAGTTCAGCGCCGTATCAATGCGTATACCCGCCAGACGCGCATACGGACGCGCCAACAGCGATAGGCCGGGATTCGGATTGTATTCCACCATCAAAATGGCCTCGTGGGTCGGGCTGGGCAGCGTCAGCGGCGGCGCCGGAGCCAGCATCACCGACGCCACGTCAGCAGGCGGCTGCTTGTAGGTGCTATTTTGGGAAAAAAGCGGGCTAAAGCCCAAAAGGCAAAGCAGTAAGGTTGTCTTTGTGCGCATGTGTGTTTGAGCGTGTTTTTAAAAGGTAACCCCTGCAAATATCTCTTGCTTTGACCGGATAAAATGCCGATGTGTCGCTCGTGTACTTGTGGCGCTCCCGAGTTGCTCTGCAGGCGTCGCCTTCTCGTGCCTCGAAGGACAACACCTCGGGCGAAGCGGCATCTCCCAAAGAGAGATGTCGCTACTGAAAGAAAAAATAGTGCTGTAAAATATCACGCCTGCTTAAATTTGCCTACCATGCACCACCAGGCTCCTCCTTTACTTTTTACCATTTCAACCATGACAACGATACACTACATAAACTGTCTGCTCATATCCCTCTGCCTGTCGGCAACTGCTGCCCACGGCCAGCTGGAGTTGCTTGGCCATTTGCCCTACGCCCCCGCCACGCTGGCCGGCTGCTGGCATTACGTGGATAGTCTGGGCAATGAATACGCCTTAGTCGGCACCAATCGCGGCCTGAGCATTGCCGACGTAACCGACCCAACAAAGCCGGTAGAGCGCTTCTTTGTGCCCGGCCCTACCAACACCTGGCGCGAGGTGAAGACCTGGAATGGCTTCGCCTACGTCGGCTCGGAGGGCAATAATAGCGGTATCACCATCGTAGACCTGCGCCGCCTACCCGACACCATCGAGTGGCGCGTGTGGTTTGGTCCGGGCAAGGATACGCTCATCCGCCGCAGCCACACCGTAGCCTGCGAAGACGGGCACCTCTACATCTTCGGCGGCACGCAGCAGGGCACGGTCATCTGTGACCTGAGCGACCCGTGGAATCCCGCCGTCCGTAGCATCACCAACTTCCCGTATGTGCACGACGGCTTCATCCGCAACGATACGCTCTGGGCCAGCGAAATCTACCAGGGCCGCTTCAGCGTCTTCGACGTGTCGGACAAGACTAAACCCAAACTGCTCGCCATACAGCCCACGCCCGGAGCCTTCAACCACAACAGCTGGCTCTCCGACGATAGCCGTTACCTGTTCACTACCGACGAACGCTGGAATGCCCCGCTGGCCAGCTTCGACGTCAGCGACCTGAACCACATTCGCCTGCTCGATACCTACTACCCCAGCGTGCGACCCACGCAGGAAGTGCACAACGTGCGCGTACTCAACGACTTCCTCATCAACCCCTCCTACGGTGGCCAGCTGACCATCGTGGATGCCCATCGGCCCGACAACCTCATCGAAGTCGCTCACGCTCTACTGGGTAACTCACTCGTGTGGGATGCCTCGCCCTACCTGCCCTCGGGCAACATCATCGCCACAGCGCGCAACGAAGGCCTGTTCATCTTCCGACCCACCTATGCGCGCGCCGCCTACCTCGAAGGGCGCGTAACCGACGCCGACACCGGACAACCCTTAGGCCGCGTGAAAGTGGTCGTAGAAGGCACCACCAACACCGACGTAACCTGCCCCGATGGCACCTTCAAAACCGGCGCCGGACAACCCGGACTGTACTCCCTCACCTTCGGAAAAATCGGCTACCAAGGCCAAACCCTCACTAACGTCGAACTCAAACGCGGCGAAACCACCTGGGTAGAGGTGATGCTGAAGCGGTTTTGAAGTGCAAAGAGGCTATTGTAAGTCTTCTGGCACCTTTGTTTAAAAGAGCCCTTCGTGCCTTCGTGGCGACTCTTAACTGTTTTGGAGGTGTCGCCTTCTCGTGCCTCGAAGACGAACCTCTGGAGAGGCGACACGAGGCGACATCTCCGTCAGGAGGTGTTGTCTTTAATAGAAAAAAGCAAAGGCAGCAGGTGACCAGCAGAGGCCTCTTCGTCCCCCACAAGACGCCACAGGGCATCTCCGCCGTTCTTCGTAAAAAATAGCACGTATTTTGCCGTTGTTACGCTCGCTTACTCAAGGAACGTAACTTTGTAGCACTATGCGTTTATTCCGATTACTCCCCTTTTTGTACTGGCTGACGGCCGCATTTGGGCTTCAGGCCCAGCAGATGCCTTATTTTAACCAATACCAATGGATGCCCGGGCTGTTCAATCCGGCAGCGCAGGGTGCTGGCGGGCAGGGGCAGATAGCGGCGGCGTATCGGCAGCAGTTTCAGCAGCTGGCGGCGGATGTGCGTCCGAACACCTATTTATTGCATGCCGATGTGTCGAATCTGCTGCCCGAGCGTGTTGGGGTAGCTTTGCAGGCGAGCACGGACGAGGTGCACCTGTTGCGTCAGACGCAGGCGAGTGGCTTTTTCTCGTATCGGCTGATGGATGCAGAGCGGTGGCGCATTGCGTTGGGTTTGGGCGTCAGCGTGCGGTCGTATCGGTTCAACCTCAATGCCAGCCGTTTGAGCGACCCCGTGGACTTGAGTCTTTTTCAGGGTATCGTCAACCGGATTCGTTTTGACGGCGGCCCAGGGCTGTCGGTGGAGCGTCGAATGTCGGGCGGTTCACGACTGGCCTTCGATGCTGCGGCGATGCAGCTGTTCACCAGCGAGTTAGAGTTAGCCGACGACGGCAGCAGCGTCTTGGAATACCGTACGGCACCGCACGTGCTGGCTAATGTGCGCTATCGCTATCAGTTGCGCGCGTTTGCGCTGGAGCCAGCGCTGATGGCGCGGGTGATGCGCGGGAGCATGAAGGGCGCCTTCGACGTAAATGTGAACGCCTATTTTTTGCCGGAAGACCGCCTGATGGTGGGCGCCGGTTTTCGCTCGGATGGCGGTGGGGCGCGCATGCAGTTGGGGGTGTCGCTGTTTTCGGCCCTGCGCCTGACGGCCTGCGCGGAGCTGCATCGGGCCTTGGGCACCACTTTTGAGGTGGGGGCCAGCGTGGCATTGATGCGGCCTTCGGCGCGTCCGCGTTTCGAGGAGCCACCCATGCTGGTGGCGCCGGTTAATCTGGTGCGCGGCGAGCAGGAGGCGGTGCAGGCGTTGGCGCAGGCGTTTGACCTGTCCGCTAATCTTTTGCGTCAGCGCCAGGAAGGGCTGGCAGCGTTATTGCGCCAGGCGGAGGCCGACCCGTCGCCGCAGCGGCAGGCATCGGCTGCGGATTCCTGTGTGCTGCTGTTGGCTCAGAGCGAGGCCGAATTGCAGCAAATGCATCAGGCCCTTCAGACGCTGGCGCTCAAGAAGCAGCAGGCTGAGTTGGCAGTGCGCAAAGCCGCCGACGGTGGCGCCGTCGTGTCGGCCGAAACGCGCGCGGCCCTTCGCGACATTGAGGAACAGGTGGCCGAGGTCAATAGCCGCGCTGAGACCTTTAGCGCTGAGCACCAGCGCCTGTCGGAACGTTGCGCGGCTGTGCGACCGCAGCGCAATGAGGGTACTTGCATCCGCATCGGCGACGGCGAGTGCGTGCAGGCGCTCTTCGCCCAGGCTTTGCGTCAAACACCCGGCCTGCCGGCCAATATGTTCCCTGTGCGCACCTTCGCTTTTCCGGGGGCAGCGGCCATTACCTATCATTTTCCGGATGACGACGAAGATTATGTGCTCAGCGCAGGAAAGATGGCTTTGGCGCAACACATTGCGCAGCAAATCCAGCGCATGCAGCAGCAGGGGGCAATCCTGGACAACATCACGCTGATTACGGAATTGCAGGAAGACCGCAGCACGCTGACCTACGAGCCGGGCGTAACTTATGACGGCTTCTTGGGAGCCGAACCGTTAGTCTATTCGCTGGCCGACAATGAGACGGCTGCTGTGCTCACCCAGACGCTGACGCTGCCGCCCGATGCATCCCTGAACTTGGAAACCCTTGCGGCGCTCAAATTGGGCGCCTGGAGGGCCTTCCTGACACGCCAGGGCATCCCGGCAGGGCGTATTCAGCTGCAGGTGCGCTACAACCACGCCGACAATACCTACCGCGAAGAGACCAAAATAGTGGTTAAGCTTCGCTCCTGACCGGCGGCGTGCACAATTGCTCGAAGTTCCCTTCTTTGATAAAAGCCTTCAGGTATTTGAACATTCGCCCTACGTGTACGGCATCTGCCACGCGATGGTCAAATACCGCATTGATGGTCAGGATGCGTCGCGCTACAATCCGGTCTTCCAGCACGACGGGCTTGCTCTGGACGCTGCCCATGGTGATGACGCACGAGACGTTGGACAGCGGCAGCAAGGCGGCATAGCCAACATCTAAGCCGATGCTGCCGATGTTGGATACAATGAAGGAGCCAAACGCATCGGGCGACAGGCCGAGAGCGGGCAGGGGAATACCCAAATCTACGGTAATCCATTTCGCGATGCGCACCAGCCAGGCGCGGAAGGGCCAGGGGATGTTGGTCAGCAACCCCTTTGAGCCGGAAGCCTTTTCCTGATTGCCCTGGCGCGAGTCGCGCACGCTTTTCATGAGCGTTTCGGCCAGTTCGGGAAGACTCAGGCGGTCGGCGTCGGGCACCGTAACGGAGCTGATTTGCGTGCCGCCTTCAGTGAGTACGCTCACAGTAACGTTGATGCGGTCGCGGTGTACTAAGCGGCCGCGGCGCACGTAGCAGTTCATTTCGGGCACCTCGGTGCGCACCCCTCGCGCCAGCAGCAGGATGATGGGGTGCATGATGGTGGCGCGCACTCCTTCGCGGCGCTTTTGCAGGATAAAGGCTTCCAGTTCCGTAACGTCGAGTTCGACGGTGCCGAAAATGCGCGAGTCGGTGGGTTTGCGATAAATGGCTGCTGCAGCAATTCGCCAGGGGTTGTTCGGGTCAAAATGCTCCATATTCCTTGTTGTTTGTCCGCGTGTTCTGAAAAAAGCTGGGCGAAGGTGCGGCTTTTCTGGCGTTTTGCAGCGCTCGTTTTGCAAACGCGCCCTTTATCGCAAGCAAAACAGGTGCTCTTGGCGCGGCAGCAAAAAACTGTACTTTTACGCCCGTTCTCGTTGTAATCCACCTTCGGCCATTTTTTTCACTAAACCCATGCTCAAAAGGCTATGCGTCAAGCATTTACCCTCTTTTTTAGCCTCCTGGCGGCCATGCTGTTTTCCCAAAACATCACTTTGCGCGGCACCGTAACCGACCGCGAACGCAATGAACCGCTTCCCGGCGTAACAGTGCGGGTGGGGGCAGCAGGCACTATTACCGACGCCGATGGAAAGTTCGCGCTGGCCCTGCCGGCGGGCACTTATGAGGTGTCGCTCATCTATACGGGCTACGAGCCTTTGCGCCAGCTGGTGCGCATTTCGGAAGGACAGGTTACGGAGGTGAACCTTCAGCTCAGCTATGCTGACAACTTGCTGCAGCAGACTACTGTAACTGCAGGTAAATTCGAGAAGCCACTGGGCGAGGTAACGGTTTCGCTGGATATTCTCAGGCCGCGCCTTATCGAGAACGTCAACTCCACGCAAATTGACGAGTCGCTGGTCAAAATTCCGGGCGTAGCCATCGTGGACGGCCAGGCCAGCATCCGCGGCGGCGCGGGCTTTGCCTATGGCGCGGGCACGCGCGTGCTCATTCTGGTGGACGACATCCCGGCCCTGCAAGCCGATGCGGGATACCCGAACTGGGCCGATTTTCCGATAGAAAACATCAGCCAGGTAGAGGTGCTCAAGGGCGCTGCATCGGCCCTCTACGGCAGCTCGGCCATGAACGGCATCATCAACATCCGCACGCGCTATGCTTCCGACGTGCCCGAAACCGACGCGGCTGTGTTCAGCCAGGTGTGGGGCAACCCGCGCGACCGCCGCATGAAATGGTGGGGCACCGATACTTCGGGCATCTTACTTCCCATTGAGACGGGCTACAGCTTCGCGCATCGGCGCAAAGCTGGCCGCTGGGACTTCGTGCTCGGCTCGTTCGGCGCCTATCGCGATACCTATAACAAGGACACCTACTCGCGGTACATTCGCTTCACGCCTAACGTGCGCTTTCGGGTCAACGACCGGCTGTCCATTGGCCTGAATACCAACTTCAATTTCGGGCGCGGCGGCTCCTTTTTTACCTGGGCCAACGACACTACCGGGGCCTATTTGCCGGGGGACAATTCCGCCACGGCCAGCCGTGGCCGCCAGCGCTACTTTATTGACCCTACGGTGCTGTACTTTGATAATTATGGCAACCGCCACCGCTTCCTGGGCCGCTATTATCACGTGTTCAACGACAACACCGACGACCAGAGCAACAAAAGCGACATGCTCTACGGCGAATATCAGCTCCAGCGAAACATGGAAAGCATCGGGCTGGTGCTCACCACCGGCGTGGTGGCCATCCACACCACGGTGGAAGCCATCCTGTACCGCGGCAATTACAACACGCAGAACTACGCCGGCTATTTCCAATTGGACTGGAAGGCCTTCGACCGCCTCAACCTCTCAGGTGGCGTGCGCTACGAGGAGAACATCCTGAAAAGCCCGGACGTCATCCAGATAAGTCCCACGGAATTTGATACCATCCCCAACGGTATCACGCGCGAAGGCCGGCCAGTGTTCCGCATAGGAGCCAACTATCAGGCCGCCCAGGCTACCTACCTGCGCGCTTCGTGGGGTCAGGGCTATCGCTATCCGACCATTGCCGAAAAATTCATCAACACCTCCTTCGGCGTGGGCAATGTGGCGCCCAATCCCGACCTCGTGTCCGAAACGGGCTGGACGGCCGAATTGGGCCTCAAGCAGGGCTTCGCCTTAGGGCGCTTCTATGGCTTTCTGGATGTTACGGGCTTCATCATGGAATACGACAACATGATGGAATTCGACCTCGACCGCATTTTCCCGGCCATCGTATTCAAGTCGAAAAACGTCGGCGACACGCGCGTCTCAGGCGCAGAAATCTCCGTCATGGGGCAGGGCAAAATCGGCCCGGGCATCTTTTATCTGCTCAGCGGCTGGACGCACATCAACCCCATCTATCGCTTAGCGCCGGGCGAGGAGTTTGACCAGGCCAAATACAAAACCTCCGTCAACCGCAACGTGCTCAAATACCGCTTCCGAGACATGGTGAAGGTGGACGCCGAATACGCCGTAGGCCCCTATGCCGCAGGTGCTTCGGTGCAATACAACAGCCATATGGAAGCCGTGGACTTGGTGTTCGAGCTCGGCATTCCGGGCGTCAAGTCGTTCCGCGACCGCTACAACAAGGGCTTCACCATCTTCGACCTGCGCGCCTCGCGCAAGATTGGCGAACACCTGAAGGTAAGCCTGCTGTGCAACAACGTGCTCAACCAGATCTATTCCTATCGCCCGGCCCTGCTGGAAGGGCCTCGCAGCTACACGGTGCGTTTGGATTGGAAAATGTAAGGCCGGCCTGACGTTGCCGCTTCGTGATTTTCAGGCGTTTGTGGCCAGTGCGATGGTCAATGGCGCAGGCCACAAACATGAGGTGGGGCCGCTTTGACGAAGAGAATTGAGGCATTCAGCAAAGAGGCCTTTGGCGGACGGGTTGCGCGCGGAGGTGGCTGTATCGGGGTGGAGTGTAGTTTCGGCTAATTCTTCTCTCCAGATTTTTCATTAACACCTTCGAACAAAAAACCGCCCCGCTCACTCGAAAGCCAACCCGAAGGGTCGCATCTTTCGCCGTTAAGCGAGCGTTTATGCGAAAAAACAGCGTGCGACTGTGGGAGCGACTTTTTACCCAAAAATAAAAAAGGCCGTCTGGGTGGTGCTGCTCTTGGGGCGGGTAGTAGCCGCAATGCCTGCTTGGGCCCAGAGTGCCGTGGCTTTGGGCGAGCGGCCGTGGGTGCGCATTGATACCATCATTCTGGAGGGCAACAAGCGTACGCGCCCGGAGCTCATCTTGCGCGAGCTGGAGTTTCGGCCCGGCGATACGCTGGACCTGGCCACGCTTGCCGAAACGCTGGAGCGCAACCGCCTGCGGGTGATGAATACCAGCTTATTTGCGCATTCGACCATCCGAATAGAAGCCCTCGAACCCGGCGACCGACTGGCTGTGCGCCTGTGGCTCAAGGAGATATGGTACCTCTATCCCATTCCCGTCTTCGAGTTGGCCGACCGCAACTTCAATGTCTGGTGGACGGACTTCAAACGCTCGCTCAAGCGCGTCAACTACGGCGTCAGCTCTTCGCACCTCAATTTGAGCGGCCATGCCGACGTGCTGAAAGTCAACCTGAATTTCGGCTACACCAACCGCTACGAGGCTTCGTATGAGCGCCCGTGGTTCAATCGCCGCCAGACGCTGGGCTTTCGCGCGGCTGTGGGCTTCAGCCGAAACCACGAGGTGCAGTACCTGACGGCCGACAACCGCCAGCAATTCGTCAGCGACCCCAACCTGTGGTTGCGCCAGAAACTGTACGCACATCTGGCCCTCTACTGGAGGCCAGGGCTGTTGACTACGCATGCCTTCACCGTGGAGTACCACCACAACCGCGTGGGTGATACGGTGGCCCACGAACTGAACCCCTACTTTTTTGGCCATGGGCGCACGCAACAGCGCCATTTCAGCGCGGTGTATCGCGTGGTTACCGACGTGCGCGACGCCCGCCCTTATCCGCTCAAAGGCTGGTTGGCCGCCCTCGAACTGCGCCAAAACGGCCTGTTGCCCTCCGACGACCTGCACCTGATGCGCCTGGCCGCCGAAGTGCGCTACTATCATTCCTGGAGCCGCCGCTGGAGCGCCGAACTGACGGCCAAAATCCGCATCAGCGCACCGCGTCGCCAGCCGCCGTTTTTCAATAATCAGGCCCTGGGCTACGGCAACGACGTGCTGCGCGGCTACGAGTTCTTCGTCGTGGACGGCCTCGACTTTGGCCTGCAACGCACTACGCTGCGCTTTCGGCTCTTAGATGAATACCTGTACGTCGGCAAATGGGTGCCCTTCGCCAAACACCTCCCTATACGCACCTTTTTCGCCCTGCACCACGACGCCGGCTATGCCAATGACCCGTTCTTTGCTGCCAATAATCCATTCAACAACCGCCTGCTGCGCGGCTATGGGTTTGGCGTGCACCTCGTCCTGTTCTACAACTCCGTCATCCGCTTTGAGTGGAGTTGGCGAAGCACCGGCGGTGGTGGCTTTTACCTCAACTTTAACTCCGGCTTTTAATGAGTAGGCAAATGCGCTTTGAGCCGGCGGAGCGTCGGGAAAAATACCGCTCATTCGCTGCCGGGGCACCTGACTTGCCCATTTTTCTGGAGCCTTATTATCTGGATGCCGTTTGTGGCCCGGAGCACTGGTCGGCGGCGCTGGCTTACCGCGGCAACGAGGTAGCGGGCGCATTGCCGTTTTTTCTTAAAAAAAAATGGCATTGGCAGTACGTCGCCATGCCGCCGTTGTGCCGCTTCCTGGGGCCGTATTTGCTGCCCGAATACCGCGCGGTGCGGCGTGAAATGCCGCTGTTGCGCGCCTTGGTGGCCGATTTGCCGCCCTTAGCGGCCTTTGAACAGGACTTTCACTACACTGCTGCCAACTGGCTGCCGTTCTATTGGGCGGGCTTTCGGCAGACGACGCGCTATTCGTACACCGTAGCGCTCACCGATTTGGCTTCACTTCGGGCCAATCTGGCGCCCGACTACCGCAACAACAAGTTGCCCAAAGCCGCCGCACGGGTAGCGATACGCCGCGGTGGCGACTTGCGGCAGTTTTACGCGGTGCACAACCGCTCCTTTGAGCGACAGGGCCTTGAGGCGCCGTTTTCATTCACCCTGTTGGAGCGTTTAGATCAGGCGCTGGTGGCAGCAAAGCGCCGCGAAATCTTCTGGGCCATAGACCGCGACACAGGCGCTCCGCACGCTGTGGCTTATGTCATCTGGGACAACCGTTCGGCCTATTACCTGCTGGCGGGCGAAGACCCGGCGCTGCGCTCTTCCGGTGCGGGTGTCTTGCTGGCCTGGGAGGCCATGCGCTTTGCTCTGGAGGAACTGTGCGTGCCCACATTCGACTTTTTGGGCAGCATGCTCCCGGCCATTGAGCGCGTGCGCCGCCAGCTGGGCGGCCAGCCCAAGCCATACTTCCGCGTACGGAAAGAATGGTCGCTGCTCTGGCGTGTCGGCAAGCGGCTACTGCGTTAAAGTCTTGTGCAATTTTGCTCTCATCCACATCTGAAGGGCATTCCTTCTCACCGCAAACGCAAACTGGTTTTATGAAAAACGCTTCCTTAGTCCTGCTTTTTTTGCTGCTCCTCGGCGGAAGCTGGCATTTTGGCCTTAACGATACTGCCCAAATCTGCGCCCGCATTACCGACCCCACCGGCCAGCCGCTTGCCCAGGTGTCCGTACAAGTCTGGCAAGACACTGTCCGCATCGCCGCCCTACAGACCGATGCTGAAGGCAAGTTTTGCACCCCGATTTCGCCGGGCACGTACACGATAGAACTGGCGCACGAAGGCTTTGCCCACCTTCGGCTGACGCATGTAACCGTCAGCAAAGACCGGAAAACCGACCTGCGCACGGTGGCGCTCGAACCCGTAATGCCTGGCCTGGCAGAGTCCGTAACAGTGCGTTACCAGCCGGCGCTGTTTCGCGACGAAAAGGGGGCAGCGGGCGACGGCCCCGTGCTGCGCCCTGCCCGCGAAGAGCGAACACTTTCGGCCAAACCCGGCCGGGGGGATGCAGCGCTATCCATGAGAGCGAAAACCCGACCTGCTGATGCGCGCATGCTGATGAAAGCTGCTGAGGAAGCGGCCACGGCAACCGATGCCGATGAGGCCAGCGAGCCAGCGCCGGCCGCGCTTTCCGCATCTCCCGCGCCTGCAAGTGCTCCTGCGCCCACCGCACCGGCAGGTGCAGACCGCCCGACGCGCTCGCGCCGCCCAACGCCCATAGCCGATCGCGCTGGCCAACTCACTGCCGGCGAATGGAACGACCTGCACAACTGGAACAACCACTGGACCGACCTCTTGCGCGATGGCGAAATTGACCAACACCAGAAAACCTACCAGTTCTACCCCAAACGCCGCTACTCGGTGCTGCTGCAAAACGAAGCTGGCATGCCGCTCAGCGACGTGCCCGTACGCCTGCTCGACCGACATGGCGCCACGCTGTGGGAAGCCCGCACGTCCAACACCGGACAGGCCGAACTGTGGGAAGGGCTCTTCACGGACAAACCCGCCGAAGGCCCACTCAAAGTCGCAGCCGACGTGGACGGCAAAACGCACACTCTGGGCACGCCAAAACCGTTTGAAAACGGCATTAACCTGCACAAAATCAAACGCGAATGCCGCCACTCCCGCACTGTGGACATCGTCTGGACGGTGGACGCCACCGGCAGCATGGGCGACGAAATTGACTACCTGAAAACCGAACTGCTCGACGTCATCGGGCGCGTGCAAGCGCGCTTCCCCGACCTCGACCTGCGCATGGGCAGCGTCTTCTACCGCGACGAAGGCGATGAGTATTTGGTCAAAAGCAGCGCCCTCAACCGCGATATCTCCAAGACAGTGGACTATATCCGCCGCCAATACGCCGACGGCGGCGGCGACTACCCCGAAGCCGTGCACAGCGCCCTCGACGAAACGCTGCGCCAGCCCTGGAGCCGCGACGCCGTGGCCCGCATCTGCTTCTTAGTGCTCGATGCCAGCCCGCACCAACGACCCGAAGTCATCCAGAGCCTCCAGCGCAGCATCCGCGAAGCGGCCCGCCGCGGTATCCGCATCGTGCCCATCGCTTGCAGCGGCATCCAGAAAGACACGGAGTTTCTGATGAAGTTTTTTGGGCTGGCCACCAACGGCTCCTACCTGTTCCTCACCGACCACTCGGGCATCGGCGGCAAACACCTGGCACCCACCGCCGACGTCTACAAAGTAGAACTGCTCAACGACCTGCTCGTGCGCATCATCGGCGAATACGTCAGCACCCCCAACTGCGACGACGGCAAAACACCCGTGGCCTTCCAGACACAGCCCGACCCGCAAAGCCCCGTGCAGGCCGCACAGCCCGCGCTTTATTACCCTAACCCCGTCAAGGAACGCCTCAACCTGGAATTGCCCTTCGACGCTACCAAAGTAACGCTGTACAACGCCGAAGGCCAGGCTACCCGCGACCTGGGCGCACTGCCCGCAGGCGTGCACCCCATAGCCGTTAAAGACCTGCCGCCCGGCGCCTACACACTGCGCATCTGGCGCGGCAGCGAAATCCAAAGCGGCAAAGTGCTCGTCGTCCTGTAACGGCCAAACTTGTTTGGCCGCCAGGGCAAAGCCCTGGGAGTCGTCCCTGGCTCTGGATTTGAGTTTTGCTGAGACTTGTCTGGCCGCCGACACGAAGCCCTGGGAATAGTTTCCGGCGAGGCAAAAGCCTCGCCGGAGCTGAGAAAAAACCACCGTATTTAGCCCTGATGCCGAGCAACCTATGCCGTTCTGCGTTGTCTTTGGGCAATGGCTTTTTCACCGCATCTTTTCAAAAACAGACTTTTCTATGAAGACATGGATTACGCTGGCGGTTACTATGCTTGCGCTGGATGCCGCTCCACTTTTGGCCCAACAGAACAAGGCGCCGGAAGGCGACAAGGAAAAGCAGATCATCATCACGAAGCGCGTGATCGAACCCGACGGTACGGAGACCATAGAGACCATCGTGAAGAAAGGCCCGGGCGCTGAGAAGTTCGACGTGGAAGCCTATCGGCGTTCGCAGGGCGCCGACAGCGTGCGCATAGAGGTGCGGGTGGTGGAGTCGCCTTTGCCTGAGGTGCGCGAAAAGCTGGAGGAGGCTATTCGCCGCTTAGAGGAGGTGGACTGGGAAGCCATTGGAGAAGATTTGGGCCGCGAAATGGAAGATGTCGGGCGGGAGCTGGAGCGCCTCTTTGACCCTGAAACGGGCGAAGTGGGTCGAGTTTTGCGCGATCTGGAGGGCCGCCCGCGTCAGCGCACGCAGGGCTACTTAGGCGTCAGCCCGCGCCCCGGCGATGACCCCAAGACGCAGGGCGTGGCCATTGACGTGCTGCCCGGCACGGCTGCCGAACGCGCCGGTTTGCAAAACGGCGACATCCTGCTGAGTATAGACGACCAGCCGTTGCACAACTGGGAAGAACTGGAGCGCTTCATGAAGAAAACGCGGCCCGGCCAGCGCATCCCCGTCCGCTACCAGCGCGGCAAGAAGGATTACACCGTCGTCGTATCCGCAGGCAGCAAGATTGTGGATGCTCCGGCAGAACGCCGCAGCCCACGCGTAGAGGTAGAAGTGAACCGCTTCCGCGAAAAGGAGGCCTGCCTGGGTGTTTACACCGGCAGTTATCTGGAGGTTGGCGACCTCAACACGGCGCGCGGTGCCAGCATCACCGCTTTCACCGAGAGCTCGGCGGCGCGTGAGGCGGGCATGAAAGAAGGCGATATCATCACGGCTATCAACACAAAAACGGTCAAAGACCACGATGAGCTGTGGGATGTCATTGCCGGCTACAAGCCCAACGACCATGTAACGGTCTATTACCTGCGCGATGGAAAGCCTCAGCAAGTGGAAGTCGCGCTCCGGGCTTGCCGCGACCGTTCCACCGTGGCGCCGCCTGCGCGCCCGGGCGAAAAACGCCCGCCCATCACCCTGCGCAACCCAACAGACGGCGACATTCCGCAAATTAGCCCCCTGCCCGAAGCCGTAGCAGGCCATCTGCTGGTACTGGAAGGCTTTCGCGCCTATCCCAACCCGACCACCGGCCAGATTACGGTCGAGTTTCGGGCTGCCCCCCAGCCCACTACAGTGCTTTTGCTCGACCTTTCAGGGCGCCAGCTTTTCCGCGAAGAACTCAACGCCTTCAGCGGCCAGTACCACCAGCAATTTGACCTGAAGGAGTTTGCCAAGGGCACACTCCTGCTCGTTGTGCAGCAAGGCGATAGGCTCTTCACCGAGCGCATTGTGCTGCAATAGGTGCCATTCAGGTTGGCTCATTTATTGCCCTGCCTGCACCCATGACGGAGCGGCAGGGCAATTTTTTACGGACATTCGCAGCACCATTCAGGGCTGGCCGCTGCATTTTTGTGCGCAAAGTTCTCAGCCACTGCTTTGTAATCCTTCCTGCCGATAGGGTTACACTACGCCCAACACGACACATGCCAGCCCTGACCCGCATGCCGCTGTTTTTACTTTTGCTAATCGCTGCTGTTGTAGCCCCTGCCTTATCCCAAACGCTCGTCCCGGAAGGTGTCAACGACACGTTCAACCTGGCCTGCGCCACCTGCCGCATGCGCGTGGACGGCGTCTCGCTTACCTACGGTCAGCACGCCCTGCCCATGAACACCCAGAAACCGGTGTCTGTCAACCTCCTGTGGTGGCGCTACTACGATAACATCTTAGGCAAACAGGCCTACATGGCCCAGGAGCCGTTCTGGACCTCGGGCACACAGCTGATTGACGAAACCCCCGACGAAGACCCCCTGTCGCTGCACATCAACCTGACCTGGACGGACTCCACAGGCCGCGACCACCGCATTTATTTAGTCATGGCCGGCCTTACAAAACGCCACTTAGCCGCGCCACCCGTCATTACGGTTACCGATGACCTGGACACCTACGCTCCGCTGCGCCTGAGCGCTGCCGTTCAGGTCTTCCGCAGCGCTAACGAATGGGAGACCTTCGAAGCCTTCGACGGCATCGCCACCCTCGAAAAATTCAACGCCAAAACGGGCGCCATCGGCGGCTCGTTCGAGTTCGTAGCCCAGCGGGTGGGTATGGAGAAGAAGGGGGTGTTTCAGGGGGGATGGTTTAGCAAGTGAGCGTTAGCTGCTCAAGGCCTTTGTTCCCAAATGCCGTAGTGGCCTATTTGGAAAGTAGCCTCTTGTGGTGTGGTGCTCCCGGGCGT
Organism: uncultured Saprospiraceae bacterium; assembly: GCA_964646615.1. Lineage (GTDB taxonomy): Bacteria > Bacteroidota > Bacteroidia > Chitinophagales > Saprospiraceae > M3007. Next base: position 33,268 of record CAZYEV010000069.1, read on the forward strand.
ATACAGCACGTCATTGAACTCGATATGCTGACCCACGTATCGAGCGCTCTTCTCTGAATTTGAGCGCCATTCGCGCCCGACCAGTGGTTCTACACCACCTATCAGGCGGTTGCTGGCACGTGCATGAGCCACCAGAGTCTCTTCTTCTGGCACGCGAACGAGTACTTGCGCACCGTTAGGGTCAAAGGTTATCGGTTTGCCATTTGGGCCATTCCAGATGGCCGTAGGAGCGGGTAAGCAGATCGCTACTTCCACGGCACCCCAGCCATAGGTGCGATCAGCACCAAATTGCAAGGCCTCAAGAGCTCTTTTCCAATTCAGAGAACAGCCTGTCTTTTCAAAGACAAAACCTTTCAAGTAAACTGGTTCACCTGTATCTACTGTATAGGGTGCGATAAACTCTGCTTCATGTAACATGCCCTCTTCGGCGGATTGGGCCGGGTACACCAGTGCCGCACTGGCATAGCTGCCCAGGAAGCGATAGCGAAAAGTGGCTTCATCGGCCCAGGGCCATTGTACGGCGTAGTTCCCCTCACTTTGAAGTGCCGGATAGAAGTAGGTATAGACCAGTTGCTCATGCACCCGTTGGCCGTATTGCTGGTATAGGCTGGAGTCCGTGGCTGGTTCTGTTGTGGCCATGCGTGTCAGGCGCATTGTGAGCGCACCCCAGAAGGCGCGGCCGGGTACGTAAGGGCGCGTCATGAGCAAATTGCCCACCTTGCGCCACCCCACGTGTAGCGGGGCACGCAGGCGAAGGACGACTTCATATGCAGTCCACGTGCTCATGACGCAGTGTCGGTGGTTTTTTCAGGCGTGTCTTTGCTCATGGCTTTGGCACCGTAGCGAACGTAGGTGAGCATCTGTTCTAAGACTTCTTTCGCCAGCAACAGACGCTCAATATCCTGGGAGATGTGCTCATTGACATACCCCAGTACTTTCGAGACCTCTTCTGAATGGGCTGGGGCATCTCCCAGGCCCACGTCTTTCAGCAGCTGACACATCTGCTGGCTCAACTGCCTGCCGTTGTCTTTTTCTTTGGCAAACAGGTATAGAAAGCAGGCATATACGCCATTTTCCTGGAGGACGCCCAAGGCTTTCGTGGCTGTATTCTCGACATCCTTGAATGATTTGTCCGAAAACACGCTCTGAGCATGTTTAGCGGCCAGATAATCTATGTTGTTTTTAGTGAGTAGCGTGTTCATGCTCTTATGGTTGGGTAGGTTCAAAGTTTTTCTGCCATGGCTTGCCTACGGTGGCGACACGTCCGAAGCCGCGCGTACCCATGCCTCCTACGCCCAGCCACTCGATGAGGCGAAGGCCGGCGGTGAGCACGTCAGCAGGATTTGACCAATTATTACGGTTTTGTCGGGGGAAACGGCCCCGATAATCGTCTATGACTGCTTCCATCGTCAGGAAGGTCGCTCTGGGAATGGCCTCATAGGTGAACAGTGCACCTTCTTCGGCGGCGCCGGTATTGGCGTCTATGCTTACGGAGGTGCGCACCTCCAAATTGCTGTTGACAATCTGGCCAAAAAGTGCGTCCGATACTAAGGCGATGCGGTCTTTAACGGCATTCCAGCGCTCGCCTTGCCACTCTTTAGGCGCATCTATAGTGATTGAGCCGGCGGGAGGGAGCATCAACCAACCCAGATTGAGCGGTTTTTCGCGCTTCCAGGTCAGCAGAGCGCCTTCTGATGCTGCAGATTGAACCTCTTTCGAGAGCGTAAATCCTGCCTCTTCCAGCCGCTGTTTTGTACTAACCCACACAGGGCCAACCATGGAATAGACGGGAAAGAGCAGAAGGTGTGCGTCGAAGATATTAACCACGCCGGAGTAGGCGATTACCTTTTCTTCTCCGTTGTCGCTGGTCTTTTGTTTCTTAATGTAACCGAAGGTGTAGCAAACCGGATTTTGGTCTGGCTCATCTACTTCATCGTGTTTTTGGCCGGCCGCTTGCGGTGTGTCGTTAAGGTAGGCGGCATGGGACCGGATGGCACCATGGAGGCTGGTGCCGGGTATTTTGGGCAGGCGAGTGCCGGGTTCTCGCACGATGGTGTTGTCCACACGCCCCAGGCGGTAGCCACCGGCACCAATATGTACCGGGTCGGTGGTCAGGAGTAGATAGCGAAGTCGAGTATAGGTGGCCATGTGTTATGTGGTTTTTTTTATGCCTTTAAGATTTCCATGTAAAGTTCGCCTATATCGGCCAGCAGGCCACTGCAGCCAGCTAGTATAAAACTATCCTTTGTCAAAGTAGGAGGATTCTCTTTTTCCGAAGCAGGAGAACCCTTTTCTTCCGAAGCAGGAAGGTTCTTCCAGCACGCCTTTTGGGGCCATTCGGCGTTGGCCAGCGTGTCGGCAACAAACTGCCGAAATGTCTCATCTTCTACCGGTTGTTCGTGTCCGTACCACAGTTGACGGGTGGCCTCAATGCTGTGAATGATCTGACGGCGTTGGCGCTGAGAAAGCTCTTTCAAACACTCCCAGATTTGTTTCACCTCGGTGAGTTCGTCTAAGTAGAGCGGTCGCGTCGGACGACTCCGACGTCGGCCCTCGCCGTTGTAGTGAATCTCGAAGCGGCGAGCATTGGTGTCTAAAAACTCAAAGTCGAAGGTGGCAGGGGTAAAGTAGATCTCGTCATTAGCCTTCAGCTCGCTGGCGTGAACCAGCCAGTCTTCCTGGCCCGTCCAGGGATTGTAGGCTTTTGTGCTTCGCTGCCGCTCAGCGGCGTCTGTTTTTGAGAAGGCATATGGATACCAATGGTCTTCTGTCGTGCCGTCGCCCATGCGCAGCGGCACTCGCCAGCAGAGGGTTCTGTTTTGTTGCTTTAAGCGCACCTCGGCTACTTCGGCCCATTGCCCCTCGCCACTGTTTTTACGGGTAACTTTTTCGACCTTCCACACCTGCGCATCGCTGGGTTGCCGCAGCATGGCGCGCCCGGCATCGAGGATGGCACGCAGCGGCGTGCGCCGGTGGGCAAATACCGCGCCTATGTGCACGGGAAGCCGATTGCGCACCTTGCCCATTTCTTCCTCGTATTTGGCTTTAATCTTCTCTACTACATCGAGCACCATTTCGGCTGGCACTAACATCATGAAAGCGTTGGGCTCCGTCAGGATGGGAATAACCGGGCTATACTGGCCTTTTTCCGCTATCTGTATGTTCTTCAGGGTGCCTATTTGCTGGCTGCCCGCACCGTATTCGGAAGGCGTGTAAACAGTCAAGTCCTTCGTTTTTGCTAAAAATTCCTCTACAGGCTGTCCCAGCTGTTCCTTCGAGCTTAAGTATTCCAGGTTATCGCACGACAGAAAGGCACTGCCGTCCCAAAGTACGCTCATCTTGAGCTGGTCTTTGACCAACACGTAGGAGTGGTAATGATAGAGGGAGTGCTTTCCGTCGTCAGGAATAAAGCTACCTGCTATTTGCAAGCGAATGCGCTGGCTTTGATACTCACCCTGTATTTGTTCGCTCACTTCCTGCCAAAAGCGTTGGGTGGTTTCCCAAATGCGGCGAAGGCGGGCGAAGGAAGGGTTTTTGGGGGTAATGGGTTTTGATTTAGTATTTTCCGGATCAGCGGGAGATATGAGGAACAATGTTTTCAATAACGTTCCATCTAGCCAGTGCTTTAGATAAAATCGCCCTGTAATCAGGGCTAACCGGCCGTTTTGGTCAGCCACCTCATCCAACCAAATGGTACGTTTTTGCTGCTGTTGGAGCCATTCTCGAGCGCGATTGGCGCGGCGCTTTTCGCAAATGTTGCATACTCGCCTATCGGCAGATTTACCTTGTGGTCTGATGCCGCACACGGAGCAAATTTCAGCGGTTGGTTGAGACGCTGGCCAGTAAATGCGTATCTTGTCTGCCTGAGCAAAGGATATTGCCTTTGAAGACAAAATGCCAGCAATGTCTGGTAACTCGTCGTTGCTGCTGCTGTTTGACTTTGCTTTTTCTTGCCATTCAGGGTCCTGGCCCCACCAGGGTTTCTGTTCTAAGCCCACATGTGGTATCCATTCTGCGCTTATTTGGAGGCTCGGGTCGTTCTTTAACGTACCTTCGGCGAAGGCATCGAGAATGAGGACTTTGAGTGCCTTGCCGTCTGCTTTTGCATTTTCTAACACGTCTTCCTGGAGGTCAGGTACCACATAGATACTCCCGTTTTCATCTCGATAGACCTCGCTGGCTATTGGATAGGTAATCTCCAGGAGTTTCTGCACTTTGTTCAGAGCATCCGAAATTAACTCCTTTCTGGCCAACAGGTCGGATATCTTCTCTGCCTGACGCAGAAAGTTCAGGCCATCTATGCGTACACTAAGTAGCCGCCAGCGAAGGTCTTTAACATTCTGGAACTGCCCGTTCAGTAGGGCACCCGCCAGAGCTGCCTTATACAGAGCGCCAACCAGCATTCCCCAACTCCAAAGGTTGACCTCATTGATAGGCCGTCGGGTGTCGGCTACGGTTTGAGAGAAGAGTGGCTCAATAGTTTGCTTTTGCTTTTCTCTGTCAGTCAGATCTGTCCAGGGTAATGCCCAAAGAGCCGATGTAAGACCGGAAGGAACAGATTTCTCAAAACCAAAAGGTGTGCTCAAATGAATTTTACAATATCCCTGCTTACCGCCAACTGGTTCTTGCTTGTCAAAATGAGAGGTGTTGTGTGCGCGAGTAAGGTAACTGGGTAGAAATAGCGGACTCTCCTTCCGTTCTTTCCAGAGTTGCGGGATGGACGCATTTTCGTTAAGCAGGTTTATAAAAAGGTTTTGTAATTCTGCAAACCTTTTGATAATCTCGTCCCTTGGCAGATTGGCTCCATGACCGGCCTGACTTTTTAGAAACTCCTCCGAGCACTTCCGATGGTCATGCAGCCACCCCACCACCTCTGCCAGCAGGATGTTTTTGCGGTGTTGGGCCAGTTTGTTCAGGTCATACATGGTCTTGGTTCCAGGCTTGGATGAAGGTTGTTTTGCAGGACTCAGGTTGTAGGTTGATTTCCTCAGTTTTCACGCGGGCCAGGCCGTAGCCACTGCTGGTTTTGGCGCCGAATCCGTATTGGGTGAGCATAGCGCGCAGGGCGCGGGCGGTGGTTTGAAGGTCCGCCGTTATTTCCTGTGGGGTGGGTGCGCTGTTAGGGACGTATATCAGTTGGAAGACGCCTTTTGCGCCGACGGGTGCGCACTCAAAGAGGATAGGACCGCGTTTGCCTACATTGCTTTTGCGGTCGTGAGGGTTGAGCACCTCCAGACCCAGGCGGTCGAAGAAGGTGGGGAAGAAGTGGAGGTGGCCACTCTGGAAATGCTGGTCTTCTCCTTTCGCATTGCCGAAGAGGCGCTCTTCGGTGGCTTCATCGCCTGGGGTATCCAGCTGTCTGAAGGCGGTTCGCAGGGCGCCTTTCCATTGCGAAGCGGCGATGTAGGGAACCCGGAAGATGCGGTCTTTTTTTAGCGGGTTATCCAGCAGGTGGAAGGTCTGGTCGTCGCGGCTGATGTAGGGCTTGAGCAGGGTGAAGGGCAATTGGAGCGTCCAGGCGTGAGCGGGCAGTTGCTCTACGGGTGGCAGCGTGGGTAATTGCCCGAGCTGATGCATCAGCTGCCGGCGCTTTTGAAGAAAAGTGGCAGAGTCTTGCTCAACCCAACGGCGGTAGCCGCCGATATTGGGTTTGACGCCGGTGCGTGCGCGGTCGCGGACGGGCGTAGCGATGGCCTGAGCCAGTAGGTCGAGGCGGGCGATGGGGTCTTCGATGTGTTCAAGGTCGCGCCAGGCGGAGGGCAATTTTGGGCTATCGCCGGCCAGCCACTGGTAAGCCTCAAACTGATGGTGGCTCATGAGTGCGAAGGGGTAGTGGGTGTGGAAGTCGTAGGTCATTGCAAGGTCTTGACTGCGGCGAACAAAGAGGAGAAATGCCTTTGAAGAAGGGAGTCTTCAGCATTGGCCAAAGCTTTATCAGCAAACACAGGTGGCGAAGTATGCATCTTTAGCATCGCAGCGTAAAGTCGGATATAGTCCTTAGCCTCATAAAGTGAGATCCCGTTGTTCGCTAATAGTTGCGGAAGCTCTTCAGTTACTTTTTTCATTAAAGTAGGGCCATCGGCTATCTTCTGCTTCTCCGCCAATGCTTGAGCAATCTGAGGCTCTAGCGCAATAGCTAAGATATAGTCGTCTATCGTGGATTTAATGAAAGACTCACTCCACTGATAATCAGCAATATGAAGACATAGACGAAGGTCAATTGCTTGTTTCGTAAATAGGAAAATGTTAGAGCCCATCTGTTTTACTTGAATGGAGTCATCTAAATTTCGGTTCTTGAGCATCTTTTTTAGCATTTGTTCTGTTCCTTGTTTCAGCCGCTCAGCAGTTTCGCCCTCGTGCCTGTCTAAATCACGCATTACCAATACCCGTAACGGTTTTAGGGCTAAATCCGGACCAAGGATGTTGGAAATTTTATCGTTCATATGCCCTTTTCCGCCAGCCGGGATGATTTGCTCGGCGGGTAAGCCTAATCTCTTCATGATAAGTTCCTCCGTCTTACCTTCAGTGAACACCTTCATACTCATTGCGCAATTGAAATTGAAGTGGAGAGCCAAAATCTTCCAGCACTCGCGGGTCAAGCCCTGACTCTAACCAAGAAACGAGGTTATGAGCATCGAACCAAGAACTTTTGAAACGCCCTTCTTGCAGATTAAACAAGAAGGCAAGGGCTTCATTAGAAAGCAAATATTCTTGCTGAAGCATGCGGGTAAAGTGCCCCAGTATTTCGATGCTATGGGTAGCGATGAAGACTTGCACAGGTTTGTCTTTCAGCATATCTAATACGGTGGTAAGTAGCCGTGCTAGAGTAGCAGGATTGTGGAATACCTCCGGTTCTTCCCAAAGCAACATCCCTGGCCGCTCTTCGCTGACCCTCTCGCACAAAGTAACCAGGGCGGTCAGGAGTTTGAAAGCATGGCGGGCACCGTCGCCGAGTTGGTCCACAGGCAAGGGAGTCTTGCCGGGAAAGCGCACGTAGCCGGTATATCCGGGCTGGCCGTCTTTGGCTTCTTTAATATCCAGAGATGCGTTTTCCAGAGTGGGGAACACCTTGGCCATCTGGGCGGCAATTTTGGCTTCCCAGTCGGTTATGCCATGATAGGCATTGTTGGCAAATGGGGCTGAGAAGTGGGCAACAACGGTGTTGAAATTGAAAAAGATAACGTGCTCTGGGGCGGGCCGTTGGCCCTGTGTGGCCCAGATGGCGAGTTTGTCTATGTCTGATTGGTGCGCCCACTGATAGACCCAATCGTCTTCCCACAGATAATGCCAGTCGGCGTCGGGTGGGTTGAGGCCTTGCTCGCGCAGGTAAGGAGGCATCATTGTATCGTCCAATTGCTCGGGCTTCGGCAGGGTAAACATGGCTATTTCAGCGAGGTCTTCATTTACGAAGATGGCATCGTCTTCCCTATCGGGAGTGGGTGGTGGAGCAGCTAAGAGGAATTCAGGCCAGGAGGAAAGGCCGAGTTTGACGCGGATACCGCCTTGTGAAGTCAGGGAGGTTCCTCCTTTTTGCCACTTGGGGCTTTTATTGTGGCGTTGACGCAAGCAGGGTAATGGCGCTTGGCCCAGCAGGTCGTGTGCTGAAGTAGTGGCGTCGAAAGCGCTGGCCCGGGCGCGCGTTTCGTCTTCGGCATTCATGAGGTCTTCGCGGAAAAACTGGGCTGGTCGGCCACTGGTGGCGCTCAGGTAGAGCAGTTCAAGCACCGCCGTTTTGCCGCTGTTGTTAGGGCCAATAAAGACATTGAAGCGCCGCAGATCGTCCAAGCGTCCTTGCTTGATGCCACGGAAGCGATGTATGAAAAGGTTTTTAATCATAGCACAAGGTAATAAAATGGGTCAAATGTCGAGGGTTTTCTTCCACTGCTCACGCGGAATGGTGATGAGCTTTCCCTCTATGCCCACCGTATTTGCCCAAATATCGGCATTTTGAAACATAGCCCACACTGCTTTTTCGTCCTTGATGTCATGGAGCCAGGCAGCGCCGCGAATTTCCCAGGCCTCATCGGTGCGATAGGCCCAGCTGACGGCCACCTTTCCGCGTTGGCGTTCGGTTTCGACCAGTCCCCAGAAGTCGCGTTCGCGTCCCCAGTGGCGTTGCCAGTGGCCGAAGCGCCAGGTATTTTTGAGCAGCGGGGCAATGGGCACTGTCTGTCGGGCAAAAGGCTGTACGTTGCGCACGACGCGCTCCAGACCCGAAAGGCCCACCCACCAGCTGGGATGCTCGGGCTCGAAACGATAGCAGAAGAAACCCATGTCTTTCAGGTTGGGCAAGTCTCTTGGTCGTGCCTCCAAAGTCTGTTCTTGCCCTGTGTTTTCAGGTAAAAGATTTTTCCATGAAAAGCTGGTAGTATGCTGCTTGACTTCCTCGTTATTCAGTACCTCCACTACCCCATATCCCAATTGCGGTTTGGCGCCTAAGCTGCCGTATTGCTCTATGAAACGCAGGAGAGCGAGCACCTGCGCTACATGAGAGGGAGACGCCCGCAACCGCAGGGAAAAAGTCCCTAAGCGCCCCGGCGGCAGATACCATCCACGGGTGCGACCCTCAGGGCGGATATTGAGGAGGGTATTTCCTATCCAGATCGCCTGCGTTTTATCTTCTACAACCTGCAGCTGAAAGCGTCGTCGCCAGCCAGTAGCGCCGAAGAGCTGGCAGACGTCGCACAAACCGGCCCTGCGTAGTGCTTGACGTTCGTCAGAAACGGCACTGGGCCTATGCTTCGCGGCGTCGTACAGACATTTTTTATCACCGCTGGGGTCGCAGGCTTTGCCGCCCAACGCGCGTACAATGGCTTCATACCACCAGCGCATACTGCCCAATAGTCCGCTTTCGCAGATGCGGTTCATTTGTCCGTCCGCACCACCTGTCCATAGGGGGGTAAGCGTCTTGAAGGATATCTTTACCTCTACATTTCTCTCGTTGGATGGAGCCATCGCACATTTTTTTTACCTGGACAAATGTACATGAACAATCCAAAAGAGCCACAACAAGAAAAGCCTTATCGTAAATTTCGTACAGCCTTTCCGGTGTACTTTGAACGATGTTGGAAGCCCGGCGGCTACACCCCCACCTTCCGCCCATACCGCTCTCCCAGATGTTGCAGCATGTCGCGCGTCATGGCGTCTAAGTCGTAGTGAGGTTTCCAGCCCCAGTCGTGGCGGGCGCGGGAGTCGTCAATGGAGGCGGGCCAGCTGTCGGCGATTTTTTGGCGCGCGTCGGGTTGGTAGCGCACCTGGAAGTCGGGCAGGTATTTTTGGATGCTGGCGGCCACTTCGGCGGGGGTAAAGGTCATGCCAGCCAGGTTGTAGCTGGTTCGGACGGACAGGTTTTGGGCGGGTGCCTCCATGAGTTCGAGTGTGGCGCGAATGGCGTCGGGCATGTAGAGCATGGGCAGGGCGGTGTCGGCCCTGAGGAAGCACTCATAGGGTTCGCCCTTGACGGCGTAGTGGTAGATATGTACGGCATAGTCGGTGGTGCCGCCGCCGGGGTCGCTCTGATAGCCGATAATGCCCGGGTAGCGCAGCGAGCGCACATCTAAGCCGTAGTTGTGGTGGTAGTAGTTGGCCCAGTTTTCACCTGCTACTTTGCTGATGCCATAGACCGTTGTGGGAATGAGCACGGCATCTTGCGGGGTGTTTTGCTTGACGGCATCTGGCCCGAAGACGGCGATAGAGGAGGGGTAATAGACTTTGGAGATGCCGTTGTCGAGGCTCGTTTTCAGCACATTGAGCCAGCTGGTCATGTTAAGATTCCAGGCCCACAGCGGGTTTTCTTCGCCTCGGGCGCTGAGGATGGCAGCCAGGTGGTAGATTTGGGTGATGCGCCATCGGCGTACGATTTCGTCTAAGGCGGCGCCGTCGCAGGCGTCGAGGATCTCGAAGGGGCCGGTGGCGGTTTCGGCGGCCCGGATGTCGGTGGCTAAGACGTGGTCGGTTCCGTACGCTTCGCGGAGGGCTTCGGTGAGTACGGCGCCGATTTGCCCGTTGGCGCCGATGACGAGGATGTTGTCTTGTTTCATGCGTTTGCGGTCGGGCGGTTGTTTTGTGGGCGAAAAGTAGAACGACCGCACCGAAGCGGCGTAACATTGCCCAGCCAAAATGCCTGCCCGAGGCGTGCCAGTGGGTGCCGCGAACGTTTCTGGGCGGAGGTGATTGGCGCTTAAATGCCTCTCATTCTATCGGTTATGATAAAAAAGCCTTCCCTTTTTGCCGCTGCTTTTTTTTGCTGGAATGCCCTGGCGGCCCAATCGTTGCTCACGCCGGAGGAAGCCGTCAATCTGGCGCTCAGTCAGAACTTTTCGGTGCGCCTGGCCCAGGCAGATGCCGACATTGCCCACCAGAACAACACCGCTGCAAATGCGGGTCTGTTGCCGGTGGTCAATCTGGCCGTCAACGAGACGTTCACGCTGAGTGCTTTTCAGCAGCGGCTTATCAACGGCAACGAGTTCAATGCGCTGGGCGCACCGTTCAACAACCTCAATGGCGCCGTTCAGGCCAGCTGGGTGATTTATGAGGGCGGTCGGGCGCGCTTTGCCAAAGACCGCTTGCAGGCGCTGGACGAGCAGGCGCGCCTGACGCTGCAAGCCGCCGTGCAGCAGACTACGGCACAGGTACTCACGGCCTATTACGACGTCGTACGCAACCGCTTGCAGGAGCGCGCCACGCAGGAACTCATTACCCTCAACGAGGAGCGCCTGCGCATCGCCGAGGCGCGCGTGGCGGCGGGTGTGGCCGCCCAGCCCGATGTGTTGCAGGCGCGTTTAGACCTCAACCAGCTGCGCGCCGCCCTCTTGCAGCAGCAGGCGGCTACGGCGGCCTCGAAAGGTGTGCTCAACCAGCTGCTGGCCCGTGCGCCGCAGACGCCCTTCGAGGTCGTGTTGCAGATGGACGTCGCCTATGCTCCCGACCGCGAACGCTTGCTGGCACGTGCCCAGGCGGAAAGCCCGCTTATTCTGGCCCTGCAAAAAAGCGCCGAGGCGGCCGCCCGTGCGGTGGACGAAGCCAATGCCCTGCGCGGCCCGCGCATCACGGCCAATGGGCAGTTTGTCGCTCTGCGCACCGACAACGGCGCCGGCTTTATCCGCAATAACAACCAGGCTGGCTTCGCTATCGGCGCCTCGCTTGCCCTACCGCTCTATAACGGCGGCAATCTGAAACGCCAGGCTGATGTCGCCCGCATCAGCGCCGAACAAGCGGCCCTGCGCATCGAAGTGCAGCGCTTGGAACTGGAAACCGCTATCGAAAACCAGCTCGTCCTCTTTCGGGCCCAACAACAGGCGCTGGCCCTCGAAGACGAAAACGTCCAGACCGCTCGTGAAAGCCTGCTCATCAGCACCGAGCGCTTCCGCCTGGGCCAGACCAATGCCTTAGAAGTGCAGGCCGCACAGGGCGCCCTCGAACAGGCCCTCCTCCGGCAAAACCTCGCACGTTTTAACCTGAAAATAAGTGAAATACAACTGCGCCTGCTGACGGCTGATTTCTAAAAGGCCTCTGCAGGCTGCACAAACTGCCTTAGCGAAAACGCTCGGCCACCACCAGTTCCTTGCTGCCGGGCGTGTAGGTGTAGAAGCCCTCGCCGCTCTTGATGCCGAGCTTGCCTGCGGTTACCATGTTTACCAGCAGCGGGCAGGGGGCGTATTTGGGCTGCCCAAAGCCTTCGTGCAACACGCGCAAAATGGCTAAGCAAACATCCAGGCCAATGAAGTCGGCCAATTGCAGCGGCCCCATGGGGTGTGCCATGCCCAATTTCATGACCGTATCAATCTCCTGCACCCCGCTCACGCCCTCGTACAGCGTGTAGATGGCCTCGTTGATCATGGGCATCAGAATGCGGTTGGCCACAAAGCCCGGGTAGTCGTTGACCTCCACGGGCGTCTTGCCCAGTTTTTGGGAGAGTTCCATAATGGTCTGGCAGACGGCATCCGACGTGGCGTAGCCGCGGATGACCTCGACGAGCTTCATTACCGGCACGGGGTTCATGAAGTGCATGCCGATGACCTGTTCGGGGCGCTTCGTGGCGGCAGCGATTTTAGTGATGCTGATGCTGCTGGTATTGGTAGCCAGAATGGCGCCAGCAGGGGCGAGCTGGTCGAGGTCAGCAAAGAGCTTCAGTTTCAAATCTACCCGTTCGGTGGCGGCCTCCACTACCAGATCGGCGCCTGCAGCGCCTTCGCGCAGGTCGGTCATGGGGTGAATGCGCTGGAGGGTCGCCGCCCTGTCGCTTTCGCTGAGGGTGCCTTTGACTACCTGGCGGTCTAAGTTTTTGCTGATAGTGCCGAGTGCCCGGTCCAGCACCTCCGACGAGATGTCCACTAAGCTGACTTCGTAGCCGTACTGAGCAAATACGTGGGCGATGCCGTTGCCCATCGTACCGCCGCCAATCACTGTAATGTTCTTCATAAAATGGAATGCGTGGTAAAGCGTAAAGAGTGCGGGCAAAGTTCACGCTTTTGCCCGTCAGGTGGATAGTGCTTGTATGGAGGGTGTCGCGTTTAAGCCAGGTTTTAAGTTTTCTTCGGAAACCTCGCTTTTTCTGCGCGCAACATGGGAGGTGCTTGCTTCATTGGCTCACGCACCGTTTTTTGTGCGCACCAAGTACTTGTTCTTTTTTCCGTTTTCCACCAGAATGTAGCGGCCATGCAGCAGGTGCTCCGGCGTTATCATTGCGTCGGTGGAGGTGATTTTCACCTTGTTGATGCTGATGGCGTTGTTCTGGATGGCCCGTTTGGCTTCGCCCCGGCTGGCGACGATGCCGGTGTGTTCGCTGAGGAAGTCGAGAATGTTGCAATGGCCTTGCACGGTCTCTAAGCGGATTTCGGGAGCCGGAATTTCTTCGGCCACCTGTGCCAGTGTTCGTTCGGGCAGGCTGCGCAGCATTTCTGGCCCGGCTTTGGGGTCGAAGAGCAGGGCCGATACGGCTTGTACGGAGGCGAATTCTTCGGCGCCGTGCAGGCGGATGGTCAGTTCTTCGGCCAGCGCGCGTTTGGCGGCGATGGGGTCGGCGTCTAAGGCTTCGGTTTCTTCCCGGCCTTTGAGCGAGAAGTAGCGCATCAGTTTGGGCACGTCGCGGTCGTCGGCGTTGATCCAGAACTGGTAGAAGCGGTACGGGCTGGTCATTTCGGGGTCGAGCCAGATGTTGCCGCCGGCGCTTTTGCCGAATTTGGTGCCATCGGCTTTGGTCAGCAGCGGGGTTACGATGGCGTACAGACGTTGGCCGTCTATCTTGCGGGCCAATTCGATGCCGCTGGTGATGTTGCCGTACTGGTCGCTGCCGCCCATTTGCAGGGTGATGCCGTAGTGGCGGTGCAGGAGCACGAAGTCGTAGCCCTGGAGGAGCTGGTAGCTGAATTCGGTGAACGAGATGCCGGACTCGATGCGGCGCTGGACGCTTTCTTTGGCCATCATGTAGTTGACGGTCAGGTGTTTGCCTACGTCGCGCAGGAAGTCCAGCACGTTCATATGGGCATAGAAGTCGTAGTTGTTCAGTAGGAGGGCGTGGTTGGGGGTGGCCTCGTCGAAGTTGAGCAGTCGCTGCATTTGGGCTTTTTGGTGGGCCAGGTTGCGCTCCAGTTCCTCCAGCGTCTTCAGTTCGCGTTCGGTGTCGCGTCCGCTGGGGTCGCCGATGCGGCCCGTGGCGCCGCCCATGAGCACGACGGGCTGATGGCCAGCCAGTTGGAGGCGCAGCAGGAGCATGATTTGCACGTAGTTGCCAATTGTCAGCGAAGGCGCAGTAGGGTCGAAGCCAATGTAGCCGCGTACACGGCCGGAGCGCAGATGCTCCTCGGTGCCGGGTGTGATGTCGTGTATCAGGCCGCGCCAGCGAAGTTCGTTGATGAAATCCATAGCGGCGGCAAAGGTAGAAAGGGAGGACAGGACGGACTTAAACACGAAAAACAAATCGGAGCGCTGAAAGAGACCTCAGCGCTCCGATGCCAGATAGCTGGGGGGCTTCTCCTTACTGCCCCTCCTCTTTCACCTCTTCCTCAATGGTGATGCTCGTGGGACCGGCGATGATTTTGAACTCCGTGCGTCGGTTGTAGCGGTGTTCGTCGTCGGTGCACTTGACGCCGTTTTTGCAGTGGTTGAGGATGAACTTTTCTCCGTAGCCCACGGCGACGATGCGTTCGGGAGCGATGCCTCGGGCGACCATCCAGTTTTTGGCGCTGTCGGCGCGGCGCTGCGAGAGGCGTTCGTTGTAGTCGTCGCTGCCCTGGGCGTCGGTGTGCGAGGAGAGTTCGATTTTCATGTCCGGGTACTGGTTCATCAGGTTGACTAAGAACTGCAGGTCTTTTTCGGCGTCGGGCAGGATGTCAGCCTTGTCGAAGTCGTAGTAGATGTTGTTGAGTCGGATGGGTTCATCGCGTTTGACGATGCGCGACTTGGGCGGCTGTTTGGCGCGGAGGGTGAGTTTCTTTTCGACTTTGGTGGTTTTCTTGATGCCGACGGTGTTGAAGCGCACGGTGTCGGGCTGGTAGCCTTCGCGTTCGGCGATGACGACGTAGGAGTGGTCGGGCAGGAGGGTGAAGGGGAAGTCGTTGCCGGCGGGGTTGGTCTTGGCGTCCACGTTGAGCGGACTCTTATCGGTTACGTCAATGACCTGGACGGTGCAGCCTTCGAGCGGCGGGTTGGCCTTTTCATCTTTTTTGCGAATGCGGAAGGTAGTGGCCAGCAGTTCGACCTTGATGCGCTCCATTTCCCAGAAATAGATGTCGTCGCAGCAGGTTTTGCTCTTGAGGTTGTTGATACCGGGCCGGTTGCTGACTAAGTAGCCCGAATAACCGTCGGCCACGCGGGTGTAGTAGAGGTCGTCTAAGCTGGTGTTGATGCCGGCGGGCAGTGGTTCGGGAGCGCTCCATTTGGAGCCATCCCATTCGCTGACGAAGACGTCTAAGCCGCCGATGCTGGGGTGTCCGTTGCTGCTGAAGTAGAGTTTGCCGTCCTGGTAGAAGGGTGAGGCTTCTTCACCGGGCGTGTTGATGACGGGGCCGAGATTGACGGGCAGGCCGAAGACGCCGTCGCGCTTTTTGGGTGCGTAGTAGATGTCGAAGCCGCCTTGTCCTCCGGGAATGTCAGCCACGAAGAAGAGGACTTTTTCGCCGTAGAGTTCGCCTTCGCAGGGGTGTTTGGCGATGTAGTCGCCGTTGACACCGGCCACCTCGTTGGCGGCGCCCCAGCCGTCGTCGCCTTTGAGGGCGTAATAGATTTTGCTGGTACCGACGTAGTTGCCCTCAATCTCCTGGCGGGTGAAGTACATGGTTTTGCCGTCGGGGCTGATGCTGACGTTGCCCTGGTGCCAGCCCTCGCGGTTGATGTTAGTGCCCAGCGCATTCGGTGCCGGGTACTCGGTGCCGGCCTGGGTGGGCGGCTTGACGGTGTAGATTTTAGCGTACCAGTCGCCTTCTTTGCCATCCACGACGATGACGTCTTTGCCGGCCAGCGAGGAGAAGTAGAGTTCACCGTTGCTGTACCAGGGCGAGGCTTCGGTTTGGGGGCTGTTGGCTTTTTTGCCAATGTTGGTTACCTTGAGCATTTCGGGCTGTTTAGCCTTACGGCCCAGTTTGCAGCCGGCGATTTCGAGTTTGCTGCGCGCCACTAAGGCTGAGTCTAAGCCGTCGGCGATGACCTGATTGAAGATTTCCTCGGCATCGGCGTATTTGCCGTTGTGCTTGAGGGTCATGGCGTAGAGGAATTTCAGGTCGGGGTACATATTGCGGCGGTCGCGCAACACGATTTTGCTCAGCAGGCGCTCGGCGCGCTGGTAGTCGCGCAGTTCAAAGTTGAGGCGTGCGATGGCGTGGTTGAGCAGCGGGTCTTTGGTCTCCTGGTAGGTCTTTTCATAAAATTCCAGAGCGGCGTAGGGGTTTCCCTCTTGTTCGGCTTGTTTGGCCGCTTTCACCATGGCGTCGGGCGTAGAGCGGTTCAGGGGTTGGGCGGCAATGGCGGCAGCCCAAAAGAGCAGGCAGAGCAGCGCAATATGGTGTTTGAGCATGATAGACAACGGTTTAGGCAAATGGGAAAAGAACATCCTCTTCATCCGGTTTAGAAGCGCGGGCAAAGCACTTTGGGCTTCACCACGGTGGGCTTGTATATTTTGATGATGTAATTGGCAGCGATTTCGAAACCGCCGCGGTAGTTGCTGACGATGGTCAGGTCAGAGATGTTGATGTCGTAGGCCGCGCCGATGGTCAGGTCTTTGATTTTGGCGCCTACCAACACATTGACGGCGTCGCTGAGGCGATAGCCTACACCGGCGCGCAGGGTGATGTCTTTTTCTTCGTTGAACAGGTAGCCGGCCATGCCCTGTACGATGATTTCGTCGTTGCCCTCCATGGTCTGGTACAGGAACGTTGGGCTGAGCGATACGCGGTTACTGAGCGCCATGTTAAATTGGCCATGCGTTACATAGCGTCGGGGCAGGCGTGCGAAGCCCTGTTGCGGCGCCGGGCCGGGGCCAGGGCTGGCTCCTCCACCGATGAGGCTGTAGTTGGGCCGGGTGAAGTGGTAAATGGAGAAGCCCATATGGAAGTCCATCGTCTTGTTGAGTTTGGAGAAAAAGACGGCGCCCAGGTCAATGTCGTTGTAGTTGGCGCTGCCCAGCACGCGCCCGTTGTCCATGCTGAGGGCGGGCACGTATTCGCCCTGGTTGTTGAAGCCGTCAGCGAATTGCAGGCGGTTGATGTCAATGCGGCGTTGCTCGCCACCGTAGTGACCGCCGATAGAGAGCACGGTGTTGCCTTTTTTGCCGAAGGCGAAATGGTAGGTTGCCCCAAACTTGAATGCGCCGTGAGTAAGGCCTGCCGAGCCGGCGCGGTCCTGGTAGAGCATGAGGCCTACGCCCACCCAGTCTTTGGAGCGGAAGCCCCGGATGATGGGCGCATCTACCCAGGCCGACGGCGTGCTGTAAGGGTTGTTGATAACACTCGACCACTGACTGCGGTAGATGCCGCCGATGCGCGCTGTACCCTCGAAGCGACCCGCGTTGGCGGGGTTGAGCGTCATGGGCGACATGTTGTATTGCGTGAAGTGAATGTCCTGCGCAGAGGCCAGGCGCCCGAGCAAGAGCAGTACAAACAGGACGAAGAGTAGTTGTGGTCGCATAGTCGTTGACTTAGGGTAATAAACCGGTATGGAATTGCTCAAGTACGCTGCAAATGTAGGCGATGCGAAGGAGCATTCGTTTTTGCAAGGCAAAAACTTTTGTCCAATTCTGTCGTAGAGGCATCTTTTTCAGGCGTTCGGCGCTCCGTATTGGTCGTTTACGGCGGCGGCTATAGCCAGGGCATCCAGGTCGCACATGCAGCGGAAATGCTTCTTCGGGCAATGGTCATGGCCAATTTTCGAGCAAGGGCGGCAAGAGAGGCCTTGCACTTCGAACGAGATGTTGCGCTCGAGGCCGTCCGGGTAAAAAGGGTACATGCCGAAACGCGGTACGGTGTTGCCCCAAAGCGAAACAATCGGCTTGCGAAAAGCCGCGGCGATGTGCATCAGGCCTGTGTCGTGCGTCAGGACAACTGCCGCTTGTCGAACGACGGAAGCGCTCTGGTGCAACGTCAGCCGGCCGCAGGCATTGAAAACGCGCGCTCCGCCTTCGCGGGCTACGCAGGCACCGCGCGAGGCATCTTCCGCACCGCCCAGCAACACCACCGGCAGGCTTAAGTGTCGGCAGATGTCGGCCATTTTTTCCTGCGGCAGGCGCTTCGTGGCGTGGTTGGCCCCAATGGCAAAGGCAACGTATGGCGGAGGGGGGCCTTCCCACTGGTGGACGTCCACTTCCTCGTTGGGCGGAATGAAATAGTCCAACCCCTGCCCGTCGTAGTGCACGCCCAGCCCGTGTGCCGTTTCTATATATCGGTGTACGATGTGGCGGTCGGGCAAGACATCCACTTTGAGGTTGACCAGCAGCCATTTCTCCAAATTGGCTTTGTAGAACGAACGCGCTGGGCGGCACAATGCCCATTTGACCCACTGACTGCGCAGGTTGTGGTGCAAGTCTAACACCCGGTCGTAGTGCTCTCGGCGCAGCGGGGCAATGACCTCGCCGAGCGACTCCCGTATGGCGAACACTTTGTCCACGTTCGGATTGTGCCGTACGATGGCCGCAAAGCGCTCCTTCGTTAGGAAATGTACTTCGGCCCCCAACTGCTGCTTAAGACAGCGCAGCACGGGCGAGGTGAGCACGATGTCGCCGATGGAGCTGAAGCGGATAACCAGGATTTTCATGACAGGGCAGGCCCTCAACCAATGCGCTGCAAATTGAGACCTTTTACCGGACGAAGTACTAAGGGCGCTTTTTCGATGACGACTGAGTCGCTGTCTAAGCCAAACCAATTTTGAGGCGATGCCGTGACACTTTTAACCCCCAAGTAAATACTCATAATGATTTGCTCCAGCACCGGCAGGTCGTTTTCGTGCGAGAGGAACTCCTGAATGATGACGAACTTGAAGTCGCCTGTAGGCAAGTCCGTAGGGCTGAAATGGTAGCGCGCCTGCACCGTCAGCTCGCCGCTTTCGATGAGGTCTTCCACCACCTTTCTCAGGAAGAGGTTCATGCGTTGCTCTACGCGGAAGCCCAGCCGGAACGTAACCTTGTAAGCGTCGTCGGGCGCCAGCACCTTGACTTTGTACTCCATGGTGTAAGGCTCGTCGGTTACCTGAATGTGGACGAACCAGTACACGTCGGCCCGCTTGGGCTGCGTCTGGAGGATGGAATAAAGGATTTTTTCCTCGACCTTATTGGGTGATTTAGCGCTGCTGAGGAAGACGAGGTTGGTGGCGTATTTGGGCACCTCTTCATCGTTGCTCAGCATGATGATCTGGTCAATGTAGTCGCGGATGTCCACGTTTTGCAGGAAGCGCTTTTTGATTTTGCGCGCGCTGACCCACACGTACATCAGCAGGAAAAGCAGCGAGGCGATGACGATGGTGACGAAGCCGCCGTCCACAAACTTGAGCAGGTTAGCGGTGAAAAAGGCTCCCTCAAAGCTGAGATACCACAACAGGAAAGCCCAGATGAAGATAGGCTTGACGCGCCGCATGATGAGGAAATTGGACATCAGCAGCGTGGACATCAGCATGGTGATGGTTACCGAAAGGCCGTAAGCCGCTTCCATGCGGGCGCTCTCCTTGAAGAACAGCGTAACGAAAATGCACCCGATCCACAGGAAAGTATTCACCGCCGGCAGATACAGCTGGCCCTTCATGTTGGACGGAAAGATAACCGTCAGTTTGGGCAGCAGTCCCAGGCGAACGGCCTCGCTGACCAGCGTAAAGGAACCCGAGATCATGGCCTGGCTGGCAATAATGGCCGCCAGGGTGGCAATGGCGATGCCCAGCGGCAGAAACCACGTCGGCATAATGCCGTAAAATGGGTTGGGCGTTGCTTCCGGCAGGGGCATTCCCTCGTACTCTAAGCACCAGGCGGCTTGCCCGAAGTAGTTGAGCAGCAGGCAGGTTTTGACAAAAATCCAGCTGACGCGGATGTTTTGCTTACCGCAGTGGCCCAAGTCGGCGTAGAGTGCTTCGGCCCCTGTGGTGCACAGAAAAACAGCGCCCATAAGCACCAGCGCGTCCGGATGATGCAACAGCAACTGGATGGCGCTGAGCGGGCTGATGGCTTCCAAAACAGACGGATGCCCGACTACCTGAATACCGCCCAAAATACCCAGCATGGAGAACCACACCAACATGACCGGCCCAAAGAAACGCCCCACCGTGGCAGTGCCGAATTGCTGGAATAAAAACAGAGCGGTGAGGATGCCCACCGTGATTTGAACGGTCGGAATGTGCGCCCCCTGCAATTGCTGGACGGACTCTAAGCCCTCAATGGCTGACGACACCGAAATCGGCGGCGTGATCATGCCTTCCGAAAGCACGGCCGCTCCGCCAATCATAGCCGGATAGAGCAGCCACCTGCGCCGCCGCCGCACTAAAGTGTACATGGAAAAAATGCCGCCTTCGCCGTTGTTGTCGGCCTGCAACACCAGCACCACGTACTTCAGGGTCGTCTGGATGGTCAGCGTCCAGAACACCAGCGATACAGCCCCCAGAATGGTCTCCCGGTCCACGGGGCCCTCGCCAACGATGGCGCGCATCACGTACAGCGGCGAAGTGCCAATATCGCCGTAAATGATGCCTAAGGTGATGATAAGCCCGGCCCACGTCAGCCGATGGTAACCGTGATGGCCGCTGCTGCCATTAGACGACATGCTCGTTTCGTTGTGGGTTATACATACGCGGCGGAGGGCACAGATTTACAGAGGTTTCCCTCAGAAAAGCTTGCAAAGGTATTAGAAGGCACCAGGTTGTTTGCAACGTTATACCAATACAAGGACTTTAAAATCAGTTTTTTTCCTGCCCGCCCCAGGGCCATTGCTTGTGCCCTTGCACCTTTATCTGGATGCCCGTCTTGTTCAGGTCGGTATTGCCGATCCAGATCATCAGGAACATCAAGTCCTTGACGGCCCAAGTGTTGTTGATGTAAGGGTCTTTGCACGACAGGTAAATGACGTTTTTGTCCACGTCCCAGTTCCAGCGCCCGGTGTCCACAACCTTGCCCTCGATGACGATGTCGAAGGTCTGGTCCTCGCGAAAGGCCAGCCACTTCTTCTCATAGTGTGGCTGAACGTTCTGGTCTCGCGGGCTGACGGCCATGCTCAGATGCCAATAGGCCGACGTCAGATAAGCGCGATGGCTGGCCGACGCAGGCGGCAGATCGTCCACAGGTACCCGCAGCAAACCTTCCGGAGTCTCCTCTGTCGTTGCCTGTTTTTGGGCCGGCGCCTCCACATTTTCGCTGCCCGTGGGTGCCGATGCGGGCGCCGTTGTTTTCTGAAGATTTTTACACGTCATCCACCCCAAAACCAAAGCAAGCGCTCCGAGCAAGATATTGACCCTCATAAGTTACCGTAGTGTTTATTTCGAGGGCGAAGGTAGGGCGTATCCGGGCTTTTGCCCAACGAATATTGCCGTGCACTTCGCGAACAGCCAGGACTCTCCAGGCTATTTCACTTTTTCGGCGTAGATGTAAAAGTTTTCATCTACCAGGAAATCAGCGGGTTTCATCTGTCGCACTGGCGTTGTTTGCCATTCGGTGGTTGGGTACAGGAAAGTCCACTCCCCGGCTTTCAGGCTCACTTTCACCGGCATATCGAAGCCCGCAATGCAGTTGCTCCAGCGGTAGGTGATCTCGTTTTTTTCGAGGCGATATTCCAGCACAGGTATGCTCGTGTGGCGCAGATACTGGTCAAAGACTTTTGCCAGGTTTTTGCCCGTGTGCTGAATGAGGTAGGCCTCTACCTGCGCACTGCTGACGGTTTGGTGGTAGAATTCGTGGTTAAGTCCGCGCAGCACAGCGCGCCACAGCGAGTCGTTGTCCACGATTTGCCGGAGGGTATGCAGCAGGTTGGCGCCCTTAGGGTACATATCCTGCGAGCCGCGGGTGTTGACACCGTAGGGGCCGATGACCGGGCTGGCGTTCATAATGGAGCGGCGCAGGCCGCGCAGGTATTCGGCCCCGGCCTGTTTGCCGTAGAAGTACTCGACGAACAGACCTTCGCTGTACGAGGTAAAGCCCTCGTGCACCCACATATCGGCGATGTCGTTGTAGGTGATGTTGTTGGCAAACCACTCGTGGCCCGACTCGTGGATGATGATGTAGTCCCAGCCCTTGCCGTGCCCGGAGTTGGAGAGGTCGCGACCCAAATAGCCGTTCCGATATGCGTTGCCGTAAGCGATGGCGCTCTGGTGTTCCATGCCGAGGAAAGGCGTTTCAACCAGTTTGTAGCCGTCTTCGTAGAAGGGATATGGGCCAAACCAGTACTCGAAGGCTCGGAGCATCTTTTTAACCTGCAGGAATTGCGTTTTGGCCTTGTCTAAGTTTTCCGGCAGGACGTAGTAGTCCAGCGTGAGCAGGCCCTTTTCGCCCTGGAAGGTGTCGGCAAAGTGCTCATAGACGGCGATGTTGAGCGTTACGCCGTAGTTGTTGATGGGGTTCTGGACGTGCCACTCGAAGGTGCGCGTGCTGTCGGCGTTTTCGGCTATTTTCCGTAGGCGCCCATTAGACACAGCGTGGTAGGGTAGGGGTGCGGTGAGGGCGATGGTTTGGGAGTCGGGTTCGTCGGAGGGGTGGTCTTTGCAGGGCCACCAGGCGCTGGCGCCCAGTCCCTGGCAGGAGGTGGCCACAAAGGCGCGCCCTGTACCGTCTTGCGCCCAGCTGAAGCCGCCGTCCCAGGGGGCATTGCGCGCCCGCCGCGGGCGGCCGCGATAGTGGAGCATTACAGTCTCAATGGCGCCAGGTGTTTGCTCTTTTTTCAGTTGGAGGTGGTAAACGCTTTTGGTTATGCGCTCGAAGGCCAGTACCTCGCCGTCTTGTTCGGCCCGCTCCAGCGCGAGCGGTGGCTGCAGGTCTATTTGCATGACCTGTCCGGGCTTCAGCACCCGGTAGTGCACCTCATTGCTGCCACGAATGCGTTGCGAGTCTAAGTCCGTCTGGATATGCAGACGGTAATAGGTTACATCCCACCAGGCGCGCTCGGGGGTAATGCTGCCGCGCAGGGTGTCTTCATGCGTGAAAACCCTCCCCTGAGCCAACAGGGCTGTGTTTATTGCCAGAAGCAAGGCTGTGGTCAGAAGCATTTGTTTTGTCATAGAAGGCGATTTCGGACAAAAGTAAAGGCCGAGAACCTATTGCGGTCGCCGGATAACGCCCGAATCGCCACAGGCCGTACGTCGAAGATGTTTGTGCAAGGCAAAACCTTGCGATAGCCCTATTTGTCTATACCTTGCGCTTTTAAACCGCGCTGAAAAACATGAACCGCCTCCAATACGAGTCCTCCCCTTACCTGCAACAACACGCCCACAACCCGGTAGATTGGTACGCCTGGAAACCGGAAGCCTTCGAGCGGGCGCGCCGCGAAAACAAGCCCATTTTAGTCAGCATCGGCTATTCTACCTGCCACTGGTGCCACGTCATGGAACGCGAGTCGTTCGAGAACCCCGACGTGGCGGCCTTCATGAACGAGCATTTTATCAACATCAAAGTGGACCGCGAAGAGCGCCCCGATGTGGATGCCATTTACATGGAAGCCTGCCAGATTATGACCGGTGGCGGCGGGTGGCCACTGAACTGCTTCCTGACGCCCGAAGGCAAACCCTTCTATGCCGGCACCTACTTCCCGCCGCGCCCGGCGTACAACCGCCCTTCGTGGCTGCAGCTGCTGCAGCACATGGCCAATGCCTGGGAAACCAAACGCGAAACCGTCTATGAGCAGGCCGAGCGCCTGATGACGTATCTGAAGCGCAACGACAACGTCTTCCTGGAACCGCTGCCGTCGCAACTGACCAGCCAACCGCTGCCCGCGCAATCGGCCCTGGAAAACGTCTATTACGCCATGCGCGACCACTTCGACCGCGTCGAGGGTGGTTTTGGCGGAGCGCCCAAGTTTCCGTCCTCCATGGCGCTGCACTTTCTGCTGTACTATCATCGCCTGGCCGACAACGCAGAGGCCATGGAACACGCGCTTTTCTCTTTAGATAAAATGATTGGCGGCGGCATCTACGACCAGCTGGGCGGCGGCTTTGCCCGCTACGCTACCGACAGGGCCTGGTTAGTGCCGCATTTTGAAAAAATGCTCTACGACAACGCCCTGCTCGTCAGTGTCCTGGCCGATGCTTGCCGTTTGCTTCGGGAAAAAGACGATGCAAAGGCGCAACAGCGCCAAAAGCGCTACGAAGAGACCATCGTGGAAACCCTGGAGTTCGTACGCCGCGAAATGACGCACCCTGAGGGGGCCTTCTACTCCGCCTTAGACGCCGACTCGGAGGGCCGCGAAGGCAAATTTTATGTCTGGGACAAATCCGAAATTGAGGAAGTCCTCGGCTGCGATGCGGAGATTTTCTGCACCCTGTATGGCGTATCAGCGCAAGGCAACTGGGAGCATACCAACATCTTGTGGCGAGCCGTCGAGATAGAGGACTACGCACAGCAGCACGGCCTCGATGTCGAAGCGTTGCGGCAGCAGGTGCGCCAATGGCACCAACGACTGTTCGAGCGCCGCTCACAGCGCATTCGCCCGGGGCTTGACGACAAGGTGCTGCTCAGCTGGAATGCGCTCATGGCTTCCGCGTATGCGCAGGCCTCCACAGCCTTAGGCAACGACGAGTACCGCAAAGCTGCCATGCGCAACGTGGACTTCCTGCTCCAGCACCTGACCGACGCCAACGGGCGGCTTCTGCACAGCTGGAAAGACGGCAACGCCCAACACGCCGCCGTTCTGGAAGATTATGCCTTCCTGATTGCCGCCCTGCTCGACGTGTGGCACATCACCTTCGAGCATCGCTACTTAGAGCACGCACAGCGCCTGACCGAACAGGTGTACACCTATTTTTATGACGAGCAAACAAACCTGTTCTTTTACACCGCTGCCGACCAGACGGACGTTATCCTGCGAAAAAAAGACCTCTACGACAACGCTACCCCTTCGGGCAACAGCACCATGGCACACAACCTTCAGCGCTTGGGCATTTTATTAGATCGCGACGACTGGCGCGAGCATGCCGCGCAAATGGTCGAGAAAATGCGGCCTACCCTGGAGCGTTACCCCCTCTCTTTCGAGCGCTGGGCATTGGCTTACCTCTTCCAGGTGCGCCCACGTCCTGAGGTGGCTATTGTAGGGCCAGGTGCCGTGCAGGCAGCGCGAGACCTCCAGCGCCATTTTTGCTGGAACGCCGTCATGGCCACGGCCGAACATCCGAGCGATGACTACCCACTCCTGCGCGGCAAAACAGCGGATGGGCACACCTTATTATTATATGTATGCCAGAACTACGCCTGCCAGCGCCCGGTTCGGACGGTAGCGGAGGCGCTAACTCTTTTGTAAGACATGAAAAGGCACATCTACCTCAGCCTTCTACTGCTGGCAACATTCCCAGCGCTGCAGGGGCAGCAACTGCCGCAGTACAGCCTTTATATGCTCAATCCTTATGCTTACAATCCGGCATACGCGGGCGTAGCAGGCACCTTGTTGGCGCACGGCGCCTATCGCCAGCAGTGGTCGGGGCTGGCTGGGGCGCCAGAGAGTCAATACTTAGACGCCCATCTACCCCTCGCCTTCCTGCGTGGCGGAGCAGGGCTCCGGCTGGAGAACGACAAAATCGGCGCTCACCGCACCACGCGCGCTACCCTTCATTACGCCTTCCACGCAGATGTGGGCCGCACGGGCTTGCTCTCTTTAGCAGTAGGCGCCGGCTATGTCCAGTATGCCCTGGACGGCGACAAGCTGCGCACCCCGGATGGTACTTATGAGCCGGGCGGCAGCTTTACGCATAACGACCCCCTGTTTCCGGAAGGGAAAGTGGTCGGCGGTGCTCCGCTGATGGAACTGGGTGTGTTTTTTCGGCAACGACAACTGGAACTGGGGGCAGCTATGCTACCCGCATACGTGCCAGCGCTGAGCATCACCGACCAGGGGGCTTTTCGCGTTCGATTGGTGCCTCAGTATGTAGGTATGGGCGCTTATCGAGTGGCCCTCTCCGACCAGCTGGTCTTTGTACCGTCTTTTTTGCTCAAATTTGACCCGACAGCGACGCAAGTAGAAATTTCAGGCGCCTTTCGCTGGCGAGAAAATACATTTGCGGGATGTTCTTTCAGAGGATTGGCCTCATCTGCGCGCGATGCGCTGGCACTGTTCGGTGGATTTAGAATTACAGAAAAAATTTCCTTTGCTTACGCTTACGATATTCCGCTTTCATCGCTGGCTAATGTCCAAAGAGGGTCGCATGAACTTTTGCTCCGCTACGATCTGGGGAAACCACTGGGAGCAGGGCGATTACCGCCGATTATCTACAATCCGCGTTTCTGGGGAATTTAGCGCCTCGAATGGCGCTATTCGCGTGCTAAAAAAGCAAAAACGTATATTAGCCGGCGTTAAAACCGCGTTAAGGAGCGGCTTTGGCAGGCAGGTCATTCAGGTAGAAACCAATTTTATTTTGAAAAGTTTTTTTGCATCGAATTTAATCCTCTACCTTTACGACCGTTTTTTCCAGGCAAATAATAAAAATAAGGCAAACACGGGTGTCAAACATGGAAAAACTACAAAAATCGTTACTGCTACTGCTTCTACTCGCGGTTGTAGCCGCTTCCTGCGGCCGAAAAGAAACGGGTGAGCTCATCGGAGTTCAGAACCGCCCGAAATGGAAAGGGATTAGCCCCTATGGCATGGTTTACGTTCCCTCCGGCACGCTGCACATTGGCGTGGGTGATGAAGACCTGAGCCGCCAGTTGGTGGCACGTCCGAAGTCCATCTCTATTCAGGGCTTCTTCATGGACGAAACGGAAATCACCAACAACGAGTACCGCCAGTTTATCTACTGGGTAAGGGACTCGCTGGCACACGACAAGCTGGGACACTACCTGGAGGATGACGCAGGCGACCTTGATAAGCCGCTCATTGACTGGGAGCAGGAGATTGACTGGGAGGATGAAGAGATGGTCGCCGAATTGGACGAACTCTTTCACCCGGCTAACGAGCGCTTCGATGGTCGAAAGGAACTGGATGCCAGCAAATTCGTTTACGAATACCAGTGGTACGACTGGCAGCGCGCTGCACACGACCGCAACAGCAGCCGCACCAGCCACATCCGTAAAGAGAAAGTAAAAGTCTATCCGGATACCCTGTGCTGGATCCGCGACTACGCCTACTCCTACAACGAGCCGATGACGCGCAACTACTTCTGGCACCCGGCGTTCGACGACTACCCGGTTGTAGGGGTGAACTGGAAGATGGCCAAAGCCTTCTGCCACTGGCGTACCAAATTGTGGAACACCTACAGCGCCGATGCCGGCGTGAACTCTGAAGACTTCCGCCTGCCTACGGAGCACGAATGGGAATACGCTGCCCGCGGCGGCCGCGAAGGCGCCACCTATCCGTGGGGTAGCTACTACACGCGCAACGCCAAGGGCTGCTTGCTGGCCAACTTTAAGCCTGGCCGCGGCAACTATCCCGAAGATGGCGGCCTGTATACCGTGAGAGCCGACGCTTACTATCCTAACGACTACGGCCTGTACTGTATGGCAGGCAACGTCTCCGAATGGACCGAGACGGCTTTCTTCGAGAACTCCTACTCGTTCATGCACGACCTCAACCCGGATATTCGCTACGACGCTAAGGAAGACGATCCTATCACCGCCAAGCGTAAGGTGATCCGTGGCGGCTCCTGGAAGGACGTCGCTTACTTCCTACAGACCGGTACGCGCTCGTGGGAGTATCAGGACACTACTAAGTGTTATATCGGCTTCCGTTGTGTGCTTACCTTCCTGGGGCGCTCGATAAACGACTTCTAAACCTGAAACTAACGTCCGCTGGGAGTTACTCACCGGGTAAGTTCTCTTCGTAGGTTGTGCCCGGTGAGTGCTTCGCTTGAAAGCAAAAATCATCAAGAACAACTCTTCTTAAACTGCTAAAAAGTTTTTCAACAATGGGTTTCCAAAGTTTCGTCAAATCCAAACCATTCAAGTACTTCAAGAACTTCGTCATCGGTCTGGGCGCGGCTATCGTGCTCATGGGGGCCCTCTTTAAGCTGGAAAGCTGGGAAGGTGCCTCCGAGATGCTCATCGTCGGCCTTTCGGTAGAAGCTCTCATCTTCTTCTTCCTGGGCGTTATCGGCCCTGAGCCAGATTACTATTGGCACAAGCTGTACCCCGGCCTCGACGACTACAACTCCCGCATTCAGCCGCTGACGGCAGGGCCGAGTCCGAACATGCCGGAAGTAGCACCGCTGCACGGCGATGTCGTAGAGCGCCAGTTGGGCGGCATGCTGACCGAGCTGCAGTCCATGTCCAAGAGCCTGGCTGCTCTGAAAGCTCTGCAGGAGGTGGACTTCTCCGGTACGCAGGAGCAGATCAAGTCCATGTCGAACTTCTACACCAAGATGAATGAAGCCATGGCCGACATGGCTCGCTCGGCAGAGGACGTGCGTCAGTACAAAGATCAGCTGGCCTCTTTGAACAAGAACTTGAGCTCTCTGAACACCGTTTACGGCAATATGCTGGCCGCTATGGCCAACATCGGTCGCCAGTAATAAAAGGTTGATTACCAGCATAAACTGGCTGCAAACCTCCTGTTTAACAACACTTAAAGACAACACAACATGTCCATACCAAAGGAGCCGCGGCAGTTGATGATCAACCTGATGTATCTGGTGTTGACCGCACTGCTCGCATTGAACGTATCGGCCGAAGTGATGAATGCCTTCTTCTCGCTCGACAAGGGCTTGAAGGGCAGCCGTAACATCGTCGAAAAAAGTAACGAGACGATTATGGAAAGCATCAACAAGCAGGCTGATGCTTATCGTAAGGCGGAGAACGAGAAATACCGCAACAACGCTAAAGAAGCCATGGCGCTTACCGAAGAGTTTACCAAATATATTGACGGTATTCGCCAGAAACTGTTCGACAAAGCGGGTGGACCTTCTAAAAACGACCCGACCATCCCGAAGGATATCCGAAATAAGGATATCACCACCCGCATGTTTGTCCTCGGCGAAGATGGCAAGGAAGGCATCGGCTTTGAGATCGAGCGCAAGGTGAAGGAACTGCGCGAAAAATTATTGGCGCTCAGCGATAACGACCCGGAAGTGGCTGCCTCTATGCCCCTGGACATAGAGCCTTTGCCGGCAAAGACGGATAAGACCAGCTGGGCTGACTTTAAGTTTCGCCAAATGCCCGTAGCCGCTTGTTTCCCTATTCTGGGTAAGATACAGAGCGACGCCAAGGCCTCTTCTTCGGCCGTTTTGAACTACTGTCTGAAGAAAGTAGCAGGCGAAGACATCAAATTCGATGCCTTCCAGCCGGCCATCAGCGCACCGAAAGGCTATGTTATCGCTGGCGAAAAGTACGAAGCCGACATTTTCCTCAGCGCGTACAGCACTAATGCAGACAACATCAGCATCTCCGTAGATGGGCGCTCGCTGCCGATTAAAGATGGTGTGGCTAAGTACGAGGTCATGACTTCTACCACGGGGGTCAAATCGTATAAAGTAACGATTAACGTGAAAAACCCGCTGACGGGTGAAGTGAAGACGTATTCCAAAGACTTCCAGTATGAGGTAGGTCGCCGCTCCGCATCTATTCAGCTGGACAAGATGAACGTCTTCTACATCGGTGTGGATAACCCAATTTCTATATCGGCAGCGGGTGTGTCTTCTAACGACCTGAACGTGTCGGCCTCTGGCGCAGGCATTTCACTTAACAAAGACGGCCCCTCTCACTATCAGGTGCGCGTAACGACGCCGGGCGAAGCTACCATCACCCTGTCGGGTGGTGGTCTGCCCCCGACTAAGTTCACCTATAAAGTGAAGCGTATCCCTGACCCTGTGCCGCTGCTGGGTGCCCAGCGCTTCGACAGTGCTATCCCGAACGGTACTTTTAAGGCTCAAGGTGGTGTGGCTGCCGTGCTCGAAAACTTCGACTTTGACGCTAAATGCGAAGTGGCCGGTTATACGGTCGCCTATCAGAAGAAGCGCGCCGACGTGGTGGAGAAAACCAACAGCGGTGCTCGCTTCAATCCGGATGTGCAAGACCTCATCCGCCGCGCTGAGCCGGGCGATGTCTATTACTTCTTAGATATCCGTGCCAAGTGCCCCGGTGATGTTGCTGCGCGTAAACTTGGAGATCTGGTTTTCAAGATCCGCTAATCCCTGACTCGCCCGGAATTGTGCGTTCTTACGGCTGACGTGTGCAGCAAGCGTGCAATTCCGGGCACCTTTAAGGCGAACTTACTAAACACTCACCTCTAATCTTCTCGAACCATGTATGTTCTTCTTCGTTGGGCTGTTTTTGCCCTGCTCTTCTGCTCTGTGGGGACGCTAACGCTTGTCGCCCAAAACTATGGAGAAGTCAAAGATGTACGCACGGAAGCCAGTGAACCGGACGAATTTGGCGAAGCGCCTCTGGACGATGTTGTAAAAAAAGAAACCATGAAAGAGCGCCGCGTGCTGGACTACCAGCCTGTGCGCGAAAGTGATATTTTGTGGGAACGTCGCATCTGGCGCATCATTGATGTGCGCGAGAAGATGAATCTGCCGTTCGCCTATCCAGAAGAGCCGTTCTTCCGCATCCTTTCCGATGCCGCAGTAAAAGGCGATCTGCCCGTTTATTCGGTGGATGACGATAAGTTCACCAAGCGCCTGAGCACCGATGATGTTCTGTCCATGATGTCGAAGGCGGACACTATCGTTACTTTCGACCCGGAAACTTATGAAGAGAAAATTGAGGTGGTGCGCAACGATATCAACTGGGCGGATGTAAAGCGCTTCCGTATCAAAGAGGTTTGGTTCTTCGACAAAGAAACCTCGACCATGCAGGTGCGCATCCTCGGCATCGCTCCCCTCATTGACGTTCGCGACAACGACGGAAACTTCCGCTACGAAAAGGCCATGTTCTGGGTCTATTACCCGCAGGCCCGCAACCTCCTGGCGCGCCATCGCGTCTTTACGCTCGGAGGCAACACCAACGCCACCATCTCTTGGGAAGATTTCCTGGAGCTGCGCTACTTCTCCAGCTTCATTATCAAAGAGTCGAACGTGTACGACCGCCGCATTGAAGACTATGCTCGCGGTGTAGATGCCCTCTGGGAGTCGGAGCGCATTAAGAATGCTATTTTCAACTTTGAGCAAGACCTCTGGCAGTATTGATCCAGAGGGTTAACGACCTTTATAGCGTAAAAGAGGCTGCATCCATACGAGATGCAGCCTCTTTTTTTGTTGCTACTCGTTGTATAGGCTTTTTGTCTGAGAGCGCTAAATGAAAAGATTAGCCTCCCTGATATGTCCGTCTAAGTATAAAGGCCCACCCAACAATTGCTGTCAGGCGGGCCTTCCCTTCCTCCAAGTTGCTTAACTTAGTCTATAGCGGTGGCTAATGTATCCAGCATCTCGGAGTCTTCTTCTTTCTCTTTGCTCATTCTTCCGAGATCAAAACCGTAATTAGCCAAAATCTTTTCTTTCAGCTCCTTCCGCGCAAAAAAGATGCGGCTTTTGACGGTACCCAGCGGCAGACCCAGATGGTCGGCAATCTCCTGGTACTTGTACCCTTCAAAGTGCATCAGGAACGGAATGCGCGTGTTGTCGTCTAAGGCGGCTACCAACTCATTCAACTCTTTAAGCGTGATTTCGCTTTCAGCGGAGTTGCCCACGGCGTGACTGCCCGAGTTCAGGTAGAACTGGTTGTCCGTCGTGTCAATAATGGTATTGGCCTTGACTTTCCGGCGGTAGTTATTAATAAAGATGTTCTTCATAATGGTGAACATCCACGCCTTAAAGTTCGTACCCGGACGGAATTTATCGCGATTGGCCAGAGCGCGATAAGCTGTTTCCTGATACAAATCTTTAGCTTCCTCCGAATTTTTAGTCAAATTATAGGCGAACGTCTGCAGCATGCTGGTCAGGTCGCTCAAGCGGTAATTAAACTCCAGTATCGTCATGGTACGCGCTCTTTGATTTATGATGGCACAAAGGTAGCACGTGTTTAACTTTCCTGCAAGACCAATTGAACATTTTAAATGTCAAGAATTAGCAAATTTGCATGTTATGGAACTGATTTCAACTTAAATTAATGATTATCAATTTTTTATACAATTTGGACAAAATCTACATTTTGGATTTTTTCAAAAAAAAATGAAAAGCAGATCAGGGGAGCCCTGGGCGAATATTTTTGGGATAGCAAATGAAGTACTTGGTTACTGTTTGGGTATAGAGCGGCACATCCGAGCATTCGTCTATGGATGCTACGCGGCCGCTTTTAAAAAGGATGTTGATTTTTTCCGTGGAGGGGTCGTAAGCGCGGTTGCTGGAGGCACCGGTGAAGATGAGTTGCGCTCCCCAGTGGCCATATTTTTGGCGAGCAGCCTCTTGCAATCGGGCGATGTAGTCAACCTCGACGGGTACGCTTCGCCACTCCAGCCGGAACAGGCGCCGTTCGATAAGTCCCGTAGCTAAGAGGGCGAGCATAGGGTCGTCGTGGAAGCACCAGGCCTTGATAGAGGCTGCCACATCCACATCGTCTAAGCGAGCAAAGTAGCGCAGGAGCTCGTCGGGTGCTGGTGGGGCATCAGGTGCTCGGTACAAAAACCAGCGCAGCGCTTCCGATGCTTCCAGGACAGTGCCCTGAAGCGCCAGCTGCCGAGCGTGTTGCAACAAATGCACTACCATTTGCTCAGCCGAAACGTTCGTTTTGTGCAAATACACCTGCCAGTACATCAGCCGACGCGCGATGAGGAACTTCTCAATGCTGTAAATGCCTTTTTCTTCCACTACCAGCTCGCCGTCGTGTACGGCAAGCATTTTGATAATGCGATCGTAGCCAATAACGCCTTCGGAAACGCCCGTGAAAAAACTGTCCCGGTTGAGGTAATCCATGCGGTCCATGTCGAGTTGCCCGGAGACCAGCTGGTGCAGAAAGTGCTTCGGGTGCTGATCCGTAAAAATCTGAATGGCTAAAGCCAGCCGCCCGTTGAATTGCCGGTCGAGCGCCTGCATAAACATCAGCGACAGTACCTCATGATGGACGTCCACCAGATTGTGCTCGAGTGCATGCGAATATGGACCGTGTCCCACGTCGTGCAGCAAAATGGCAGCGCAAACGGCCTCGGCCTCCTCCTCCGTAATTTCCACGCCTTTGCTGCGCAACACTTCGATGGCTTGCTGCATTAAATGTAGAGCACCCAGTGCATGGTGAAAGCGCGTGTGCAACGCTCCCGGGTACACATAATGCGCCATACCCACCTGCCGAATGCGCCGCAACCGCTGGAAATAGGGGTGATCAATAATCTCGAGCAAAAGACCTTCGGGCACAGAAACGAAACCGTACACCGGGTCGTTGAATATCTTCCGCTTACGTTGCATAACGCGATGCCTTACCTCTGGCAAAGATAACCGCGCAATAGCGCTACCTTCGCACGCTTACTACAAGATACCACTTCATCTATGGAAAAAGTCAAAATTCTCTGGGCCGACGACGAGATTGATATGCTCAAACCGCACCTGATGTTCTTGCAGAGCAAAGGGTACGAAGTGGAAACGGCTACCAATGGCCACGACGCCGTGGAAATTTATTTAGAGAAAGGCAACGAAATAGACGTTGTCTTCTTAGACGAGTCTATGCCCGGCCTGACGGGGCTGGAGACCTTGCCTAAAATCAAGGAAATCAACCCGCACGTGCCGGTGGTCATGATCACCAAAAACGAAGCCGAGCACGTCATGGAAGAGGCTATCGGCTCGCAAATCGCCGATTATCTCATAAAGCCCGTCAATCCGAACCAGATATTGCTGACCCTCAAAAAGATATTGGACAACAAGCGCTTAGTGCGCGAAAAAACCGCTTTGGACTACCAGCAAGACTACCGCCAGATGTTCATGCAAATCGTCGGTGGCCTGAATCATGAGGAATGGGTCGAAGTATATCGGCGCATCATCAACTGGGAGTTACGCTTAGATGCCAACCAGACGGAGGTGGGCGACATCCTGGCCCAACAAAAGCAACAGGCCAATGTCGAGTTCAGCAAATACGTGGTCAAAAACTACTTTGATTGGGTGGATAAGAACAAAGAGGTTGGCCCGGTCATGTCGCATTCCATGATGCGCAAACACATCTTCCCTCACGTCGGCAAGGGCGTGCCTACCATCGTGGTATTGCTCGACAATCTGCGCTACGACCAGTGGAAGGTCATCGAACCCTTCCTCAATGAGCTGTTCCGCACCGAACACGAAGGCTACTTTTACAGCATTCTGCCCACCGCCACCCAGTACAGCCGCAACGCCATTTTCGCCGGTATGATGCCCGCCGACATCGAGGCAGCCTTCCCAGACAAATGGAAAAACGATACCGACGAGGGTGGCAAAAACCTTTTTGAAGACTTCTTCCTGGGCAAGCAGGTCGAGCGCGTCTTTCGCAAAGGCATCAAATGGGAATACGTCAAGATC
The DNA here is from genome assembly GCA_964646615.1 of uncultured Saprospiraceae bacterium. Taxonomy (GTDB): domain Bacteria; phylum Bacteroidota; class Bacteroidia; order Chitinophagales; family Saprospiraceae; genus M3007. The sequence continues at coordinate 67,261 of CAZYEV010000069.1, forward strand.
ACCAACGTGGGCCAGGGCAAAGACCTCATAGACAACATGCTCAACTACCTGAACAACGACCTGACGGTCATTGTCTACAACTTCATTGACATGCTCTCGCACGCCCGCACCGAGATGGAAGTGCTCAAAGAACTGGCCGGCGACGAACGCGCCTACCGCTCCCTGACGCGCTCATGGTTTCTTCACAGCCCGCTCTGGACGGCCCTCCAGCGCTTAGAAGGCCGCGATGTGCAGCTGTTCGTAACCACCGATCACGGCACCATCCGAGTCCAATCGCCCTCGCGCGTCGTGGGCGACCGCGAGACCACCACCAACCTGCGCTACAAAGTGGGCCGCAACCTGCAGTATGAAGCCAAAGACGTGCTGGCCGTAAAAGACCCGAAACAAGCGGGCCTCCCACGACCCAATCTCAGCAGCACCTTTATTTTTGCTAAAGAGGACTACTTCTTCCTCTACCCGAACAACTACAACCATTTTTTCAATTATTACAAAAATACCTTCCAGCACGGCGGCATCAGTCTGGAAGAAATGATTTGCCCTATCGTGCGTATGCGCAGCAAGTAATCCGGAGCTCTTACTGGCATGGAACGGTTGTCTTTCTGGCTCACGCGAGTGGCCGTCGAACTCTTCCGCTGGATGCCTTTCTGGCTGCTGTATCGCCTGTCCGACCTGCTGGCCTTCCTATTACAGCGCGTCGTAGGCTATCGCCGTCGGGTCGTGTGGGAAAATCTGCAGCGCGCTTTTCCCGATAAAACGCCCGACCAGCTGGCACCCATCGTGCGCGAGGCTTACCGCAACCTGACGGACATCATGCTCGAAACGCTGAAGTCATACACCCTGCCCGTCGCTGAAATCCAGCGTCGGAGCCGGCCCATCAATCCGGAAGTGGTCAACCGCCATTTGGATGCGGGCAAAAGCGTCATCCTTTGTGGCGGCCATTATGCCAACTGGGAATACACCGGCGTGAGCATGCCGCCGCTCTTCCATGGCAACACCATCACCGTCTATAAACCCATCACCAATCGCTATACCGATGCCTTTGTCAACCACTCACGCGGGCGCGTGGGCATGATCATGGTCAGCATGGACGAAACCTTCTCCGCCATGCGTCAGCGCAAAGCACAAAACACGCCCGCCGTATTCATCCTGCTGGCCGATCAATCGCCCTCCAACCGAAAGGGGGCCCATTGGGTGCAATTCCTCGGCCAGGACACCGCCTCCCTGCCCGGCGTGGATGTGCTGGCCCGCCGAATGCACTTTCCGGTCGTCTTCTTCTACGTCGAACGCAAACGCCGCGGATTTTATGAAGTGCACTTCGCCGACCTCAACGATGCACCTGAGCAGGCCAATGAAACCGAAATCACGCAGGCTTTCGCCCAAAAATTGGAAAGTATCATTCGCCAAAAGCCCGAAGACTGGCTCTGGACACACCGACGCTGGAAGATGAAACGCATAGAGGCGGCTGCGCCCAACGTCGTTCAGCCAACTTCGCCGTAATGGCCGGGGCGTATTACATTTGCTACGCTCCGTCAAGCATGTCTGATCCGCTCCGTCCGTTTTTTCATTGTTCATCTTTCATATTTCACTTCCCATGTATAAAGTCCGATTCGGAGGTAAAAAGGGCAAAAAAGGCCAGGTTCTTCAGCTCGAAGAAAGCCCTGATCTGCTCGTAGTGCGCACCAAAGGCAATCGCCAACTGGAGGAGGCTGCTCTGAAGCGCGAAAGCCGCGAGGTGCTCGGCCAGACTCAGGAAGTTGCCGCCTTCCCAGAGGCCGGCGTCAGCGTGCGCCGCGTGAGCGCCGCCGACGATGACCCCACGGCGAAACGCGACGAAGCCCGCGCCGCCCTTAAGCAAGATGAGAACATCCGCTTTGCTGGGCGCGTCTTCCAGGACGTCGAAAGCGGCAACGTGGTGCTGTACACCGAGAATTTCTTCGTCAAATTTTACGACAACGTACCGCCCGAAACCTGTCAGGCCATTTTAGACAAATATCAGCTAACCGTTAAAAGCCAGCTACCTTTTGCCCCCAACGCTTATTTCGTACAGGCGCCGGAAGGTACGGGTACAAAAGTGTTTGAAATCGCTGAACAGCTTCTTGCTGAAAAAGAAGTGGAATACTGTCACCCGGAACTGGTGCAGGAGCGCCGCTTTAAAGGAGCACATCCGCTGCAGTGGCATCTCGTGCAGACGAGCGTTAACGGCAATCTGATTAACCAACACGTCAACATCGAGGGCGCCTGGCGACACACGCGCGGCCGGGGCATCACCATCGCTATCGTTGACGACGGGCTGGACACCTCACACCCCGAATTTGCGGGCCGCATCGTACACCCCTACGATGCCACGCTCAACAGCAGCGACCCTTCGCCCAAGCTGCCCGACGACAACCACGGCACCGCCTGCGCTGGCGTAGCCTGCGCCTCCGGTCTGCCCAATGGCGCCAGCGGCTCGGCTCCTGAGGCCAACATCATGCCCATACGCCTGCGCAGCGGCTTAGGCAGTATGGCCGAAGCCAACGCCTTCGTTTGGGCCGCCGACCACGGCGCTGACGTCATCTCCTGTTCCTGGGGACCTGCCGACGGCGACTGGTGGAACCCTATGGACCCACTCCACAATCGCGTAACGCCCCTGCCCGACAGTACGCGCTTGGCCATGGAGTACGCCCTGACCAAAGGCCGCAACGGCAAAGGCTGCGTTATCCTCTTCGCCGCCGGCAACGGAAACGAGTCGGCCGATAACGACGGCTATGTCAGCTTCCCGCCCGTCATCACCGTAGGCGCGTGCAACGACACGGGCAAGCGCGCCGTCTATAGCGACTTCGGCAAATGCCTGTGGGTCTGCTTCCCCAGCGCCGACTACGGCTGGCGTCCTTTCCAGCACCCCGCCCCGCTCACCGAAGGTCTGCGCACCACCGACCGGCAAGGCCCCGCGGGCTATACTCCCGACGGCTACGTGAACTCTTTCGGTGGCACCTCCGCTGCCTGCCCGGGCATGGCCGGCGTTGTGGCCCTCATGCTGGCCGTCAACCCGCAGCTGACACCCTCGGAGGTGAAAGACATCATCCGCCGCTCCTGCACCCGCATTGACGAAGCCGGCGGCGAATACGACGCCAAAGGCCACAGCATCTACTACGGCTACGGCCGCATCAACGCCGGTTTAGCCGTCGAAAATGCCCGAAAAGCGGCAGCCATCACCCATCCGGTTACGGGCGTCCGCATTGAGGGCGCTGCTCGCTTCCACACGGGCGGCGAAGTGCCGTTTCTCTCTGGCGTTTTGGTAGGCGGCACGTTCACACCACCACGCCGCCTGCTGGGTCTGCGCCTGCAACTCCGCGGCGCGCCCGCCGGCTCGCGACTCCGTTACCGCGTCAATGGCTCTTCCGTCGGCATCCGCGAAAACACCCGCGAAGGTGAGTACGTCGGCGAAACCTCCGTCAGCCGCCGCCTGCTGGGCGTAGCCCTATGGCTGGAGGGCCCGGCCGCCCAGCAGTATGATCTCCATTACGCCGTGCGACTGCAGGGCCGAAAGACCCCCGTTCAGGCCAAAAACGGCGCCTGGGCCGGCACCGATACCCCTACCGGCCGTTCCGTAGAAGCCCTCCAGGTGTGGCTGACGCCCAAAAAGGCATAGGAACGCTGGACTACCCGGCCTCGCCACGAAGACACAAAGATTTTGTTTTTGCTACTAAGGCGTTAAGGATCAGGGAGTTTCTTTCACACGCCGCCGCCTTGACCCAATCTTATTCCTGTGGATGAAACTACTGCAGGCAGAGCAGCTGTTATTTGGGCAAACGAACGCAAACACATACGTTCTATACAAACCGTTGCTATGAAAACGTCTCCATTTGACCGCCTGCCCTTCTTCGTAAACCTCGAAAACCTGGGCGAAGACGATGAAATCCGCATTGACTACGACGAAAACGGCAACCCGGTACGTATCCGAAAGGTGCGAAAGGATGATCACACCTGGGTCGGCTGGCTCATAGGCATCCTGATTGGATTAGCCCTTTTATTGGGGTAGGGCCTCTACCGATGAACGCTAAGGACGCTGAACGGCCTGGAATGGTTTCTCAAGGCTCTGATTTCAAGTGATTTATTCTCTACCGGAGTCTTCTAATTCAAGATGTGAATTATTAGAAGAAAATCCTGCTCAAGGCTGGCTTTTGCTTAGAGGTAGTGAAAGAAATTAACTGATGGCCAGTCGAAATCATTTTTTAACTCAATGATAATCAAATACATATTCAAAAATCTTCAGTTAAAGTCCGCCGCTACCAAAGATTTTCTAATGGAAGTTGTGTGTCTTTTCAGTGCCCTGTGAAAGTGTGGGCTGTCGCCGTTTGAGGTGAGCAGGTATCCTTAGAACGAGCAGCATCTCAATCCTCAACCACCATTTTTCTAAACACATCGGGCGATGGCCTCATGCAGCCACCGCCCGATATAAGAGACGGGAAAACAAAGGCTTAGATGCGGACAAACCTTAGTGTCGCACGTCCGTAGCCGTTAGTGAGTTGCAAAATGTACACACCAGACGGTAGTTCGTTAATATCTATGGCCATTTCAGTGGGGACTTGTTCCAGGGACAGTGGACGTACCCACACGATACGCCCAACGGCATCGGTGAGTATAAGAGAGTAATGCCCCGCTTCAAAACCTGCTAGCTGTATCCTCAGCCATTCTGATGCCGGGTTGGGGAAAAGGCGCCATTCTCCCTGGAGCATCAGGTCGCGACTGTGGCTGCTCTTGATGGTTACTTTGATTTCGTCTGTTGCTGAGCAGCCATTAACATCAGTTACCGTAACGGTGTATGTGCCCGAAACTTTTACCCATACGGTGCGCATAGTAGCACCAGTGCTCCACAGATAGGAGTAGCCTGCTCCAGTAGGTGCTTCCAAAAGAATAGAGTCGAACACTGTTGTATCTGGCCCTAAGCTCACCACTGGTAAATCGAAGAACGTAATAGTTACGGAGTCGGTAGCAGTACAGCTAGCCGTGTTGGTAACCGTAATGGTGTATGTACCGCTTGTAGTAACGACAATAGTCGATGTGTTCTGGCCGCTACTCCAGGCATAAGCTGTAAAGCCTGCTCCGGCTTCCAGGGTTATTGTTTCACCGTGGCATGCCTTTTTATCTTCGCCCAGATTGATTACTGGTCCATCCAGTACCGTGATTTCAACGGTATCGCGCGCCACGCACCCCCCGCGAGTTTTGGCCTCTATTGTGTAAACGCCCGCCTGATTGACCGTGATAATGGGTGATATACTGCCGTTTGACCACTGATAGGTCTCGAAACCATTGGGCGCTTCCAGTTCGGTAGCATCGCCCTCGCAGATGGCGCGATCGTCGCCCAGGTCAATGGGACACTGGAGTTGCAGTTCGATGACCGTTAGTGTACCGCTTACTTCATTGGATAACACGATGAGGTTTCGGCCATTCGGACTGTCAGTGTGCGGAATATACAGAATACCTTCTGGCCCGCGATCTCCGCCACCTGTGGGGCGACGCGTGTTGAGGTATTGAATAAAAAACGGGTTAGCCGGATCAGTGATGTCGTACAGCATTACGCCGCCGATGCGTTCCAGCGAAACAAAGGCGTAATAGCGCCCATCAATTTCGGCTACGGCAATGCCCTCAGGTTCGGGGCCTTTATCGTCACTGCGGTTTTTAAAAGTAGGCGTATTGCCGTTACTACTATTGAAGAATGGCCCCCAGATGGGGTCCTCAGCAGTGACTCGCTCCATTTCATCGCCGCTATCCCAGACTAATTGGCCAGTGGCTACATTCCAGATAGAGAATGAGCGGGCGCCGATACTGTAGAGCGCGTCGTAGTCGCCGTCACCGTCAGTATCACCATTAGCGCGCGTAACCAGTAGGCGCCCTAGCAAGTTGTCGTTTTTCAGGATAGCGGCATCAGGGAATGCCACTGGATCGAGTGTGAGCGCATTGACGCGCGTCTCCTCGCTGTAGCCAGCGTAATCACGAGTATCACCCTCGTTGGCCGTGATGGCGTAAGTAACACCGCCGATGGTAATGGTGGCCACGTCGTCAGGCAGATAAAAGCCCTTTACTGGCCAGTTAGCCATGAAAATACGCGGCGGTGTATTGGAGGCATCCAAAGCATTGCGCAACACCCTATGGTCTTTGGTGCCCATAGGCCGTATTTCGGTGATTTTCAGGTTTACAAGGTCTACAATAGCCAGGGCATTGGCCTCTTGTAGCGTAACGATAGCCGTCGTGTTGTCCGGCGTTACAGAGACGGCCTCTGGCTCCAGATCCTGGCTAAGGCTTGCTCCTGGACCAAAGACACGCAACCCTTGCGCAACCAGGTCGCTCTGTTGAGCATCGAAATCCTCGAAAGTAAGCGTGGTTACGTTAGCCTGAGTCAGCTGAGCTACTCCCAGCGTTATGTCAATGATACTCACCGAGCCAAGCGGGTCTATCGCGTAATCGTTACTGGGCTCTCCTTCATTGGCTGTGAGCACTTTTGTGCCGTCAGGCGAAAAGACCACCATATCGGGTAGAGCGCCCACCGTAACCTCATTGATTAAATCACCATCGGTATTCAGGAATACTACCTTGCCGTTGTCCGTAGCAGGCGTCGCCTCCACAGCGCAGGCTATGATGCCGTCGCGCACGGCTACTGAGTTGATGCCACCACCAAAGGGCGTGATGTTCACGCTCTTAATGGGCGTCGCTGCCGCCGGATTAGAAAAGTCCAGAATATCTAAGGTGTTGCGGGTGATGTTGGTTACAAAGAGGCGCTTCGAGGCTTTGTCGTACGCTGAAATCTCCGCTGAGCCGCCATTAGGACTACCTGCAAAGCTCCCTATGTGTTTCATCTGAATAGGGCCTCCCGTTATTGGCGCTGGCCCTTTGATGTCGTTGTCGTTGATCATCACGATATGCTGAGCCACCAGACCTGCCACGGCATTTTCAAAATCGCTTAAGGAAAGCACCAGACAACGGCCAGCATCCAGGAGGTTATCGTCGAGTATAGTGATTTGAAAATCCGTGGGGTTGTTACCGCCCTCCGAGAATGTGAAGACCGTCTCCGTATAATTATAGTCTACTCCGGCCACAGCAGTCGAGAATGGCGATACGCTCACTTTTACTTTGGACAGGTTAGTATTAAGGTTGGAAACTTTAAATGGAATACTAATCACCCCAGCATTTTCCTCTACATGCGTCGTTGCTCGCCCAAATTCAATAACAGCCGGCGGGAGGGTTTTCTCTATAACGATCTCGTCAAAACCGGCATAATCGCCATTGCCATTCTGCTTGGCCATCAGACGCAAGCGCACATACTGCGCACCGGTTGGAATGGGATACTGCACCACTCGCCAGCCCTCTGTATTGCGGTTTAAGTCAACGTAGTCCGCCATATTCCAGGTGGTGTCATTGTCAAACGCAATAATGTAACCGATGCTGTCCGATGGCTCATAGCCAAAGGCATTCCAGGCAAAAGACACAGCCGAAGCGTTCAGCCCTGCTAGCGGTATTGGTTCAAAGGTGAGGGTGTGAAAGAAAGCACCGCCACCATTAGGACTCTCCAAATCGCGCATAAACCAGAAGCGGTCGCCCGCAAAAGGAGCCATGACCGATACCGCCGTCGTGTCGGTCCAGATGTCATCTTCCGCCGGCACATTGTAGCGCGCCGGAAAAACGGTGAAATTCCATGTGTCGTTGGCCGTGCCCTCAAAGCCGTTGCGGGGCAACTGGGCCAGCGCCAGCCCCTGCACCATCAGGTATACCAGTAAAACAGAAAGTAGGCGTGTTAGCATAATCGGATCGCTTTTTTAGTGAAGCCGCAAACCTATTGGCACTAACTCGCCCCAGAGGTAAATCCATTATGAAGAAAGAGCTAAGTTTATGCTAGCCCTAAAAATATCAGGGCCAAATGTATGTTCCATTGCGGAGTATCCAAAAATGCTCGAAAATTGCTTGGTATATATCCGAAAACGTCACTAAAAGGCAGGCGTTTGAATAATCTCTAAAAATAGGACCTAAAACGCACAAATCGAAAACGCGACACTTTGACGCCCCCTTCCTCTTCCACCACATCGCGCACCGTCGTGCTGGCCACACACATCACGCCTGCCGCGCGCAACAGCGATACCAGCTGGTAGGTGAAGGTCATCTCGCCCATAACATGTACCGCCAGCGGACGAGGCAACAGGGCGCAAATGCGCTGGGCATAATCCGCAGCCAGGCGACATACCGCCTCCACGTCAGCTTCCGGCGGCACGTTAGGAAAAGGCATGTCCTGCACCTCGCCGTATTGCTCGCGGCCCGCTCGCAGTTGTTCTTCCGACCAGGCAGTAGAGGGATGGTTGGATAAATTCAACAGCATGAATAATCACAGTTTAAAAGCAGCTTTGATGCTGGCGTACGTTCTCGATAACCCCTCTTTGAGTTCTTCAGGTGTCCTGGAGGAAGGCATATAGCCACTGTGGTTGATGTCGTTGCGGAGACCTCTCTTACCGGTTAACTGACGATACGCATGAGGGACTTCGGGATAATTCTGGAGCAAATACTCCGTCATCCTGTGGGCATCTGCTTCCTGTCCTGGCTTCCATTCTGACTTCTCAATACGATTGAGAGCCAGTTTAGCACATTCTCTAAGATGCTCGTCTTGTATACGCGCTATTCCGTACACGTGCTCGATGAGATAACTCTTGCACGCCTCCTCCAGAAGGGTGAGGCCTTGCTGAGTGAGCCTGTGCTCGATGCACCACTCCACTGCGGCAAAGCTGTTGCGCGTTGTGCGATTACAGAAAGGTGATAATTTTTGCTCGATACGCTCGATAAGCGGGGCTAATGGCGCACCGAGATCCGGCCTTTGCTGCAGATTTCGTACATCTGCTTTTATACCCTCAATATCATCTCGCTCTGAAAGGGCTTTTCCTCTACAGGTCAGAATCTGATCTGTAAAATCTTGCAGGGATTTGCCAATAACGCTCTCACCAACCTCATCCATGTGTTTCGCCAGAAGCGACGCATCGCCAGACTTGACAAAGGTATGAGCAGCAATAGTCCATTCCTGAAGATCGGCAAATACTCGTAGTTCCAATACAGGTGATAGAGGCGGTATCTTCTTCTCTTCTTCTATTATCGCTGGCAAAGCATTCTGTGCTCGCAATGCTCGTAGTCGCTCCTCTTTCTCGTGTCGCCCAACCTCATAGTTACCGTAAAAAACATGGCTGACCCGAAGCGAATGCAGGGTGCGTGCATAATGCAGCAGCAACATGCACAACATCGGCAAAGAGCGGAAGCCGTAGGTCAGGTCAAAAACGATATTGCCGCCCTCCGGCAGTGCCGACACCTGTTCATAAAGTATTTGAAAAATGCGAAGTATCTCCTCTTCTGTGTTGCCATTAGGAATGGTAATACAGCTGTAATCGCCTATCACACCGGCCTGTTTCAACCCTTCCAAACGCCGCTCTAAACCAGGCTCTTGTTCGCTGTAAACTGGCAAATTCTTCTCTCGGTCAAAACGCTCGATGCGGCGCGTAAAGTTATTTGCCTGAGCATCTTTTGTAGCAAATACAAGTACCCGGTCTATTCGCTCATTACTCTGGTTTAAATGCTGCAAAATAGCCTCTTGAACATACGGTGTTGGCCCGCTGGCAGCATCGCGTTGCCCCTCAAAATAATAGCGCGTTAACTCATAAGGTATGGCGCCGAGGAAGGTTAGGAGGGTGGGCATGATGCTTCATATGGGTTTCATGTAGCCATAGCCTACGGATGTTTTAGCTCCAATGCCGTGTTCCGTTAAGGCATATTTCAGGCAATCAAAAATGGTCATTCCATTTCTAAGCGTTTGGTTTAACGTGTCTTTCTCTCTACTTCCCACAATGAACTGAAAAGGCGTCTCTTCAACAGTGAGAAAAAAAACAGGTATAGGTTGATGATAATCCGCGGGAGGAGTCTTACCCGTTTTGTCGGAGTAATAGGGTGCATAGTGCGGATTCATAACATCCGTCCTCAGGCTCGGTGACTCAATGGGATAGGCATCAAAGAACACAAGTGCGCCTCTTCTCGCTTCTTTGTAGTACGAAGGAAATCTTTGTTTACCTTGTTTAGTATCAATAACAAGTTCTGCCGGACATCCGAACCAGTCACAGAAACGAGGATCAGCTAAGGCTTCTTCTTCTTTTCCATAATAAGTTGTTTCGATGATCCAGCTGCGTATTACGCCCTTCAGTGAGGTGGCAGGAATATAGGGTATGCCGTATATGTGATGTAAAGTCATAGAGGTCTCGTAAACCGACTCATGTCCTAACCCTTGAACCAAACGCCATTGGGTGCGAAATACGGCCTCTCGGATGTAATTATCTCCGAGAATGGCTTTAGCATTTTTTAACTCTCTTTGTGCGATTTGTTTAAAATCTATTTTGTCGAAGTTTGCTCTTATCTCAAAGTTTTCACCCTTTCGTTCGCGTTTGAAAAACATGAATTTATTTTTTTCAGAAGATTGGCTTTCGACATGTCGAGCAGCCTTTTGCCATTTTAAGGCAAAATTATCAGGATCTATCCGCCTTAATGCCTCTTTAGTGTCTGCAGGTAAAAGAGTCAAGACCGGATCGTAACTGTCTTGTATAGAGTTGCCACCCATATTCACACTGCCTGAACTTGATGAGCCTTGCGGCATGGCTGGCGTAGGAGATTTTTCATGTAACACACCATCGTGGGTCTTTACTTTAATTAAAGTGCCCTTTTCACGTAGGAACTCGCAAGAAGTGTTATTATATTTATTAATATCCTCTTCTTTAGGGGCCCAGAATGTAACATCTATTCGGGCCGGTTTTCCATCAGACCTGACAAAACTTATCCACGCAATCAATTTGCCGGACTTAGTTTTTTCAATATATAGTGTGCCTTTTTCCATATCTTATCGTTTTTATTCCTCGCTCTCACCTTCTATCAGAGCATCAGCAAAACGCTTCATCCAATTGAGAAGTGCCAGTACTTCTATGGTCATGGAGCGGTATGATGCACTGGAGGTTTTGGTAAGATACTGAGCTAATTGATTATTTTGAATCTTTTCTCCTTTGCTCGTAAGCCACTTTTCCAGTTGATTGTAAATAAGTCCCCATGGCTCGTTTGTCTGAGCTATCCCGTTTTTGGAGCCTTTTGCGAAAGCAAAAGCTACGGCGGCCCCTAAGCCATTTGTTTTAATCAACATGGGCATCTTCTTTACATAAGACTTATACTCCTTATTTTTAGATAATTTAGAGCCTTCGACAGCATATTGATAGGCCTGAGCCGCACGCCCTTGTTCCAATCCTGTACGATTTGTTTCTTGAGTCATAGATCTATGATTTTAGTGGTTACAATACCTTTTCCTAACGTAGCATTAGCCCCTATTTGGATGACCGATGGCAGATTTTTGTTGAAAAAGTTGGAAACTTCTTCTTCTGATAGACGATTTTCTTTTTTGAATTCAGGGGCCGTCAGCACTAAAGAGTATAAAATGCTTTCAGAAGGCAAATACTCTTCATTAAATAAAGCACCTTGGGCCACTGTACCTGTGGCATTGTCTATTTTCGTACGAGTAGTTACTTCGGTACTGAGATTAACAAAGTCTTTAAAATCATTATCAGGCAATACCACAATATCTTTCTTTATCTTTTCTGACCAATAGGAGCCATCATCGTTAAATAATTTCTTGGCAAGCCAATCTGGGAAATTAACTCCGTTGATCCCGACTAACCCATTGAGTTCATTCGAGACTCTAAATGTATATTCCTCAAGTATGACAGAGTCGCCTTCTCGTACATTACTTTGGCTTGAGAAAAGATATGTTTCCTCTTTTAAGTGATTGCCATCGAGCTCTACTATTTTGAAATCTGGATTTACCAGCTGCATGTCGCTCTGAAATTGTTTCAGTACTCGCTTGCAGGTGATCCATGCAAAAACCCCCTTCATACTTTTGACGGGAAAAAGCAACAGGCGAGCATCTGTAAAGCCAATGGCACCAGCGAATTGAGTTTCATCTTTAAAGTGGGCCTTCACCGTCTCAGATGCAGCAGCATCATCGTAACCGAAGACGCGATGAGTCGTAACTTCATCTGCTCCGCTCCGCTCAAAAGCCTCGCGAAGACTGCCTTTCAGACTACTCGCCTCGAATTTTGGAAATCCTGTGTGCCGCTCCCGCTGAATAGGAAGGTCTACGACGCCCAATTCACTACCGCTACCTACGTGGGTGGGCGTATTGCAGATGAGAAATAAGGGATGTGCTTTTCTGTACATAAATAGATTTTTCTTATTACGTGAATGCCTGTTAAATATCGTATCTTTTCAACTCTATTTTTCTTTCAAAAAATGCTTTATTATCAATTTTTTGGGCATCGAAGTTGACGGGAATATCAAAATACCACAATTCAAAATCAATTTTATTGGATTTTAAAAATTCGTGAATTTTAATTATTTGCTGTCCACTTTTTAATTGTTCAAAGTCAAACTTATACAGAACAAGCCGGAACTTACTAATGTGTTCATTTAAAGCATATTTATTAAACTCTATCTTCTGCTGTATTTGCTTATAGGCTTTATTAAGACTTATGCGTGAAAAAGGCTTAACCTCATACCAAATTTTTTTTCCGTCTACTTCGCTAATTAAGTCAAACTCGATTCTTATTTCTTTAGTGTTGTCCTTATTATATTTTGGAACATTTGAAAATTTATTTTTGTCTGTAAGATCCCACCAATACTCCACTCCTCGAGTGGTTTTTTCATTGAATTGTTCTATTACAGCCTCATAGACTTTATATTCTGCAAAGTATCCAAAGGAAGTTTTCCCTTCCCAGAGTCTGATATTTGTAAATTTTTCAATTAAACTCCCAAGTATAGTCAGACCTCTTGAGTCGCTTTTGACTATTTTATATTTTCTCAAGGTGTCCAAAATTATGTTATCCTCCGGTAAGCGTTCTCTTAAGTCTTTATCCTCTATGTAGTCAGCCAATAGTTCTAGAAGTCCCCAGTCGTAATGAAAAGGAACATAATCTAAAGTTATGAGTGCATCATCTTGATGAACATTGCCTTCATAAATATATTTTAATGGTATTCGCTCAATCTGGGCATATAGAGTCATTATTGGAATAATTGCTTTATATCCACCAGTGATATTAAAAACGATGTTTTCGTGGCTGCTCTTTAATATACGACTTAGTAAATCAAAAAGGTTAAAGAATCCCTTGTCATAATCTTTGTAAGCGCTCACTCGTAAATCCTTGACTATGTAATCATTTGACTTTTGAGAGTCAAATTCGCTACCCTGGCGTTGAAATAATACTTTTTGGATGTTGCTCTGAGGAAACCGCTCAAACCATCCAACAATGAGTTCTGCTGCGAGCACGGACTGCAAAGTATCTGTAGCTATAAGGTGTACTTCGCAGGGCGCCTCCTCTTGGGCGGCAATTTTTAGAATGCTCGCTATTTCAGCAGAAGCATTTGTGTTGGGTTTATCTTCGGGATAAGCATACCAGAGGTCTTGAATAACCTCTTTTAATCTTTTAATATGTGGTTGGAACTCCTCTCCATAAATACCTGAGGCAGGTACATCACTTCCATCTTTTTGGAGTCTGGTAACCTCCAATGCCTTATCAATAGAGACATAATCTCTCCCAAGAGTATCTGTCACTCTTTTGTCTTGATAATTCGTGAAGATAGAGGTGCCTACTGTAGTAATAATTTTCATGTTATCGCTCATAAATTCCAATTTCCTAAATAGGCGATGCCAAATCCTTGTTCAGGCATCTTATCCGATATGGCTTTTCCAAATAGTTGGGCCTTAACGGCATCTATGCTATCGGATGTCTCATAGAAATACACGCTACCGGCTGGTACGGCCCGGTGCATGGGCTTTGGCTCCCCTTTTTCCATATCAAAGCCGCCAATATAAAGAGGCTTACCTACTGCTGCAGCAACGAGATGAGCATTTATCCCATGCTTGGCAAGATCAGGCATCCATCCGTTTTTAAAGATTGCTGGAGTGGAAAGGTATAATTTGAAACGATTGCTCTTCAATTCTATATCGTCTGGTTGAATGCGGAAGGACCGGCGGCGTTTATCTACTTTGGCCACTTTATTCTCTGCACCCAACTTGATAAAGAACCTATTTGTTTCCAATGCTGCTTGCTGAGAAGGCCAATCAAATTCCACCAGTATTTGAAGATTATTAGGACGGCGCATGCCTACGCGGTACAAAAGAGCATCGGATGCCGTATGGGTGTAGTCATCTCGGCCTATTCCTGTTTTGGGCTCGCTTTTCGCGTGATCAATAATCTTTTTAATCTTAAATTCTGTCTTTGCATCCTGAAGATAGACGATTAGCTCATCTCTCTGTATAAGGCCATCTTCTACGGTTTCGACAATCTGCCCTTCCGGGGGGAGCAATAGCCATTTGAATGGATGATTACTTACCAGGTTATCTATTTTCTTTAGAGATAGGCGGATTACATCATACTCTTTCTCTCGCCCTTTTGTATTAGACTCGATTTCAGCCATGTCTAAGGGCATCGGTAAGTAGTTGTCCACCTTATTTTTATTATCCTCATCAGATATTAAATACTGGATATCCCTGATAACAATGTTCTCACTTTCTTTGACGGTTTCTCCAGAGCAAGGAGACTCATGATGAGCTATATAGTAGGTTCGCAGGGCTCCATAGATAACAGATGGGTATGGGGGAAATACTCCATCGGCCCACGTCTCTTCACCGCGAGAGAAGGGCTTTCCATCCCGAAAAAACAAGGTATCTAAAGCACTAATTTCAGCTATCATAGTTCTTGTCCAATCTTGCGAGTGATAAAATCAGCAATATGTAAAGCGTGGATGAAATTGCGAGGGCGATAGTTAATATCCTCCGGGTAATGCTCCCAAAGCCGGGTAACTGTGCTTGATAGTCTTTCGATTTTTTTATTGTCTTTTTTCTTTCCCTCTTCGTATGATCTCGATACTAACCGTTTTATTTCCAGAGGTATAACAGCTGGAAGACCTTCCACGAGTGTCTCCGATAAGAAATCCTGCATATCAATCCCAGCAATACCTGCAATTTCAGTGGTCAAATTCTGTATAAAGGTGTTTGAAAAATCACCATTTTCCCTATCTATGGACAGGCATATTTGCTCCAGTGCTTCCCAATTAGAGCATCCTTGAGGGCTATCTTTATCAGCGTCCCACTTATAGATGGCTTGCTGAATTTCGCCTGAGTGCTTCATCACAGCAATGCCGAATGCATTCCGCCCTCCCTCTTTTTTAGCCAATTTCTCTACATCTCTCGCCTTCTTCAATACTTCAGAGAAAGGCATCTTGTAATGTGCTATTACGATGCCGGCTGAGAAAGTTATATGCTTATCTGGTTTTTTAAAGCCAGATATGGCGGTGTTCACTATATCATTGAAGCGAGTGCGGAGATGCTTCATTACCTCAAATAAGTAATGGATGTTGACAAATCCAAGAAAGTCATCGCCGCCAGCATATACAACCTGCCCGTTGCCTTTCGACCTGCTTAAATAAATCCTAACTTCTTTAGCGAATTCGTGCAAAGTCCGAGATAGTACCTTATGAAAATCCTCCAGGTTATCGGTTGTCAGGTTATTTTCTCCCGAAAGCCATTTGCCCATTTCATCTCCATCAAAGACGACAACGGCATAATAGCGGGTTTTAAGCCTCTTTTTTAGCTCTTTGTGAAGTGCTTTTAGCAAATTTAATTGTTGTGTATTAGGAATGTTATCTTTATTAAGGCTCTCCTCATAAAGCATCTGATAATCAAACTGGTTATTCCAATCCGAATACTCCGAGCGATTCACTAAACTTATTTTCTCCTGGAAACCATTATTCATTATTTCAACGCATGTTTCTACAATTCTTTCCTCAATAAATAAGTTTTTGAAGCACTCTAAACGTTTACGGTCGCGCTCACTCAAGTTTTTTTCGTCGTACATGAGTGCTACCTCTGCCGTAGAAGGAAAGCTGCTTTCGTGATAATAAAACCGCTTAGTCAGACTAACAGCACTCAGACCTTCGCCTGGTAATAGCGCAAACCTTTTTTGACCTAACGTAGTCAGATTTCTTAAATTTTTAGTAAAAACTTAGGCATCCAACCCAATTCAATGTAAAACTGTTTTAGCGAACAAATCTGGTTGATGGAGTTATCGAATGACATATTGGTATTGAAGGATTTGGTCATGGCCTTGCTTGCGAAGGTGGAGGCATTGGAATCC
>CAZYEV010000070.1:0-2803 GCA_964646615.1 uncultured Saprospiraceae bacterium
CTCCGATGCGGCCCACCTTGACTGATTTGGCGTGGTGTGCGCTCGAGTAGGGCGACGGCGACGCGGTCACGTGGGCCGTAAGGCCAAACCGCCAGCCTCTGGCCCCGGCAACGACCACCCGACGGCCCCTCGAGCGCGTCACGTGGTCAGCCCGAAAAGCCGCATACAGGCCGTCCTGTGCAGGCGCCGGCTTCCGCAACAACGTCAAATCCAGCCAATAGGCCGCCTTCCACGCCATCTCCGACCCATACACCCCAGACACCGACCCGCCCGAAGCCACCAACGCGTCCAAACCCGTGGGACCGTCGCTCCGCGGCCCAAACTCAAAAGGCGGATCGCACCGGTACGTGCCCGGACTCGGCTCATTGACAAACCAGTCCTCCGGGTCCACCACCGGGAGGTATGCCGGGTCTTCCGAGCCGTCCACGTAGAAGCGGGACTGCTCTACATTGCCGAAGCATCTTCCGCCCAGGATGCCCTGGTTTGGGTCAATATATTGCAGGTTCCAGCGGTTTCCGGTGTGATACTGGATACCGATGGCGCTGCCGGGGTCTATTTGCAGGCCGGTGATGTGTTCGTTGAAGCGGTTTCCGCGCACGCCGTTGGTCAGGTCGGCCATGTCCTGGAACTGCATGCCGCGGGTGGTTCTGTCCACGATGTTGCAGGTATAGGCGCTGGCCGAGCCTCCGCGGTTGAGGATGCCGGCGCCATCGCCTTGCAGCTGGCTGCGCGTGAGGGTGTTGTAGGCCATTTCGCTGAACACCGGGTCTTCGCACAACAGTCCGTGGTACAGCCCCGTGCCGGAGGTCTGGGTAACGTAATTGTTCAGCAGCAAGCCGAATACGCCCCTGCGGTAACCGATGCCCGTACCGCTGCGCTGCAGGGTTATCAGGTTGTTGGTTACCTGCCAGCCGCGCAGCGGGGGGGCGCCCACCAGCCCATTTTCATCCATCCAGATGCCGCGAGCCGGCCCGATGTTCAGACCCGAAGCACTTGTAACCGTGATGAAGTTCTGCTGCATAGCGCTAATGGGCCGCAGCGGCTCATTGCCCCACGAGTAAATCCCAAAGGACTCGGCCCGAATGGTGTTGTTCAGCAGGCGCACATCGCGCAGCGCGCTGCGCTGCCACTGAATGCCACCGCCTACGCCCGTTGCTTCAATCTTTTCAACTTTGCCGGCCATGTTGTGGCTAAAAACAGCCCGCTTCACCCCCGAAAACGTCATGGTCGTCCAGGAAAAGTTCACGTTGAACCACCGCCCGCTGGCTGTTGAGGACAGGTAAACGCCATAGCCTTCTAACGGATATATCGGCGTAGCATCCACCGACTTGAGGTCGTCAAACACCATGTTCCCAATGTTGCCCGTGCTGTTGTAGCCCACGATGCCGTTGGCCAGCTGGCTGAAAGTGTTCGTCTGGCTCCCAAAGACGTTGAAATCGTCGTAGTCGCGCAGCAATATGCCGCAATACCCGCGCGTCTCCACCACCTCCGGCATACCCACATACGGCGCTTTCAGCGGGCGCGTGCTCGTAAACGCATTGCCCAAAATCAGCTGATCCACCCGCGCTGGCGATGACGCCCCCTGCATGTCGAAACGCATGCCCACGTAGTTGTTCTTCAGGGCGTTGCCTTCGGCGCGCAGCGTCGAGTTGACCTGGGCATCAATGGCAAAGCGACAATCTTCCACTGAGGAATTCTCCGCGACAAGATGGCCGCCTGTCTCCACCAAAATGCCCCTGGCCAGCGTATCGCAAGTGAATACTCGAGCCTCGTCCAGCGCAAGCGTTACACCCGAGCGAACAATGATCTGCGTGCCCGGAAGCAGATACAGCAATGAGCGATTGCTGGAGGTACCATCAAAGCAGTAATCTACATCCACTTCCAGCACATCTTTGATAGTATGCGCCTCCACCGTGGCGTTGCTACAGGAGTTGCTCAGCAAACGACCAGCGTTTATCAAATCCGATACCTTCCCGCTAATCGGTGTACGTGCAAGACCGGGCACAACGTTGAAAACAAATGGAATGGTGTTCTCAGAGATGATCATGCTGCACGAGTCCACAAACCGGAAAAATACTTCGTAACGAGAGAAAGCATTGTTTAAATACGGTTCCAGCATAAACTCGAAAAGCACCGAAAGCGGGCTATCAGGCCCCAAAGGTGGTACTGTGCCTTCATAACGAAAGCTGAACACGCGCTGGGCAATAGCACCCGTCCCTGGCTTTGATCCAAGACGCATGCTTTTCTCGAAGTTCATCGAGCCAAGATAGCTAATCGGAAGCAAAAGAGAGGTATCTGTCCCGGGGATCTCAAAAATCACCTCTAATGAAAACAGAACATCGCAGGAGTCCGTCTCACTCTCGTTCCAAAAATCTGCGCTGAATTGCAACCGATCGCAAAAAGGCAAAATCGTATCTCCATCCTTCTCAAATGTCATCCAGGGCGTTACGTTAGAACAGCATGGGGCTTGTGCGTTCGCCATTGTCCAACTGAACAAACTAAGCATAAGCAGCCCTATCTTTGCCGCCCATTTCTTCAAGTGCGTCGTGCGTCGTGCGTCGTGCGTCGTGCGTTTGGTTGTAGGGGGTTTGTGCTCGGTGATGGGAAGAGTGTTTCATGGTAACCGAGTGTTTAAATGGTGAAAAGGAAAAAGTTTTTGTGCCGGTTTGCGCTCATTCAGGCCTGATCTGCCGACGCGGCAATACGGTGGCAAATATACAGGAGGTGATCGCTTTTTCGCAAGGGGGTGGGTGTTAAAAAAAAGTAGAATTGCTCATTTTAGCCAAACCGAGGTGTCGTCTTC
>CAZYEV010000071.1:0-41326 GCA_964646615.1 uncultured Saprospiraceae bacterium
CTGGAGTTCAAACTCGACAAAAGCGCCGATGCCGCCCTGGAGCAAATCCGCAAAAACCGATACCACCAGGCCTTCTGGAACCGAGGCAAACCTGTGGTGGCCCTCGGCGTGCAACTGTCCAGCAAAACCAAAAACATCGAAGCCTGGAAGGCCGAACAGGTCGCTGACGGCCAATAAACATCCATGCGCCGTATTCAGCCGCGTGGATGAGCAATCGGCCTATTGGCTGGCCATTTCTCCTTCCGCCCATCGAATTATATCCTCCACATCATTGGGATGAAAGGGCGTCCAGTTGCCGTATTTGCGGAACCACGTTTCCTGCCGTTTGGCGTAGTTGCGGGTATGCTGCTTGATTTTTTCAATGGCCTGTTGGCGACTGATATTGCCTTCGAAGTAGTCGAACCACTCTTCGTAGCCTACGGTGCGCAGGGCAGGCAGGTGTCGGTAGGGCCACAGGGCGCGGGCTTCCTCCTCTAAGCCGGCAGCGACCATGGCATCTACGCGCTGCTCGATGCGAGCGTAAAGCTCGGCTCGCGGTAGTTGCAGTAAGGCCAGCAGAGGGCGAAAGGGCCGTGGGACACTCTGCTGCTGGCGAAACGACGAGAATGGCTGCCCGCTTTCAAGACAAACCTCCAATGCACGGCGCAGACGCGCCGGGTTTTGTATGTCGGCCGTGGCGAAGTATTCCGGGTCGCGTTCGGCGACCTGTTGCTGGAGCCAGGCCAGGCCGCCCGTCGCTTCACCCGCTCGTACGTGGGCGCGCGTGGCAGCCGAAATGGGCGGGAACGCATCCAGACCCACATACACGGCCTGCAGATACAGCCCGGAGCCGCCAACCAGCACCGCGATGTTTCTATGCTGAAAAATGTCAGCCAACACGGCCAGAGCGTCGCGCTCGAAATCGCCTACGCTATAGGGCTGTTCTATACTCAAGGTGTCAATAAAATAGTGCGTTACACCCTGGCGCTCCGCCAGCGTAGGCTTGGCCGTGCCGATGCTCATCTCGCGGTAAAATTGCCGACTATCGGCCGACAGCACGACCGTATCGAAGTAGCGAGCCACCTGAACGGCCGTCGCCGTCTTGCCTGAAGCCGTAGGGCCACCGATGACGAGCAGATGCTTTGCTGATGACTTTTCCGCCATTGCGGGCAAACATAATGTGCTTACCTTCGCGAAACGATGCTTGACCGCGAAGTTTTATTGCTCAATGAGGACTTCCGCTCAGCCTTAGATGTACTCGAGCGGCAAGGGCGCAATGCCTTCATTACCGGTCGGGCCGGCACGGGCAAGAGCACGCTGCTCCAGTTATTTCGCAATACCACGCGCCGAAAGGTAGTGGTACTGGCGCCTACGGGCACGGCAGCCATCAACGTGCGCGGGCAGACCATTCATTCCTTCTTCGGCTTTGCACCGCGCATCCTGACGCCCAAAGAGGCCTCGCGAAAGGCTCATCCGAAGGAACGCCAGCAGCTGTATCAGCGCTTAGATACGCTTGTCATTGATGAAATCTCGATGGTGCGCGCCGACCTGTTGGACGGCATCCACCGTTTTCTTCAAGTCAACCGCGAAAGTATTGAGCCGTTTGGCGGTGTGCAGGTGGTGCTGTTCGGCGACCCATTCCAGCTGCCGCCCGTGGTGTCGCGCGATGAGACGGAGCGGATCTATTTCCGGGATTACTACCTTTCTCCCTATTTCTTTGACGCACAGGTCTTTGAAGATGCCTGGCCCAGTTTTTCGCTGGTGGAGCTCAAGCGGGTGTACCGCCAGGAGTCGGCGCATTTCCTGCGTTTGCTCGAAGCCGTGCGCACCAATGCCGTCGGGCCGGAAGAATTGAGTGCGCTCAACGAGCGTTGCCGCCCTTACTTCTCCGACACTGAGGGCTATATCACCCTGTGCGCGCGCAATGCCACAGCCGATCGTATCAACCAGGAAGCGCTACGACGCTTACCCGGCCCTTCGCGCACCTATGAGGCGGATATACAGGGCCAGTTCGACGCCTCGCTATACCCGACTGAAAGGCTCCTCTCGCTCAAGGAAGGCGCTCAGGTGATGTTCATCAAAAACGACCCGGATCGCGAATACGTCAACGGCACCATTGGCGTCGTTAAACGCCTGCACAACACCTATGTAGAGGTTGCTGTAGAGGAGGCCAACCAGCCCACACGCACGGTTTATGCCGAGCGGACTAAATGGGAAATCGTCCGCTATCGAATACACAACGAAACGGGCGAACTGACCACCGAGGTGCTGGGCGTCTTCGAGCAGCTGCCATTGCGTTTAGCCTGGGCCGTTACCATTCATAAAAGCCAGGGAAAGACGTTCGACCGCGTCGTCCTGGACCTCGAAGGGGGTGCTTTTGAGCATGGGCAGTTGTATGTGGCACTGAGCCGCTGCCGCACTTTAGAGGGCCTGGTGTTGCGGCGCCCTATTCGGCAACGCGATGTGATCACCGACCGCAGGGTGGTGAACTTTTTCAACCACTGCTTTCGGGACGGATGAAAGCCATTATACCAATGGCTTAGGCGGCACCGGTGCGCTGGCGTGGTAGTCGCGCTGAATGCGATGGGCGTAATCGTCCAAAAGTTCGAGCACGCGCTCACGCTTGGGCGAGCGGACAATAAGGCCGATGTGGTAGCTCATATCGCTCATGCGCCAGACGAGTTCCGGGTCGTTGAACTGACTCGTATCGGGCCATTCCTGGCGAGTGAGCGAAACGATAAGACCGGCATAATCGTCGCGCACGGGAGGCAGCTCGTACTTCTGACCCGTGGCTTCGGCGTATTCGATGCGCGCCCACTCGCGCCAGAGGTTGACGCCGGTAGCCTGCTCCACCATGTCGGCAATGTGGGCGCCACCCACGCGCGAGGCGGTCTCCAGGAAGTAGAACTTGCCGTCTTCGTGGCACTTGATAAATTCGGTGTGGCAGGCGCTGTATTTCATGCCAAAAGACTCCAGCACATCGGCATTGAGCTTAAGCAGCGCTTTGGCATCCTTGCTCCGCTGGTCCATGAGGGCCGTGCGGAAAATGCCACCGCCGTGGGCCACTTCAAAAGGCGTGGCCAGATACTCGGAGGCGCGCACAAAAACCACTTTGCCCCCCGAAGTAAGGGCGTCCACATGATAGACGTTGCCGGGTTTGAACTGCTCCACTAAAAACAGGTGCCGCTCACTGCCCAGCGTGTCTAAGTGGGCCCACAACTCGTCGGCGTTGTAGACCTTTTTCATGCCTGTGGCCGAAGCCTGACCGCGCGGCTTGACAATCCAGGGCGCCGGATAATGCGCAGCGAAGTGCCGAATGTCGTCGTCATTGAATAACGAAGAAAAACCCGGCACCGGAATGCCCGACTCCTGGGCTTTTATGCGCATAGCCAGTTTGTCGCGGAAGTGCCGGTAGGTCGTCTGGCCCATGCCCGGTATGCGAAACTCCTCTCGCAGATAGGCGCCTTTCTCCACATCGAAGTCGTCAATGGCCACGATACGGTCTATCTTTTTGGTGCGCATCAGCCAGGCCATGCCCTTGACGACATCTTCCATATTCCATTGATTTTCTGGGCCTTGCTCGATGTAGAAGATATCGTCTAAGGCCTCGCGCGCCCAGGGCTTGTGTTCCAGTTTTTTGGAGGTCAGCAGGTAAACGGTTGCCCCCGTGGATTTCATGCCACGTAAAAAATCGTTGCCTTTGAAATAGCTGGCAATGCACAGAAAAGTAACGGGTTTGCTCATGACGCCTTTGTTTTATGCAGTTTGGAGGCAAAAGACGAGAAAAAATGGCAAACGGCTCGAATGGATTTTGTGATTAGCGCGCAAAAGGTCGCTCAGCAGCCCAGCATTCCCCGCAAATGACCGTTGGTATTCTCCCTTTCAGAGCGGGGCTGCCCATCCGGCGTTCAACCCTGTCGTCGTTTCATTCGTTTGATGTCGAGATTTGTCCGCAATTTTGGCCCTGCTAAAAAGACGCCTACCGGAGGCGACGTTTATATGCCCGCACCGGGCATTTTTACACAAAAACTCACCTGCCATGCAACGCGATAACTACCGTTTACTCATCGAAAAGCTCGATAGTTTCATCCGCAAATACTACCTCAACCAGCTGCTGCGCGGCGCGCTTTACACGGTGGGGGTGGTGCTGGGGTTGTTCATCCTGTTCAACGTGCTGGAATACTACTTTTACTTCAGCACGGGCGTTCGCACGGCCATGCTGTGGAGTTTTCTGTTAGCCACGGGCGTCGCCTGCTATCGGTGGATTGCCCTGCCGCTGCTGCATTACTTCCGTTTGGGCCAGATCATCAGCCACGAACAGGCGGCCCAGATTATCGGAGCGCATTTCAGCGACGTCAAAGACAAGTTGCTCAACATCCTGCAACTCAAACAACAGGCTAACAACGCCATTTACACCGAGCTGATAAACGCCTCCATTGAGCAAAAGAGCGAGGAAATCAAACTCGTACCCTTCAAGGCGGCCATTGACCTGAGCAAAAACCGCAAATACCTGCGCTATGCCCTGCCGCCGCTGTTCTTGCTGCTGTTTCTGCTGCTGGGCGCGCCCAATATCATCCAGGAGGGCACCATGCGCCTTTGGAACAGCACGAAAAAGTTCGAGAAGCCAGCGCCGTTCCGCTTCTTAGTGAATACCAATGCTTTGCGCGCGGTTCAATTCACCGACTTCACCCTCGAAGTGGGCGTTGAGGGCACGGCCCTGCCCAACGAGTTGTTCATTGAAATCGGCAGTGTGCAATATCGCCTGACCAAAGAGGCGCCCAACAAATTCACCTACACCTTCGCAAATGTGCAGCGCGACGTAACCTTCCGCCTTTTCGGCGGCGGCGTCGAAAGCGACGACTACACCCTGCGCGTGGTGCGTCGGCCCAGCATTGCAGCCTTCCGCGTCAAGGTGCAGTTTCCCGCTTACATCGGACGGGCCGATGAAGAGTTGGCCAACGTAGGCGACCTCGTCGTCCCGCAGGGTACCCAACTGAGCTGGTTCTTCAACGCCCAACACACCGACCAGCTGCACCTGCGCTTTGGCGAAGAAGACATCACTCCCGCCCGCCGTCAGGGCAAAGACCTCTTCCTGCTCAACCGCCGCGCCCTGCGCGACGAACGCTACCTCATTTATCTGGGCAACGAAGAACTGCCGCACGCCGACTCCGTCGCCTACACCATCACCGTCATCCCAGACCTGCACCCGCAAATCGAAGTACAAGAATTCCGCGATAGCACCAATAACTTCATGCGCTTCTTCGCCGGCGACGCCTCCGACGACTACGGCCTGCTCCGCCTGACGTTTAACTACCAGATCAAAAAAGCCAAAACCGGCCAGCTGCCGCTCGTAACCATCCCCCTGAACAAACCCACCGGCAAGCAAACCCAGTACGACTACACCTGGAACCTGCGCGACCTCAACGTAGAACCGGGCGACGAGGTGTCCTACTACTTCGAAGTCTTCGACAACGACGGCGTCAACGGCAGCAAAAGCGCCCGCACCAACGTCATGCAGTGGCGCATGCCCACCCTCGACGAATACCGCCGCGAGCAGGCCCAAAACAACGATGAAATCCGAAAAGAACTCGAAGCCGCCTTGCGCGAAAGCGCCAAAATCCAGGAGGAAATGAAAAAACTCCGCCAAAAGGTGCTCCAAATGCGCGAACTCGACTGGAAAACGCGCAAGGACATGGAAAAACTGCTCAACCGCCAAAAGCAACTCAACCAGCAAATCGAGCAGGCGCGCCAAAACTTCGAGGAAAACCGCAAAATACAGCAGGACTTCAACCAACAAAACAACGAAGAACTGCAGCGCAAAGAAGACCAACTGCAAAAAATGTTTGAAGAAGCCGTATCCGAAGATATGCAGAAACTCATGGAGGACATCGAAAAACTCCTCCAGGAAATGGGCCGCGACGAAATGCTCCAGCAGGCCGAAGAAATGCAATTCAAGGCCGAAGATTTGGAAAAACAGCTGCAGCGCTTAGAGGAGCTCTTCAAACAGCTCGAGGTCGAAAACCTGCTCCAGCAGCAAATCGAGCAACTGGAACAGCTGGCCAAAGACCAGGAAAAATTGGCCGAAGAAACCGAAAAAGGCACCAAATCTGAAGAACAGCTGCGCCAGGAGCAGGACAAACTCAACCAGCAGATGCAGCAAATCGCCAAGCAACACGAAGAGATGCTGCGCAAAAACGAGCAGCTCAAACGCCCAGAGAAAATCGAAGACAACCGCCGCGAAATGCAGGACATCCAGCAGGACATGAAAGACGCCGACCAGCAACTGGAGCAAAAGCAAGGCAGCAAAGCCAGCAAACAGCAGAAAAAGGCGGCTAATAAAATGAAAAACTTAGCCAACCGAATGCGCCAAAACCGCCAGCAAAGCGAAATGCAGCAACTGGAGGAAGACATCGCCATGCTGCGCCAATTGCTCGAAAACCTGCTCACCCTCTCCTTCGACCAGGAGACCACCATGCAGCGCTTTGCTGGCACGCCCATCAACACGCCGCCCTTCGTCGAACTGGTGCAGCGCCAGGCCAAAATCCGCACCGACTTCCGCATCGTCGAAGACAGCCTCCGAGCCTTAGCCAGCCGAAACTTCCAGATTGAAGGCCTCATCTTAGAAAAAGTCGGCGAAATCAAAGACGGCTTCCGCAACAGCTTAGACAACCTCGAAGAGCGCCGCATCACCCAGGCCAGCGAATTCCAGCAGCGCACCATGAAGGCCCTCAACGACCTGGCCCTCATGCTCTCCGAAGTGCTCAACAACATGCAGGCCGACGCCAACAGCGGCATGCCCGGCTCCGGGGCCTGCCGCAAACCCGGCAAAGAAGGCAGCGGCAAAGACGGCAAAAAGCCCATGGACAAAATCACCAAAGGCCAGGGCGAACTCAACGAGCAAATGAAAGGCCTCAAAGAACGCATGGGACAGGGACAGGGCCAGCAAGGGCTGAGCAAAGAATTCGCCCAAATGGCTGCCCAGCAAGCCGCCCTGCGCAAAGCCCTGCGCGAACTACAAAAAGAAAAACAGCAGCAAGGCAAAGGCAGCAAAGCCTTAGATGAGATCATGGAGGAAATGGACAAAATCGAAATTGACCTCGTCAACAAGCGCCTGACCAACGAAACCCTCCGCCGCCAGCAGCAAATCCTCAACCGCCTGCTCGAAGAAGAACGCGCCGAACGCGAACAGGAACAGGACGACAAGCGCCAGGCCGAAACCGCACGCCAACAACAACAGCCCAAACTCCCGCCCGCCTTAGAGGAGTACCTTAAAAAGCGCCGCGCCGAAGTGGACCTGTTCCGAACGGTTTCGCCCGCCCTTAAGCCCTACTACAAACAACTCGTCGAAGAGTATATCAAGAGCGCAGGCAAATAAAACCCTGGCGCTGAGGTGCCGGAAAGGAAGGATTTACTCTCCCGGCACCTCAGTGCTCCCATAGCCGCATTTGCCGCCCCTCGGCCAGCAGGCAGAAAGATTGCCGATGGTGTAGTGTGGGCCCGTATTGCCGGATGGCTTCACGGTGCGCAGCGGTAGGATAGCCCTTGTTTTCGGCCCAGCCGTAGGCCGGGAATTGTTCTGCTAAGCGGCGCATTTCAGCGTCGCGGTGCGTCTTGGCCAACACAGAAGCCGCTGCGATGTTGGCATACAGCCCATCGCCCTTGACGATACACTGGTGCGGAATGTCGCCGTAGGGCCGGAAGCGGTTACCGTCCACAAGCACATGCCCGGGCTGCACAGGCAATTGCTCCAGCGCGCGGTGCATGGCCAAAAAAGAGGCTTGCAGAATGTTGATGTGGTCAATTTCCTCCACCTCAGCGCGGCCGATGGCCCAGGCCACCGCTTCGCGCTCAATGATGGCGCGCACCTGGTCGCGCTCCCGCTCGCTCAGCTGCTTGGAGTCCGTCAGCAAAGGATGCGAAAAGCCAGGAGGCAGGATGACCGCCGCAGCCAGCACCGGGCCGGCCAGGCAGCCGCGCCCGACCTCATCGCAGCCCGCCTCGACAACGTCGGTGCGATAGCAGGGCAACAGAACGGTAGCAGAGCGTGGCATAACCCGCTTATTTGTTCAGAAGTTGCCGGTCGTAGTCCGACATCTGCAGGCCCATTTGCTGGGCGCGCTGGTAGTCCTGCCGGGCCAGGTCTTTCTGGTTCTTGAGGGCATACACGCGAGCGCGCTCCAAATAAGCCAGGGCAAAATTCGGGTCGAGCTTGAGGCACTGGTTGAGGTCGGCAAGCGCTTCGTCGGGCCGGTTGAGCGAACGGCGCAACATGCCGCGCTCGTACCAGATGTTGGGCATGTAGGGATCAATCTTCAGGTACTCGGTGTAGTCCTGGATGGTTTCCTCGTAGCGCTGCAGGTGGAAGTGCGTGAGCGAGCGGTTGAGGTAGCCGTTCTTGTTGGTCGGGTCTAAGGCCACACCCGCGTTGAGGTCGGCCAGCGCCTCTTCCAGGCGGTTCATAGAGGCCAGGGCTGCGCCGCGGTTAATGAGTATCTCGGCCTTTGTCTTGGGCTTGATTTTCGGCTTCGAGAGCGCATCCGTGAAGTCGGCCAGGGCCTTCTGAGTCAGTTCGGCCTCGCGGCCTTTGTACTTGCCGCTGGTGGCCATATCGAAATAAGTCTTACCGCGGCTGTTGGTCAGTTCAGGGTTATCAGGTTCTATCTGGATGGCCATCGTGTAGTCCTCTAAGGCCGCTTCGTACTTGCCTTCCTTGTTGCGCAGGTATTGGCCGCGGTTCCAGTAGGGCAGCGAGTTGCCCCGGTGTTCGTACTTCATCACGTGCGACCACAGCGTGCCGCCGTTCTTCCAGATGCCTATCTGACGCACCGTCCAGATGGCGTAAACCACAAAGAGGGCGCCTAAAGCGTAGTTAACACGCGGGCGCCACTGCGGATTGGGAGCAGCATACGTGTGATAAAGCCAGGCCGCTATAGCAAAAAAGCCGAAATAGGGCACATAAGTAAAGCGGTCAGCCAGGAAGCCCTGACCCGCGCCCAGCACCTGGAGCAGGAACATGACGTTGAAGAAGAAAAACAGCATCCCGAACACCCAAATGCGCCGGTCGGCCTTCCACATGCGATAGACGCCGTACCACACCGCTGCAAAAACAATGGGCGACAGATATACCCATATCGGCAGCGGCCGAGGATATGGATACAACGGCGACATCGGGTATGGAATGAACAGCTTGTACAGGTACACGCTGAACGAATACGTACCAATGCACAGGCGGTCTAAGAAGTTGAAGTTGGTAACGTCGTCATTGATAGAACCCGCCTGGCGCAGGGTGTAAATATTGGCTAAACCGAAGAGGAGCGAGATGATCCAGAACGGCGTTTTTTCCCAAATCAGGCGGAGGGTGAGCGGGCGCCGGAACCAATAGTCCAAAGCCAGCATCGAAAGCGGCAGGGTTACGGCCTGCACTTTGGAGAAGCCCGACAAAATGGCCAGCACGACCATACCAATGTAAAGCGTCGTGCGCTTGCCGGCATCTTCGGTTTTTATCCAGCGCACGTAGTACATCAGTGCGGCAAAGAAGAACACGGCGAAGAGCACGTCCTTGCGCTCGGTGGCCCAGGCGACTGACTCTACCCGCATCGGATGAATGCCAAACAACAGCCCACCCACAGCCGCACCGCCAATGCCAATGCCCATGTGCAACAACAGCCGGATGACAAAAAAGACCGTCAGGACGTGCAGCAGCAGGTTGTTGAAGTGGATAAGCGTCGTATTGAACTCGCCCACGGCCCACTTTTCCAGATAGAAGGTGAGGATAGGCAGCGGGTTGTAGTTACCGATGACGTTGCCCTTATCCAGGTCGAAGATGTTGAACAGGCTTTCGCGGTCAATGCGCTGCAAATTCGGGTTTTCGGTGATGTTGGGGTCGTCGTCCCAGTTCACCAAATCGTTGTTGAGCGAGGGTATGTAGCACGCCGCCGTAACAGCCATCACCGCCAGCGCCACGCGCAGCCATCCGGCCGGCTCCCAGCGACTACCGGGAGAAGCGGCCGGGCGGGCAGAGGCTTCGCGCCGCACCGGGGCGCTTTTGGCCGGCGCAGATTTGTGTTTATGCTGTGGCTGTGGGCGGGATGCAGGGTGTTTCTTTGCCATAAGTCTTGACCAAGCGTTGTCCGGTGGTAATTCGTCGAGGCAAAAATAGACTCTCCCCGCCGTAGCAAGGCACTAAAAGTTCTATCGCAGCAAGCAAGGCCAACGCAGCATCAGCCTTTCAGCCACACCAGTACTCGGAGGATGTGCCTTCTGTACCCTCGGCGTGCACCTGCCACTGCTCCATTTCCAACAGCAGCGATTTCCACAAGTTCTGGTTCGGCCCATCCGGCTCCACCACCTCAATGCGCTTGTCGCGACTGAGCAAAAAGGCCGTCGGCCGCCCCGTGTCGGAACCGTCCGCAGCACCCTCTATGAGCGGTGTACACGAATAGGCACCAAAGGGAAAAGAACGGCCCTGTATTACGTTGGGCCGGCTTTGCAACCAGCGTTTTACGTCGGATGAAAAAGTATTCATGGCGCGTCGGTTTTAAGAATACTGTGGTTAGGGAAGAGATAAAGTAGCGATGCTCGTTAAAAAAGCAATTTTTTTGACTCAAAATAGCCGTAAGACCCGGCTGCGTTTTGCTACATACCACAGAACAGGAAAGGGTGAGCAAGCGCCAGAAAGGCGGGATTAAAAACTTTAACGCTGTCGGCGCGAAAAATACGGCTTTTTTTCAAAACCATCCATCTTGTTCAATTATTTAACAGGCATTTTTCGGGCATAGCCTTAAATCGCAGCCGTTCCGACTAAGGAACATCGTTCACGAAACGCCCTTCTTGCCCTGGTATTCACACGCATGCAACTTGAAGCAGAACTCAAAAGCTCACGCCCCTTGCCGCCGCATCAGCGGGCCTTGCTGAATATCTTATTCACGGCCAGTTGGTTAGATTGCTACATCCAGCGCAGCCTGCGGCCCTTTGGCATCACACACCAGCAGTACAACATCCTGCGCATCCTTAACGGGAGCTATCCCAAGGGCCTGTCGGTGCTCGATATCAAGGAGCGTATGATTGACCGCAGCAGCAACGTAAGCCGCTTAGTGGATAAGCTGCACAAAGGCGGTTACGTAGAACGTGCCACCAGCCGCCGCGACCGCCGTATGGCCGTCATCACCATATCGGAGGCAGGTAAGGCCCTGTTAAAAGCCATCCATGAAACAGGCTTCGCCGACCCCAAACACATGCCCGGCAACCACCTGAGCGAGTCCGAAGCACGCGAACTGGCCGACTTGCTGGATAAGTTTCGCGAATAAACACTTGACACAAAGGGCAATACACCCTTGAAACCCGTGCCGCTATGAAAGCAAAGCATTTCAGGCTCGCAGGCTAAATGCCAGAGGAAGCAATCAACGCAGCCCCAGATGTACAGACGTGGCCAGAATAAAGCACCCGGCCTCTCCAATGCCTCTTCGTGCCTTTGTGGTAAAAAGCCAAAAGACACCCTTCACTGGGCAAACCGCTTATCGCGCAGAAAATCTTCATCGCGCAAGGTGCCGAGGAAGGCAATGATGTTGCGCTTTTCGTCGGCCGTGAGCGGGATACCCAGCTTTCCGTCGGGTTGGCGCAGCAGCGGGTCGAGCGTAGGTGAGTCCTGAACGCCTGAGGCGTAGTGGTCGAGCACTTGTTCGAGCCGTTTGAAGCGCCCGTCGTGCATGTAGGGGGCTGTGGCGGTAATGTTGCGCAGCGAGGGCACGGCGAATTTGCCTTCGTCTTCGGGCAGCGCGCTCACCTCGAAGCGCCCCTGGTCGAAGTAGAAAGACTTGTCTAAGCCATTGTTCCGAAACGACTGGTCCGTGAACAGGTCGGTGGCATGGCAGGAGGCGCACTTCTGACGGAAAAGGTTCAGCCCTTCGAGTTCGTCGGCGGTAAGCGTTCCGCCAGGTTCGTTGCGCACATAGCGGTCGTAGCGGCTGTTAGCGCTGACGAGCATGGCCATGAACTGCGAGAGCGCCTGCAGGAAGCGCGCTGTGTTGATTTCTTCCGAGCCAAAAGCAGCCTTAAACAGGGCCGGGTATTCCGGGTGGGCACGCAGTTTTTCCAGGATACGCCCCGGCTGTTCGTCCATTTCCACCGGGCTTTGAATGGCATTGAGCGGGGTGATGTCTAAATGCGGCACGCCTCCGTCCCAGAAGAAACTGGTGCGCCACAGCATATTCTGAATGGGTAGAGCATTGCGGCGGCCCAGCAGGTCATCAATGCCGTGGCTGACGGGGTGATCGGGGTGCGTGAAGGCGGCGTAGGAGATGTGGCAATCACCACAGGCGATGGTGTTATCGCGCGAAAGGATGGGGTCGTAGAAGAGTTTTTTACCCAATGCGAAGCCGGCTTCGGTTACCGGGTTCTGACTCAGGTCATAGACGGGTTTGGGAAAGTTAGTCGGTAAGAATGGCCCCTCAAAAGCGGGCTTTGGGTCGTCTTTGCGGCAGCCGACAACTATAATCATCAGAAAGGCCAGCAGGGTTACCGTCGGCCGAAGTATGGGTTGAAGCATGGCGATGTCAGTGTTCTTCTGTGACGTAAAGAATGGTATCCACCTTTCCGCGCCCTTCGTCCAGCGAAATGTACACCGGCAGGTTGCCGAATACGTCGTGCGGATAGTAAAGACTGTCGTAACCGATACCTATCAGCCAGTGGCGGCCTTCGGGTACGCCGTTGATGCAGCCGCGACCGTTGCCGTCCGTGATGAACATAGCATCGAAGTACGAGCGCGGGCGCTTGTAGCCGGGAAAAGAGTCTGCAAAGTATTTCACATAAACAGTGCAGGCCGGAATAGGCCACGTGTGGTGGAGAGTGCGCACGCAAATACTCGTCGGCAATGGAATAGACTCCGGCGGCTCCGGGCGGCAACCCGCCCACGCCCCCAAAGCGGCTATGGCAAATACATAGAGGTACTTATTCATGGCAAAAGGCTTTTGCGTACACAAACGCCCGGGCGATAGCGCTGGTTGTCGGTGGTAGGTGAAAAAAGGCCGGAGCTGCCCACAAGCAGCAGGCGCTCCGGCCCGGAGCAAAATCAAGGATTGTGAACGTGGTCGAGAATGAACATATCGGCGTAGTTGTCCGCCAAATTCTTCGAAAACGGGCCGGCATGCACCTTCGGGTTGGCGGCCACGCTGATGTTGTTCGGGCGGGTGAACATCTCCAAAATATCCACGTAAATGTGGAAATGCGGCCCGCCGTTGCGGCGCACTTTGGCCACCTCGCCGTGCTGGAGTTCCAGCGTAACGGTCTTGATGTTGTTGAGCGTTGGGCTGGAAAAGCCACCGAACAGGCCAATGTGGTACTGGAAGATGCGGTCGTTCACGCCAGCATCCACAGGCGCCTGCGGCGACGTGCCCTCCGCTTTCACGAAGATGTAGCCGGCATTCCAGCTCCAGTACATGCCTTGCGCCCCGGTAGCCGGGTCGAGCACACCGAGGCGCTCGCTGGCCGGGCTAACGCTCTTGAGGCTATCCACACCTATAATAAAGCGAATAGCTTTATAGTCGCCAGCCGGCACGTTGCGGATCTTCATCTTGCGCGTCTTCGGATCCTCGTGCTTACACAGGAAGTAGCACGAGTCCTTCGGCACCACAAACTCCGAACCGTCGTCCTTGATGAGCACAAAGTTGCTAACGTAGTAGTTGAACGTCGTGAACTTCAGCTTTTCACCCAGCGCATTCTCGTATTCTACGCCAAAAACCAGCGGCTTGTTGCCGGCGCGGTTTTCAAATTCAATTTCCACATCGTTGAAACCGGTCAGGTCGTCCTCTTTTTTGTCTTTTTTGCACGAAGCAAGACCTGAAACCATTAAAGCGGCGGCCAAAAGGCCCAAGAGATATTTTTGCATAGTTTTTTTCAATGAAAAATGATGGAATGAAGGAAAAGCAGACAGGCGCGTCAGTACCTGCCTTAAAAAGGGGGTTGCTCCGCTAAGCGAAGCCGAAAAACCCTCTGCCCAGTAGCGATTGCATCCTTAAGTGCCGTCCATTACAAGAGGCTCCCTGCACTTGCCCCCAGAATAGAGGACATGTCCGACGTCAAAGATAAAGACGCCGCGACAGGAGTAATTGATGGCAAAATGCTCGAACTGGGCGCTTTTAGCTTTTTTCGGGCGGATGAAAAACGCCACGACCCTGCCCCATGGGAAGCGAAAAACGATACAACCACTCTACGAGCTGCTTTTCCACTCGAAGAGCGCCGACCTCCCACATCGGCAGGCTTTCTGCAAAAAGGGTGATTTCCTTTATCTGGCGAAACGCCTCCGGCAGTGGCGGATAAGTATCGCCCGCCGACTCACTCTTTTTGATTTGCTTGAGCAGGTAACACTTACCGTCGCAATGCAGCTGCGGGCGCGCTTTATTCTCGCATGCTTTCAAATAAACAGCCCGCCGCCAATGATAGTCGAGCACCCAGGCAGTGCGTATCCATGCCTGGGCCAGTATGACTCCTATTAGTCCAATAACGGCGGCAGCTCGCATGGCGCAAAGGTAACGGACGCGCCTTTCCTTCTTTATCATGAAATGGCGCTTTTGCCAAAAATAGCGATCTAAAATCTACGCCATCTTTTTGCGCGACTTCAGGTAAGTCTTCAACGGACACCAGCCCAGCAGTCCGCGCAGAAAAAGCGGTAAGGCCAACACTGTTAACCAGTATTGATGGCTAAAAATACCGACGATGACTACAGCCATCATCATCAAAAAAGAACCGATAATCTCGCCGATGGACAGGTTATACTCGAATTTCATAGCCAGTATGCACTTATTATTTGTGCAAATGTGAGTGCCTGGCCCTAATGTCCTCAATGACGCCAGTCAGAAGCCAGTATGACTCCCGTAAGCATCTCTGCTTCAAGCATACGCTAACACGAGAAGATAATCCCTTGAAAACAAGATTATTATCACATACTGGAAGTCGTGTTCAAGGATGCAACACCACTAAGCGTCCCAGCGGCGAAATACCTGCTGCGCTTTGGATGCGGTAGAAATACGTCCCCTGCGGCCACTGCGCCGTTGGAAGGCATACCTGCCCGGGCGCGTCCAATGCTACAGGCCATTCGCCTACCGAGCGGCCCAGGGCATCGAACACAAGTAAACGCGCAGGCTCACCCGACGCTGCGGCAACGCTGTCCCAGCGAATAAAAGCATAGGCATCTGCCGGATTGGGCGTGCTTTGCACAGCAATAGACAACGGCGTCAAAGGTTCGGACGCACCGACAGACAGGTCATCGTACTCCACCGTCAGGTCGTCGAAGTAAAAACCGTCCATCTGGACACTTGCATCCGATTTCAACAAAAACATGAGGCGAAACGTCTGGCCAATAAAAGCGGACAAGTCCATGCTTTCATCTACCCAGGAGAGCTGTTGCCCCTCATAAATAGGCTCGTCGAGCGGTTGACTCAGGTTGGTGGCGGCCCGAGTGTATCGTCCACAGAGCGGTATGTCCATATTGTTGTTGAACGCCCGCACCTGGACGTAGTCGAAGAAAGGTTCTATTTGCCAGCGGGCGCAAAAGCGGACACGCGCAGCACGGGCCTGAGCCGGTATCGAAATGGGTTTGGAAACAAAACGCGCGTCCGCATTGGGCGCATAGTTGCCGTTGGGTGAGTCCGTAAACGCATTCGGCGCGCTGCACGTGAACAGGTTGGTCAATCCCCAAGAGCCGCTCCAGTTGGCGAGATGGACGGCGTTATCCGTAAAAGAAGCCAATGCGCGCGCACCGTACACCTTCCGAAGTGTATCCGTGTGGGTGAAAGCGCCGTTGCTAACGCGCAACAACAAGATGACCTCCTCACCCGGCAAGAGGTCGGGCTTTAGCTGGAGGTCAAAAGATAAGGTTGTTTTCTCGAAGAGCCCAGGGGCTATCTGGCGTTCTGGCGGAAAAACGGCGGCCACATTGGCGCTGAGCGCCGCCAGGGAAAGCGTAAACGGCCCTTGCTGCTGACCATAGCGAACAAATTCCACCGACACCTGGGGCGACAGGCTGTTGAAAAAGGGCGCCGAAAGGTCTTTTGCCTCCCCATACCGCAAGGCACTCAGCGCCGTAGCTAAATTCATCCACAGGCACTGGCGGTTGAGGATCTCGATTTGCACAGGTACAGGCCAGAAAACGTTGCCCACCTCCGGTGTAAAGGCGCGGGCGCCCGCCTCGGCGTACATCCAGTCGTCCGAGATGCCGTTGACGGCGTAGCCTACCGTTTGCCCGGAGGTGCCGACGCGGTAGCCATTTTCACGGGCGAACAGGTGGCCATAAAGCGGAAAATCCGGGGCAGCGACGTCATCGCTGTACCCCCACGGGTGAATGAGTAGGTTTCCGTACGTATGGTAATTCTGGGCGAAGACAAAGTTTCGCGCCAGCATAAAATCGCGAATAGCGCGTATTTCTGGTTCTGAAAAGGGCTCTGGGCCGCGATAGGTCTGGCCGCTCGGGTTGGGCGAAGAGCCTAAGTCATTGAAGCCCCAAAAGTGGCCGTAGTTTCGGTTGAGGTCTACGCCGAAGGAGCCGTCGCCGTTGTTGCGGCGGTTTTTACGCCACATGCCGCCGCCTCCGGGATTGGACGTTTGATTAAACACGTAGCCATCGGGGTTGACGCATGGGATGAAGTACAGTTGGGCATTGTCCACGATATAGCGCACCTGCGGGTCGGTGGCGTAGTTCTCTAGCAAATACCACATGAAGTACAGCAGCTGGCTGGCACTGTTGGGTTCGCGGGCGTGGTGGAGCGCGGTGTAAAGCACCTCGGGCTCGGCTTCGTTGGTGTCTGGGTTGTCCGAGATGCGCACGTACCAGATTTTACGCCCCTCCCACGTGTGCACGGGCGCCGAAGTGATGGGCGTTCGGGCGCTGATGAGGTGCGGAAATCGGGCCCGCATGTCGTCCAGCACAGCCATCATTTCGTCTAAGGTGTGGTAGCCGCCCATGCTGCCGTAGGTGTAGTTGGCCGGCGCAGGATAGTCCGGAAAAGCGCCAGCAGGACAGGGGAAACTGCGCGGTGCCGACTCGCGCAGGCGGGTTTCGTAATCCTTCTGCAGGTCTTCTATCCAGATTTTCACGTCGAAGCCGGCCTGGCGCACCTGAGCCAGTTCCGACTCCGACAGGTCAGTTACCCACAGCACTCCTGGCAGATGGAGGCCGTGGTCTGTTTCGATGCCCAGGCGGGCCAGGTCTGTCATGTCCCGGCCTTCGAGCCGGATGCCAGCGCGCACGTAACGCTCCGGCGTTTGGGCTAAAAGGTGAAAAGGGAGCAGCGGCAATACGAAAGCGGCCAGCAGGAAAAGGATACGTAGCATAGTGTTCAAGCGAGCGTAAAAATGTGTTTGGGCAACAAAGGTAGCGTCTGCAGCAAATCCAGCCAGCCAACACCGAATGGCCAAAAGCAGGCATGTAACTTTAACAAACCATAACGGACTTTAACGGGAGAAGTCTGACTAAAAAATTGATTTTCATTGAGTTAAATGCCAGTCACCCTTTCATTTCGTTCACAACCTTTAACGAATGTTTCATGCGAGGCGCTCACTCCAAAAATACCAGCGGACGTTCCTGTGGCGCCTTTTCAAAAACAAACTTTTTAACCAGCAAAACAAAAAAGTCTTCATGGAACAAGCACGAAAGACGTTCAACCCTAACTTGAAGGTTGTAGATGCCAATCCCAACATGAAAGCAACCGTGCTCCACTTTGGCGGCATGAGCTTCCTGGCTATCGTCATCGGCCTGATGGGCTACGTCGTCTGTTTATGGGCGATAGAACTCTTCAGCGGCCACTTTTCATGGCTGAAATTTGGTGGCCTTCTTCTCATGGCCTCGCTGTGCGCGTTGCTGCTTTGGGCTGCCGTGCTGACGCTACGCGACAACCTTCGGCAGGCGTATTTTTCTCGGCAATTGCGCCTGCACGCCACCAGCACAAAGGCAACCATCATAGGCCGAAAAAAGATAGAAAGGCCGGAGGACAACCTGCTCTACGTTTTCTATCAATTCCACCCGGAATTTGTGGTGCGCTTTCAGGACAGCGCAAAGCATCCGCGACTCTACTCCCAACCGATAGGTAGCGAGATAACCGTGTATTACCTCCCTGAAAACCCAGAAATAAGCGGTATTCTGGTTCACTAACGCCTGCATCCAAAAGAGGTGTCGTCTCCGAAGCATGAGGAGGCGACATCTCTGTACTTAACCTCTGTCTATAAAAGGCGACTCATTCCTTGACGCTAAACAGGCGACGTACACAGGTGTCACTGTTAAATAATCGTAACTTTCGACACCAATAGCCCCCCAAAAGCCCTGTGAGCAATACTTTGAGGCCAATTTTTACACCACTTAAAAATAAACGCTATGGGCCTCGCAGAAAAACGCCTCGCCAAACACATCCAGGACAACGTGCTTCCGGGCTTCAAGGAGCAAGTCAAATCCATTACCGGCTTTGAGCCGACGCTGGAAATCAACTGGGACACCTTCACTGCTTACGACGAGTACCCCCTGAGCCGATTGGAGAACGACATCCTGCCCAGCCTCATCGAGGTATTCCAGAGCATCTGCCGCGACGACCTGGGGCGCGAGGCCCTGCAATCGGCGCTCAAAACCATTCGCTTAGAAAACACCGACAACGACAATGCCGTCGAGGTCAGCTTTTCCGACGGCGTGCTCTACCACCGCATGCAATTAGCCGGAGGGACGTACAGCCGCTACTCAGCCGACCATATCATTGCCTTGCTGGAAAAAGCACTCTGAGCCAGCAAGCAGGTCTAACTCTCTTTTGGCATGAGCATTCCCTCGTGCTAAATATCAGCATGCAGGGCGGGTAAATCTTTGTTTACCTGAGTGAAAACGCCCCGACAAAATGTCCTTTTGTCGGATACCGGAGCGTCAGCGGTTGCCTCAAAAGGGCGGCATGGTCTGGTTTTTGTCTCAGAAAAAAACAGCCGTTTTTCGCGAAAAAAGCGCTGCTCGGCATTGAACCGCTACCTTTACCTCAAAAGAGAGCACTCCTACCTGCACATGTCTTACAATCGTCTTTCTATTGCCCTTTGGCTGACCCTTGCTTTAGTAACGCATGTAAAGGCCCAGAGTGATGTCATTCGCTCTTTAGAAGAGCAGCTATCCGCCGCCAGCGGCGCGCGCCGCGTCGAGTTGTTCATTGCTCTGGCAGATGCTTACATGGCGGCCCATCAATACGATAAAGCCCTGGAAGCCAGTGAAGATGCCGAACGCCTGAGCAACAAACTGAACCTACCCGAGTGGCGCGCCGTTGCCCTCAACCGAGAAGGCCGGGCGCGAATGCTGGGCAACAAGCGCCGCGCCGCCGGAGCCTTCGAGCAAAGCCTGAGAGTGCTGCGCCAGGCCAACATCAGCAACAGCGCCTTAATCCTGGACAATTTAGAGCAGCTGCACCAGCTCGCCCTGCGCGCTGGCAACGAACGCGAAGCCGCGCTCTGGGCGGCGCAAATTGCGCAGGTCAGAAGCGGCAGCAGCTTGGTTTCGCCGCAGCAACAGGCCCAGCCACCCGCAGGGACAGCGCCATCGGTGCAGATGCGGCAGGAACTGGAAGCCGCCCAACGCCGAATAGCCGAGCAGGAGAGGGCCTTTGAAGAGAACCGAAAACAGCTGCTCAAAAGCAGCCAGGCACTCCAGCGCAAACTGGCCGAACAGGAGGCCGCCATCGAAAACATGACCGCGGCCCAGATGAAAGCCGCCATGTTGCTCATGCAGCAGCGCGTACTGCTCGACTCAGCCCTGTACCGGCGCGGGCTCGACTCGCTGGCTGTAGCCAATGCTAACCTGGCCCTGAGCGAAGCCGAAAGTGCCCGCCGTTTCAACTACGTCATCATGGCATTGCTGCTGGTGCTCGCCGCCGGCGCAGCCTTCAGCTACCTGCGCGCACGCCAGCATGCCCGCATATTAGCCGAAAAAAATGCCCTTATCCGGCAGGAGCAGCAGCGCTCCGAAGAACTGCTGCTCAACATCCTGCCGCAGCGCGTCGCCGAAGAACTCAAGAAAATGGGCCGAACCCAGGCCCATTATTACCCCGACGTTACTGTGCTGTTCGCCGACTTTGTCGGCTTCAGCAAAATTGCCGAGCAACTCACCCCACAGCAATTGGTCAGTGAACTCGACATCTGCTTCCAGCAGTTCGATGCCATTGTAGCCCGTTACGGCTTAGAAAAAATCAAGACCATCGGCGATGCTTACATGTGCGCCGGCGGCCTTACCGATACCCTCGACGCTCAGGTGCGCGAAATGCTCTGCGCTGCCCAGGAGATGCAACAATGGCTCGCTGCCTGGAACGCCGAGCGCGAACGGCTGGGCCAACCCCGCTTCGAGGCCCGCATCGGCATCCACCGAGGCCCGGTGGTGGCTGGCGTCGTCGGCTCCCGCAAATTCGCCTTCGACATCTGGGGCGACACCGTTAACGTCGCCGCCCGCATCGAGCAGGCCGGCGTCGGCGGACGCATCAACATCTCCGGAGCCGTTTACGAAACGGTCAAAGAACAGTTCCCCTGCCAGTATCGCGGAAAAATCGAGGCCAAGCACAAAGGCCAGATTGATATGTATTTCGTGATGAACTGACGGTGTCAGGCCTTGCCAGCTTTTTATTCAGCGTCTTGCCGGCGCGGATCTGCTTTATTTTTTGCTGCGAATGCACGAATGGATTTTCACCCCAAAGGCACGAAGGTTTCTTCAGGGCGCTGCGAATGCCGGTGCGGAGCTCCCGCCTCGCACCCGCCTATTCCTGAAGTTCTACCCTGAAAAACCCTATTCCAAAACCCTAACTTTGCCCAAACAAAACCACACACCTGCCCGCTATGCTCAACCGCCGCAGCTTCATCCGCCAAACCGCCCTGGCCTTAGGCGCCCTCGCCCTGCACCACGACGCCCGCGCTGCCTTCTTCCCACCCGACACTACCCTACCCTCTCCACGAGGTGAAGGCGAAGACGACTTCTGGCGCCAGATTCGCGCCGCCTTTGCCGCCAGCCCCACGCTCATCAACCTCAACAACGGCGGCGTTTGCCCAGCTCCTCGCGCCGCCCTGGATGCCTTAGACTACTACAACCGCATGTGCAACGAGGCGCCCTCCTATTATATGTGGCGCATCCTCGACCAGGACCGCGAACCACTGCGCCAGGGCCTGGCCGACCTGGCCGGCGCCGACCCGGAGGAAATCGCCCTCAACCGCAACGCCACCGAAGCCCTCAACACCATCATCTTCGGCCTCAACCTTAAGGCCGGCGATGAAGTGGTGCTGTCGCATTTCGACTACCCCAACATGATAAACGCCTGGAAACAGCGCGAAAAACGCGACGGCATCCGCCTCAACTGGGCGGACCTGCGCCTGCCCAGCGAAGACGAAGATTATCTGGTGAATGCCTACGTGTCGCGTTTCACCTCTCGCACGCGCGTGGTGCATCTGACGCACGTCATCAACTGGTGCGGCCAGATACTCCCTGTGCGCCGCATCGCCGACGCTGCGCACGCCCGCGGCATCGAGGTCATCGTGGACGGCGCCCACTCCTTTGCCCTGCTCGACTACCGCATTTCCGACCTGGGCTGCGACTACTTCGGCACCAGCCTCCACAAATGGCTCTGCGCTCCCTTCGGCAACGGCATGCTCTGGATACGCCGCAACAAAATCGCCAACGTCTGGGCGCTGCTGTCTAACGACAAACCCGACGGCGACAACATCCGCAAGTTTGAAAGCCTCGGCACCCGCAGCTTCCCCGCCGAAATGGCTACCGGCTACTCGCTCGACCTGCACAACTTCATCGGCACCGCCCGCAAACAGCAGCGCCTCCACTACCTCAAAAACTACTGGATGGAGCGCGTCCGTGATGTGCCCGGTATCCGCTTCTACACCTCTACCGACCCGCGCTGGGGCTGTGCCATCGGCGTCTTCGGCATCGAAGGCCTCTCGGGCAACGACATCAGCGAAGCCCTCTTCCGAGACCACAAAATCCACACCGTTGCCATTGTGTGGCAAAACCTCGACGGCGTGCGCGTTACGCCCAATGTCTATACCATGGAAAGCGACCTCGACCGCTTAGTGCAGGGCATTCGCCGCATCGCCCAGCAGCGCGAAAAGCGGTAAGCCTGTGGCAATAGCACCGCAGAAAAGGGCGTATTCCTGAGGCACATGCACGCAAGGTAACCTCATACCTCGCGGAATCTACCCCCAAAAAGCACGTTTCCGCGAGATACGGGTACTCTATCTCGCGGAATGTGGTAGATTTGCCCTACATTCCGCGAGATAAGCACTTCGGGTATGGGTTTAATAGGTCGAAAAGACGAAAAACGGGTATTGGAAACAGCCTTAGCTTCCGACAAGGCGGAGTTGGTGGCCGTTATCGGGCGGCGGCGCGTGGGCAAAACTTTTCTGGTGCGCTCGGTGTACGGCGACCGGATTGCCTTTGAAATTTCTGGTTTGCAGAACGGCAATACAGAGATGCAGCTGCAAAACTTTGCTTTGGCCGTGCGTTATGCGGGCTTAGACGATGCCATAGAACCGCCCAAAAACTGGATGCAGGCCTTTTTCGAACTCAGTCGCCTCTTGGAACGGCGAGCACATCCGGAGAAAGTGGTGCTTTTCTTCGATGAATTCCCCTGGCTGGCAACGCGCCGATCCGACTTTTTACAGGGCTTTGGCTTTTTCTGGAACAGTTGGGCCGTCAAGAAAAAAGTGGTCGTGGTCATTTGCGGCTCGGCCGCTTCATGGATGATACATAAGGTGATTAACGACCGCGGCGGCCTGCACAACCGCGTAACGCGCCTGCTGCATCTGGCGCCGTTCAACCTGCGGGAAACGGAGCAATTATTGCACGCTCGCGGCATTCACTATCCGCCCTTTCAGATCCTGGAGATTTACTTAGCACTTGGCGGCATCCCGATGTATCTAGAACTGCTGGAAGCCGGGCTTTCGCCGACGGAGAACATTCACCGGCTATGTTTCGAGGCGTCAGGCTACTTGCGTCATGAATTTCAGAACCTGTATGCTGCGCTGTTTGAGCATCACGAAGCGCATGTTTCCGTTGTACGGGCGCTCGCAGCCAAACGGCAAGGAATGACGCGGGAAGCGCTCCTGCAGGCCACTAAACTGACGGATGGGGGGGCCTTCAGCAAGGTACTGGATGAACTCACTCTGTCGGGCTTCGTCGGGCGTTTCGGCGCCTATGGCAAAAAGAAAAAAGACGCAGTGTATCGCCTCATGGACCCGTACTCGCTGTTTTACCTGCATTTCATCGAAGAAGCACTGCTCAACCCTACGGCCGACTTCCGGCAAATAGCACAATCGCAACGATACCTTTCGTGGGCGGGTTTCAGCTACGAAAATGTATGTTTGACCCACCTGCACCAGATTAAGCAAGCCTTAGGTATCAGCGGCGTGCGCACCAGTGTCCATACGTTCTATGCTTTGCCCGAAGATGGCTTGCCGGGCGCCCAAATAGACCTCCTCATCGAACGGGCTGACCGCTGCGCGCATGTGTGCGAGGTCAAATTCTCCAGCACACCCTACGCACCGAGCAAAGCCGAAATAGACAGGTGGCGGGTGCGTCAGACCGTCTTCCGGCACCATACCGGCTATAAATTTCACCTCTTCAACACGCTTATCACTACCTTTGGTGTGGCCGGAAACACCGCAGCTGGTGCCGCTGATCAGGTGCTCGTTTTGGAAGACCTTTTCCGGGAAATTCCCGCTTAGTGATAAGCAGGAGGTATTGCCGGGCAACAAAACAGCACCCGCCTCGGGATACCCATCTTCCACATAAACTTCGCTCCCATTCATGACACCACGTCGCTTCCTCCTTATCTTCGTTCTGCTGAGCACCCTGGCCTGCCGCCCTGTCATTGACCCCATAGGCAAAGACCTGCTGGTCGAACTCCAGACCGGCGCCTGCTTCGGCTATTGTCCCGTCATTCGCCTGAGCGTCTATACCAGCGGGCGCGTCGAATACGAGGGCAAGCAATTTGCCGAGCGCCAGGGCCGCGCCAGCTTTCAGCTCACCTACGACGAAATGCGCCAGCTGCGCCGCCAGCTGAAAAAAACCAACGTGTGCCAATACCCCGAACGCATCTCCTCCGAAGTCATGGACGCTCCCTGGTCTACGCTGACGACCACCTGCCGCGGCCAGACGAAAAGCGTATTGGGCTCCGTGGATAGGCCCAAGCCTCTGCTCGACTTAGAAAACCTGCTGCGCAACTTCGCCGAAGCCCGCGGCTACCAGACGCGACGCGGCGTGCCGCCCACTACCGAAGAATAGACGCCTGTTCTGGTGGAAGCCTTTTTTACGGCCACTGGTTCTTTTCACTGCATAGAAACACCGCTGCAGCCTCTGCGATTTTTTAACCCCTCATTCTGCAGCAACCTTGCTTAAGGTCAGTTACCGTCAGCTCCGTCTAAAGCGAGTGCTTTTTCTTCGGTATTTTAGCAGCAGCCATACTGCCCCGGCCATCATTACAGCTATTGCCCCCCATTTCACCGCCGCCTGTTGCCACAGGCATTGCTGCCAGCGAACGCGCCCTGTGTCTCCGATATACACCAAAGCAGCCCAATAGTACGGCGATTTCTGAAAGGCAGGGGTGTCCTCATCGTCCAGATAGCTGAGTTTGGCAGCGTGCAGGGCGATGTCTTTGGGCGTGTCTTTCCTCAGATACCGGTACATCTTGGCCAGAATAGAAGCTGTGGCCGACTCATTGATGACCCAAAGCGAGGTTACCAGCCCTTTTGAACCGGCATAGGTAAAAGCCCGAGCCATACTCATGACCCCTTCGCCATCGTGAAAGTTACCAAGCCCGCTTTCGCAGGCACTCAGCACTACCAGGTCGGCCTGAAGGGACAGCGAATAGGCTTTGGGCAGCAGCACCGGGCCGTCGTAGAACTCGATCGCAGGCTCGCCGCCATGGGCATAGGCGGCGGCATGGGTGGACAAGTTCAAGACGGCATATTCGGGCGCAGCGTCCTCAAAAAGACTCCATGCTGCTTCCTCGGACATCAGGACTCGGCTTGCGCACATGTCGCGAGCGGGCGTTTCCTGCAAGCTGTACCGCAATGGACTCAGGTTATGTTGACCCTTGTCAAACATCGGAGCAACCTGAAGGATATTGGCCTTAGGAGAAAAAGCCATGCGAGATTGCACCTCAAATACAGCCATGGAATAGGCGTAGCACACGGAATACTGCCGTAGGAGCCACGGAGCTTGCTGCCAGTTCTTCAAGTGTTTTTCCGTAATGAGCGCCTCGAAGGGCAAAAAGGCCAGCCACCGATCGGGGATTATCAGTAGGTGGCTGGCATCTATGGAGGCCTGCCGAATAGCCGGCTGCACCAATTGCTGATACGTGGAGAACGCGAGGTCTCTGTAGGCCGTTAAGCCATCCGGCTGGGGGCTTTTGGCCTGCATCAATTGGAGTAACTGTTGTACCGCTGCGGCATGCGCGTCCGGCCGCGGGATGCGCGTCCAGGCGGCCCGCTTACCGTGTTGCACCGAAAACACTTCAATGTTGTCGCTTCCGACAAAGTACTCCAAAATGCCATACGCGGGAATCTGTGCAGCCAATTGCGACACTGAAGCAGCCGACCAGCGCGTGGAGTGGTGGAAGACGGCCTTCCAGGCG
Source organism: uncultured Saprospiraceae bacterium (assembly GCA_964646615.1). Lineage (GTDB taxonomy): Bacteria > Bacteroidota > Bacteroidia > Chitinophagales > Saprospiraceae > M3007. The sequence continues at coordinate 25,605 of CAZYEV010000071.1, forward strand.
GGGTTCTTCTGCTCTTCGGCTTGCAGGCGGTCGAGCAATTGCTGGCGCTGCTGGAGCCACTCCGTGCGCTGCGGCGCGTTTGGCTCCAGTATGAGCTGTTGTTCCACCCAGGCCAGCTGGCGCCGTATGCGGACCACTTCCTTCAAACGCGGCGAAGACTGGCCGGGGTGTTGTTGGTGTTGCAGACGCAGCAGGTTGTCCAAAAGCAATACCGCTCTGGCGCGCTCTGCAATGGCCCAGCCTTCCAGCAGGTATCGTTCTTCACCCGTTTGCTGCCAGAGCGCATAGGCGACGTTGAGGGCGTCCTCTTCGTATTTTCTCTGCTGGGCGACCAGCGTAAGCCTGGACGACTCATACTGCAGCGCAAAGCGCAGGCGAGTGTCGGTCAGCCAGGCCATTTGGAAGCACCCCAAAGCCGTGCGCAGCAGCTCGGGCTGGTGGTTCTGCTGGTACAGTTCAAAGCAAGCAGCGGCTTTGCCCCGCAAGGCTGCGGAGAGGGTGTTTTCTTCGTAAATGCTGGTAGAGTCCGGCACCGCCCGGATATCGTCGGGTGAGAACGCCGGAATCAAATCGGCCAGTGCCTGATGGAAGGCACGCAGGGCGCTGTCCGGCTGATGGCGCTTCAAATACAACTCGCCAATGGCCACCTGAATTTTTCCGACGTCGCGGTGCCGGGTAGTGCCAATGACGCTGGCCTTTAAGCGCAATGCCGCTTGATAGGCGACCAGCGCTTCGGAATACGCCTGCCGATGGCTTAGCAAACGGCCTTTTAACAAAAGTGCGCCGGCGAGGTAGTCCTCCACATTCTCGGAATCGGCGTGCCCGCGCGCTTTCTCTAACCAAAAGAAAGATTTCTTGAGGTGAAAATCGGCACTGTCGGCGCATTTAGTGCATTCCTCATCAAAATAGGCCTGCGCCATGGACAGGTGTAAAAGCCCGCGCTGCGCGGGTGCGATACCTCTGACATTCAACCCTTGTGCAAAAACACGGCGGGCATTGCCGTAGTGCCCCTCATTCCACCAGGTAAGCCCCAGGTTGTTGTAAATACCCGCCAGGGCTGGGTGGGCCATGGGGGAGAATTTTTCCAAAGTTACTTCGTACAGTGCCCGGGCTTTTTCATTGTCGCCCAAACGGGTATGATGCGCCCCCAGCGGCAGCACCAGGTACTCCAGCACTTCGAATTCGGGGGGCGACCACCGTTGCCAGGCAGACCAGGCCGCCTCGTAGGCCTCCACCGACTCCAGGATGCGCCCGGTTTTGTACAAGTGGTAGCCTTCGTTAACCTTCACCCAAATAAAGGCCTCCCCTTCCGCAGGGTCCCCGGGCTGCCGCCATGCCGAGCGCAAAGCGGTCTTTAAAATCGCCAAAGCGCGCTCCGAATAGTCAAAGTGGAGGGCCTGCCAGTCCCACATCCAATACAACCAGCCAGCGAGGTCGTCTTTTTGGCGAAATGCCGCATATTGCTTGGGATAAAGACCGTACAGCGAGTCTCCCTTAAAGTCGCTGCGCCTCATTTCTAAAGAAAAAACTGGCTGTTGGCCCGTCTGCGCCCCACCGGAAAACGGCAGCACAAGCACGAAAAGAATGAGGTAAAAGCGTTGTTGCAGCGACATGCAGAGCCTCTCCACTGAGCAAATAGGGCGCGGGTTAAAAACGCCACATCAGGAAGGCGAACCACCTGCCCGTTCTGTCGAGGCCTAATGGCACGAAGTAGCGCAACCCTACCGAGGGCCCAGAACGAACCCTGCCAACGGACACATGGGCAAACATATGCCAGTCCCATTGGGTGGAACGGCTGGTTTGCAGCAGCTCTTTTTGCTCCGGGTAGTCCTTGCTCAGATTTTTCATCTCTTCATTCGTGGACAGGTTAAACGCCCTAACAGAGCTGGCAAAGGTAACCTCTTCTTCCGTCTTTTGCCATGCCAGCCTGAACTGCGCACCGGCGCCGAAGCTCAACCAGTCGTTCAGGTGGTAGCCCGGCATCAGCGCAAAGGAAAGGTCGGGGAAATACGTCGTTCGGCTGACGTACACCTCCCGGTAAGACGAGTCTATTTTCGCTTCGCTAATCATGCCACCCGCCTGGATAATTGCCTTGAACCAGGACGTATCTTTTTGATAAGCGGTGCTGACGGTATTGGCTTGCCGGAAATGTTGCCACACCTCTCCCTGTAAAAACGGCCGCCAGGGCTTGTAGGGGGCTATCAACAGGCCCAGGCTGAGGTTGCTGTTGCCCTCGTCAAAGCCTCTGCCCACGGCAGGCGCGAGCGAAAGGCCCGTCTTGAAATGCGTAGGAGCCCGGTTGGTTACCACAGGCGGATTTTTATCAAAGATAATGCTGGCATATGTGCTTAGGGGCAGTTTCCGGACCTGATTGTCCGGGTGTATCCGGTACTTTATCCAGCCTTTTGTCGAGTCCCTGTCGTTCACGTCCTGCTGTCGGGTGCCCGGCAGGTAGATATTTTTAAAGGTGAAAACCAGTTCGTTTTTCCGAATCTGGGTGTCTAAGCAACTGTACGGCACTTCTTTTTTGGGGCAAATAGCGCAGAGTGGCTGAAAATCGAGCAGAGAAAGCCGCTGAGCGCTCAACCCTTGCGGTATCGGGGTGGAAATTTTCACCGTACTGGCCGGGCCTTCGCCTGTGTTCTGAAACTGGATTTTGTAATCGAGGTGCTTGCTTTTTACCCTGCGAAAGCTCATCCTGCGTTTAGAAACGGCTATCGAGTTGGGGTCGTGGGAGGCCACTATTTCCAGTTCCAGGTCGAACCGCTCCGACACCCGCCCATCATCGGTTTCGTACAGCCCCGACAGGTAAATCAGGGCCGAGGTGTCCTTTATCATGTTGGGCCTGGCCATCAAAGAGATGAACAGGTGCCGCTGTTCGCCCGGCTGTAAGGCTTTGAAACGCCATGCTTTGAAGTTCCGGTACTGTTGGTTCAGGTTTTCAAAATGCCGGGGATTTTCAAAAGGCGGTCGCAAGGCTAAGTAGTCGTTGAGCAGCGACGGTTGAAGGTCGGCAATGAAGTAGCTGTCGGCAAACGGGAAAGGAGTATAGCTGAGCAGTTCCTCCGCCACTTCGCCGTGATGGCTGCGGGCTTCGAGCCAATCGAAATGGGCGGCAGGCCAGTCACGCTCGTTGAAAAAAAAGAGCAGCCGGCCGGATTGACTCACCGGCGTGAGGTTGCGGTACGTCAGGATGCAGACAAATTCCTCTTCCGCGCGGGGGTTGCGCACCGCCTGCATCCGAAGGTGCTGCTTTTGGAGCGAATGTTCGGCTACGGCGTTCTTTTGATCGCCTGCGGCCGGGCTTTGCACGCTTTTTTTCCTGGAGCGCGGAGCCTTGCCGTTGTCGTATTTGCCGGTAGCCAGGTAAAAAACTTCATACGTTCCCGCTTCCCGATACGGATGAACCGGCTCCTTCTCCAGGCTGTATGAGCCGTCGTCGAACTCCCAATAATGATCGTAAAAAGCCAGAGGCGCTCCGGCTTTCTGCTCTAATGGCGGCAAAATGGACTGGAAGTGCATCCCTCGCCCCTCTTGCCAGTGCCAACGGAAGTCACTCTCGCGCGCAGGCAAGGATTGGCCGAAAAGCGTCCGCACCATCAGCAAAACGAAAAAAACAAGGGCGTTTTTCATAAACACAACAGGGTTTTGACCAAAATAAGAATCGAGTAACAAGGCTTTGGATTATCCGAGAACGTCTTTTTCATGCGAAAGTAGAAAACAAAAAAAGATGCCAGCGGAATAGCGCTGGCATCTGCGGCGAATTCATTTGAGTTTGAGGGGCAGGAGAAAGAGCATCATCGGTTCGTGGAATGATTTGATTTGGGTTGCCCCTTGGTCGCAACAGGTTGTTGGGATGTGCCCGCTGCCGATACCGGCCTTTGCTATCATGCCCTCAGGCTCTATTACCATTCAATGGTGATGGTTATGCCATCGCGTGAGACGGTAATGGTAATTTTAATCTTAGGCGGCTTGCTGCCATTTGGTGCCGGTCCGTCAATTTTGACCAGTCCTTTTTGCAGGGTGAACTTTTGTCCCTTATAGCTAAGGCCCGAGTTGGCGTAAGCCTCTTTTACGATGTCTTCGTAAACAGGGATATCCTCCCTGATTTCCATAGGCCGCTTGTTCAAAAGAAGCTGCTGCACCTCCTGGCTAAGGTTATCGAAGGCTACTTCACCGCTCAAGACTAAGCTCTCTGTGCCATCCGGACCTACTTTGATAGTAGGCTTTGCATCAAACTCATTGGTTCTGAGCAGATAATCATACCTTAAGAACTTGATGCAGCAGCCCCAACCGGGATTGCAGCTGCCGCCGCCAATGATGATACCCCACTCTTTGCCCAATTCGACGATGGTGCGGTTTCTGGTTTCGACGGGGTCAGGGTTAAGAGGAGCCTCTTTTTGGCAAGCAGCGAAAGCCAGGGAGACGAGGGCTAAGACCAGAACAGAAACTTGCTTCATTGTTTAGCAATTTTAGTGGTGAATGTTGAAGGTGTTACAAACCGTTTACGCCCTTCTATCGGTAGGCCTGCCTTTTCCTTACGCCCTCCCCGAAAATTTTTTTGAAAGCGGAACGAAGCGCCTGCCTGAACACCCTAATTTTACCCCAATTCGAGCGAAACAGTCAACGCGAACGAATGAAACCACTCAGCGACGAGACTTATCTGAATGCACTCTGCCAGGGCCACTCCGGCATACTCCGAGACATATACCGGGAGTATGCGGCTCCGTTGAAGCACTGGGTCATCAATAACGGCGGCCAGCCCGAAGATGCCCGCGATTTGATGCAAGAGGCGCTCATAGCCATCTACGACCGCTACTGTGGCTCCAGCGCCTCCTTTAATGGGAGCTTCGGAGGGCTGCTCATGACCATCGCTAAAAGAAAGTGGTACGATCGCCTGCGACAAAAAAAACGGGAAACGGACGTAAGAGCTGAGGAGATTTACAGACAAGAGGAAGAAGCGCCTGAATTCGAGAGCGCAGAAGAAGCCATGCTGCAAAAGAAAAAAATGGACTGCTTAGAAGAGGCCTTCCGACAACTGAGCGAGCAATGCCAGCGCTTGCTCCAACTATACGCCCAAGGGCAGGACGACGTAGAAAAAATAGCCAGCACACTCAACATGACCAACGCCAATGCCGTGTACCAGGCACGCCATCGCTGCCTGAACCGCTGGAAACAATTGTTCCACGAACGCTGCAAATAGGCCGCGCCGGTTATCACTTTTTTTAAATAGAAGACGCCATGAACGGTGAAACTGCCCGCATAGAAAAGTACTTAGACGGCCAGATGAGCGCCGAAGAGCGCGCAGCTTTTGAAAAGAACATATCGGAAGATCCGGTATTGAAAGAAGAACTCCAACTCCACCAGGAGATGCGCCTGTTTTTGGCCAAAAGAGAAGGGCGACTCCAGCTGGAGCAACAACTGCAGCAAATAGGGGCGGAGTACTTCCCTCAACACTCCTCCCAGACGGGAAAAAGCCGGGGGAAGTTAACGCCCGTTTTTCGCCGCTACTGGGCAATTATGGCCGTGGCGGCCTCTTTCGCGTTGCTGGTAACCGCCTACTTCTTGTTCCGCACTCCGCTCTACGACCAGTTTGCCATCCACCCGCCGCTTGCCTTAGTCGAGAAGTCGGCCACTCAGGAACAGCTGCAGTACGAAGCCGAAACAGCCTTTAACAGCCAGCACTACAAGCAAGCGGAAGCGCTGCTGGAACAACTGCTGCAAAACCACCCCGACGACGACCTGACCCGCATCTACCTCGGCATCGCCAAAATGGAGGTGGGAAAAATGCCACAAGCAAGGGAACTGTTCACGCAAGTGGCCTCTGAAGACCCGGCCATCCGGGACTTCGCCCAATGGAACTTAGTACTTAGCTACCTCAAAACCGGCGATAAAGAGCGCTGCCGCGAACTGGCCAGCAGATTCTCACCCGACTCGCCATACTTTGAAAAAGCCCAGAAACTGCTCAAAAAACTATAAACCGCTCCGCTCAGGGCGCACTCCTTTCAGCCAGAAGAGTCGTCTCGTCCACTGTCGGGCAGAGTCTGACCCAAGCGCCAGGCGTCCGTTAGACAAGACGCAGATACTGATGAAGCACCGCATCCCGACCGTTCGCCACATCGGTTAGCCCTTTCCACCCATCCGAACCATTCCGCCCATTGGCCTTTTGGCGCAAGCAGGCACACACCTTCCCGGCTGCAAAGTATATTTGCCCCCGCACATGCCGAAGCGCCGCCTGCAACGCATACAAGAATACATCGAGCGCCACCCACTGCTGGAGCGCATCATCACCTGGTCGAAAACACATTCACTGCCAGGGCTAAAGCGCATCCCGCTCTACAACCTGCTGGGCTTCATCCGCGACGAACTGCGCAACGACGACCTGATGACGCGGGCCAACAGTATCGCCTTCAACCTCTTCATCGCCATCTTCCCCTCCATCATCGTCCTGTTCACCCTGCTGGCCTATACGCCCTTGTACGAAAACTTCGACGAGGTACTGGCCGAGTCCATCGAGCGCGTCATGCCCGGCAGCGCCGGCCAACTCATCTTCAGCACCATCGAAGACATCGCCACCCGCCAACGCAGTGGCCTGCTCTCGTTAGGCTTCTTCCTGGCCGTCTGGTTTGCCTCTAACGGCATGCTCTCGCTCATGGATGGCTTCGAAAAAGAACACCACCTCACCTTCCGACGCCGCTCCCTGCTGGAAAAACGCCTTGTCGCCATCCAACTCACCTTCCTCCTCGGCCTCATCCTCATCGGCGACGTCGTCCTCGTCATCCTTGGCAACCTCCTGCTCGGCGCCCTGTTCACCTTCGTCAAGGCCGGCCTGCTCACCCGACTGGCCTTCTTCGCCTTCCGATGGATCGTCATTGTCGCCCTCTTCTACACCGGCTACTCCATCATCTACCGATACGGCGCCGCCACCCGACGCCCCCTGCCCTTCTTCAACCCCGGCGCCATGCTGGCCACCCTCCTGAGCATCCTCGTCTCCTGGGGGTTCTCCTTCTACGTGGACAACTTCGGCAGCTACAACAAAATCTACGGCTCCATCGGCGCCCTCATCGCCTTCCTCATCTGGCTCCAACTCAACTGCGCCATCCTGCTCATCGGCTTCGAACTCAACGCAGGAGTGGCCGTGCTCAGGGATAGACGACGGGCAGGGGAAGAAAAGAGGCAAGATGTGAAGCGATGATGAGAAGCCCTATGCTTTTCCTCCCGCCTGCTCCATTTTCATATTACTGTGGCTTTCCGCCAGATGCTTGAGACATTGCAAAAATAGCGCTATCTGAGGCTCTTTCCGGGCAATGGCTTCCTTGGAGTCCTGGCACAGGACTTCATACTGAAATTGGCTTGGATCGCTGCCTGAAAACTCTGCCAGGTGATTGTACAGGTACTGATAGGCTTTTGAGCTGGTAATTGGAGCGTCATTGCCCATGCCTTCGTTTCCTTTGTCTTCTTTGCCCATTTGAGCGGTGATGTACAATACTGTACGGCGCAAACCCTGGCTGCCGAGCAAAAGCAAGGCTTTTTGCACGGCGTTCAGGTAGGGCTTAGGGTCTTTCCCCGCTATATCTTTTCGGAAGTACTCGAGGGCTTTGAGCGCCACATCGCGGTGATGGATAGCAATACTCATAGGGATGCAGTTTCACTGTTGGAAGGAAAACACCAGTGCAGCCGGCAGAAACCCTTGCCAAGGGTAGCGTTGCCACCTATTCTGATTTTATCAATGTCTGTGTTTAATTCACCCTCAATTTCCTGCTGTTTTTTGTCGGGCATGGAGAATGCCAGGGCGTACAGCACCGACTCGGCAGGGAGATGTTCTTCTGTAAACAGCAAGCCACCGCCTGTGGCACCCGTAGCGTCATTGATTTTGTTGCGGGTGTGGATTTCGGTGTGGCGCAGGGTGAGTTCGCGGAAGTTGTCGTCAGATAAGATGACGAAACGCTCGGCGAAATCATGGAGGCATTTCAACAAAGGAACCTCATTCGCCCAGTCATTTACCTGCTTTGCTGTCAGGCGTTTTTCTATGGGGAAGACATGTCGTTGAAGTACGAGGCAATCATTCACAGTCAGGCTGTTGCCTGCATAAATAGCGCAGTCGTCAATGCTGTTGGCCAGTGCCTCGTAGAACACCTGCATCGAGTCAGATGCAAAATCATATCCTGCCAATACCGCCTCTTGGCGAAACCTGTGCAACACAGAAGGACTGCTCACCCATGCCCAGCCGCCCGCCACCGAGCGCACGGGAAACAGAAGCAGGCGGGCGTCGGTGAAATTAAGCAAACCGGATGCGCCGCCGCCGTTACCTGTATCTGTTTTTCCAAATAATTTTCCGGCATTTTTAGCCAGGCCATGTTCTCGCAGGGCGCCTTTGAGGGCATTGCTGCTCAGTTTGGGCAGTTGGGTATGCACATCGCGGTGTATGGGGCGGTCTATAATGTGATCGCCGCCCAGCACCCCAGCATGGAGCGGAGTAAGGGTGTGCAGGCCGATGAGCGCGCGGAAGTAGTCAGGCGTATGGCTCATAGCGTATTATTTAATGTTGAGGATTGTTTTGAGTGCGGGTTCAAAGTCGCCGTTTTCATTGCCATCCAGCGCCAATATGGGCAGTTGGGCGCGGCGGGCGGCGCGGGCAGCGGAGGCTGAGGCGCCGTATGCCCAGTGTCCTGATAATTGGTTTAAATCGCTCAACTGGCTCTTCAGCAAGGGCATCAGCAGCACAGGCTTGCCATACACGCCGGCAATAGCGTAGGTAGTGTATTTGGTGCTTTTGGCCACGTCGCCTGACATGTCGCCGCTCTTGACTTCAAATACGACCAGTTGGCCGGTTTTGGTGAGCACGGCAATGTCGAGTTCGTCCACGTTGTTGCCCTCTGCTTGCTGGTGCTTTTGCTCGTCATCGTAGGACAGGCGCATATTGACGGCCATTTCGGCAATGTGGTCCTTGGCAACGCTCCAGATTTTGTAGGCGAAGAATTCCTCGAGGAGGTGGCCGAAGGGGTAGGGACGGGATTTGTGGGCTAAAATCAATTCAACTTCCTTTTCGTCTAATTCAGAAAAGTAGGCCTGTGGATTTTCGGAAAGTACCGACTTGGTACGATAGATATTGTTGTCGTCATCTCTGTGGTCTTGCCCTTTATTCAGCGCCAAAAGCTTTTGGCGGAGGGTTTCATTGGATAAATACTTGCCCACTAAATTGAGGTATGGCTCGGATTCTGTGTTGTTGGGTGCAAATTCTACGCTTTTTTCGCCCTTGCTGCCTTCACTTTTCTTGGTCGTTTTGATGGCTTTAGTATCTGTGAAGCCCATGAGTTTCAGAGCGATGGGGATGGTGAGCCATTTCTCATGAGGCGCTGGTATGTTGTATTTCTCCATGCCATGCTCATTGGTCCGGATTGTTTCCAGCGTTTTGTTGGCGCTCACCCTAAGAAAAGTCAATTGGCCCTTGTTGCCCTCCAAATACATCACGATATCGTCTTTTCGAGCATCTTCCTTGAGCAACTCGAAAACGGCCATCACGAAAGGCCGTTGCCCGCCGGTGATGTTCCAGAGAACTTTTTTACCCTCGGCATTCTCACCGAGCACCTTTTGAAGATTGCTTACATCGTTTACGTCGCCTATCTCCAAAAAACATTCTGGCATGGCAAAGCGATTGGAGGCGTTATCAGCCTTTTTCAATCCCTCAAGTGTGGTTTTCAAATTCCTGTCAAATGCTTCATTCTGTTTATCTCCCTGAAGGGTTACATACATTTTGGTCTTCTTGAAGTCAAATAACAGCATAGGCAGGTAATTCACCATCTGGTTGAGGGTAGAAAACATGCAATAGGTATATTCGTCGGCAATCTTCTGTTGCCAGGCCTTTATTTCCTCTTCCTTATTCAAGACGTCTTCAGTGCTCTTAGCCTTTGTCGCCATAGTAGGGTATGATTTCAAACTGATTAATTCCTTGAGTATTCCATTCGTAGCCGATGAGTTCTTTAGCCTGCTGGGCAGTGCATCTTCCGCCGTCGCCTGTGTATTCAAGGATATAGATGCTACCCGCCGGAGACAACATGGCTTTGGGCTTGGGACGGCCTGCCTTCAAATCAAAACCACCCGACAGGTAGGGCTTGCCCGTAACGCCCGCCTCTATGCTGAAAGGTTTACCGTCCAAAAATGTAGGAAGCCCATCTTGGTTGAGCTGTGCCGGCGTGGTCAGATATATTTTGAAAAAACCGACTTCATCCTTTGGGAGCGGCACTGCAAGGGCATTTTTGAGCGATTGCCCTTCCTCTGATTGCTCACTCCAGACTTCAAACCGAGCCATTTTACCCTCCCCGCCTATTTTTAAAATGCCCTCTGTCGGCAATTTATCTGGATATTCTGCCTCAACAGTCAGGCTGTATCCATATTTGAGTTGAGCCAATTGGACTGTGTATAGCAGCCCCTCATCTGCGACACGTAAGACGGGATCGCGGAAAATGCCAATTTTAAACTCGGTTTTTATGTGTGTTTCTATCGCTTCTGTCTTGACTGAAAACTCACGGTCGGCTCCCAGATAATCTCTTAGACTGCTTACCGAAATCAGCATTTGCTCTGACGGCTCCACCATCTCGTCTGTTTCGGGTTTTAACAATATATTCTTTCCCTTTGCCCAATGGATGTATTTTTCATCCTCTTGCCAATAAAACTTATGATGATACAGATTGCCATCCTCTGTTTTAAACATATCCAACGGCGCGGGGAGGTACAATTGCGTCAGATTTTCCCCCATCAGCATGATTCTGCCAATTTTCAGGGCATCTAACGGCGTGTTCTCATCCCGATACCAGAGTTGAGAGAAGATAGCCCCCCACACTACTCCCGGCTGGGGCAGCAGGTCGGCGTCGGTCCAGGTGTCGTCGCCCATGTTGAAGGGGCGGCCCTTGCCGAAGAAGAGCCCGTCCAAGGGCGTTATGCGGATGTATCCTCTTTGGGCCATATGTTGGTGTGTTTTGCTATGAGTTCAGACATTTTCAGGAAGCGGGTGAAGTTACCTAAGTCTAAATACGTACTGCCCTCTCGCAGTTGCTCTTGCAGGAGAACCTCGAAATTTTGAGCAAATGCGACTGCATCCTCTTTTTTTACCTGCTGGTCATCCCGTGCCCGCACCATAAGCCGCTGCAGCTCCCACAGGGCAAACTGCCGGATACGCTCTTGCTCCTCGGCTTTGGTATCGCCATGGAAGCCCATGTCGGCCATGTTTTGGGCAAACTGGAAGATGAACTTGGGGGAATATTTTTTCTCGCGCAGAGCATCGAATAATTCGCGAAGCGGCTCGCGCTTGTTTTGCCTGAAATAGGTAGTCGTTACAGCGCCACTCTTGGTCATGAAGCAGCAGGCCACGGCATTTTTACCTTCGTCTTTGAAGCGCTTCTTAGCGGCGTTCAGTTCGGCTTTTACCGTCCTGACGGCCCAAGTAAGCGGCGCCTTGTAATGGCTGACGACGATGGCGGTAGAGTATGTGAGCGGCAGGCCGCAGGATTTCCATGTTTTCTCTATCTCCTGCAAGGCAGAGAACAGGTGCTGCAAATTAAGCATGAGCAGGAAGTCGTCGCCGCCGGCGTGAAGGATACGGCCCAGTTTGGCTTGAGTAATATCCTCCACTTTCTGGGCAAAGTCATGCAGTTTTTGGGCTATGGCCTTATGCGCAGTGCTACTCTTCTGCTCTGCCATGTGTCTGCCGAGGCTGTCCACATCAATGGCCACGAGAGCGTAGTAGGGATGGAGGGCAGCGCCTACTTCTTTTACGGCTTGTGCAAAGTCCCTTTGTGCACTGATAATCTCTGCTCTTTCTTCATCATTCATGCCATACTTTTGGAAGACGCTGGCGGTGCAATTTTCTGCAAAGACAAATTCGTCGTCGTGCTTTTGGAGTAGGCTCTCAAGGTTTTGCCATACTGGATTACTTTTAAACGCAGCAACAGCATCGGCTACAGCCACACGAGCGGTGGAAGGGAAGGTATCTACCTTTTTATTTGTTGTGTATTTCTGCTTCCAGCCATCTGGATTTTCCTGTATTTCCTCGTCTGGCAGGTAACAGCGCTTGAAGAAACTCACTGCCGAGAGACCTTCACCGGGTTGGATGAGTCGGGGTGAAGTCGAAGCCTCTACTTCGATGACATGCACTTCGGGGCCTGTCAGGAACAGCTTATGTTTTAGGAAATCACTCTTTTCACCTGGGCTTTTTCGATATATTTTCACATTGCGCTCGCCATCCACTGCGCATTTACGGCCGGTTTCGCCCGGGAAGTTGAAGTCAAAAATGTCATATCCCGGCAGGGTGCTTTGATACGCCATTTGCTTGGGCGTGCGCATGTACTTGCTCATGCCGAATACCTGCTCGGCCTGGCGGAAGCTTTGGGCATAGTTGGCTTCGTCATAAGGCGAAAAGGCCCAGTAGATTTCCAGGTGGGTTTCCAACTGCTCCTGCAGTCCTTCAACTTGCGCGGGGTTAAAGCCACCCAAGCTGGCACCTATGGCAGCCATGCCTTCTTCCACAAAGCGGTCTCTGACTGCTCTTTCCACGGACTCGCCTGTTTGCCGCGCATTTTCCTCGCTTTCAGCGGTTACGACGCCCACAAAACGGTTGGTGATGGACTGGCTTTCTATGCTCGGAAAGATGATTTCCCCACCTTTTGCTTTGAACGTCAAAGCGGCATACCGGCAATAGTCCGACACCATGCGGCAGCCCATGAAGAGGTCTTGCGCCTTGCGCGCCTGTGCGATGAAGCTCTGCACAGGGCCGACGGAGAAGATGAAGAAGAAATAGGTTGGGTTCATGGCCTGTGCTGTTTTAGTCCTTGAAATGAGGCAGCGGTAATTCTTTCGCCTTTGCCGTCTGTCTGGATGGTTACTTTGATCACAACTCCTTTTTCCAGACTTTGTACGTTCCCGTTCACGGAGACGTTTTCGTACGTTTTGTCGCCAAAGCCATACACCGTGGCCTTGCAGGGTTTCCCGGGTACGGTAACTACTGCATCAAACTCCATGTGAGATTTCAACTTCTTGTTTGGCGGCCCTGGCTTAAACTCAGGTTTCATCTGGGAAACAACGGATGTACTTGACGCGCTGGTGATTGACGCATCTTCGGGGCGTCTCATGCGCCCATAGCCGACCGCTGTTTTGGCGCCTATGCCGGACTCAAACAAGGCGTTTTCCAACCATTCTCTGGCAGTATCCAGCAAGGTTTTATCCTCGTTTTGAATGCCTCCTCGCGGGATAACGCCCAGCAGAAAGCGGAACTCCACCTCTTTCATCGTCAGAAAGAAGATAGGCCGCGGGCTGAGCCAGTCGGCTGGCGGTTTTTTGCCTTCGTAGTAGTCGGGGTAGTGGTTGTTCATGATGTCGGGTTGGAGCATCTCCTCCTTCAGTTCGGTAGGGTAAGCATCGAAGAAGATGATGCGGCCTCGGCGAATATCTTCGGTCTTAATATCCGGCCTGTTTTCGTTGCCGAAAATTTGTTTTATTTGATTCTTATCCTTGCCATTGGCTACTGCCCAGTGCCGGGTCATGCCCTTAAGCGAGGTACCGGGCAGATAGGGAATGCCGTAAGTGGGATGGAAGGTAAAGCCGTTTTCATACACCGACTCATTGCCTAAGCCAATGGCAATACGCCAATTTGCAGTTAGCTTGATTTCTTCGTGAGTGGAAAAGAGGGCTTTGGCTGCGGCTTGATGGGTGGCCAAGACGTCATCGTAAAACTCCTTGGCAGGCGCCTTCCATTTCTTGGTCAGATCCAAATGCTTTTCGCCTTCTTTACTATTGTGGAAAAAGTGCGCTTTGATTTCTCCGTTTAGCAGCCTGGAAACATTGCCGTCATTAGTTCCAATATCCTCCTTTACGCCAAAATGCGCCATCCGGCTGAACAGGAGGCCGAAGTTGTCCACTTGCAAACCGGACATGGCATTTTTCACGTCCTGCGGCAGCGACGTGCGCTTGATATCGAATAGATTATTGTCAGCCATTTTCTTTGTCTTTTTTGTCTTTTTCGAAGTACAGCCTGGCATCAGCCACGCGCTTGAGGTCTTCTAAGAAACGCAGGGCTTCGAGGGTAGCGCGGCGGATGTCGGGGCTGTTTTTCTGGCAAAGGCAGGTTATGGCTATTGTTCCAGTGCTATTTACAAGTTGTCGGCTCTCCAGCCATTCCGTCAGGTGCTTGATGATAAGTTTGTATGCCGCTCCTTCGTTGCCGCCTTTGTTTGCCTTGCCTTGCGCAAACAGCAGCGCCGCCGTCAGCCCGCTGTTCAGTGCCAGCATGGCAAAGGACTTGACGTATTGGTGGTAGGTCTTGGCCACCTCGTCGGGCTTTCCTTTTTTCAGGCTGCGCCGGGCAGCAGGGGTGAGCTGTTGTTCCCCTTCGCTCAGATAGTTTTCTGCTTTCGCAATCACCTCTTGGACGCAATGGAATGCAAACTCCAGCCGCTGTTCCGCGATGCTTTTAAAGCGTATCATGTTGGTTATTAATTAAAGATGAGTTCTACAATGCCCTTACCCACAGAGGCATTGCCGCCGATTTGGAGGAATTTGCGAGGTTGGCCATTCCAGCAGTTGGTTTTGATGAAATCCAGCACATCGTCAGCCTTTTTGAAACCCTCCGGCAGAGATTTCTTTGAGATTTCTTTACCGTCATTATCGTGCTGGGTCTCCGGCTGCCGGGGCTTGTCGGCCAGCACGATGCTGTACAGCACCGCCTCCGGGGGCAGATATTCCTCGGTGAAGAGCGCGCCGTCCTTCACTGCGCCGGTTTCATCGTCAATGGCGTTGCGCGTGATGCGCTCGGTGAAGAGCTGGGTGAAATCGGCGAAGACGTCGTCGTGGAGGATGGCCAGGCGGGTAGAGTCAAGCGACGTGAGTTTATTCAATGCTGCGGTTAGTCCCTCAGGCAGGTCCTTCTTGCCAAAGCGGTACTCCTCCAAAATTATATCGCTATTGTGTGAAAGAGGAGAATTGCTTGCTACCAAGCATTGCTCCTGTGCTACGCTCACGGATTTCAAAGCGCTAAGATCGTCTGTTTTGCCGAGCAATAGTTCCGCCTCCTCCGCCAGACGCCGCAACACATACGGGCAAGTAACCAGCGCAAACACGCCCTTCATGGAACGCACCGGGAAGGCCAACAGACGAGCATCGGTGAAGGTGAGCGCACCGGTGAAGAATTGGGCGTATTTGTCTGCATCGCCATCGCCAGAGAAGGTTTCGCCTGCCTTGTACGCGCTGCTTTCATCATAGCCAAAAGCCAGATGGACTTTAAGCACGTCGGCGCCAAGCTGCTCTACGCGGCTGCGCAGGGCGCCCTTGAGGGTGGAGGCTTCTATTTTAGGATAACCTGTAACCACCTCGCGCTGGATGGGCAGGTCCACCAGGCCGTTGTCGTCGCCCGAGCCGGCGTGCAGCGGGGTGATGACGCGCAAGGTGAGAAGGCTGGCATGGATGGTAGTCTCGTTCGATGACATAATCACTCTGTGCTTTTGAGTAAAGACTCGATTTGAACTTTAAAATCCGGCAAATTATTCTGAATGATTGCCCAAATATAGCCCCGTGCATTATTAAAGGAACGCGACTGACTCTTTTTTAAAGAAGGATTGAATGAGTTCTTCCTCATCGGCGATTTCGTGAAAGGCTTTTTCCAAGGCAGTTTGCAAGTCATCCAAATTTAGGAAAATCAGGTTTTTGAGTTTATGGCACTTCAAATATCCCCACAA
>CAZYEV010000072.1:0-76912 GCA_964646615.1 uncultured Saprospiraceae bacterium
ACGGAATGGCGGGGCGGAATTGTGGGGACGGAATTGCGGGGACGGAATTGTAGAGACGTTGCATGCAACGTCTCTACCTTTGCCGAACGTTGCATGCAACGTCTCTACCTTTGCGGGCATGGACATTTTGCGGACATTACAACGGGACGTGGCGGCAGCGGTCGAACGGCTGTACGGGGAACCTGTCGCGCCAGAAAAGGTACAGATCAACCCCACCCTGCCCGAATTTACGGGTGATTACGCGGCGGTGCTGTTTCCTTTTGTCAAATTAGCCAAAAAATCGCCCGAAGCGGTAGGCGCCGAGGTGGGCGAGCTGCTCCAGCGCGAAGCCCCCTACGTAAAGGGTTACAATGTCGTCAAAGGTTTCCTGAACATCGAGCTGAAGGAAACCTTCTGGCACGAGCTTTTGCAAGAGGTGCTGGCCACCCCGGATTACGGTCGCCAGCCGCGTCGAGGCGAGCGCGTCATGGTGGAGTACTCTTCGCCCAACACCAACAAGCCGCTGCACCTGGGCCATGTGCGCAACTGCCTGTTAGGCTGGTCGTGCAGCCAGATACTGGACGCCGCCGGCTACGACGTGGTCAAGGTGCAAATCATCAACGACCGCGGCGTGGCCATTTGCAAAAGCATGCTGGCCTGGCAAAAATTTGGCGAAGGCCGCACGCCTCAATCCGAGGGCGTCAAAGGCGACCATTTCGTGGGCGACTACTACGTCCTCTTCGAGCGCAAATCGCAGGAAGAATACGAAGCCTGGCAGCAAACACCCGAAGCCCGAGCGCTCTACGAAGCCCGCCGAAAACCCGAACAAAGCGAGAAGGAATTTTTCAAGGAATACAAAAACCGCTGGTTCAACGACCACTCGCGCCTGGGCGCCGAAGTGCGCGATATGCTGCTGCGCTGGGAAGCCGGCGACCCCGAAACCCTGGCCCTGTGGCGTCAGATGAACAACTGGGTCTATGAGGGTTTCGAGGCCACCTATGCCCAGTTGGGCGTGCATTTCGACAAAAACTACTACGAAAGCGACACCTATCTGTTGGGCAAAGACATCGTCGAGGAAGGCCTGCAAAAAGGCGTCTTTTTTAAAAAAGAAGACGGCTCCGTGTGGATTGACCTGACCGACGCCGGCCACGACCAGAAAGTGGTGCTGCGCGCCGACGGCACGTCGGTGTACATCACGCAGGACATGGGCACAGCCCGCATGCGCTACCGCGATTTCGGCTGCAAGCGCATGGTCTATGTGGTGGCCGACGAGCAGAACTACCACTTTGCCGTGCTGTTCGAGACGCTGCGCCGCTTGGGCGAACCCTATGCCGACGGACTATATCACCTCTCCTACGGGCTGGTCGAGCTGCCCACTGGCCGCATGAAAACGCGCGAAGGCACCGTAGTGGACGCCGACGACCTCATCGCCGAAGTGCTGCGCTTAGCACGCGAGCAGGTCGCCGAACGCGGCAGCCCTACCGAAGGCCCCGAAGCCGAGGAAAACATTCGCCGCATCGCCATGGGCGCGCTCAAGTTCTTCATGATTCGCGTCCATCCCAAACGCCGCATGGTCTTCAACCCCGAAGAGTCCGTTGACCTGCAGGGCCAGACCGGCCCCTACATCCAGTACTCGTGGGTGCGCATCCACGGCCTGATGCAGCGCGTCGAACACGAAGGCATTGACTTCTCCGCGGCCCACCAGTACACCGACCTGCAGCCGCAAGAAAAAGAACTGCTCAAAGCCCTGCGCGAATACCCCGGCGTCGTGCTCGCCGCAGCCCAGGAATACGACCCCTCGCACGTGGCCAACTACGGCTACCAGCTGGCCAAAAGCTACCACCGCTTCTGGCACGACCTACCCGTGTTCAACGCCCCCAGCCCACAGGCGCGCGCCTTCCGACTGCAACTGAGCCGCGCCGTGGGGCAGACCCTACAATCCGCCATGCACCTGCTGGGCATCGAAATGCCCCAACGCATGTAGCGCATTTTTTCGCCCCGCGCTTTTGGCCGCGCAAACTTTCCATACCTTTGCACGCCTTTTTGCAAAGAGGGCTATTTTGGATTATTGCTGACAATTTTTTCAAAAAAATGGCAAAACGCAAGACGAATCAGACGGAAGAACTGCCCGTAGTGGACGTAGAAGAAGTGCAAAGCAGCAGCGGCAACGGCCTGGCCGCCCTGTGGGACAACCTCAAACACCGCCAGGATATCTTCATGTACGTACTGGGCGGCCTGGCCCTCATTGTGCTGGGCTGGTGGGGCTACAAAGTGCTCATCGTAGAGCCGCAGCAAAAAGATGCTGTCAACGCCATGTGGCAGGCCCAACGCGCCTTCGAGCGCGACTCCTTCCGCTTAGCCTTAGAAAACCCTGGCGGCGGCTACGACGGCTTCCTGGGCATCATTGACAAATACGGTAGCAGCAAAGCCGGCAACCTGGCCCGCTATTACGCCGGCATCAGCTACCTGCAGCTGGGCGAGTTTGACAACGCCATCAAATACTTAGAAGACTTCGACGCCGACGGCGACCTGCTGCCCATCCTCAAATACGGCGCCTTAGGCGATGCTTATTCGGAAAAGCAGGACTACGACAAGGCGCTGAAAATGTATGAAAAAGCCTCCAACGTCGGCAATCATCCGCAATTAGCCGTCTATTACTTGAAGAAACTCGGCATGCTCTACGAGTATCGGGGCAACAAAGAAGCGGCCGTGGCCGCTTACGAGCGCCTGCGCCGCGATTTCGCCGACCAGTCCATACCCGACTGGCGCGACATCGAAAAGTACATCTACCGCGCCGGCGGCGGCAACCAGTAAAGCGCCCTTCCGCCCACCCTACGCCTTCGAGGCGACATGCCTGCAAAGCGCAACATAACAGCCGCTTTGCAGGCATTATTTTTTCAGCAGCACGCTGCTGGCACCGGCACCGGCGTCTGTCCACACATGGAAGTAGTAGATGCCGGCAGGCCAGTAGGCCAGGTCCAGAAAGTCCTGCTGCTCGCCCGCCAGCAGGCCGTGCCTTGTTTCCGAATGCACCCGTTGGCCCAGCGCATTGTACACCGCGAGGTGCACCACAGAGGGTTGCGCAAGCGCGTAATGCAGCACGGCAAAGTCCTGAGCAGGGTTTGGGCTGAGGCGCAGGGCAGCAATCACCTGTGACGGCTCGCCCACGGCCACACTCCCGATTTCCTCGACGAGTAGGGGCGTTTGCGTCAGGTCAGCGAACAGGTGTTCGCCTTGCGCCACATCGTACGTTTGCACCTGAAAGACAGCGCTATCGCCGTTGTTGAGCAGGCCGACGGGCACGGTTGTCGTTACGGAAATGCGTTGGGCCTGAATGCCCTGAAGCCGATAGGGCTGGCGGTCGGGGCTCCAGAGTACCCATTTATTGCGCCCGTTAACCTCGAAGCGAACGGCCCATACACCCGCACCACCGGCCGTGTTGTCGTTGGTTACCAGGCCCTGGCGCTCCAGGTGGACGGCGCTAAAGGCGCTGATGCGTTCGTTGAGCAGGCGATAGGCATGGAAGGCTTTCTTTTTGCGGCCCTGTACGTTGAGCAGGCCAAACTCGCCCCAACCGTTCAGATCGCCATTGCTCCAGCCAGTGTGCCACAGCACCACCTCCGCCCCTTTGGCCCACAGCAGGCAGTGGCGCCGCCACACGTCAGCGGCCTGCTCGTCGGGCGAAGAGTAGGCGGGTGTAATGGGCGAGCTATTGGAAGAGGATATACTCGTCTCTGTTACCCAAATAGGCTTGTTCAGCTGGTATTGCTGCAAAATGGCGCGAACGCTGTCGAAGTGCGCCGGCAGCGTCCACCAGGCGTTGTAGTCGTGGTAGTTCATGAGGTCAAAAAAAACGCCGCCGCCTGTGGCTAATAGGCCGCGCAACCAGTTGAACGAGAGCGACATTGGGTAGGTGCAGCACGTGCCTACCAGCCCGGGCAGCAACACTTGGGCCGACGGATCGGCAGCCTTTATCCACTGGTAGTTGTAGCGCAAAAAGTCGCGCTTCGACGCCATGCCCGGCGGTAGCCCCGGCGGCGGCAAGGCGTGCTCGATTTCATTGGCCAGCTCCCAGTAGCGCGTTACGTGTTTGTAGCGGCTCACCGTCATCAGCACGTAGTCTTTGGCAAAAACGCTGTCGCCCGCCGGGTCCCAATAGCATTGAAATGGGTTGGAGCAGGCCAACCACGGCGTTTGCAGGCCCACGGTGTCGTTGCCCATCATCGAGTACAGCGTGCCGATGGGCGTCAGGCCGCGCCCATTGAAAAAAGCCGAGTCGCTGCGCGTGAAATTCCACTGATTATCCGCCGGCTCCACCTGTCGCCAGTGCACGTCAGCGAAAGTCATTTGCCGAATGGCACCCGCACCGCTCTGCTCCGTCAGCGACAGGTAATGGTCTATGCTGACCAGATCGGGGCGAAAAAACGGAAAGTTAACGCCCGTGCGAAACGGAGGCTGAGCCAGGCAAAAGCCCGCCCAGAGAAGCAAGGCGAGGAATGGAAATGGTTTCATGCTGTGCTGCTTTGCTGCTATGACGGAAAGAAGCCCCCGTGGTTTACTCGCAACACACCGATGCGTGGCTCTGACTGCCCGAACCGGGAAGGCATATAGAGGTGCCTTCCTCGGTGTTTACCGGCATCTTCAATGGCTAAAAAAGATCGTCAGGATATGAGCCGCCTTTGCCCGGCGACTTTTAAGACGCTTGCAGGACAAGCCAGGTATTTTTTTTTAAAAAACTGAAAACCAGCGTATTAAACACCTTTCGCTCGGCGGCTGAAACTTTTTTTAGAAAAAACAGGTACTTTGCATTACAAGGTACTCGTTAATGCACCTACCTTTGCCTCGGCAAGTAGATGAATAAACAAGGAACGGCGCCCGTCAAGGGCGCATAAAAGCAAAAGCAAGACACATGGATTTGGAAAATGCAAAAGCGCAGATGCGCAAGGGCGTGTTGGAAATGTGTGTGCTGGCGGTAGTGGCCGAACGCGAGACCTACCCGCCGGAGATCATCGAGCGCCTGGAGAGCGTCAATCTGCCGATGAAAGAGGGCACGCTGTACCCGTTGCTGGTACGCCTGAAGAGCGACGGTTTGGTGGACTACGTCTGGCGCGAGGGGGTCAAAGGTCCGCCGCGCAAATACTTCGCCATTACGGAGGATGGCCGCGCGTTTCTGGGCGAGTTGGCCACCAGCTGGCGCGAGCTGGTCAGCGCTGTGGATAGAACGCTGGCGCTGCCCTCCAGCCGACAGGCTCCCTCGCCCGGCGACCCACCGCCATTGCTGCACATCGAACCGCAGCAGCCGTTCGACGACGAGCGCTCATGACCATGACAACAAAAACAATTCTCTACCCACCATTCAACAAAACAGAGCAATGAACAAGATCATGCAAATCAACCTGGGCGGCTATGCCCTGACCATAGACGAAGACGCCTACCTGTTCCTGTCCAATTACTTAGACGACATTCGCCGCCGCCTGAGCAGCCACGAAGGACGCGACGAGATCCTGCGCGACATCGAGGCGCGCTTAGGCGAACTCATCAGCAATCGCTTGGGCGGTCGCAACATCGTTTCGCTGGCCGACGTAGAGGCCGCTGCAGAAGTGATGGGCAAGCCTGAAGACTTTGGCGGCGAAGCCAGCAGCACCAGCGCCGGCAAGTCGAGCGATGCGAAGGCCTTTCAGCCGGGGCGCCGGCTCTACCGCGACGAGAGCGATGCCGTCATCGGGGGCGTGTGCTCAGGTCTGGCGGCCTATTTTGGCCTGAACGACCCGGTCTGGGTGCGCCTGATTTTCATTCTGCTGGCCTTTATCTCCTTTGGCTTCTGGGTGCCGGCCTATGTGCTGCTGTGGCTGTTGGTGCCGCCGGCGCGCACCGCCGCAGAACGCTTAGCCATGCGCGGCGAAACACCTAACCTGGAAAACATCGTGCGCGAAGTTGAACACGGTGCCGAGCGCTTCGCCCGCCGGGCAGAGGCCTTTGGCCAGCAAGCAGGTGTTACTTTAGGCACAACGTCTTCCAACCTGGCTTCCGGCTGCGCCACGTTTTTTGCCCGGTTCTTCAAAGGCGCGGCTATTTTCGTTGCCATTGGCTTGGTGCTGGCCTTAGGTACGGCATGGGTGATAGGCACCATAGCCTTTTTCAGCGGCCATTCTTATATTTCCTTCTTCAACCCGCTGCCTACGGAAGCGGCCTATCTGGGCTTTATCAACCTGTTTTTTGTCGTCGGCATACCCGTTATCGGGTTGGTTTTGTGGCTTTTGCGCACCATTTTCCGCTTTCAGTCGCCAGCGTGGTTGGGCACAGGCATGACCGTAGCATGGGTGCTCAACATCATTTCGCTGTTCGCGCTGGCCACGTGGGGCGCCAAACAATACAGCGAAGAAGGCTCGATGAGCCGCACCATAGACCTGAGCGCCATGACCTCAGACACGCTCTACGTGCGCTTCGACCCGCAAACCACCTTGCCGGGGCGCTGGGACGACGACTTCGACCTGAATTTCGACATCCGTAAACGCTCTGTTGGCGCACCGCGCATCGAAGTGACATTAAGCCCGTCTGGGCGATTCGAAGGCTCCAGCACGCTCTACGCTCGCGGCCCTTCGCCAGAAGCGGCACAAGAATATGCCAGCCAGATACCCTTCGAGGCTACACTCACCGGCAACACGCTCACCCTGCCCGGCCGTATCCAACCGGGTAAAGGCGGCTGGCGCGTCCAGCGCGCTACCGTGCAACTGCGCGTGCCCGAAGGCAAATACATCGTCTTTGAAAGAGGCGTCCACCGCCGCGTGCGGGCCGACTACGCCGACGAAACTTATGTAGCCAAAAACAACCCTGGCAAAGCGTTTCAAATGACACCCGCCGGCCTGACCTGCGCCTACTGCACAGCCGATGATGACGATGACCACAACAGTAGCAGCCTGCCAGACCACTTCATCCTGGAAGGCGAGCTGAATGTGGACATCCTGCACGACGAAACCTTCGGCATCCATTGCCCGGAGAATGCCTCCGATGCTGAAAAAAACGTCTCGGTGGTGCGTCGCGGAAGCACGCTCATCCTCTCCGCCGCTAAGGGCAAACGCAGCGGCCCCATTCGCTGCACCGTACACGCGCCGGTCTTCACCAGTCTGGTGGCCAAAGGCCAGGGGAGCATCACCATTCAGGGCTTCGAGGAAGGGCGCTCCTCCATCACGGCTACCGGGCCGGTAAACATCCGCGGCCTGTACAACTCCAGCAACCTGCGCGTAACACTCAACGACAAAGCAACCGTCGAACTCCTGGGTGAAGGCGACGAACTCGAAGCCTTCCTCTCCGGCGCCGCCAAACTGGAAGCCAGCGGCTGGCGCGTCGGAACTGCCAGCATCACCGCAGCCAACAACAGCGAGGCGCGCATCCAGGCCGACGAGAGCGTCCGCGTGCGCTCCGATGCTTCCAGCACGGTGCACACCACCGGCTCAGGAGCCGTCAGCCGGCTCTAAGGCAAAATTTTTGAGGGCTTAAGTGGAAAAATAAACCGGCGGGGGATGGCTTTGTTTTGTAGCCGTTCCTCGTCGGTTTCTTTTTGGGGCCGGCAGCCAGGGGGCGGAAGAGGCAAAGTGCCTCAGAGGTTTTGGCTGTTGGCAAGGGCGAGATGAGGGGTGGCCAAACAAGTTTGGCCGGTACTTAGCCAAACAAGTTTGGCGGTTACAGGATATGCCTACGATCTGGTACGATAGTGTTGTGGTGCGCATGGAGCAGGCGACGCCTGCGGTGCGACGCTTTTGGCTGGCCATGCAAAGTGGCTCGCGCCCGCCGTTCAAGGCAGGGCAATTCATCACGTTTGATTTGCCTATTGGCGAAAAGCGCCTTCAGCGCTGGCGCAGTTACTCGATTGCCAACGCACCGGGCGATGACCCGGACCTCATCGAGCTCTGCATTGTGCGTGCGCCCAACGGGCTGGCGACGCGCTACTTTTTCGAGGAGGTGCAGGTAGGCACGGTACTGCGTTGGAAAGGGCCGGAAGGCACCTTTTGCCTGCCCGACACCCTCGAAGATAGAGACTTAGTCATGGTGTGCACCGGTACAGGCGTGGCGCCGTTTCGCAGTATGCTGCGCGATCTGCAACACACAGGCCGGCCTCACCGCAACATCCATCTCATCTTCGGCACGCGCACGGAGGAGGACATCCTGTACCGCGAGGAGTTTGAGGCGCTGACGCGCACCATGCCGGGCTTTCGCTACGACATAGCCCTGTCGCGCCAGCCCGATTGGCCCGGATACCGCGGCTATGTGCACCAGGTCTATCTGGAACACTACGCCCAAAAACGCGACGATGTGCTCTTCTACCTCTGCGGCTGGAGCAATATGATTGACGAGGCCGTCGCCAACCTGTTGCTCAAATTGGGCTATGACCGCAAGCAAATCCTCTACGAATTGTACGGATAAGCAGGGCTAAAGCAGCAGCGCGCGCTATCTGCGCACTATCTCCAGCGCCTGAAAGGCCCGCTGCTGAGCGTCTTCCAATACGAGGATGTAGTTGCCCTTGGGCTGCCCGGCCAGCGAATAATACTGACCTGGTGCAGGAATGAAGCGCGCCACTTCGCGACCGTCTAAGGCCAGCACACGCACGGCGTGTACGTCGTCGGCGTTGGCCAGCCAGAAGCCGTCCGTTGTCGGGTTCGGATAGGCTTTGACCACCGCCGGCGGCAGCGGGTTGTTCGTATTCGACAGCGGCGAGGTGAACAGGAACGTAACCACCACGCTGTCAGCGGGCTGGTTTTCGTTGTTCAGCTTCAGCCGGATGACCGCCTCAGCGCCCAGGATGGTGTCGTAGTTGAGGAAGTGCATGATGATGGTGCCCGACTGGTTGGGCTGCATGTCGAAGGTCTGTGTGCTGACAAAAGGCGTGTAGCACACATTGAGATCGCATACTTGCGACTGACAGCCGGGCGTGATTTTCACTTCCGTGCGCGTCCACCGGATGCGCTGCATCTGGCTGGTGCGATTGGTGATTTCAACGTGGCCCTCTACGTCTTGCTCGGTATGTGGGGCGATGGTCCACACCTCCGTAGCGCTGACGCGGAAAGTAGATTGCGCAAAAAGCGCTGAAGCGGGCAGGAGAAAGAGCGCAAGGCAGGTAGCAATGTGTTTCATAAAATGTCCAGAATGAGCAATTGTGTGAAATAAACTGGACAAAAGTAGGGTATGGGGCGTTTTTGCGGAGGTATTTTTGTCGGCACTGAAAGATAAAAATGCCGCTTTGTATGCTATTAGCACAAAAAATGAGGGTTTGCCTGGCAGCTTTGGCATTTCCAATGCTGGTGCTGACGGCGGCACGCGCTCAATCGCCCTTTGAGGCGGAAGGCTTCACAGCAACCGACTTGCAGGGGCGCACCTGGAAACTTGACAGCCTGCTCAATGCCGGCAAGAGCGTGGTGCTTCATTTCATGGCTACCCATTGTCTGCCCTGTTGGGCCTACCACCAGGGCAAGGCCCTGCAGATGCTCCACCAGCAACACGGGCCAGGCGGAACCGATAGGGTCAGGGTCTTCTTAGTCGAAAGCGACCCGGCTACCAACACCAGCTGCCTGAGCGGAATGTCGGGCTGCAACAACTTTACACCGGGCAACTGGGCCTCGGGCACAACCTACCCTATCCTTAATGACCACAACATAGCTGCCCAATACGGCATCACCGAATACCCGGCGCTGGTGCTCATTTGTCCCACACGAAAAGGCTACGCCCTGCGCCTGATGAACGCCAGCGACCTGGCGGAACAAATAGAAACCTGCCCGGTCGCCTTCGGGCAATACAACGCCGCCCTCCTCGACCTGGAGCCGGGCACGCCCTGGAGCGATGTGTGCCGCTCCCTCGACCTGACACCGCGCATACGATTGGTCAATCTGGGCCAAAAACCACTCGTGCAGGCCACCGTGGGCATGTTCTGGAACGACACCCCGGCGCATACTATCGCCTGGCAGGGCCATCTGGACACCTATCATGAAACAACGCTGACGCTCGCCCCGCTAACGCGCCAGGAGGCCGGCACGCTGCGCGTGCAAATCCTGCAAATCAACACTGGCACTCCCGACGAAGACCCCTCGAACAACAGTCTATCTCTGCCTTTCCCGGCAGCACCGCACGAACCGGGCATGGCTTTTCTGCTGAAAATCCGCACCGACCAGTTCGGTGCCGAAACCTACTGGGAACTGCGCAACGAACAGGGCCTGCTCCTCGACTTCGGAGGCAACCAGGCCGTCGGCCCCAATGGCGGCGGGCTGTTCCCGGCCATTGCCGGCGGCCCAGGCGCCTACGGCAACAATACCACCATCCACGACACCCTCTATTTGCCCGAGCCGGGCTGCTATTCGCTCCACTTCGTGGATGCCTACGGCGACGGCATGTGCTGCGCTAACGGGCAGGGATACTTCCAGCTGTATCGGCTTCAGCACCCGCTGGAGGCGCCCATCCTTTCGGGCGGCACTTTCCAGGACTACGAACGCCGCCGCTTCAACACCGACCCGCGCGTGGGTGTGGCCCACCCCGACGCCTCAGGACACGCCACAGCCCGCCTGTGGCCCAATCCTGCCACCGAAGTACTGAATGTGGAATTATCCTGGCCCGCAAGCGACCTTTTATGGGTGGAAATCACAAACCTGCTCGGCCAACGATTAGGCCTCGCGCAACAGCTGCAGGCAACCGCTGAAACGCCGCTCACAACTGCCATCGAAACCGGCATGCTGCCGGCGGGTGTGTACTGGCTTTGCGTGCGTGGCCAGCAGGAGACCTTCGCCCGCAAATTCATCATCGCCCGCTGAGCGCAGTTGCAGTCTCGTCGGGAGCACCCGCTCCAGACGCCCTATTCCCCCCGCTTCGCCCTTACCTTTGCGCCTGACCGCCCTGGCGCTGCCGGGCTGGATTTTTTTTGGGGAATAAAACACCGTCTTATCGTGGGCATCAAAGTATTTGCACCGGCTTCTATCGGCAATGTAGGCGTGGGCTTCGACGTGTTGGGCCTGGCGCTGGAGCACCCGGGCGATGAGGTCATTGCGCGCAAAAGCGCTACGCCCGGCTTGCGCATCACCAAGATCACTGGTCATGGCGGCAAGTTGCCCTACGCCGTTGAGGAAAATACGGCAGGCGTGGCAGCGCTGCGCCTGCTGGAGCATCTGGGCGCTACGGATGTAGGCATCGAACTGGAAATCCACAAGAAAATGCCGTTGGGCAGCGGTTTGGGCAGCAGCGCGGCCAGTGCGGCGGCGGCGGTGCTGGCGGTGAGCGAATTGCTGCGCACAGGCATGAGCAAGCGCGAGCTGTTGCCCTTTGCCTGCCTGGGCGAGCAGGTGGCTTCTGGCGGCTTTCACGCCGACAACGTGGCGCCCTCGCTGCTGGGCGGCATCGTGTTGGTGTGCAACAACGACCCTCTGGACGTTCATCGCCTGCACGCACCCGCCGGGCTATATGCGGCGGTCGTTTACCCACACATCCAGGTGCTCACGCGCGAAGCGCGGGCTGTACTCAGCCCCAACGTATCGCTGCACCACCACGTGCGGCAAAGTGCCTACCTGGCCGGCTTCGTCGTCGGCTGTTTCACGTCCGACCTCGACCTTATCGGGCGCTGCCTGCGAGATGTCGTCATCGAACCGCAGCGGGCACACCTCATCCCGGGCTTTTATGACGTGAAAGCCGCCGCTTTGGAGGCTGGCGCGCTGGGGTGTAGCATTTCCGGCGCCGGGCCGTCGGTCTTCGCCCTGTGTTCCAATAGCCTCATCGCCGAAAACGCCGGTGCCGGTATGCAAGAGGCCTTCCGGCAGCAGGGCATCGCCAGCGACCTGTACCTGTCCAAAGTAAATCCGGAAGGAGCCGTCGTGTGCTGAAAACGCCCCCGAAATCATAGCCTACAAAGGCGGGATGAAAAAACCATCGCCGGGCCGCTAAGTGATTTTGTAATTTTGGGCCGATTATTGCTGCTTTTCAGCCGTTACTCCGGCTTTTGTTACTGAAAAGCCTTTTTTGAAGTTCACCAACCACGTCCCTCCATGAGCAGATTACTACACCTTTTTCCCCTGGCCCTTTTTGGCTTTTGGGCATTCATGCCCCTGGTCGCCTCTGCTGCCACGAAAACCGAACAGGTGGAGCAGTATTTGGGCACCGAACGCTACAAGCGCGAGCGCCCGGTAGGCATTGTGAAATTCGTCTTTCAGCGCGCTGTGCTCAAGCGCCAGGGCGACGGCAAAAAGACCTACGAGCAGCTCCTTACCGGCGAGCCGGGATTCTCCAACCGCGATAACGCTGGCCGGTTGAAGGCCATTCAAATTGTCCACAACGGCGAGACCATCGTGGTAGAGCCAGAGTCCGTTCGGCTGGCGCGCAAAAAGGAGCAGGAAGAGGCTGCCGCGCGCGCCCGAGAGGAGCGACGCAACAAAAAGCAAAACACAGCGCCCCCTTCCGCCACAAAGGCTGAAAGGGCTGCTGCGGTACCTCGGCTGGAGAAACCGACCGCTGCAACGCCGCGCGCCGGAAAGCTCGCCGCCGAGCGCCCCGTCGAAAAGCCTACAGAAGTATCGGCGCCCTCAGCGACACGCGCCAAACCCCTGCGCCCCGCCGGCGATAAGCGCGAAACGCCGCCCGCGGCAACACCGCCCGCAGCGGAACGGACGCCCAAAGGCGCCATGGCCGACCCAACACCGGTTACGTATAGCGCCCCCTCAGCGGCGGAGGCCGCGCCCCTGCTCATCAGCGACCCCGTGCGCCCGCGTCAAAACATACCGCCTCGCCCCGGCTCCGAAAACAAAGGCATCAGCCTGCCCGACTCCCTGACGGTGGTGCGCAACATCGAGGAAGCCAAAGAGCAGATCACCACCTGGAAAGGCCGCCTGTGGCAAACCATCAAGCCGGCCTGGGAATTTGTCATGTGGCTGTTCAGCAGCCTCATCGTCATCCTGATCTGCTTTGCGGGCATCTGCCGCTATGTGGCCAAAACAGCCGCTTCGGAAAGCCTCATCAGCGCATACGGGCGCATCATTGTGGGGCGCTGGATCGTGTCGGCTCACCAGAATGCGGCAGCCATGCTGCTGGTCATCACCTGGATCATTGCCATCGTGCTGCTGCTCGATGTGTTCATGTGGTTAGTCTATCTGAACCTGCCCATCTGGACGCTGCTCATCATCTGGTTCCCGGCGCTGTGGGTGGCTGAAAAGATCACCAGCTGGATTGTGCCCAACATCCCCATCGCCGACGGGCGGCACTGAGCAGACAACGCCCATCCAACCCACCAGGGCTGCGTGGCGTCTTGAACGCGCCATGCGCGAGATGTTGTTTTGCTGCTGGGGCATGAGCCTCTGCTTGCTGGCCAACGCGCCAACAAGCGCTGCCCAACGTGCCCGGTTGCACCTGTACGGCCTGCCGCACGAACTGGACGCCGCCGAGCGGGTATTGCCCGGCCAGCAAACTGTTCGTATAGCCCCCGACACCCTATTAGTGGGCGCTGCCGATTCCGCGGCCCTTCGCACAGCGCTGGGTCAGGCGCTGACACGCTGGCACGGGGATGCCTACCTGCTGGCCTCGGTGGACGACTGGACGGCCCTTTCTGACAGCACAGCCAGGGCACACCTGCACCTGGGGCCACGCTTCCGCTGGGTGCAATTGCGCCTGCCCGAAGCCGACCTGCGCTGGCTGGATGCCCTGGGCCTGCGCGAACGCCCTTCAGAAGGCGAACCGCTGCGCCCCGAACAGCTCGTGCGCTGGCAGCGGGCCTTGCTGGAGCGGGCCGAAAACCGCGGCTACCCGTTCGCCTCCGTGCGGTTGGACAGCGTGCTACTGCTGCCCGATGGCGGCGTATCGGCGCTGCTCACCCTGACGCGCGGGCCATTTATGGCTTTTGCCGAACCTAAAGTCAACGGCAACCTGCGGGTGTCGCCGCACTACCTGAGCCAGTTTCTGGGCATTAAGCCCGGCGCTCCGTACAGCCGCGAGCGCGTGCTGCGCGTGCCTGACCGCCTGCGCACGCTGCTGTTTGCCCAACAAACCGAACCGCCCAGCGTCTCTTTCAGCGGCAACGAAGCCCGCCTCAACCTTTTTTTGGAAAAAAGGCGCGCCAGCCGCTTCGACCTCATCATCGGCTTGCTGCCCCAACCCAACGACCCGGCCGGGCGCATGCTCATCACCGGAGCGCTGCAAATGGCCTTGCTCGACGCCCTCAACAGCGGCGAACGCATCAGCCTCGAACTGGAACGCCTGCGGCCCGAAACCCAAAAACTCGACGCACAGGCAGCCTTCCCGTACCTCATGGGCACCCCTTTCGGCATCGAAGGCCGCTTCAACCTCTTCCGGCGCGACAGCACCTGGACCGACGCTCAGGGCGATGCGGGTGTGCAATACTTCTTCGACGGCATTGACTTCGTCAAGTTTTTTGGCGAAAGCCGAAGCCTGTCGCTGCAAAGTGTAGATACCCTGCGCGTACTGCAGACGCGCCAGCTGCCGCCCGTTCTGGACTTGCGCCAGCAGGGCGCCGGCATCGAATTGCTGCTTAACCGTCTGGATTACCGCTTCAACCCGCGCCAGGGGTGGGCCTTATGGCTACGCACGGCGGCGGGCTTCAGCCGGGTGCTGCCGAATGCCCTCATCGAAAACCTGCGCGACCCGGCTGACACGTCATTTCGCTTTTCGTCCCTCTACGACGGTCTCACGGAGCGCCGGGCCCGATATCAGGCCGACGCCCGCGCGGAGGTATTTGTACCGTTGGGCCTGCGCACCACAGCCCTGTTCCGACTGCGCGCGGGCGGCCTCTTTGCTGACGGGCGCCCTATCTTTGCCAACGAACAGTATCGCCTCGGCGGCCACAAACTCCTGCGCGGCTTCGATGAGGAAACGGTCTTTGCCACGCGCTTCGCCGTCGCCACTGCCGAAGCACGCCTCCTCACCGGCCAAAATGCCTATTGGGCCGCCTTTGCCGACTTAGGCTACGTGGAAAACATCACCGACCGCAACCGCTTCTTCCTCCGGCCGTGGGGCATCGGCGCCGGCCTCAACGTCGAGACACAGGCCGGCATCTTTGGCATCAGCCTCGCCGTCGGCAAACGAGATGCCGGACAACCCTTCGACTGGCGCGCGCCGAAGTTTCATTTGGGGTACGTCAACCTGTTCTAAAGCCTCGTGGCGCCTATGTCTCCGACAATACGGGCAAAGGTACAAGTTACACCGGCTGCTTGCGCATAGAAAAGCAGTTGCGATCCAGGGGCTCTGGTTGATGCGGGTCCAGGTTATAGGCTGCACAGATAAGGTACCACGCTGCGGCGAGGCGTTCGGCCGGTGGTCGGCTCAGCCAATAGCGCCGCTGATGAGTGGCTTGCTCGAGCGTCTGGATTTGAAAGGCCGTGCGGTCCAGGCGAAAGGGTGGCATTGTTGTTCGACGAAGGTGAATCCGTGCCACAAATGTACGCCCTGAATTGTAGAACGGCTCACAGCGCGGAAGAACATTTAGGGCGATGGCATTTGAAAGCCGACTTGATGCGAGGCTGCGGTGAGGCAAATGGCGGACAACTGCAGAGGGTGCGGGGGGCTGCAGAGGTGTTTTTCTCAGCGGCTATCCGCGTCGCTGGTGGGTACAGAACGGAAACGCCATGCTTTGAGCAGATGCCGGAAGGTGAAGCGCGTAGGGCACAGAGCGGCGCCCAAACGGCAAGCAGCGTTGGTCTTGTCTTACTGCCCAGCCTGATGCACGGAGCGCACCGCCCGTCCGGAGGGGTCGTTCAGGTTGCGGAACGACTCGTCCCAGGCCAGCGCCTCTGGGGTGGAACAGGCCACGGACGGTACGGAGGGCACGCAGGCTGCCGCCGCATCGGAGGGGAAGTGCTCGGCGAAGATGCTGCGGTAGTAGTACTCCTCCTTTGTCATGGGCGGATTGACCGGGAAGCGATAGTGCGCGTTGGCCAGTTCTTCGTCGGACACAGCCTGCGCGGTTATTTGCTTGAGCGTGTCAATCCAGCTATAGCCTACCCCATCGGAGAACTGTTCCTTTTGCCGCCAGGCGATGTCGGGGTGCAGAATGTCTTCGAAGGCTTTGCGCAACACCCATTTTTCGATGCGACCGTTGGCCGGGCGTTTGTCTTCGGGGTTGAGGCGCATGGCCACGTCCATAAATTCTTTGTCTAAGAAGGGCACGCGGCCTTCAACGCCCCAAGCGGCCAACGACTTGTTGGCGCGCAGGCAATCGTACAGGTGCAGTTTGCGCAGCTTGCGCACGGTCTCTTCGTGGAAGGCGCGCGCATGGGGGGCTTTGTGGAAGTAGAGGTACCCGCCGAAGATTTCGTCGGAGCCTTCGCCCGAAAGCACCATTTTGATGCCCATGGCTTTAATGGCCCGGGCCATCAGGTACATGGGCGTGGAGGCGCGTACGGTGGTAACGTCGTAAGTTTCGATGTGGTAGATGACGTCGCGCAGGGCATCCAGCCCTTCCTGAATGGTGAAGTGCACTTCGTGGTGCACGGTTTTGAGGTATTCGGCCATTTTGCGCGCGGCCGCCAGGTCAGGCGAGCCTTTCAGCCCTATGGCAAAGGAGTGCAGTTGAGGCCACCACGCTTCGCTGATGCTGCCCGTTTCGATGCGCCGGGGGGCATATTTTTTAGCAATCGCTGCAATGATGGAAGAGTCCAGTCCTCCTGAAAGCAAGACCCCATAAGGCACATCGGACATCAGCTGGCGCTCTACGGCGTGCTCGAGGGCGTAGCGCAAATCTGTGAGGCTCGTCGGGTTGTTCTGAACGGCCTCGTATTCATACCAGTCGCGCTCGTACCAGCGGCGCGGTTCTGGCCCTTCCGGGCTGTACAGGTAATGCCCTGGCGGGAACTCCTTTATCTGGCGGCATACCCCTTCGAGGGCCTTGAGCTCGGAGGCGACATACACATTGCCGAAGGCATCCCAGCCCATGTAAAGCGGGATGATGCCGATGTGGTCGCGTCCGATGAGGTAGGCGCCGGTCTCGGAGTCGTAGAGGGCGAAAGCGAAGATGCCGTTAAGGTCGTCCAGAAAATGAGGGCCTTTTTCGCGATACAGCGAGAGGATGACCTCGCAATCCGACTCCGTCTGGTACTCGTATCGGCCCTCGAACTGACGACGCAGGGCGCGGTGGTTATAGATTTCGCCGTTGACGGCCAGCACTTGTTTGCGGTCAGGAGAGTACAGCGGCTGTCCTCCGGAGATGGGGTCCACAATGGCCAGCCGCTCATGGGCCAGGATAGCCTGAGGGCAGGAAAAAACGCCGCTCCAATCGGGGCCGCGATGGCGCAATTTGCGCGACATACTCAACGCGCGCTCGCGCAAAATCGCCGGTTCAGCGCCTTTACCGCCGAAAATGCCTACAAATCCACACATATGGAAACACTTTTCAGAATTAGGGCGCAAAGGTAGCGGGCGCCAAGGCCCGGCAAAGGCAAGTCTCTCTTAAAATTCAAAGCAGAGTTCAGCCTTAAAGCAAAAAGGGCCCGCTAACGTCGCTTTTGTTTTTATGCCGGAACGGCCTGCCCTTGCCCCTGTCCATGCCTTTTGGAAAATCCCTGTGCTGCCAGCGCAATATGTTAGATTTGCCCCTGATTGCTGGCCGGAGCATTAAAGCCTTCCGCTCACAACCTTTTGGCCGGCATGCTTCATCTACGATTTTGTAACGCTTACCGCACACTCAGCCTTTTTCACCATGTCTATACAAGAACAACACCGCGAAAATCGCCGCCGCACGTTGCGCGGCCCCGTCATGATTTTGGGCACCGTCATGACCTTCGTCTATCTGGGCCTGGGCATCTTGCTATTGGTCAAAAAAGACTTTTTTGAAAACATTCCCATTGAGTTTCGCAACATCTTCGCTGTATTGCTGATTGTTTACGGCCTTTACCGAGGCTGGCGCGTATACTGGGATTACTATCGGGGCTAAGCATGCCGACGGAGGAGCATTGCGGTGGCAAAGACGAAGATATCGCCCATCCCAATGGCAGCACTTAACACAAAAAACGAGCGCAAGCCGGCGGCGCAAGCGATTTTTGCGGAAGATTTCATCCTTCAAAAGCAAGCATCATCGTCATGAATACCGAAAAAATGCTGATAGCCTTTGGGCTGACCCTCGTGTTCTCCCTCACTTCCTGTGAACAACGCGGCAAAGACGGCCGAGTGCTGGACACGCCGACGAGTGGCGAAATTCGCATCCTCGTGGATGAGGCTTACCAGCCCGTCATTGCCAGCGCGTTAGATGTCTTTGACACCATTTACCCGCGCACTAATGTGCAGGCCGAGTACGTAGCCGAAGGGGAGGCCGTGGCGGCCCTGTTGCGCGACTCGGTGCAGGTCATCATCATTGGGCGCGCGCTGACGGACGAAGAAGTCGAGCGCCACTTCAAGCCGCGCGGCTTCACGCCCAAAATGACGCTCATCGCCTACGATGCACCGGCCTTCATCGTGCACCCGGAGAACAAGGACACCCTGCTCACCCAGGAGCAGCTGCGCCAGATCGTAACGGGCCAGAAAAAACGCTGGAACGACCTTAACCCGCGCTCGGCGCTGGGCGACATTGTGCTGGTGTTCGACCACCCGCTATCGGGCACCGTGCGTTACGTGCGCGACAGCATCGGCGGCGGCACAGCGCTGCCCGAAAACGCCTTCGCCCTGAAGAGCAATGTCGAAGTCATTGATTACGTATCGAAGCACAAAAACGCCCTCGGCATCATCGGCGTCAATTGGGTCTCCGATGCCGACGACAAGGGCGTGCAATCGTTTCGGCGAGAGATAAAGTTGGTGGACATCGCTCCGGCACCGGGCAAAGAAGGCTTCGGGCCTTACCAGGCCTATCTGGCCACGGGCCAGTATCCGTATCGGCGCTCGGTGTACGTCATCAACGCTCAGGCGCGTACCGGCTTGGGGCTGGGCGTCGCCTCGTTTCTGGCCTCCGACCCTGGCCAACGTATCATCCAGAAAGACGGCCTTTTGGCGGCACAGGCGCCCATACGCCTCATCCAGCTGCAGCGAAAATAAGCGCGCACTCAGGCAACGCAAACACCCGTGAGGGCGTCCGATAAGAAAACCCTGCCGTTAAGAAGGCTTTAAATTTTGAAAAATCGCCGACTGGAGTAGCGCCGTCTCATGACGTGCGGCTTCGGCGAACGTCAGAAAAATTAAACCTTTGCAGCCGATTTGCACGTACCCATACCTATCCTGTTGTTGTTCACTCACTTAACTGTTCATTCGATGACTTACCTGCTGAAAAAAGAGGTGGCTTTGCTCTTCACAGCCCTTTTTCTGACCTTTTCCGCACTGGCGCAGACCCATCCGGAAGGAATTGTTTCCATGCAATTGGGCCGCTGGGACAAAGCCATTCAGACCTACACCCAACTGACGCAAAAAGACCCTGCCGACCAGGTCGCGTGGCTCATGCTGGGCAGCGCCTACGCCGCCAAGGGCGAAATGGACAAGGCGAAAATGGCTTACGAGACGGCTGTTAACGTTAAGCCGGATGGCGCACTTGGCTTAATCGCCACCGCACGTATCCAGATGCTTCAAGGCCGCAAGGACGAAGCCGAAGCCACGCTGAAAAAAGTAGATAAACTGGCGCGCAAAGACGTTACCGCACGCCGCATGGTCGGCGAAACGTTCCTGTATCCGATGGGTGAGGTCAAGCCCAACTTCACTCGGGCAGAGGAGGAACTGAAGAAAGCCGCCGAAATATCCGCTAAAGATTTTGCCACCCAAATGGCTTTGGGCTATTCCTTCTTAGAGCGCGGAAGCGGTGGTCAGGCGGCCGTTCACTACGAGATTGCCTCGACCATCGAGCCGAAAAGCCCACTGCCGGTGTTCATGCTGGCCAAGGTGTACTACTACGCCAAACTGAACGACAAGTACCTGGCTAACTTAGACAAGGCCATCAGCATGCAGCCCAATTACAGCGATGCCCTGCGCGCCAAAGCGGAGTTCCTCTACTTCGACAAGCAGTGGCAAAAGGCCTTAGAAGCGGCAAAAGCCTTAGTCAACAATGCCGCCGAAGTAACCATAGACGACGAAGTGCTGTTGGCTAACCTCCTGTACATCAACAAAGACTGCCCTGCCTGCAGCGCTTTGGTGGAGAAAATCTTGAAAAAAGACCCTTCGCGCAACTACCTGCGCCGCCTGCAGGCCTATTGCGACTACGACAACGGACGCTATCCGGAAGGCCTCAAAATCCTGGAGGAGTTCTTCCAAATGGTGAAGCCGGATAAAGTGCTGCCGTCTGACTACGAGTACTTGGGCAAATTACAAATTAAGATGGGGCGCGACACGCTGGAAGCCATCCGCAACTACGAAAAGGCGATTGAAATGGACTCCAGTCTCTGGCCCATGTACAACGACATCGGCAAACTGTACTACGGCAAGAAGGACTACTGTAATGCCGCTAAGGCTTATCAGGCCTATCTGGACTCTTTAGAAAGCGCACAAGAGCGCGTCAATACGGCCTATCAGGTCGGCGTTTGCCACTACTTCTGCGCCTCCGACCCGGAGCACTACCAGAAGGCAGAAAAGGCCTTCTCCATCATCACCGAACTGGCACCCGATGCCCCCGTTGGCTGGTTCTGGCGCGCCAAATCTGCCTCTAAATTAGAGCCAGACCTGCAGGCTAACCCGCAAGACAGCACGCTTATCGAAAAGTACGGCGTAGCCCAACCCTTTTTTGCCCGATACGTAGAATTAGCGGCATCCGATCCTGTAAAAAACAAAAGAGACCTGGTCACTTCCTACGAGTATCTGGTCTTCTACTACTTCCTCAAAAAACAGGACGAGGTGGCCAAGGAACACATCGCCAAGCTCCTGGCCCTCGAGCCAGAGAACCCTACAGCATTGGAAATCCAGAAAATTCTACAGGGCGAAACCTCGCCTGGCGGAGGCAAAACACCGAAAAAAGGAGGGGGCAAATAGCCCCCTCTTCTTTTTTATACCCCTCTGAAGAAGTGCCTACTCTTTGTCCTTCGAGCTTTCGCCCACGAAGTAGTCACTACGGTTTTTGAACAACAAGTTGAACGTCGTCATGCTGCCGTAGCAGCGTGTGATGTATTGCTGGAGGTTCACCTTGTCTTCATCATCCAGTTTCTTGTGCGCATTAATGTGCTGCTCCAGCACGCGCAGGCGGTCGCGCATCATGACGATTTTGTGAAAAAAAGTCTCGATGGGCACCTCTTTGGGCTGCACGCCCTCCGCCTCGATGATGAGCTTTCCGCCCTTCCAACGGTCGCCCAAAGGGACGGTTTCCAGGCTGACGCCTGCCCAGGTGCGCAAAATGCGCATCAAGGACTCCTCTGCCTCGGTGAACGTTACTGACTCTTCGGCAGGGATGGCCTCTACCACCTGCCAGGCAGAGTACTCCTTACTCACCATCTTCAGGCCGAACTGGATAAAACAGACCTCGTAGGCGGCTATGTGCAACCGAACCACGACGCCATCGCCATAGGCCGGATGCTTCACACGCGAACCAACGCCAAGTAGTGTCTGACTCATGGGTATTTGCTGTTGAGTGTTTGAACGGATAATGCTTTAACGGGCGCAAATAACGGGCGTTTTCATGGGAATGCCCTTCCTCCTTCGCGCCACTCAGGCCCTGCCTGAACCAATGACACGTCCGTTTGTAGCTATAGGCGCGCTTATTTTTGCCTCCTTTGATGCGCCTCTCGCCCATGCTCAAAATCGCGTATTCGCCCGTGTATGTGTATCCGCTGCCTGATGGCCACCGATTCCCGATGGCCAAGTACGAGGTCATTGCCGAGCAACTGCTGTACGAAGGCACCGTGCGCGAGGATAATTTCTTTCATCCCGAAGCACTCCCTGAGGAAACGGCGCTGCTCGTGCATACTGAAGCGTACTGGCACAAGCTCAATACCGTCTCGCTCACCGAGCGCGAGGAGCGCGCCATTGGCTTTCCCATTACCGAGCGCTTTGTCGTACGCGGGCGGCACATCTCGCAAGGAACCATCCAGTGCGCCCTATTCGCCCGGCAATACGGCGTAGCCATGAACATCGCCGGCGGCACCCACCACGCTTATGCCGACCACGGCGAAGGCTATTGCTGCTTCAACGACCAGGCCCTGGCCGCCGCCTATCTGTTGCACCACGGGCTGGCCCGGCAAATCCTCATCGTGGACCTCGACGTCCACCAGGGCAACGGCACGGCCCACATCTTTCGCAACGAACCGCGTGTCTTCACCTTCTCCATGCACGGAGCGCGCAACTACCCCCTGCGCAAAGAGCGTTCCGACCTCGACCTGCCCCTGCCCGACGGCATGGAAGACAAACCCTACCTGACACTCCTGCGCGAGACACTCCCGCGCCTGTTCGACCAGGTACAGCCCGACTTCGTCTTCTACCAGAGCGGCGTGGACATCTTAGAAACCGACCGCCTTGGCCGTCTGCGCATCAGCCGCAACGGCTGCCGCGAACGCGACCGCTTCGTGCTGGAACTGTGCCATCGCCACCGCCTACCCATCGCCATCAGCATGGGCGGCGGCTACTCGCCTCGCCTTAGCGACATTGTCGAGGCCCATGCCAATACCTTCCGAACGGCCCAGGAGGTATTTTTTTAAACAAAGCCAGAGGGCTGCCCTGCAAAGGTTAGAGCAGCGTTCTGGCTTTTCCAACGGCATAAGCATGCACACGCCGCAACAGGAGCGCTCCGAACAGCAGGATGAGCGCGCCCACTGCTAAGCCAATGCGCGTAGCGCGTTCCTTCTGCAGGGCGACCGTTTGCGCATGAAAGAGCGGATTGGGCATGCCGGGCGACCCCGGGCCGAGATGGACGCCCCAGTTATCGGGCTGGCTGTTGTCCAACGAAGGCATGAGCAGGTCGAGTGTGAACTCGCCTTCGGGCGCTTCGATAGCGTAGGCGATGCTGTCCACCACGCGGCCGTCGGCAGCGTACAACAGCAGGCGCTCGGCTTGCTTGTTGAGGCCAAAGCGGAAATCGCCGGCGAGATGGCGTACATGAGGGAATTGCTTGCGAAAAGCGGCGGAGTCCTGACAGATGACCAGATAACTCTGTGGAGCAATGCTGACCTCCGGGAAAGCCCAGCTGCGGCGTGCGTCGCGGAGCGCCCAGCCCTTAAGGCTTACCGGCTGTTTGCTGGCATTGTAGAGTTCTATCCAGTCGCCGCTTTTGTGGCCGGCGGGAGCGATTTCATTGAAAAAGACGACGCCATCCAGGGGGTGTTGGTCGCGCACGAAGCGGGCGCGCAGGTGGAGGGTGGCGTTGGCCGGCAGGAACGTTTCGATGGCGCGCCCCTGGCGTTCGATGCCCTCCCAACCGGCGAAGCGATAGCCCACCGCCGGCACGGCCTGCAAGGCGATGGGAATGCGCTCGAAGTACGTGCCATTAAATTCGCCGGAACCAATAGTAATGGTGTTGTTAATGACCACCGACCCTCCAGCGTCCACCGTCAGGTGCAATTGGGCGGGGGCGCCCGTTTGGAAGTGCTGGGCCAGATGCTGGAACATTACCATCGGGCGCTTCTCGGCAAACTGGCGGATGATGGCCACGTGTTTGCGCCAGTTGGCCTCAGAGCGTCGCCAGCGCTGCAGGTGTCGCAGCATCTCAGGGCCGAGCGTGCGCTCGAACCACTCCACTTCACGCAGGACGTTTTCGGCGCTGAGCGAAGTATTGAGCCGGTCGCAAAAGCGGTTGACGAACTGGTGGCGGAATTCGCGGTTGCGCAGCAGGTTTCGGAGCAGGAACGTGCTCCACGGCGGGTTGGGCCAGCGCGGGCCATTGGGTTCGGTGAAGAAGGCGATAGCGTCGGTCTGCCAGGCGTTGGGGTCGTGCAGGCCGAAGCCCCAGTCGGTGTCGAAGAGGATCCAGCGCCAGCGCCCGCCGGGTCGGTGGGGGCGCCAGTAGCGGATGTTGCCGCCGGCGTCGGTATTGAAGCAATAGATTTGGGCTATCTGGTAGTCTATGAAGTTTTCCACGTCCATTTGCGCCCGCACCCACGCGTAGTGGGCCGGGTCGGCCAGGTCGTGTGTACGGATGTACTCCAGCATGCGCAAGTAGTGGGCATTGGAGCCGTGGCGCACCTGGCGCTGGTGTTCCAGCAAGTCGAGCGAGTCGCGGTCCACATCGGCGTGGTCTTCCAAAAACCGCGCGTTCACCTTTTCGCGGATGTGGTAGAGGCCCCAGTACTGACCGTTGATATAGAGCAGTGCCGGGCGGAAAGCCTGCTTTTCTAAGCCCCAGTCGTCGGTCAGGCGGTTCATCAGCTCGTCGCGGAAATGCGCCCCGGCGAAGTCGCTCCCGCCATTGCGCAGCACTAAGTACTTGAACTTCTTGGGCTGGTCGGGCCCGAAGATGCGGTGGCGGAAGAACTTTTTGCCGTAGCGGTCGCGCGCCACTAAGACGATGCTTTTTTGAGGAAAAATGCGGCTATATCCGCCAAAAATACGGAAGCCGGCGCCGCTGTTGTGGACGCACGAGCCGTCGCTTTCGTAGATTTCGGTATGGCAGGCAAATTCGCGGCGCGTCCAGAAATTGGCCCCCGGGCGATGCTCGGCGGTGGTGTCAGCCATGGGGCCTTCCTGAAAGATGCCTTTCTCCGGGTCGAAAAGAATGGCCGGATTGATGGCGACCGATACGACCGGCAGGCGTGTGGGCGGCTCGCCGATGAAGTACGTCTGCGCCGTGGCGCGCCCAACGACCTGGCCCCGCCGGGCCAGCGCCCGCACCACCGTCGTACGCGGCACCAACAGCGGCCGCGTGTAGCGCGCCGAACGCACCGACGGATACGAACCATCCGTCGTGTAATAAATGACTGCGCCTTCAGGCGCCGATAGCCGCACCTCTACGGCCTCCCGATAGAACCCACCCGGCTGCGAAAACTGCACCACCAACGGCGCCGGGGCCGGTGCCGCCTGCTGACCGCGGGCCACCGACACACTCAAAGCAAAAGCCAGAAACAACAAGCGCAAAAGGTCGCAGATGCGCATCCGGGTATTTCGGTTTCGGGCAAAGGTAAAGCGATTAAACATAATGCCTGATTTTCAGCAGGGTAAGCCGGTTTGTGGAAATACGGCGCCTGGTAAGTCAAGAATAATACCAAAATTTGCCCGCTATGACCATCGAACAAGCCCAGCAACTCGTGGACGAATGGATCCGCACCATCGGCGTGCGGTACTTCTCCGAACTGACCAACACGGCCATCCTCATGGAAGAAGTGGGCGAAGTCGCCCGCCTGATGGCCCGCCTTTACGGCGAACAATCGTTCAAAACACCCGAACAGGCAGCCTCTGCCCGTCAGGACCTGGCCGACGAAATGGCCGACGTGCTGTTTGTCCTCATCTGCTTAGCCAACCAGACGGGCGTAGATTTGTCCGCTGCTTTGCAGAAAAACTTAGAAAAAAAGACCCACCGCGACGCTCAGCGCCATGCCGAAAACCCCAAACTCCAGAGCTAAAACCCAAACACTGCCTATGCTTCCACTGCTCGAGCCTTTCGCCGAATACCTGCAACGCAAAGCCCTCTTTCGGCCTACCCCCCTGCCTCGCGGCCACCGCTTTTGTTTTGATGGTGCCCCTTTTGAGGAATTCTTCCTGGACACCCCCGACGGCGCGCGGCTCAACGTGCTGCGCTTCCCCACGCCCTGGCCCCAAAGCCGAGGGGTGGTGCTGTACTTCCACGGAAACCGCGACAACCTGCAGCGCTGGGGCTTTCTGCATCGCGACTTTACCGCCCGCGGCTACGACTTCATCGTGCCCGACTATCGCGGCTACGGCAAAAGCACCGGCCAACCCAGCGAACGCACGCTGTACGAAGATGCGCGCTTCGTTTACGACTGGGTACTCGAGCGCTACCCGGCCATCCAGGTAGAGCTCTACGGCCGTTCGTTAGGCTCAGCATCGGCCTGCTATCTGGCCGCACACGTGCGCGCACATCAGCTCCTGTTGGAAACGCCCTTCGACAGCCTTCCCGGGCTTCTGGCGGCCCATCTGGGGCGCGAGCAGTTGCCTATTCGCCCTATGTATATTTTCCCAAACGACCGCCATTTGCGGCAAAGCCCGCTGCCGGCGCTCATTTTTCACGGCACAGCCGACCGCGTGGTGCCGCTCAGCTGCGCCGAACGCCTGCGCCCCTGCCTGAAAGCCGGCGACGAGTTTGTCGTCATCCCTGACGGCACCCACCACAACCTGCGCACCTTCGACCTCTACCAGCAAACCCTCAACCGCTGGCTGGGATATCCGGCAGCCTACTCCCTGGCGAAGGCCTACTAAACATGGCAAAAAGCAAAACCGTCTTCTTCTGCACCCAGTGCGGCGCCTCCTCGCCCAAATGGATGGGCAAATGCCCCCAATGCGGCGCCTGGAACACCTACCAGGAAGAGGTCGTTGTGCGCGAAACAACGCCCGAAGAAAAACGTCGCTCCTGGAGCGGCGGCACACCCGCATCGCCCACCCAGGCCACGCTCCTGCCCGCCATTCAGGCCGGACGGGTACAGCGCCTGCACACCCCCGACGACGAACTCAACCGCGTGCTCGGTGGCGGCATCGTGCCCGGCTCTTTGGTGCTCATCGGCGGCCAGCCCGGCATCGGCAAAAGCACACTGCTCCTCCAGGTAGCCGTACAGGCACCTGCTAAAGTCCTCTACGTCAGTGGCGAAGAAAGCGAAGAGCAAATCAAAATGCGCGCCGACCGCCTGCCCGACGGCCGCGCCGAATGCTACATCCTGACCGAGACCAACACGGCCAAAATCCTGCAGCAGGCCAATCAATTGCGCCCCCAGCTGCTCATCGTGGACTCTATCCAGACCATGAGCAGCCCCCACGTCGAAAGCGCTCCAGGCGGAGTATCGCAGGTGCGCGAATGCGCTGCCGAATTTCTGCGATTCGCCAAAGAAACCGGCGTGGCTGTCTTCCTCATCGGCCACATCAACAAGGAGGGCGACATAGCTGGCCCTAAACTGCTCGAGCACATCGTGGACTGCGTGCTGCAGTTCGAGGGCGACCGCCACTACACCTACCGCCTGCTGCGGACGCTGAAAAACCGCTTTGGCAGCACCGACGAACTGGGCATCTACGAGATGCGCTCCGACGGCCTGCGGCAGGTGAGCAACCCCTCCGAATTGCTCTTGAGCCAGCGCGAAGAAGACCTCAGCGGCTGCGCCGTGGCCGCCACCGTCGAGGGGCTGCGGCCCATGCTCATCGAAACTCAGGCCTTAGTCAGCCGCGCCGTCTACGGCACGCCGCAGCGCTCGGCCACCGGCTTCGATATGCGCCGCCTGCAAATGCTCCTGGCCGTGCTCGAAAAACGCTGTGGCTACCTCTTCGGCGCCAACGACGTCTTCCTCAACCTCGCCGGTGGCATCCGCGTCGAAGACCCGGCCCTCGACCTGGCCGTCGTGGCCGCCCTCATCTCCTCACTGCTCGACGTCAGCATCCCCTCCGACGTCTGCTTTGCCGGCGAAGTAGGCCTCAGCGGCGAAATACGCGCCGTCAGCCGCATCGAACAACGCATCGCCGAAGCCGCCCGCCTGGGCTTCCGGCACATGTACATCCCGCGCTTCAACGCCAAAGGGCTGGACCTGGCCAAATTTTCCATCAACATCCACCTGCTGAGCAAAGTGGATGAACTGCGGGAGGCGCTTTTTACGTAAACTTGCGCACCTATTGGCTAAAAGCGCCCCGACCCGGCAACGACACAGCCGGATGTTCACACTTTCCGCTAACCAACCGCAAACACCGCCATGCCACGAAGCCGAAAAGTGCAAGTATTCACCCCTCTTTCGAAGGCACACGACCTGTTTTTCCAGGTTGGCGCCGACGACCTCCTCATCGCCCAGGAATTGGTTCGCTACACCACCCCTACGAATATCCACAGCCAGATAGTAGTAGAAGATCTGCGCCTGGCGCCAACCACCCATGTGAACAGCAACCTGAAGGTGGTCATCGGAGACATTGTCTATGAAACTCGCTTGCGTCGTAGCGATTGCGAAAGCAAAGTCCTGATCCTCTTCGAGCACAAAAGCGCCCTACCGTCGAAGCCCATCCAAACGCAACTGCTGTCCTACATGATTCCAGTATGGCAGCAGGACGAACGTGCGGGCCGCCCTTTGACGCCCATCGTGGTGGTGGTGTTTTACCACGGCAAACGCCCGTGGAGGAAGAAGGACTACTACCGGTTCTTCAAATGCCTGCCCCCGGGGTGGGAGGACCTTATCCCCCATTTTCGGTTCATTGTCTTCGACCTCAGTCAGGTGTCGGCCGAAGAAATCCTTAACCACAAGGGCATCGGATTTTTGGGCGTTATGCTATTAACTTTTAAATTTGCGCATCAATGGGAGCGTTTAGCCGAGTACATTCCCGACATGATGGCGCTCATCCCTCAATGGCCCACTAACGAACGGGAAAACAGACTGCTCAAAGCGTGGCTCATCTATCTTCAAAATATCCTGGATATGAACAAGATAAAGGCATCCGAATTTATATCGCGCGTCCCGCGCAACGGCCAGGAGGCCTATGAAATGCTTGTGGAACTCTTCGGCCCACGCGCCGCCGAAATTATTGGCGAATGGAAAGCAGA
Source organism: uncultured Saprospiraceae bacterium (assembly GCA_964646615.1). Lineage (GTDB taxonomy): Bacteria > Bacteroidota > Bacteroidia > Chitinophagales > Saprospiraceae > M3007. The sequence continues at coordinate 28,508 of CAZYEV010000072.1, forward strand.
ACGCATCGCAGCCAAAAAAGTAGAAGAGGCTAAGCAGCTCATCTACCAGGAAGCCCTTCAAGAGGGTATCGAGAAAGGCCGCGAGGAAGGCCGCGAGAAAGGCCGCGAGGAAGCTCTGCGAGAATACGTCATCAATCTACTGAAAAACTTCCCTGAGTGGAGCGATGCCAGAATTGCCGAATTGACCAAAACCACAGAGGACGTCGTTCGGCAAATACGCCAGGAGCTCGCCACTCTGCCCAATGGTGATGCGGCGGAGAAGACTTCGTGAAACGAACATTCCGATAGCGCAGCCGCTGCCCATTTCGGTGGGTAAGAAGAGCGCCGCCCTGCGTACGAAAGACGAGGGCGGCGCTTCGTTTATTTAAGAGCGTTTTTATGCTTACACAGCGCAAATTTTAGCGTTGTACCGCGAGTTTACCGGAGCCTACAGGTGCGCCGTCTCGGGTGATGGAAAAAGCGTAGAGGCCAGCGGGCAAGACGTCGGCGCGCAGGTAGAACTGCGGCCCGTCGGCAGCGGCTTCGTGGGCCAGGCGGCCGTTAGCGTCCCAGATGCGCAGGTGATAGCGTCCTGTGGGAGGTGCGCCGCTCAGGGAGAGCCAGGCACTGTGGGCGACGGGATGCGGGACGATGTGCACGTCAAAGAGGGGCAAATGCGGCGTCCAGCTGCTTACCGTCAGGAAGTTTTCGCCGATGCGGTGGCGCGTGGTGTTGGTGATGATGGGTTCGTTGAAGTCGAAGTAAATGGCGGCGCTGTTGAGGATGTCCGTCTCCAAAGGCGTGTTGGCGCGCGGGCGAATGCGGAACCTGACGTAGCCGTGCGAGGCCGGTTCGTTAGTGTTGCTATCGGGCAGCAGGATATTCTGAAATTCAAACAGCAAGATGCCAGGTCCCGTGAGGTCGAAGCGGTAGGCGTGGCTGCTGCCTCCCGGCCGCACGGTGAGCGGGTCGAGCCAGGGTGAGAGCGTGTCGCGAATGACGACGGTAAAGGCCGTGTCGGTGCCCGTGTTCTGGAAACGGATGAGGTACTCGATTTCCGTACCCGGGCGCACATAGCACGCAGGGCCGTAGCCGGCGGGGAAGCCCTGTTTGTCGTTGGGGTCGTAGGCCCCGACGTTCCGGGTGCAGTCAATGTCTTCTTTAGGCCCATTTTCGCCGGTAGGGAACTGGGCTACGAAGCCCGTGCTGAACGAGCCGGTTGTCGTGCATCCCTCTACCGAAAGTATCGGCCGGTCGGCGCGCGGTGTGTACGGTTCTTGCCGGGCCTCGATGCGCCAGGTAGCGCCATTGGCCGGCACGGCAACGGGCATCGTTTCGCCACCTGCCAGTGGCGCCGAGCTGCTCTGGCGGAGCATGATGCCGTCTTCGATGACAATGTACTCCAGCGGCTGGCTCATAGGCTGGCTGCCCACGTTGCGCAGCAGGAAGAGCAGCGAGTCGCCGGCGCACTGCGAGCGCACCTCCACATGCGCACCCGACCACAGCGGATGCACCGGCTCGCACAGCGAGTCGGGCAGGATGCGGGCCTTGGAGCAATGCGTCTGGCCCAACGTAGCCTGGCAAGAGACGGCGACGCGCACCCAAAACTGTCCGCAATGGCCCGGCGGTACGGTGCCGAGGTTGAACTGAAAGGTGTTGTTGCCCAGTGGCGTGGCCGGCAAAGCCGCGCCGTCGAAGGTCAGCCAGGAGTCCAGCTCAAGCACAATGCGCACATTAGACACCGGCTCGGCGCCGGTATTGCAGTAGCGCACGGTGTAGAAGTTGTTTGAGAAGCAGCGCCGCAATAAAGACGTGCTCAAGTCCACCGTCAGCCGTGGGCAGGGTGGGTCGGCCACCTGCACCTCAAAGTGGACCGCAGCAACGTCGCCGACCTGATTCAGCTGCACCGGCAGAGCGTTCTGGCAGATAAAGTCCTGACTGTGCTGAGGAAGTAGCCGCACAACGTAGGCGCCCGGAGCGACGAGCAGCGCATAGTCGCCCTGCGCATCGGTGAGGCCGTAGAAGGTGTCATTGGCACTTTCGGCGGTTACAAACCACGTGTTCAGGCCTGTTTCGGCGGGGTAGGCCTGGCAGTTTTGGTTCTTGTCGTAGGTTACTCGCCCCGTGATGCGCGTGCAGGGCGGCGCGTCGGCAGGCACATCTACCACCAGCATCAGTGTGCAGCCCAGCGTATCGTACACCGTAACCCTATACTGCCCGGGCAGGGGCTGGTACACCGTCAGGCCGTAATAAATCTGGAGGGTGTCGGCGTATTCCCATTCGGCCCAGTAAGGCGGCACACCTCCGCGCACGCCGATGCTGGCCGCATCTTCGCACACCAGCACACGCACGGTCTCCAAAGGCGCCGTCGGGCCGGGTACCGTGTACTGGTGCAACATCGTACAGCCTCGGGCGTCGGTGATGGTCAGCGTGTATTGGCCTGCTGCCAGCTGCTGGAGGCTTCGCGTTGTGCTCGTGAAGCCATTCGGCCCGGCCCACTGGAAGGTATATGGCGGGGTGCCTCCCCAGAGCGAGTCTATACGAATGGCACCGTTCTGGTCGCCAAAACACCGAACCGGCGTAATCAGCGGCCATACCGGCTGAATAGGGGCCGGTTGGGTAAGCACAAACGTCTGAATCACAGAGCAACCAACTGCGTCAACTACGGTGAGCACATACGTACCCGGCGGCAAGCTGCTAATGGCAGGCCCTGTGGCCCCCGTTGACCATACAAAGGTCAGCGGCGGCGTGCCACCGATAGCGGTTACCGAGATAGCGCCATCTGTACCGCCCGGGCAACGGATGGGTGTTGTGCTGGGTATCAGCGTAATGGCGGGCGGCTGAACGACCACCGCCGTATCGCACGCCGAGCAGCCATTGGCCGGGTTGGTCACGCAAAGCGTGTACGTGCCCGCCACCGAGACAGCTGGATGAGGACTCCCACTGACAAAATTGCCAGGCCCAGTCCAGGCGAATATAGCCCCCGGCGTGTTAGAGACACCGCTCAGCTGAAGCGAGTCGCCGCACGGCATGAGGCCGCCCGTGGCCATAACACCGGGCGCTACCGTGTTTTCAGTTACCACCACCTCGTCCGTCGCCGTGCAGCCCGTGCCCGGGTCAGTAATCGTCAGCGAGTATATGCCAGGAGCCCAGACAACAGGACTCTGTAAGGAAGAAGTAAAACCATTGGGGCCAGCCCAGGAGTATTGCGCATTAGGTATATTAGAGCTGCCCACCAGAACCACAAAGGAGTCCAGACAGGTCAGCGTACTGCCCGGCCCGGCATCCGCCGTACACTGCGCCATTAAGGCACGGCCACTCAGCAACAGCAACAAAACGAGAAGCCAATTTTTCTTTTCCATGCGCTGAAAGACATTTCACGGGTTAAACGATGGCACAAAGGTGCGCCCCCGTTGCAGCGGCATGCAAAGACAAAATTTTGAAATTGTAGCCGACTTTTCGGATTTTTATTTTTTAAAAAATTGAAAATCTGTTTTTTGAAATAAAAAAGTCAGGAAAATTGTAGCCAGTACTTCACCTTTGCTCGATCTTCCAGCGGGCCAATAGCCGTTTGAATAGCGTTTTGGCGCAGCGGCTAAATGCCGCTTTCGTTGCAAATAGCCCTGAGGGCGTTCTTTTTTTTCACCAGTAGCGTTGTCCGGAATTTGCCTATGTTCTTAGATAGCTACTCCAGCAGAGGCGACACCTCCCGGAAAGGGAGATGTCGTCTCCGTACCTATCCCGAGGCGACGCATCCTGAGATATCGCCCCGGTAACGCATTTTTCACTGCTCATTTCCCTATGGAGAAAACCCGGCTTTGGCAGGCCTTTTCGGCGCTGAGCAAGAGCGAGTTGCGCGCCTTTGACCGGTGGGTGTGCTCGCCTTTTTTCAACCAGAAAGAGCATGTGGTACGTCTGTGCGCCTACCTGCGCCAGTGCCGCGAGGTAGGGCGTTTGCCCGAAACGGAGAGTGCTTTTGCCGCCGCCTACCCGGAGCAGACATACGACGACCAGAAGCTGCGCTTAGCCAATAGCGACCTGCTGGCCCTGCTCGAACATTTCTGGATGTACGAGGAGGCCTTTGCTGACTTCGAGCGCAACAAAATCCACCTGGCCAGCGCCTACCGCAAGCGCAACCTGCCCAAACACTGCCAGACAGCCCTGCGCGAAGCCCGCGAGAGCCGCGACCGTCGCCCGTGGCGCGACGCCGAACACTTCGACGACCTGCACCGCATCGAACTGGAAGCCTTCCAGCTGGCCTCGGCAACGAAACGCTACGAGGCCTTCAACCTGCAGGAAATTTCCGACCTGCTGGACAAAACGTACGTCGCTCGCAAGCTGCGCCACGTGTGCTTTGCTCTGTCGCACCAGGCCGTAACGCGCACACCCTACCACTTTGGCCTGCTGGAAGCCGCACTGAAGCACGTTGAGCAGCAGGGATGGCTCGACACTCCGGCCATCGCCTTGTACTACTACGCCTGCCACTTTCTGGCGGACTCAGGGGCAGAAACATCCTTCGAGCGCTTTCGCGAAATGCTATCGGCAGCCGCCGAGCAATTCCCGACCGACGAGCTACGCGCCCTCTTCTTGCTGGCCCTCAACTTCAGCATCAAAAGGAGCAACGACACGGGCCAGGCCGACTGGTACCGGGTCACGCTGGGCCTTTACCAGCAGGCGCTGGAACGCGAACTGCTGCTGGAAAACGGCATACTCTCGCGCTTTGCCTATCACAACATCGTCGGCGTGGCCGTGCGCCTGGGCGAAGTGGTCTGGGCCGAGCAATTCATCCATCAATACCGACCCATGCTGGACAAAAGCTACCGCGAAGCAGCATTCAGCTTCAACCTGGCGCGCGTGGCCTATGCGCGGGGCGCTTATGGCGACGCGCTGCTCTACTTGCAGAAGGCGGATTATAAAGATTTTATCAACGGCATGAACGCCCGCATCCTGCAGCTTAAAATTTACTACGAAAGCCGCGAGTACGACCTGCTGGAGAGCCATCTGGACAGCATTCAGCACTTCGTCCGCCGGCAGCAGGCTGTGGGCTACCATCGCGATAACTACCTGAACATCGCTCGCTACACCCGCGCGCTTATGCGCCTGAGCCCTGGCGATGCGCAAGCCGCGGCAGAACTGCGCCGCCAGATAGCCGCCGAGGCGACGTTGACGGAAAAAGAGTGGCTTTTGGGCCAGTTGCCTGCCGGATAGGCGCAAAGCAGCGCTCTGCCAAACTACATTTGCAGGCCGTTTTCAACTTTTTTATTTCACCACCGAAACTCGCGTAGTTATGCGTGCTCTTTCCTACTCCCTCGCTCAGCGCACTGCTTACGTTGTGGCAATGCTCTGCCTGACACTGACCACCCTTCCGCTACTGGCCCAATCGGGCAAAATAGACGTGGAACTGGCCCAACGCCTGGCTGCCGACCCTATGGGGCCACACCCGGCTATCATCGTTCTGGCCGACCAGGTGGATACGCGCGCCCTGCTGCTGCGCTTCGAGGCTGAGCAAACACCGCTGTCCGAGCGCTCCTACCAGGTCATCACCCAACTGCAGGCCAAAGCAGGGGCCACACAGCCGGCTGTGCTGGAGCGCCTGCGCGGGCTGAGCGGTGTGGAAGCCGGCAGCACCTACGCGCTTTGGGTGGTGAATGCTATCTACGTGCGGGCCAACGCGGCAGCCCTGACGCGCATCGCCAGCTGGCCCGAAGTCGGCGAAATCGTTTGGGATGCACCGGTCGAAATCATGCTGCCCGTGAGCCGCCAGCCCGCAGCGGGCATTCCCAATGGCAAAGAACCCGGCCTGGCCGCCATTAAAGCGCCCTTTATGTGGAACTTGGGCTACACAGGCTACGGGCGCAAGGCGCTCGTCATTGACACGGGCAACGACGCCGACCACCCGGCCATGCGGGCCAACTATTGGGGCCACCAGGTGCCCCGCTGGCAGGCCTGGAGCGGCAGCGGCAAACCCGAAGACTGCGCCGAACACGGCACCCACGTAACGGGCACCGTGTGCGGCATTGACCGCCTGACCAACGACACCATCGGCGTGGCCTTCGACGCCCACTGGATGGGCGGCCCGATGTTCTTCCCGGTGGGCAACGAACTGGGCTGCGCCTCGTCGTTCAACCAGACTGTTCTCAGCAACGTGGGCACCATGCAATGGGCGCTCGACCCCGACGGCAATGTGGCCACCACCAGCGACCAGCCCGATGTGGTGAACTGCTCGTGGCGCGCCAGCCCGTTCTCCTGCGGCAATTCGCTGGCCATTGCTACGCTTAATGCTTTGGAAGCCGCCGGCATCGGCGTCGTATGGGCAGCGGGCAACAATGGCCCGGGTGCCAGCACAGTGGACTCCGGCGCAGCCATGAACATGGACTTAGTGAACACCTTCGCCGTTGGCGCTGTCAATGGCGCTAACCCGAACTTCCCCATAGCCGACTTTTCGAGCCGCGGCCCCAGCCCTTGCGGCGGCTCGGGCCCCCTGGCCATCAAGCCCGAAGTGGTGGCGCCGGGGGTAGCGGTACGCTCGGCAGTGCCGGGCACGGGCTACCAGTCGTTCAACGGCACCTCGATGGCAGCGCCTCACGCTTCGGGCGCTTTAGTACTGCTGCGCCAGGCGTTTCCCAACCTGTCGGGCATTCAATTGAAATTAGCCCTCTACTTCTCGGCCCGCGACCTGGGCGCTCCTGGGGAAGACAACACCCACGGGCGCGGCATGATTGACTTAGAAGCGGCCTACAACTATCTAATTCAGCAAGGGCACACGCCGGCGCCGGCGCCTGCCCAGGCGCTCGACGTGCTGACGGTGAACACACAGGTCAGCGGCCAATGCCTGGGGCCAGTGAACGCTTCGGTTACATTTGAAAATGCCGGCACAACGCCCATCACCTCGCTGGAAATCCGCTACGGCATCGAAGGCAGTACGCTGCAAACCATGCCGTGGACAGGCAACTTGCCGCCCAACGCCGCTATTACGATTGACCTGCCGCCCTTAGTGGGCGTAACGCCGGGCGAACGCGACTACGTGGTGGAATTGCGCAACCCCAACGGCCAGCCCGACGACCGACCGCTCAACAACCGCTTCAAGCGCACGTTTGAAATGGCCAATGAAGAGTATCCGCGCGCCGAAGTGCTTCAGCAGCAACCCGTTTGCTCGGGTGCGCGCGTACTGCTGGAATACAAGGGTGGGCTGGCGCCCCAAGAGGAGGCCCAGTGGTTCAACACGCCTTTAGTGGCTTCGCCCATCGCCCGGGGGGCGTACTTCCTGACGCCGCCACTGACGCAGAGCACGACTTATTACGTCAGCGAGTCGGCTTTCCACAAAGTAGGGCGCCCCGACCTGGCGGCAGGTACCAACAGCTCCAACAGCACAGAGGGCGGCCTGGTCTTCAACGCCCTCAAGCCGTTCATCCTGCGCACGGTGAAGGTGTATGCTGACCAGACAGGCGTGCGCACCGTGCGGCTGCTGGACAAGGACGGTAATGTGCTCATTACGCGCCCCGTCGTCATCACGCAGACGGGCGAGGTGCGCATTTCGCTGAACATCAATGTGCCCAAGGCAGAAAAACTGGCCTTGGTGCTGACGGGCACCAACCAGTTGCGGCATTCGGTGGGGGCTACGGGCTTTCCGTACATCGTACCGGGCGTGGTCAACATCACCGCTGGCCGCACACCCGCCGGTGCGAGCACGACGCTGTTCTACTACTATTATTTTGATTGGGAAATCGAAGTCCCGTCGGTGTGCGGACGCACGGCCATTCCCATCGAGGTGAAGCCCGGCACTGCGCCGACAGTTGCTTTTACCGCCTCAACGGACACCGTTTTGTTGCCCGGACCGGGTACGGTAACGTTTACAGACCAGACGCCCGGAGCAGTTTCGTGGCAATGGTTCTTTGGCAACGGCCAGACGGGCACAGCAGCGCAGGAGACGGCCACTTATCAGCAAGAAGGCACCTATCGGGTGCGGCTTGTGGTTACGACAGCGGATGGTTGCTCGAATGCGGTGGAAAAAGACATCTTCGTGCGCAATACGGTTTCGGCCCCGGAAGCGCCGCGACAGCGCGTGCAGCTGAGCCTCTTCCCCAATCCGGCTGGCGAGCAGCTGAACATTGCGCTGCACGGTGTGGCGGCTTTGCCCGGCAGCCTGGAACTGACGGTGGTCAATGCGCTGGGGCAGGTGGCTTTGCAGCAACCGCGTGCGGTGTTCGGCGCTGATGGGCGTTGCGTGCTCGATGTGTCGTCTCTGCCGCCCGGGCACTACGCCATTCGGGTGCGCGCCGAAGACCAGTGGTGGGGCTCTGCCGTATTTGCGCGCCATTGAGCGCTGGCCACGAAGGCTTTCAAGCGTTGGCGGATGAGCCGAGTCCAGTTCTTGGCTCATCCGCCCACAAAAAGCAGTTTTGCTAAAAAAGGCAATTTCCGCCCTTAACCCGCTAAACCAGAAGATGCGCTAATCGTTTCTAACACTCCGAAAAGAGGCCACGTAAGGTCTCTTACAGCAAGCAGAATGGCAATAGAGCAAAAGAGCACCTTAACCCCGTTGCAGCGATTTGTACGGCTGCTGTCCAAGTATCGGCGCGAATTGCGTTTTATTATTTTGTATGCCGCCATTTCAGGGGTGGTCAGCCTTTCGCTTCCGTTGGGTATTCAGGCAATTATTGGGCTGATTGCGGGTGGAACAATTTCGATATCATGGGCACTTTTAGTGGCCATTGTTGTGTTGGGTGCAGTGTTTGTGGGCATCCTGAAGTTGATGCAGCTGTCCATCCTGGAACACATGCAGCGGCAAGTGTTTACCGACGCCGCCATTGAATTTGCTGTGCGCATTCCGCGCCTCAATCTGGAGATGCTTCGCCGAGAGTATGCGCCCGAGTTGGTCAATCGCTTTTTTGACACGATGACCATTCAAAAAGGCATGCCCAAGATTATTCTGGAGGGCACGACAGCGGTTTTGCAGATCCTTTTCAGCCTGATCCTCCTTTCTTTTTATCATTCCACATTTGTGCTGTCGTCTTTACTGCTTCTGGGTGTCTTGGGGCTGCTTTTTTGGTGGACGGTGCCCTTAGGCATGAAAGCCAGCCTGGAGCAATCGAAATACAAGTATAAGCTGGCTCACTGGCTGGAGGAGGTCGGGCGCGTATCGAGCACCTTCAAATTAGCGGGTGAAAACCGCTTTCCCATTGACCAAACAGACTCGCTAACCGTCAAGTATCTGACTGCTCGCTCCAAACTATGGCGCATTTTGCTGCTGCAGTTTAGCACCAGTATTGTGTTTCGCGTGTTGGTGTTGGGCGCTTATTTGATACTGGGCAGCATTCTGGTGATGGATAACCAGATCAACATCGGCCAATTTGTCGCCGCAGAGATTCTGGTTATTTTCATCGTAGAGTCGGTAGAGAAGCTTATCCTATTGCATGAAACGGGCTACGACGTACTCACGGCCACGGAAAAAATCGGTCAGGTTTCGGACTTGTCCATTGAGCGCGAGGACGGTATCCGAGTGTCTGAGTTTTGCGATGACCACCAGCCGTTTCGCGTTGAGCTGCGCCACCTGTCGTACCAATACGACGACTCGCCTGGGCCGGTATTGAAGGATTTAAATCTCGACATAAAGCCTGGCGAGCGCGTAGCGATTACCGGCTATCCGGGCGCCGGAAAGAGCACGCTTATGGACATTTTGTCCGTCATCAAGCGCGATTTCTCCGGCATGCTTTTGTTTAATGGTTTGCCTAAGCAAAACATCAACCTGCGCAGCCTGCGCGAGCACATTGGAGATTACTCCTCCCAAGAAGATATTTTCAGCGGCACTATTTTAGAGAACATCACGCTGGGACGCTCCGAAGTACCCACCCAACGCGTGCTGGAGGTGGCCGAAAAAGTCGGGCTAACGGAGTTCATTCGCAAAAGCCCTCAAGGGCTTAATACCGAGCTGCTGCCCAGCGGTCAGAATATTCCCCGCAGCACCATTACGAAGATCCTTATTGCGCGGGCCATCATTACGGAACCCAACCTATTGGTCATGGAAGAGCCGTTAGGCAATCTTACCTTCCGCGACCGCCTGCGCATTGGGCGCCTGCTGATTGATCGAAAAAATCGCTGGACGTTCATTTGCGCTACTGCCGACCCGTTGCTGGCGTCTTTGTGCGATCGCGTCCTTGTGCTGCGCGAAGGGCAAATCGTCCTGGACACCACTTTTGAAGAGGTAGAGAAATCCGAACATTTCGAGCGCATCTTCCGCTCCAAATCCGATGTGAACGAAGATGATTTCGACTAAAACCTGCTGAACCATGTTAGGCATATCCGACAATCCCGTTCAATGTCAGCGCGATTTGGAGGCGCTGAAAGCCCCAACCCTCAACCGGTTGGTGCGCTGGCACTTTATGGCGCGCCGCCTGCTGCTGGCGCTTATGGCAGTTTTTATCGTCCTGTTATTTGTGCCCTGGCAGCAGAACATCCAGGCTACTGGTCGCGTAACCACCCTGCGCCCGGAACATCGCCCGCAAACGGTGCACGCCACCATTCCGGGCCGAATTGAGCACTGGTACGTCATGGAGGGGCAATACGTCAGGGCTGGCGACACCATCGTTCGCCTCTCGGAAGTGAAGGCCGAATACTTCGACCCCGACTTAGTGCAGCGCGTCTCCAACCAGGTGCAGGCCAAAGAAGGGGCCATTGTGTCTTATCAAAATAAAATAGCCGCCTTAGAGGCCCAAATAGCGGCCATGCGGCGCGAGCGCGATAACAAGCTCGAGCAAATCACGAACAAGATCCGACAAACGGAACTCAAGGTCGAGGCCGACCGTGCGGCTTTGGAGCAGGCCAAAGTGGACATTCAGATAGCCCGCCGCCAGTTTGATGGCGTCAAAAACCTCTATGAACGCGGGCTGAAATCGCTGACCGAGTTCGAAGAAAAGCGCGCCAAACTCCAGGAGAGCGAAGCCAAACTCGTCGGCGCCGAAAACAAATTAGCCGTTACGCAAAACGACTTAGACATCCTGCGCACCGAACTGAGCCTGACGCGCAACGAATACGATAACAAGATCGCCAAAGCCGAGAGCGACAAATTCAGCACGCAATCGGAGATGTTCGATGCGCAGGCAGCCGTCAACAAGCTGCGCATCGAACGCGAGAATTACAGCCGCCGCACGGCTTTTTATTACATTTTGGCGCCACAGGATGGCTATGTGGTGCAGGCTATCACTCCGGGCGTGGGGGAAATTATCAAGGAGGGCGACCCGGTGGTCAGCATTCTTCCGGCTGGCTACCAGTTGGCCGTGGAGATGTACATCCGCCCGATGGATGCACCCCTCATTAAGCCGGGCAACCAGGTGCGTTTCCTTTTTGACGGCTGGCCTGCTTTCTTCTTCAGCGGCTGGCCGGGCATTTCGGTAGGCACCTTTGCCGGGCGCGTGGTGGCCATTGACCGCAACATCAGCGACAATGGGCGCTTCCGAGTACTCATAAAGCCTGACCCGGAGGAGCAGCCATGGCCCAAAGCGCTCCAGGTGGGCGGCGGTGCCAAAGGCATCGCGCTGCTCAACGTGGTGCCTGTATGGTATGAACTCTGGCGCGTTCTGAACGGCTTCCCCCCCGACCTGTACGCATGGGGAGAAAAAGACAAGGAGAAGAAAGACGAGGAACTGCTGCCCAAAGCACCTATCAAAAGAGTAAAATGACGCCGCACCACAGCCTTATACGCTATCGCCCTCTTTCGGTCTTTGTATTCGCTCTGCTCTGCGGCGCAATAGCTCTGCGTGGCCAGCCCGCCAAAACATATTGGGACTGGCCCAGCTTTCGGGCTGTCGTCCTCCAACAACACCCTACTGCCCGACAGGCCGACCTGCTGCTGGAACAGGCCCGTGCCGAGCTGCTGCGCGCACGCGGCGGCTTCGACCCTAAAATCTATGGCGACTGGAGCGGCAAACACTTCAACGGTAAGCAGTACTTCCAGTACTCCGAAGTGGGTGTAAAAGCGCCCACCTGGTTGGGCATCGAACTCAAAAGCAACTTTAACCGCGCCTCGGGCGACTTCGTCAATCCGGAGACCGCCCTGCCCCAACGCGGGCAATTCGCCGCCGGCCTCAGCTGGACGCTGGGTCGCGGCCTGTTCATTGACGACCGCCGCGCCGACCTCCAGATAGGCCAGATAGGCCTCGACCAACGCCGCGCCGAACGCGCCGCCCTGCTCAATGATCTGCTCTTCGACGCCGCCAAAGTCTACTGGGACTGGGCCTTCGCCCAAAATGCCCTGAGCATCTACCAGGAAGCGCTCCGACAAGCCCGCATCCGCTACGAAGGCATTGTGGAAAGCTTCTACCAGGGCGACAAACCCGCCATTGATACTCTTGAGGCCTTCATCCAGGTGCAAGACCGCCAGATTGACGTCAACTTCGCCCAGGTGGACCTCCAAAACGCCACCATCGCCCTGACCACCTTCCTCTGGGGCTCCGACGGCGACCCCGCCGGCCTGAGCGGAATACCCGCCCCGCCCGAGGCCCTCATGGCTGCTACCTATCAGCCACCCACCGACGCCACCGCCCGCGAACTGCTGCAACTGGCGCAAACACAACACCCCTTACTGCGCGCCTACGACGCCAAACTCCGCGCCTTAGACGTGGAGCGCCGCCTCAAAGTGGAAAAACGCAAACCACAACTCGACCTCACTTACCAGCTGCTCGGCAACGGCTGGCAGTTCTTCACCACGCCCGGCGTCGAAGGCCCACAGGTGCTGGCCAACGACATCAAATGGGGCGTACAGTTCAGCTACCCCATCCTCAACCGCAAGGCCCGCGGCGACTGGCAGGTAACCCAAATCAAAATCGCCCAAAACAACCTCGAACTGAACCAAAAACGCTTAGAAATCGAAAACAAAACCCTCCAGTACCTCAACGAACTCAACACCTTAGCCGGCCAGGTCGCCCTCTACCGCGACATCACCCAAAACTACCGCGCCCTGCTCGACGGCGAGTACGAAAAGTTCCGCTTCGGCGAAAGCTCCGTCTTCCTCATCAACGTGCGCGAACAACGCTGGATAGACGCGCAAATCAAGTACCTCAAGCTGCTGGCCACCTACCGCAAAACAGAGGCAGGGCTGCAGTGGAGCGCCGGCGTGTTGGGACAGTAATCGCCTTACTCAGGGCGGCCCTCATCACCGCTAAAAGCACAGTCATTCGTGCCCTATACGCTTGAAAAAATCCTGAGAGTATGCCTCTCCGATGGGCACAGGGCCGCGAACCGTGGCGACGACATTTCTCTCCACGTACTGTATGTGCGCAATATTCAAAATGTACGACTTATGAACGCGAATAAAGGTCTCCGAGGGAAGAAGTTCCTCCATACGAGTCATCGTCTCGCGTATCACGAGCATATCTTTATGGAGATGCACTTTCAGATAGTTGCTCAGTCCCTCTATAAACACGATGTCCTCCAAACTCACTTTATACAGCTTTCTATCGGCTCGCAAGAAAATATATTGACTGCTTTTAGACGGCGTTTTGGAGACGTCTTCATGAGAGGACATAGTACGCATCGCCTTTCCAACAGCCCGCAAAAAACGCTCGTACGAGATAGGCTTAACCAGATAATCAATCACATCCAGGTCAAAGGCACTGAGCGCATAGCTATCATAGGCTGTTGTCAGAATAACTTTTGGAGCCTGATGGCCCAAATACTTCAGGAATTGCAATCCGTCTAGCTCAGGCATTTGAATATCCAGAAACATCAGCTCTACGGGCTCTTTCTTCAGCAGTGCCATCGCCTCAATGGCATTACTGCATTTGCCTGCCAGTTCCAGCCCATTCGTTTGCGAGATATATCGCTCCAGGATAATCTGTGCGGGCGGTTCGTCATCTACTATTAAGCAACGCATGCTCCATCCTTTTTTGAAGTTTCAAATAAAGGTTGACCCTGTACTTATCTAACATGTTTTCTATCTCTAAGTGATACTTGTCCGGGCCGTAAAGAAGTTCAAGACGCCGCTTGACCGATGAAAGCCCAACGCCCTCGCTTTCTTTTCTCTCCTGTGCGGCAGAGGTGGGTGGCTTGCTGTTTTCCACATACATATACAGGTTATCGCCATCTATATGTATCACAATCTCGACGTAACGGCTCATGGACGAGGTGCTTATTCCGTGCTTAAAACTGTTCTCAATAAAAGGGAGGAGTAACATGGGCGCTATGTATAGGCCCTCTGCATCTCCTTCCATATTTAGCCTGATGGAAACTTCCTTGTCAAGGCGCAAGCGCTCCAAAGCGATATAGTCATCAATATAAGCCAATTCTTCTGACAGAGGCACCCATATATCCTCAGATTTAAGCATGTAACGCATCAGGCCGGAGAGCCTTAAAATGATTTCAGGGGTTTTATCCGACCTCTCCAGCGCAAAAGCGTATATGCTATTTAAGGTGTTGAATAAGAAATGCGGATTTATCCGGTGCCGAAGCAGGTTCAGCTCTGCTTTAATTTGCAGATTTCGCATTTCTTTTTCTTGTATCTGGCTCTTGTACCAGTATTGCATGAAAGACATTCCGACTGCAATGGCCATAAACCAAAACATGCCTACGAAATACTGGATATAATCCGGCTGAGAGGGCATTTGCTCAAAAAAGTTCTGACCAATCCAGGTTTCCGTTTTCATGTGGAACCAGGACCACAACAGACAGCCTGCAAATGCAATAATCCAATATACATACTGCTGCTGACCAGCGCGCATGAGGCGGGGCATTACCCATTCCGTTATCCAGTAAAAGAAAGGAGGCGCTATCAACACAATATTGAGCGCCAGGGCGGTTTCTCCTTTAGACAGAGGCCACTTCAAATCTAAAAGGGCAGGTGATAAAAAGATAAACCAGAAAACGAGATGTATCAGAATTTTTCGGCGGAACATCTTCAGACCAACGGGTTAAGGTGAGTCATCGTCAACGGCTTGAGGCCTGTCTGAACCTCCAAACCTTTAAGCGGGGCCAGAGGATGCTTCCTCGGGATACGCTGCACACAAAGCCTACCATAATTATGCTGGATCATCTTACTTTAAGGTGGTCATGACAATACCCTGTAAAATCAAGTGAAGCTTGAGCTAATTTTGATGGTGCAAAGGTAGGAGCCATATGTTATCCTACTTTATGGCATTTAGCCCATTGGTCATCGTAAAAGGGCCAATCGTCACAACTCGGTAGGGAGTCGCTGTTGCCTGCCGATAATTTTGCTGCAAACAAACAGGATAAGTCTATGCGTAAATTCATTCTTTTGCTACTACTCGCCTTTCTTCTCTCTGGGCAAGCAGCGCTCAAAGCCCAGAGCGAAGGCATTACCATCGTAACTACTGTTGAGTACCTCGACCTTCTGGACGGGGGAGAGTCTCGCCTGTACATCACCACTCCCGATGGTAGAACGGAGGAGGTGCCCTTGAAAGGACTGTATTCCTTTGGAGGATATATCAGCGAGAAAAAAATCAATGCAAACGACTCCACAGTAGCTAAGCGGCTAAACGAACTCCAAAAAAGAGGCTGGAGCATCCTGACGGCTACTGCCTCGACCCAACCTCGCACAGAGGCTGGAAAACCACCCTGTATCCTGACCCGATACATCCTGGTTAGAAATAATCAGAATTAAACAAAACTTTTCTACAATATGAAGTACGCTGTAGTAATGCTGGCATTTCTGTCAGCACAGGTTCTCTGTTACGCCCAGCCCAAGCGCGCTGCTACTCCAGCGCCACAAAAGCAACCCACCGGCTGGCACATCGGGCTGAGCTTCGGCTCTGTAAATAATGCGGTGAAAATGGACTTTTCAGACAGGCCTTTCTGGCGCTACAACTACGTAGAAGACTGGCAGTACCCCGGCCTCGAGGTACATTATACGCTGGCGCCCCGTGTATTGGCTACCTTTGGTCTGAACGTATTGCAACGCGGGCAAAGGGTAGAAACCATCCAGAAGTTTGAAAGCATCAACGATTTCATCCTGACGCGCACATATCTCAATCTGCCGGCAGGCATCGCCGTCGAACTATTCGACACCAAATTTTCGCCCTATGTCAATGCGGGCATCTACGGCGCCTACTGGGTCAGCGGTAAATGGAAAGGAAAAGTACCACGAGTCCTGGGCAATCCATACGAAGAGAACTTTTCCCTGGAGGCAATAAAAGCCTTAGACTTTGAGGCATCTTACGAATTCTCCAGCAATAGCGATACCGGCATCAAAGAAAACAGGTTAGAACTTGGCATCTGGGGCGGTGGTGGCCTGAGATTTCGGGCTAAAAGCGGCCTTCGCATCTTCTTGGGCTTTAACGCCACCGGCGGACTCACCTCGATCTACTCGAGCACTGCAGACATAAAAGACTTCCAGAAACGCAAAAACACAGCCTATATCGCGAGCGCCGGCCTGACTATTCCTATCCGCAAAAAAATGTAAAAAAGCAACGTCATGAAAATCAAATACCTGTTATCCGCTTTCCTACTTCTCTTTACGCTGGGCTGCGTCAAGGAAGACCCTTTTGTCGAATTTGACCGATACCCCAATACACCTCAAGGAAACTTTCAGGCGTTCTGGGACGGCATGAGCCGAAAGTATGCCTTCTGGGGATACGACCCCACCGATTGGGATGCCGTCTATGACAAATATGTAAACCGAGTAACCGGTGAGACTACCGACGCCGAACTGGCAGAGATATTCGACGAGATGATAGAAAACTTGATTGACTGCCATTACGAAATTCGGATTGAAATTGACGGAGAAGAAAAGGCGTTATTTCCTGGGCTAGTCAAACAAAAAGTCTTGAATTATCACTTCCTGCTGGATAACGATTACTTCGAGACCAAAATGTTTGCCCGTCTATCGCCCGGAACGCGGAAGAAGTTCAACGGCTTTGTCTATGGTGCGATAGACAATAAGTATCAGTACTTCAGAATTCCACAGATTAACGTATTCGGAAATATCGGCGAGAATCCGCAATTCTTTTTGGAAATGTTCGAGTTCATGGCCAAACCAGCACCTCAGTACAAAGGTGTTATCCTGGACTTGCGCGAGAATACCGGTGGCAATGCTGATGAAGTTACGTTGATAGCCGGTAATTTCTTAGATAAAGAATTGTTGGTGGGCGAGTCCCGCTACAAGTATGGCAGCAATCGCAATGAGTTCGGCCCCTGGATTCCACAGAAAATTTACCCCAACCCGGAAGGCTACAATCCTCTGCCTGTAGTCGTTCTGTGCAATGGCTTCACGATTAGCGCGGCAGAGCGCATTACCATGGCGCTCAGTCTGCTGCCTCAAGTAACCGTCGTAGGCGAGACGACCTTTGGTGCTCAGTCGGCGCTGTACACAGGGCGCGAAGGCAGAGATGCTGCCTACGCAGGAGCTTTCGTGCTGCCGAACAATTGGAGCGTTAGCACCGCGGTGGAAGTGTACCGTTTTGTTGACGGGAACCTGTATGAGGGTATAGGGTCCCCACCCGATGTGGCTGTGCCCTTCGACGTCAATCTTTTCAAGACTACCGGCCGCGACAATCAATTAGAACGAGCCTTACAGATCCTTCCTAAGTAGTTTCACGCTTTGTTGCACTCTCGAGTCGGCAGCGCGCTGGTAGCAGCGCGCTGCCGATCTTGTTTTTACCTCTGCCAGTATCGCCCGCGCTACCTTTGTGCGGTTGAAAGCGATGCTTTTTCGCCATGTTTACCCTCGAAGTTTGCGCCGCCACCCTCTCCTCTGCACTGGCAGCTCAGGCCGCCGGAGCGCACCGCATTGAGCTGTGCAGCGGGCTGGAGGTGGGCGGCCTAACGCCTTCGCTGGGGCTGTTGCAGGCGGTACGCGCCTGTGTGCGTATGCCCGTGTATGTGCTCATTCGCCCACGCGAGGGTCATTTTTTCTATTCGGAGGGCGAGTTGTCGGTCATGCTTCGCGATGTAGCGCTCTGCCGCGAAGCGGGCGCCAATGGCGTCGTCGTGGGGGCGCTCGATCGGCATGGCCACCTGCACGAACGCCACCTGCGCCGCTTAGCCGAAGCTGCGGCAGGCATGGGCCTGAGCTGCCACCGCGCTTTTGACCTCGTGCCCAATACTGCTGAAGCCCTGGAAATGCTCATCGCCCTGGGCTTCGAGCGCGTGCTCACCTCCGGCCAGGCGACCTCGGCCTGGGAGGGGCGCGAGCGCCTGCACCAACTCGTGGAACAGGCTGCCGGGCGCATCGCCGTCATGCCCGGCGGCGGCATCACGGCCCGCAACATCCGCCCCTTAGCCGAAGCCACCGGCGCAACGGAGTTCCATCTCAGCGCCAAAGAACGCGCACAAGCGCCCTACCCCACCAGCACCCAACTGCCCGGGCTGGAGCAGGCGCATTGGGAAAGCGATGTGCACCGCATCCGGGAGGCACTGGAGCGGCTGATGGAATGAGACGGCACCTTTCACCGTTTAACCCTGTCCTGCGTCGTCGTCAGCACTTATCCTTGGCGGAGAGGTCTATGAACGCCATTTCTGTTCCCCGTCTGAGCGCAGCACCTGGGGAACAGCGAACCTTTTTTTTGATAGATTGAGCCTTAAACTATCTGGGCAATTGGCCTGCCAGGAGGAATGGTCCCTCTACTCCGACGTCGTTCCCCATTCACCCGCTGCTGCCATCAGCGTGCGCAGGCATTCCGGTTGCTGCTCCACGGCGGTGCCCACCACCACCACATCGGCGCCGGCATGCCAGCGGGCCAATGCCTGGTCCGGTGTGCGGATGCCGCCGCCCACCCACAGTGGCGCCTCCACATTAGCGCGCACAGCGGCGATCATCTCCTCGGGTACAGGGCGATGCGCCCCCGAGCCGGCGTCTAAGTAAATCGTCTTCAGGCCCAGCATTTCGCCGGCCATGGCGGTGCAGGCGGCAATGTCGGGCTTGTTGGCCGGAATGGGCAGCGTGTTCGACATGTACTGCACCGAGCTGACCACGCCGCCGTCCACGAGCAAGTAGCCGGTCGGGATGATTTCTAACGGCGACTGCCGCAAAAACGGCGCGGCGATGACGTGCTGCCCAATGAGTAAATCGGCATTGCGCCCGCTGATGAGCGACAGAAAAAGCAGCGCATCGGCCCGATAACTTAGCTGAAACGAGTTGCCCGGAAACAACACAATGGGCGCTGCACATCGCTGCCGGATGTCGGTCAGCACGGCGTCGAGTCGGTCGTTGACCACCAGACTACCGCCCACGAGCAGGTAATGCACGCCCAGCTCGGCTGCCAGCTCCACCGTGCGGTGCAGGCGGCTGAGGCGCGACTGGTCAGGGTCGAGCAACACAGCCAACTGCTTTGCGCCGCGCTGGCGAGCGTTCAGGAGGCGGGCATAGACGTCGTTTTGCTGGGGCATGGCGCTTCAGTGCTCTAAGTCCTTGCAGGCTTCGTAGAGGTCTTTCCATTCGGCCCGGCGGCGTACGACGGTCTCCAGATATTCGGCCCAAATGGTGTGGTCGGTGGCTGGTTCTTTTACCACAGCACCCACTAAGCCAGCAGCCAGGTCGCGCGCATTGAGACAGCCCGACCCAAAATGGACGGCCAGCGCCTGGCCCTGATGCACCACCGAGATGGCCTCCGCCGGGCTGAGCGTGGCCGTAGGGCTTTTCAGCTTTGTGCGCCCGTCTTCCGTTTTGCCGCTGCGCAATTCGCGGAAGACGGTAACTAAGCGGCGTATTTCATCTAACGGAGCCGACTCGGGCGGCAGCGCCAGGGCCTGCCCAAGTGCCTCGACGCGCTGCTGCACGATGCGCACCTCCTCCTCCAGCGAGGCCGGCAGGGGCAACACCACCGTGTTGAAGCGCCGGCGCAAAGCCGCCGACATTTCATGCACGCCCCGGTCTCGATCGTTGGCCGTGGCAATGACGTTGAAGCC
Source organism: uncultured Saprospiraceae bacterium (assembly GCA_964646615.1). Lineage (GTDB taxonomy): Bacteria > Bacteroidota > Bacteroidia > Chitinophagales > Saprospiraceae > M3007. Next base: position 48,338 of record CAZYEV010000072.1, read on the forward strand.
GCGCCGCGCCTGCACCTCAGTGTTCAGCTCCGGTATAGGTAGCGTCTTTTCAGAAAGCAGCGTGATGAGCGCATCCTGCACGTCGGCGGAGATGCGCGTCAGTTCTTCGATGCGCACCAATTTACCGGCCTGCATGGCCGCCATGACCGGGCTGGGCACCAGCGCCTGCTCCGAAGGCCCCTCGGCAATGAGGCGCGCGTAGTTCCAGCCGTAGCGCAGGGCGTCCTCGTCGGTGCCCGCCGTGCCCTGCACCAGCAGGGTGCTGTCGCCTGAAATAGCCGCTGCCAGATGCTCACTCAGCCACGTCTTGGCTGTGCCGGGCAAGCCCACCAGCAGCAGCGCCCGATCGGTAGCCAGCGTAGCCACCGCCATCTCGACTATACGACGCGGCCCAATGTACTTGGGCGAAATGACCACCTCACCCACCTGACCGCCCAAAATATACGTAACCACCGCCCAGGGCGACAGCCGCCAACCCGGCGGACGCGGGCGTTCATCGGCGCGCGCCAGCGCCTCTAACTCAACAGCATACGCCGTCTCAGCATGCGGGCGAAGGATGTCGGTGGTGGTAGGCATAGGTGGCTAAAAAAACAGAGTTTTACTCCGAGGCTTTACTCCCTTTCGGCGGAGTTAAACCGAACTACTTTTTCCCAGTTGATGGCGCCATTAACATGGCAAAACTCATGGATAAACTGCTTAGTAAATCGGTTTACGACCTGAGCATAGGCTTCCATGAAATTGTCGTTCATCTCTTTGGCGCGGTGCCCTAACGGCTCGATGATCTGGGTGTACAAATCTGCACTTCCCGAGACAAACTCCCAGAATTGTTGCCCGCAATACTTGAAGTATTCGCCTTTGTCCGGATTTGCCTCCCTGCCATAACAGCATCCGTTGACAGCAACTACCCGAATACGCGCATTGCTGGTTCTGAGGGTCTTTTTGGCTCGCTGGAAATCGCTCACCATTTTGGCTATCTGCGAGCTGTTGCCCCAGTTTGGCCCTGATTTGATGGTTACCAAATATCGGGTTTCGTCGTGCTCAAACTCCAGATCTATACCGGTTATCCCAGACTTATAGCCACCAAAAACCTGACTGTTAATGAATATAGCCAGCCCCTCCAGCCAATCGCCAAAAAGGGTTTCCTCCTGTGAGGACAGGTAAGCGTCCATGATGCTGCGCACCAATTGCTCGGCGGTTAGGATATATTTGGCCTTGAACAGGTAAGGGTTTTTCCTTTTCAAGACGGTGTGGAGCTTGAGATTTTCCAGACTTTGGAGGCGTTTATCGTGAAAAACTCCGATATTTTGCTCGACGTAGTTGCTCACCGTCCCGATGTCTATGGTTTTCATAACAGATAAAGCTCGACGGGTTTGAGTTGCCTTCTCACCATCTCTACGTACTCCGGCACGATCTCGATACCCACGGCGTGTCGGCGCATGCGGTTGGCCACCAGGAGCGTAGTGCCGGAGCCCATGAACGGGTCAAGCACGGTATCGCCCTCCTGGGTGAAGAGTTTGATAAACCACTCGGGCAGTTCTTCGGGAAAGGCAGCGCTGTGGTTTTTGTTGCTGCATTCGGTGGCCAAATGCAGCACATTGGTGGGATAGGCCATTTCGCGGTTTAGCCAGTTGGAGATGTTCTTACCGAAACCGCTGCCTACTTTGGAATTGTCGCGCACCTTGTCGGTTTCTGAGAGGTTGCGCAGTCGGCTTTTCGCCCAGTTGCCCATAGGCACCATGACCGCTTCCTGATACATGTGAAACTTTCGGCTCTTGTTAAACTGCAACAGCCGCTCCCAGGCATCGCGAAAGCGGTTGGGCCATTTGCCCGGGTAACAGTTCTTTTTGTGCCAGATGAACTCCTCCGTCCAGAGCCAGCCCTGTTTGCGCATGCTCAGGATGAGCTCCAGCACATACGTGCTCCGCTCACCGTTGACTACTTTTTCCTTGATATTCAACACAAAAGTACCGGTGGGCTTCAGCACTCGCAGCAGTTGTTCAGAAACAGGTAGGAACCACTCTACGTAATCGTCCGGGTGAATGCCTCCGTATGTATTCTTACGCTGGTCGGCATAGGGTGGAGAGGTGAAAATGAGATCTACCGACTCATCCGGCAATGACCGGAGCTTTTCCCGGCAGTCGCCTGCAAGCAGGTCGGTTCGTATTTCCATGTGCACAAGACTTGACACTTTTTAAAAAGGATGGTCAGAAGTGAGCCGTCGCTTCGAAGTTGCTCGAGGTATTTACCGCTATTTGCCAGCATTGGGCCAGTGGTTCAGCAAAGGTACAACACCTCATCCTGTAGGACGCGCTGCCTCCAGAGGGTAGAACTCATTTGCGCCTCTCTAAACCTCTTTGTGCCTTAGTGCCCTTCCCAGGGCACTCACCGATAAAACCACCAGGGTGCTATCCGGCGTAGCCAGAGGCGGAGCGGGTCTTTTTGTGAGGCATAGAAAAAGGCCTTTTCGAGGGCAGGTATTGGCTCGCGTCGCTCCGGGTGAACGAGCGGAAAGGGCATGGCGGTGGGGGGCTGGGCGTGTCGCTTGCCAGCAGCGGCTGAGGTGTGCGTGGCATTGGCATCGAAGCCGATGTTTTGCACCATATTGATTTTGGGCACGATGCACAGGCCGCGGGCGCGCACGATGGCGTAGAACCAGGCGTAGTCCCAGGTATCGAAAGTGCCGCTGCGGATGCGCTCGAATTTGTCTAAGAGGTATCGGCGTGCGGCGCGGTCGGGCAGCAGCCGTGAAAAGGCGCTGTTCGGGTCGGCCCATTGGCTTTCCAGGTCGGGGAAGGTTGGGTCGTAGTGCTGCCAGGCGCGTCGCCAGGTGGCCCAGCCCCAGATGAAGGAGAAACGCGAGAACAAGTAGCTGCCCGGCAGGTGCTGGCAGGCATGTGGGGCAGGGTTGCTGCCGGCGATGTGCATCACCTGCTCGTCGTGTTGGTAGCGCTCGAGCAGTTCGGTACAGAATGGGAAAAACGACAGGTCGGGCAGGCAATCATCCTCGAGGATGATGCCCGCCTCCACGTGCTCGAAGAACCAGGAGATGCCTTTCTGCACTGCGCGCCGGCAGCCGAGGTTTTCGGGCAGAAAGTGCGTGTAAACCGCACAGGGCCAGTCTATTTCTTGCTCGAAGATGGCGCGTACAGCGGCGCATTTAGCCGCATCGGCAGGCACATGCGCACGTGGGCCGTCGGCGCTGACGTACAGAACAGGCGGGCGCAACTGACGCAGCCGCTCCACGATGCGGCGTGTATGGTCGGGTCGGTTGAAAACAAGCAGCAAAATCATGGCCGCGGCAAAAATGCCGCTAAAAATGCGTTGTCCATCCCGCCGCGTCATTTTTCGGGCTACGCACTGAACGCTTGCCGCTTCTCCCAGGGCGGAGGTGTCACCTCTGCCCTCGCCGAGTCGTTGCCCCCTCAGAATCGCGTTTGCGCATCGAAGACGTTGTTTCGGTAGGGCAACCTCAGGAAGTCGAGCGAGCCGGGTTTGGCGGCAATGAAGAATTCGTAGGTGCCGCGCACGGGTTGCCAGCGGAGGCTGAAGAGCCAGCAGTGCAGGTCTCGGGTGAAGCCGATGTCGGGGTAGATGAGGCTTTTGGTCTGGAAGTCGTAGCTGACGTTTCCGATGTCAATGCTCCATTTGGGGGTGAGCGGTATGCTGCCGAAGAAGCTGATGTTGTTGGTGCCGATGAGGAAGGTGTCGCGGTTGGAGCCGAAGACTTGGCGCCGCTCGAAGGAGATGCGGTGGCTGACCTGGATGCGGTTGAACCAGTCGAAGAAGCCGTCGCCGGCGGTGGGCGTATTGGCGTTGGGTTGTTGTGGCCCCTGTGGTGCCTGGCCTTCCAAGAGTCGGCGCAGGTCGCCGATGCTGGTCTGGGTGTTCACCTCGAAGCCGAAGGCGGCTAAGCGGAGCAGTTTGCCCTCTTCTATGGCGAAGCGGTTGATGCGCACGCCTTGTTCATTGATGAGGTAGGGGTCGAAGGTAGCGCGCCAGGTGAGGTTGCTCAGACCTTTGAACAGGCGGAAGAGGCCGCCGGTGGTGATGGTACTCCAGCGCAGCGAGTCGCGGGTGATGCTGTAGCTGCCGGCAAAGACGAGGTTATCGAACAGCCGCACGCGCCGGATGGTGTCGCGTTTGGCCGAGTAGAACTTCATTTCCAAGATATTGCCCAGGCTGTAATTGACCGCCAGCTCGGGTTTGACGTTGCTGGGGCGGCCGAAAACGGCATCGTCGAAGATGCTGTAATTGCGGAAAGTTTCGCGCCCCGGGCGCGAGGAGGTTTGCACCTGTCGGAAGTAGTCGCGCTCCGAAAAGTCGGGCCGGAAGCCGGTCGAGATGCTGGGCTTGAGCGTGTGCCGGATGCCGCGGAACCAGCCTTTGGCAAATTGCTTGGTGAAGAACATGGCCGTGTTGATGCTGATGCCGACGTCGTACTGGCGGAAGGGCGAGAAGCCCCAGTTGCGGAAGGCAGTGTCGCGCCCCCAGACGGTTTTGTTGCTATCCACGACGACGAGTTCGGCGATGGTATCGTACACGAACCGGATATCGTTGAGGAACTGGCGCTCTACGGTGTAGGGGTACCAGTTTTCCTCGTAGTTGAGGCGCGGGGCCACGTTGATGTATTTGAAGACCTTAAAGTTGATATCGCTGCTGAGCCGATGCTGGATGCCCATGCGCATGTTGCGGAGGGTTTCGTGGGTGAACAGCAGCGTATCGGCCACGCTGACGTTGTTCTGGAGGGTAGAGGTGTAGGTGAGCGAGATTTTTTCGTACCAGCGTTCGTTGCCCACCGGGTTTCGGCGTTTGAAAGGGAAGATGCGCTGCAGGTTGAACGTAGCCGAGGGGAAGCTGATGTTCATCAGGCGCGTCTGGGTGTTTTGGGTGTGGCTAAAGGCGGCGTTGAACTGATAGGGCTTACCCGGGAAGCGCTGCGAGTAGTTGAGGTTGGAATTGAGGGTGTTTTGAAAGACGCTTCCAAAGTCGTTTCGGTTTCGGTTCTGGTCGCGGTTGGTTTCGATGTTGACGGAGCCGCCGAAGGTGCGCGTGGGGTGAGCTTTGGCATCTTGTTGGTGCGACCAGCGCAGGCCGAAGGATTTGAACGACGTTTTGCGGGCGCGGTCGTCTTCTACCAATCGGTTGTTGTAGCGCAGGCTCAGGTTGCCGTTGTAGCGGTAGCGGTAGTTGTAACGCAAGTCGTTCTGTATGCCCCAGGAGCCGCTGGTGAAGACATTGAACAGCAGCGTCATGTCCATGTGGTCGGACAGGGGCAGATAGTAGCCCCAGTTCATGATGCCCAAGCCCTCTGTGCGGGAGGGTTGGAAGTCGCGCGGGATGATGAGGCCCGATTTTCGGGTTTTGGTGATGGGGTAAAAGCCAAAGGGCAGCACTAAGGGCGTGGGCACGCCGCCGATTTCTAAGTTGGAAAAGCCGGTAACGACGAGTTTATCGGTAATGACTTTGAGTTTGTTGGTTCGGATGGCGAAGTGCGGTTCGGGGTGGTCGCAGGTGGAGATGCGGGCGCTGTAGTTGTAGATGAGGCTACGGGCGGGTTCGTCGGGTTTTCCGCGGACGGCTTCGCCGAAGAACTTGGCCTTTTCGCCGATGATGTTCAGGTCTTGTTGTTTGGTATGCGCTTCGTAGATGAGGCCGCGTTTGGTGCGGAAGTTGTAGCGCAGGCGCACGGCGTCAAATTCTTCTTCGCCGTCTTTGAACTTTGGGCGCCCCACGAGTTTGCCCGTTTCATCGGCCAGTTCGGTGGCGGTCAGTTCCATGCTGTTGAAGTCAATGACGATATAGCCGGCGCGCAGGTCGAGCGTTCCGTACTTGATGAACGCCTCGCCGTAGAGGTGCATCTGGCGGTTTTTGATGTCTAACCACTGCGAGTCGCGGGCGCCGTACTCCACTTCCTGGTCGAGGGCGTCGGGCGAGAGCAAGACGGGCGCCAGCGTATCGAAGCGCGCTGCAAGGGTGTCAGCAGAGGGCGTCGGCAGGGTATCGGGTACCTGCGCGCGGGCCACCCAGCCGAACGCACACAGGGCGATTTGAAAGAAAAGCCGATATTTGCCCATCGTTTTTTGAGAACGCTCCAGAAACAGACTTAAAAAAGATGCTGACGCATTTACCTGACGTGCGACGAACGCTACTGGGATTGGTGGCGTGGCTTTTTTTAGGAAATTTTAACGGCGCCATGGCTTGCGGCTCCGAAGGCCTACACGAGCACTGCCATCTGGGCGGCAAAGGTAGGCAAACCCTGTGCGCGCAAAAGAGCTGGGAGGTCTTCCAATACCTTCAACCCTATTTTGCCGATGAAACGCCCGCGGGCTACCGCCTGCGCAAGGTCGTCCTCGATGCCGGGCACGGCGGCAAAGACTCCGGCTGCAAAGGCGCCACCTCTTTAGAAAAACACAACGCCCTGGCCATCGTGCTCAAGTTAGGCGCCCTCATCGAGGCCGAATATCCGGACGTTCAGGTCATTTACACCCGAAAAACCGATGTCTTCGTCGAACTGCAGGAGCGCGCCGCCATTGCCAACCGCAACAACGCCGACCTGTTCATCAGCATCCACTGCAACTCCGTCAGCGTCTCTCACATCAAGGGCGTCGAAACCTACGTGATGGGCCTGCACACCGCTGAGAGCAACTTAGAAGTAGCCAAACGCGAAAATGCCGTCATCGTGCTGGAAGACAACTACCAGCGCAACTACGGCGGCTACAATCCCAGCAGCCCAGAAGCCCACATCTTCAGCAGTGTGTGGCAAAGCGCCTATCTGGAGCAGAGCATCCTGTTTGCCGACTACGTGCAGAAGTACACCCGCTCGATGGCTAAGCGCGAAGACCGCAGTGTCCGACAAGCAGGCTTCATCGTGCTCCACCGCACGGCCATGCCCGCCGTCCTCATCGAGGTGGGCTATCTGACCAACCGCGACGAAGAGCGCTTTCTGGCCTCCGAAGAAGGGCAAATCCAGATGGCCGACGCCATTTTTGAGGCCTTTCGCGCCTACAAAGCCCGCATGGAAGGCGTGCCGCTGGCTGCCCGAAAAAACACCACAGCGCCCACCCAGCTGCTGGCCAGCGTAACGGCTCCGTACTCTCCTGCCGCCACAACGACCTCCGTGCCAGCACCACCGGCCCCATCCACAGCAAGCGCTCCGACAACAACAGCAGCACCGGCAACCCAAGCCAGCGCTGCCGTAACGCCAATGCCGGCCCCTGCACCTGTTGAAACCCCGCCCGCCCGCGTGGGCGACCGCTATGCCGACGAGTTCATTGACCTGCCGCCCTCGGCCAAAGACCCCAAAGGGCAGTATCGCATCCACCTGCTGTCGTGGAATGCCAAACTCGACCGAAACGTCGGACAACTCGCGCTGCTCTCCGATGTCGAAGAAGAATACACCAACGGACAATATCACTACTACCTCGGGCGATTTACTCAGCGCACCGAAGCCGAAAAACTCTTACCCGACCTCTACAACCTCGGCTTCCGCACCGCCCGCGTTATTGCCAAATAGTCCGCTGTTCTACGCTCCACTTCACCCTTCCTTTGCTGTCCACTTTTCACGCTTCACAGCCTGCTTTCCACTTCCCATTTGCCCCGCCACTCACACCGACACACCCTCATCGTCCTGACAATGTTGAAAATCAGTAACGAAACTCGCATCGGTCTGCTCGCCCTCGCAGCCATTGCCATCGGTATCTGGGGCTTCGAGTACCTCAAAGGCATCAACCTGCTGACCCGCTCCCAAACCTTTTACATTCCTTATAAGGATGTCGAGCAGTTGCGCCCATCGGCGCCGGTGTTCCTCAGCGGCTACCAGGTCGGTACAGTCAAAGACATCAGCGTGGACAGCCGCGACGGGCGCACCATCATCGTCGCCATTGACGTAGAGCGAAGGATCAAAGTGCACAAAAACACCCACGCCACCATCATCAGCGCCAGCCTCATGGGCGGCAAGGCCATCAGCCTGGAAATACCCGGCCCCTGCGCTGGCGACGACTGTGCCAGCAGCGGCGACACCCTCCTGGGGCGCACCAAAGGCTTCCTGGAAACCCTCATCGGCAACCCCAAAGACCTCGACGCTTATACCGACCGCCTGCGCCTGGGCCTGAAAGTCCTCTACGACTCCTTAGCCAACCCCGAAAACCCGCAGGGCATCGGACGCACCTTAATAGCCTTAGAAGGAACGCTACAAAACATGGAGCGCCTCACAGCCAACATCAACGGACTGCTGGCCGACAACCGCCAAAACCTATCCGCCACCCTGACCCACCTCCAGAGCCTGAGCCAAACGCTCAGCAACAACTCCAAAACCATTGACGGCATCCTCCAAAACTTCCACACCTTCACCGACAGCCTCAACCGCGCCGACCTCAGCAATCGCCTGGCACACGCCAGCGACTCCTTAGCCCTGGCCCTCAGCGCCCTGCGCACCACCCTCGACACCGCCAAAGGCACCTTCGGACGCTTCAACACCCTCTTAGACGACCCCAACAACAGCCTCAACCGACTGCTGCGCGACTCTATCTCTTTAGATGAAATCACCTTCACCCTCCGGCAGGTGCGCTACTTAGCCCAAGACCTGCGCCTCAACCCCGAACGCTACGGCAAAGTCAAGGTCAAGGTCTTCGGAAAAGACAAACGCCCTCCCTACGAAGTGCCCTACGACGACCCGGTCTATCGCGGCAGTGTGGACAGTCTCGAGCGCCAGCTCACGCGACGCGGACGGCAGTAGCAACGGCTGCCTTCTCGTGGTAAGCGGCTGAAAACGAGGCGTTATGCCCCCGCTAAAAGACGCCCCAAGCGCTCTGCCAGCGCCTCGCTGACGATACGGTGCCCTCCTGGCAGCTGAAACACGCGCACGTTGGGTAGCCCGTGAGCCAGATGGCGCAGGGTTTTGCGGTGCACGATGTCGTCTTGTGTGCCGACGAAGATATCCACCGGCAGGCCCGATTGCGCCCAGATGACCCGAATGTCGCGTCGGCGCAGGTGAAAGGCATCGAGCGCTAACCAGCAGCCAAAGACGCGCCGCCGCCGTTCTGGGCGTGCCAGATTGAACCGCAGAAATTGCGCTACCAGTGGTGGACCCCCCCCCAACCGATAGCCCCAGGCAACGAAGTGCAACACCCCCGCCGGGCGCTCCACCACCCCGGCCAGCCAGCGCCGCAACCACAGTGGAGTGCGCTCAGCCAGGGCCATGCCCTGCGTGCGAATGCCGTCGGGTGCCAGCAGAAACAGCCGCTCCAGCCGCGGCAACAGGTCGGGCAACAGCGCCAGCGCTAACCGCGCGCCAAAGCTGAAACCCATCAGCGACAGCCGTTCACTCCCCACGCGCTCCCGTATCTGCCCGATAACGGCCAGTACATCGGCCTTATCGAAGGTCTCGTGTGGCCACTCCGTCTGGCCGTGAAAGGGCAGGTCGAAAGCCACCACTGTGTAGTGTTTGCCCAGCGCCTTCTCCAGCACAGCAAACAGCCTGGCCCGGTCGCCAAAACCATGCAAAGCGACCAGCAGACGCCCGCCCACGCCGAACTGCAGGCAGTGCATGCGCCCACCGCGGTGCTCGATAAAATAGGTGTTCATGGTGCTGTGTCATGAGAGCAATGCCCGCCCCAAAAATAGGCAATCCGGCCATCCGGTCGCCCTTGCCTTAAAAAACGCCAAACCGCCATTTCTGGCGCAATAGCGCACAAAAAGTGCTTCTGAATGCCTATACTTTTGTCCTGCGATGTCCGTGCACCGCAGGCGCTTGCCTTTGTGCAACCGACAGCGCGCATCATATCACCACTCAACCACCTGTGCCATGCTCAAAATCTATTTCATCTGCTGCGCCTTGCTCCTGGCAGGTCTTTGCGCCCGCGCGCAAGGTGCCGACGAGCGGCAATTCCAGTTCAATTTCCGAAACCACCTGGCCGAATGGGCGCCGCTGAACGACTCCGTCTATTACGGCTGCTTCTACGGCGGCTTCGACACGCTGACGCTGCTGCATTGGGATGCGCTCCACAACCAGATATTATGGCAAAAGCACTTACCCATGGCGGACTCCATTCACAGCGTCCGCTTGCTGGTGCAGCCCGATGGCAGTGCCGTGCTGGCCGTTCGGGTCAATCCCTGCGATGTGGCGTTCACCTTCTGGCTACTCCGCGTAGATGCACAGGGGCAGGAGATGTGGAAGGAACTGTACACAGATTGCCGTTTTTCGGGCAACGGCTGGCTGTTTCCCGTGCACCATCAGCCCGAGCAGTTCTACTTTTTCACCCAGCAATGCCGTCGGCGCATGCGCACGGACGGCTCCGTGCTGGAAGTGTACGATTTCGACCGGGAGTATCGGCGCGTTTTGCCGGACGGCAAGGGCGAGCACTTTCTGATACCCGGTTTCAGCAACTTAGTGTGGCACACCCGCCCCGATGGGAGCCTGGCGACCTACGCACTACCCGGCGGCGGCGAGCCTTTGGACGTACTTCCCATGCCCGATGGCGGGTGGCTGTGGTTGTCGCAGCACGTGCTGGTGCGCGTGGACACCGCGTTCAACCCCGTGCAACAGAACTTTGTGGGCGGGACGCTGCGCATGGAGCGCTTTCAGCAAACGCACAACCGCCTGTGGGTCATCGGGCGCCACAGCAGCAACGAGGAGAGCTTTCTCGGCGTCTTAGACACCCAGCAATTGACGCTAAGCCAGGTCTCTTTCCTCAACAAAGCATACGAACTCCGGCGCGTGCTGACTGACCCGGCGACGCCGGCCAAGACGGTCTGGCTCAGCGGCCACGCTTACGCCGACCTCAACCAACGCCTGTTTGCAGCGCGCACACCCATTGGCGCCCCCGAAGTAAAGCCCACGCGCTCGCTGGCGCTCACGGATGTGCGCATCGAGGGCAAGCCGCTGCGTTACCCGCCCATTCCCATCCAGCTGTGCAACCCCTGGTGGCCACGCGCCTATCCCGTCCACTTCGGCAAGGTGTTCGTTACGCTCCAGAATGTGGGCCAGGCGCCCATTGAGCATTTCACCATCAACGGCGGCTCGGCGGCGTGCAACCTCCACATTTGCCTGCGGCCCTACATCAACCTCATCTACCCCGTCCAGCAAACGATACTGCCGGGCGAGTCCGTCGAAATCCACCTGGCCGACACGCTCATCCTGCAAACGCTGGGCGAGTCGCTGGACTTTTCGCTGTGCTTCTGGGCGGCGATGCCCGACGAACGGCTCGACGCCAACCCGGCTGACGACCGCCTCTGCCGCCCGTTGAGCGTCGCCGTCTCCACTGCAGAACCCAACGGAACATCGCATGGGCTGCAGCTACGAATGGCGCCGAACCCCGTGCCCGATGCGACGGTATTTCGCCTGTTCAACGCACCCGAAGGCGCCGACCTGCGCGGTCGCTTCTCCATCCTGGACGCTACAGGCCGTGCCGTCTTCACCCAGCCCTGGGCAGGCGAGCAACTGCACTGGCAACGGGGCGCCCTGCCACCAGGACTATACTCCTACCAACTGGCCCTGGAAACCGGAGAAACGCTGACTGGGCGGTTGGCCTTAGAGTAATGCCTGCTTCTGGCCAGAATTCCCATACAGCACTCCATTGCCAGGACAATGCGACTGCTATCAAAGGACCCCGAAGATTAGCCCACACCGCCCTGCTCTTTTTTCCCGCCCTGGGCGATGGGCGTCCAGGTTTTTTTATGGATGTTTGCGGCCACCGACGTTTTTGCCGGGCATCCGGTGCGTCGGGTACAGACCATTTTCGACCACATGCGCCTGCTGCTTCGCCGCGTCCGGGTATTTGCCGACGGACGCCTCTCCGAACCTCAAGATGTATTGCTGCGCGAAGGCGCCATTGCCGCCATAGGCCCGCACTTGCCGCTGGAGGCCGGTGTGGAGGAGAAGACCTTTCCAGATGAAATATGGCTGATGCCGGGCTGGCTCGACGTCGGCACTCAGGTAGGAGAGCCGGGTTACGAACACCGCGAAGACCTGCATTCGGCTGCCCAGGCCGCCGCAGCGGGCGGATTTACGGCTTTGGCACCGTTTCCGAATACACTGCCGGCCGTGGACAACAAGGGGGCGATAACGTTCATCCGACACAAAACCGCCAATACTCCCGTGCATTTCTACCCCATTGGCGCCTTGTCGGCAGGTGCCGCAGGCAAAGACTTAGCCGAGCTATACGATATGCACAGCGCCGGTGCTGTAGCCTTCTCCGACGGCAGTCAGCCGGTACAGGATGCCGGGCTGCTGATGCGCGCGCTGCAATACGCTCAGGCCTTCGGCGGCCTGGTGCTCGACTGGCCTTTTCACAAAGGGCTGGCCGCCGGCGGCCAAATGCACGAGGGCCTGGTGAGCACCCGTTTGGGCATGCGCGGCATTGCGCCGCTGGCGGAGGAGGTAGCCGTTCAGCGCAGCCTGAGCATCCTGGAGTACACGGGCGGGCGGCTGCACCTGCACCTGCTCTCCTCAGCCAAAAGTGTGGCACTCGTGCGCGCAGCCAAAGCAGCCGGGTTATCGGTAACGGCCTCCGCAGCGGTGCTCAACCTCTGCTTTACCGACGAAAAGTTGGCCGACTTCGACAGCCTGTGGAAAGTGCTCCCCCCTCTGCGCGACGAAAGCCACCGCCAGGCGCTGCTCGAAGGCGTGGCCGACGGCACCATTGACTTCCTGTGCACCAACCACACGCCCTGGCACGTGGAGGCCAAACAGCTGGAATTCCCCTACGCCGAAGCCGGCGCCATCGGGCTGGAAACGGCCTTCGCCCTCTGCCGCACCTGTCTGGCAAAAGTGCTGCCGCCCGAACAATTAGCCGAAAAATGGGCGCTGGCCCCTCGGCGCGTGCTCGGCCTGCCTGTACCCGAAATTAAAGTAGGCGCCCCGGCCGAACTGGCCTTATTCGCCCCCAACCGGGAGTGGACGCTGACCGAGGAAAACCTGCGCTCGCGCTCCGCCAATACGCCATTGCTGGACCAACCCTTGCGCGGCCAACCGTTAGGCATCATCAGCCGCGGCCAGGTCCTCTGGCGCTGAGCAAAGCCCCCCACAACGCCACCAACATCACCAGGATAAAAACCCTGGCGAGAAAGCCTCCTATACTTCCTCGCCAGGGTTCAATCTGCACCTTTACCCCCCGCCTACCGCTCTTTCGGCGCTTCGGCGGCTTTCGGGCGCGGGTATTGCTCTGCTGGCGTCGTCTGCAGGTTGGGATTGCGCAGGCGCAACTGCGTGGACTCCGGCACACTCTCGGGCCGGGTGCGCGGCTGCGTCTGAGCGGGCGGAGTGGCCGGACCAGGTATGGGCGCCTCCGTGCGGCCTTCGGGCACGGGCATCAGGCCCATGCGCTGCTGGATGTCGCGCGGCAGGGCGTTGACGTGCACCGTCAGGGAAATGGTGTTCATGCGCAGGTAAGCGTTGGAGGCATACAGGTAGCCCTTGCGCTCGGAGATTTCACCCCAGGAGTTTTTAACGGCGTAAAAAAGACCGCCCTGGGTTTCGTTGAGCATGCCGGTAATATGCATCAGGTGGTCGTCCTGCGTTTCTAAGCGGTCGAAGGCGCGCTGACGCATTTCCTGGGTAACTACTTTTTCTGGCTCCCAATATTTGAACACGGCGGCGGCCTGCTCGGGCGTGCGGCTTTTCCAGTCTATGTCGGGCACAATGGCCAGCCCTTCTTTGGCCGAAAAGCCGGGGTTGCTCACATCGGCGTCCCACGCCACCGTGTAGCCGTTTTGCAGGGCGTGGTTGAGGCAGCGCATCAGGTCGTTGAGCGGCAAGTTGTAGTATTGGCCATTGGAAAAGTTGTCCGGAATTTCCAGGACGAAGTACGTCCAGAATGGGTGGTGGGTAAACGAGGTCAGGTGCACGTAATGCTCGGGCTTAATGCCCAGAAAGTCGCGGAACGACGTGGGCGTGTACTGCACTCCCTGATAAACGAACGTAGTGGGTACCGGGCCAAATTCTTTGTCCAGGGTCTTTTCAATTTGCATCATCCAGTCGTCGGCCAGTTCGTTGCGCTTTGCCTGAGCGATGAAGGTGTCGCACAGGGTCTTCAGCGTCGTTTCTATGGCCGTGTGGTCGAAGGGCTGGCTGGGATTCTTTCGGCCCGGATAAGCGCTTTCGGGCATGAGGCCGTATTTCTGAATGGCGTTGAGTTTGTCGTGTATCAATCCGCCCTGGCCAAACTGGGCGGAGCCGAGACGCCGGACATAGTTTTCGCACTTCTGGCGATAGATGCAGCGCACGGTGTACATCTCTGAGAGGTTGTGCTCGCCTTTGCCCATGCGCATCAGCTCGCTCTCCAACAGCGAGGAAGCGGCGAAGCTCCAACAGGTGCCCGTTTTTTGCTGGTCTTTTACCGCTGTGGCGGGCAGCATCTTCACGGGCCTGAATTCGTAAGGCTCAGGTTTCTGAGGTTCGGGTTTCTGAGCGTTCAGCGTCAGCGCAAAAAGCGCCGCAAGCAGGGCTGTGAATATCGGTCTGTAGTTCATAGTGCGGGTTATGTGTGATGGGTGTGATGGCGTAGATCCTCCAGGGTACGCGGCGAACAACAGGGTGCTGTGGCGTTTGGTTGCGGGAAGAGACGTTGCCCTGCAACGTCTTCTACGGGGCCTGGGCGGCAATGGCGCGCAACGTTTGGGCACACACCTCGTCATCGAAAATGGCTGCGGTGGGTATCTGGAAGCCCTCGATGACGTGGCTGCGCAGGTCGGCCTCTCCGTAGAAAACCCTGGGCGGCAGGAAGGCCGTATCGTTGCCCGGGCGCAAATACTGCTCCACGCGCTCGTGGTCGGGGTCCACTATCCAGTATTCACGTACGCCGTGCAGGGCGTAATCTATGCGCTTGATGCCGCGGTCGGTCTTGGCCGTGCTGGGCGAAAGAATTTCCACCACAAAATCCGGCGCCGGAAAGACCATCTGGTCGTCCGTAAAGGCTGCGGCGCGTTCGGCAGTGAAAAAACACAGGTCGGGCTCGTAGTCGTTGCGCGTCAGGCCAATGAGGGCTTTTTCGAGCATCAATTCGCCCTGGGGGTGAAGATGGTTGAAGGCCATGAGCAATCCTGAAAGCCGCCGAAGGGCCGCGATATGTTTTCTTTTTACAGGCGAGTGCATGATGACTTCTCCGTTGATAAACTCCGCCTTCACCCTACCGTCGAGCCACTCGCGAAACGCCGCGCGCCGGCGCGCCTCTTCGTCCAACAACGCCCGGAGCTGTTCCAACACCAGCACCGCATCGGGGCGGCGCAACAGCGCCTCGGCAGATTTGATTGCGGTATTCATGCCGCAAAACTAAAACAAAACGGGGCGGTAATGGTTCGGGACTGCGGGGCCGTGGGGGGCGTTTTAGACGTTGCGGTGCAACGTCTCTACGGGGGGGCGTATCAGGGTTTCAGGGCAAACGCCTGCAGGGCTGTGGCGATGGTTCGGTCGTTCGACAGGCGGGGCACTTTGTTTTGCCCACCCAATTTGCCCTGGGCTTTCATGTATTGGCGGAAGGCGTCGCGCTGCAACGGACGGATGACTAAGGGGCGCAGGATGCCGCCGCGCACTAAGTCGTCGTAGTAGATGTTTTGTTCGCGCATGCGGGCGTCCACGGCTAAGGCGAAGGCCGCTAAATCGGCGGGCATTGCCTCAAACTCAACAAACCACTCGTGATACGGAGCGCCCCCTTCGGGCGGGGTTACCTGGGGGGCTACGGTGAACTCGACGATGCCCACGCCCATTTGCCGGGCTACGGACAGGAGGGCTTCTTCGACCTCTTTGCCGATGACGTGCTCGCCGAAGGCAGAAATGAAGTGCTTGACGCGCCCGCTCACCACGAGGCGATAGGGGCGTGTGGAGACGAATTGCACCATATCGCCCAGGTCATAGCCCCATAGGCCGGCGTTGGTGTGCAGGACAACGGCGTAGTTGATACCCACCTCTACGTCGCGTAGCCACAGGCGAGTGGGGCGGTCGCTATCGGCTTCGCTGGCGGGCACGAACTCGAAGAACATACCGGCATCGGTGTTGAGCAGCAAGCCCTGGTGTGGGAAGGTATCCTGGAAGGCGATGAAGCCTTCCGAGGCCGGGTAGGTCTCGACGGAGTCAATGCGTTCGCCCACCAGTCCTTCTAAGACGGCTCGGTAAGGCTCGAAGTTGACGCCGCCGTAGACGAAGACAGAGTAGTTGGGAAAGATTTCGCGCACGGTGCGTTTGCCGGTGCGGGCCAGCAGGCGTTCGTAGTACATCTGCACCCAGGGCGGGATGCCGGAGATGAGGCGCATGTCGGCGTGAAGGGTTTCGTCCACGATGCGCTCGAGTTTTTGCTCCCAGTCTTCGATGCAGTTGGTGCTCCAGGAGGGCAGCTGGTTGGTACGCAGCCAGGCGGGCACTAAGTGATTGCTGATGCCGCTGAGACGTCCGGTGGGGATGCCACCGATGTCGTCCAAGGCCGGGCTTCCGGAGAGGAAGATCATTTTGCCGTCGAGCCAGCGGCCGTTGCCGGTGCGGGCGTAGTAATTGAAAAGGGCGTCGCGTGCGGTACCGAAGTGCAGCGGCGTGCTTTCGCGGCTCATGGGAATGTACTTGACGCCCGAGGTGGTGCCGGAGGTTTTGGCAAAATAGCGCGGGCGGCCGGGCCACAGCACGTCGCTTTCACCGGCTTTGATGCGTTCGATGTAGGGTTTGAGGGCCTCATAGTCGCGAATGGGGACGGCCTTGAAGAGGTCTTCTGGGGTCCGTACGGCGGCGAAGCCGTGCTCCCGGCCAAAGGCCGTGTGCTGGCCGCGCTGCATGAGTTGCCGCAGAGTTTTTTCCTGGTCGGCGATGGCGTTGGCGGCCATGCGTTCGATGCGGCGCGCGACGGCCCAGGCAAACGGACGGATAAGCGTAGAGCGGAAGCCCATGGGAACGACGCCTTGTTTTATTCGTAAATCACCTTGCGCAGCAGGCGTATGCTCAGCGTGAGCTCGAAGGAAAAGTTACGGATACGCCGCTCCGGGATGCGGATGCGCTGCCCGGGGTTGAGCGGGTCAATCACGTTCTCGATGGGCGGCTGATTGTACTGGAGCAAGAAGTCGGGGCTTACGGAGAACATCAACTGCCCGCCTACCAGCTCGGAGAAGGGGAACTCCAGGCCGCCACCCACAAAAGCGCCGGCCAACCAGCGATTGACCGCGCCCTCGAACGGATAGTAGATTTGCAGTATCGGGTTCTGGCTGCCGGCCAATTCCCCTAAGTTGGTGCTCAGGGTATACTCGCCGCGCAGGCCGATGGCGTAGAAATACTTCTTGCCCGCATCCCAGTCAAACTTTTGCTTGGCGCCCAGGGTGAGCGCCAGGTTGCGGAACTGAAATTCTTCGGTGAAGACAAACAGCGAACCGCCAGGTTGAAAAAACGTGAACCGGTTGGCGCTGCCCCGCACATGATAGCCCAATTGGGCGAAAATGCCGCCGCGATCGTATTTGTTCTCTACCGACTCAATGGCCAGCGTAGCGTGGTACTTGAACAGCGGTTGGCGGTCGAAGGAGTTGTCCCAGCGCTGCAAGCCCATACTCGGCCCGCCGCCTATCACGAACGCCGTGGACTGCGCCGCCAGCCCTGAGCACCAGACGACCATAAAGGCCCAAAAAATCATTCCTTTGCGCATCTGTCTGTGTTTTTGTGGGGCAAATTACGGCAAAGCCGCCGGCACATCGGGCAATTTCAGGCCGGTTTCTAAACCTTGACCTACCTTTGTCTCATTCCACCATCGGACAATCACTATCTTCTGCACAGCCATGACCAGTATGGATCCCCTCGCGACAACATTTGAAAACTTTACCTATAGTCGGCCTGAAATTCAGCCGATTACGCAAGAGTTTGACCAGCTGCTCAGCACCTTTGAGCAGGCCACCGACCCGGAAGCGCAGATACGGGCGCTGCAACGCATCAACGCACTGCGCAAGCGCTTCAGCAGCATGTACAGCCTCTGCTACGTGCGCCATACAGCCGACACGCGCGATGCCTTCTACGAGGCGGAAAATCGCTACTTCGATGAAACGCTGCCCGCCTTCGAGGCGCTCAACGACCGGCTGTACCGTGCCCTGCTGGCCTCGCCCTTTCGCCTGGCCTTAGAGGCGCACTTTGGCGCGCACCTCTTCACGCTGGCCGAACTGGCGCTGCGGACGTTTAAACCGGAAATCCTGAGCGACCTGCAAGCGGAAAACACGCTCTCCTCCGACTACACCCGACTGAAAGCCACGGCCATCATCGAATTCGACGGCCAGACCTATAACCTCAGCAGCCTCACGCCCTTAGAGCAATCGGACAACCGCGACACCCGCCGCCGCGCCGCCGCCGCCCGCTGGGCCTTCTTCGCCCAAAATGCCGCGCGCTTCGACGAGATTTTTGACCGCATGGTGCACACCCGGCACACCATTGCCCAAAAACTGGGAGCCTCCAACTTCATCACCATCGGCTATGCCCGCATGCGGCGCTCCGATTACACTCCGGAAATGGTGGCCGCCTTCCGCCGGCAAATCCGGGAGTACATCGTGCCCATCGCCTCCGAACTCTACGAACGGCAACGACGACGCCTGCAGCTGGAACGCCTGTACTACTACGACGAAGACTACCTGTTTCCCTCCGGAAACCCCAAGCCCATCGGCAGCCCGCAGGACATCGTCAACAGCGCCGCTCAAATGTATCGCGAACTGTCGCCGGAAACCGACGCTTTCTTCCAGCACATGCTCCAGGCCCATTTGCTGGATTTGGTAAACCGCGACGGTAAAGCCACTGGCGGCTATTGCACATACATTCCCGCCTATGAGGCGCCGTTCATCTTCTCCAACTTCAACGGCACCAGCGGCGACGTGGACGTGCTCACCCACGAAGCTGGCCACGCCTTCCAGGTGTGGTCGAGCCGCCACTTAGACCTGGATGAATACTATTGGCCCAGCAGCGAGGCCGCCGAAATCCACTCCATGAGCATGGAGTTTTTCGCCTGGCCCTGGATGCACCTCTTCTTCGGCGACCAGGCAGAGAAATACCGCTTCATGCACCTCACCAGTGCCCTGCGCTTTTTGCCCTACGCCGCTGCCGTGGACGAATTCCAGCACATCATTTACGAAAACCCGACCCTCGCGCCCGACGAACGCAAAAACACCTGGCGACAATTAGAAGCCGTTTACCTGCCCCATCGCGATTACGACGACAACACATTCCTGCAAGCCGGCGGCTTCTGGCAAAAGCAAAGCCACATCTACAACTCGCCGTTCTATTACATTGATTATGCGCTGGCGCAAATCTGCGCCTTTCAGTTCTGGAAGCGCAGCCGCGAAGACCGCGCTAATGCCTGGGCCGACTACGTACGCCTGTGCCGTGCCGGCGGCAGCCAGTCCTTCCTGGGGCTTGTGCAGCTGGCTGGCCTCCGCTCGCCCTTCGACGACGGGTGCGTCCCGTCCGTTATTGGCGAAATCCGACGCTATTTAGATAGTGTGGACGACTCGGCGTTTTAATTTTTTTTGAAAAAAGGGCTTGCACGTTCCAGCGCGGTGCACATACCTTTGCACCGCTTTTGAGCAAACGCCTCATTAGCTCAGTCGGTTAGAGCGGCGGACTGTTAATCCGTAGGTCCTAGGTTCAAGTCCTAGATGAGGCGCAACAAATTCAGAAACGGCCTTGCCTGAGTTCTCGGGCAAGGCCGTTTGGTTCCTGGCCGTTTCGGGTGAGGGCACCCAATGCAGTGCTTAGAAGTCCTTTTCCCCGTATTCGGTTTTGATGTTTTTCGCGTTTTTGCCTTTGTCGTTAAAGCGGTAGCCGAGGCTCAGCTGGACAATTCGGTCGTATTTGCCGTATTCGGTGGAGGAATAGAAGCGCGGGCCGCGTGTAGTGATGGTCTGGCGGTTGGTGTCGAAGATGTTTTGGAAGAGCAGGTCAGCTGACCAGTTTTCGCTGATGATAAACCTGGCGCTGAGGTTGGACAGCAGTAAATCGGTGTCGAAGCCCTGCGCCGTGGCGGTGCGCGATACGTAGGTGGTGTTCCATTGCAGGCGCCATTTGTTGGTTATTTTGAAGTTCAGGTTGGCGTTGAGGTTGTAGTTGAGGCTTTGGGCGTAGTCGGCGACGCCGATTTCGATGCCGGTGATTTGAAAGAGGTACACATGGCTCGACAGGTAGAGGCTGAGCCATTTGGCGGCCTGC
This sequence comes from uncultured Saprospiraceae bacterium, assembly GCA_964646615.1. GTDB lineage: Bacteria > Bacteroidota > Bacteroidia > Chitinophagales > Saprospiraceae > M3007. Next base: position 68,478 of record CAZYEV010000072.1, read on the forward strand.
CAGTCGGCGGTCATTTCCATGCCCGTGGAGCGACTGTTGCCCGCGTTGGTGGATATGGTGAGCAGGATGATGCGGTTGTACTCGTCGTTTACCCGAAAAATCAGGTTGGAGGTGCGGCTGTGGTAAGCCGTCAGGGTCAGGTTTCCTTTGCGATGTCGTTTTAAGTAAGTCAATTCGGCGGTGTGGGTAATTTCGGGTTGTAGGTGTGGGTCGCCTACCCAAATGGCTTCGGAATGGCGGTGGTTTTTGAACGGTGAAAGGGCTTTGGTCGTAGGTCGGTCAATACGTTTGGCGTAGCCGATTTTTACTTCGTGCGCATCGTTGAGTTTCCACAGTACCTGGAGGGAGGGGAAGAGGTCGAACTGGTTCAGCACTACGGGTTCAGGGCCGCGCGCATGGGTGAGCGTTCGGAACATTTGCTCGCCTCGGAGGCCGGCCCGCCACTGGAGCCGTTGGTAGCGCCCATGGAGTTGCGCATAGGCGGCATAGATGCTCTGCCGGAGGTTGAGTACGTCGTTGAATTCCGGGTCTTTCACCCACTGGTTGGCGGAGATGTCTAAGCGCTCGAAGTCGAAGACCCCTCGATGGTGGACGGCGCGCGCCTGTAAGCCGGTTTCCACGGTAACGGCCTCGGATAGGCTGCGGCTGTAGTCGGCCTGCAGGCGCCAGGCGTCTAATGGGCTTCGTTCGTCGGAGCGCTCTTGCAGGAGCAGCGCGCCGCCGGGGCGGTCGTTGTCCTGGTTGCGCAGAGGGCCGCCCAGCACCGAGTATTCGTAGATGCCAGCCAGCGATAGTTTGCTGTTGTCCTGGAAGTGTTGGGTGAAGTCCAGGTTTGCCGTGAAGAAGGAACCCGTGCGGACGAAGAGGTTCTGGTTGTAAAACGTTCGTTCTAAGGCATCTTCGGCAAATGCCTGGTACAGGTTCAGCGGATGCTCTGCGCTGGCGTACTGGCGGTAGTTCAGGTTGGCAATGCGGTCGTTTTGCCGATAGCCGTAGTAGAGGGCCGCGTGGAGGCTGGCAGCTTTGCTGATGGCATAGTTAGTGCCGGCCCGGATGCCGTAGAGGCGCTCGGAGGTAGGGCGTTCGCCCAGAGAGGGTGAATAGGTTACGGTGTCCTGGTGGAGCGTTCGGATTTCGCCTTTGCGGTGGCCTCCGATGTCGTAGCGGCGGTAATTGGCCGTGAGGAAAGAGGAAAAGCGGTTGTGCGTGTGGTAAAAAGCGAAGTCGCCGCCGTAGCGGTTGGTGGCGCTCCACTGGGCGTTGGCTAAAAAGCCTTTGCCGGGCGCAGCATTTTTTTTGGTGATGATATTGATGATGCCTGCTTTGCCGTCAGCATCGGCGCTGGCCGAAGGCGAGGCGATGACCTCAATGGCTTCAATCATGTTGGCCGGCAACTGCGCCAGCACGTCGGCGGGCGCCAGATGGGTGAATTTGCCGTTGACGGTTACCAGGAACTCAGCAGTGCCGCGCATCAGGATTTTTCCCTCGGCATTAATGGTAACGGCCGGCAGGCGCTGCAGGACGTCTAAGCCCGTTCCGCCGGTGGTATTGCCCAGTTTGGCCGCGTCGAACGTCTGTTTATCCAAGTACACGGCGTTGGCCGAGCGCTCTGCCCGGATGGTGACTTCCTGCAGTTCGTTCGGCTGTGGCTCGAGCCACAGCGCCAGTTCGGAGGGTGGCCTACCGCCTGCTACGACCACCAGCGTGTCGAGCGTCTGAAAGCCCACGTATTGCACACGCACGTGAAAAGTATCGGAGCGCGGGCCGCTCCACTGAAAGCGCCCGGCTTCGTCGGTCATGGCACCTGAGAGGGGTTTACCCGTGGCATCCAACAAAGCCACGGTCGCGTAAGGCAGGCCTTCGCGGGTCTTTTTGTCCAGCACCCTGCCTCGGATGAGCAGACTGCTTTGGGCCGAAAGAAGACAGGGCAGGGCTACGAGGAGAAGCAAAAACGTACGGCGCATATGGCGGTGAAGCATGGAATGCGAAACGCTCAAGGCCCTTGCAGAGGCGATGCCTGGCTCAGATGCGGCCTTTGCTACGAACGCTTCTCTAAGTTTTATGCACCCGCTTGGGCACCTCTTTCAGCCCTCAGTTCAGCCGTGCCGGCACGACGAGCGTCATTCGGGGAATGCGCACGCTGAAGAAGTCGCCAGCATCTGTGCGTTTCATGATATAAGTACCGAGCATAGCACCGTAGTCGGTATCCAGTTCGCAATAGGACGAATACTCGAACGTCTCGCCCGGTGCCAGAACGGGCTGCTGCCCTACGACGCCCAGCCCTTCCACCTCGCGCTGTGCGCCGAAGCCATTGCGAATGAGCCAATAGCGCTTGATGAGCTGTACGGTATGTTTGCTGCCGTTGGTAATCGCAATGCGGTAGCCGAAGAGGAATTTGCCCAGCTGCGGCTGCGAGTAGTCAGACAGATATTGCGCTTCGGCGCGCACGGTGATGCCTTCGGTGGTGATCGCGTTCATACAACAGCGCTGACATGTGCGGCAAAAATCGGGCAACACGCCCGATGCCGCTGCATCTTTTCGGCCAAAGAACGCACAGGATGCTCAGAGGTTGCGGGCAGTGCTGGCCAAATGGGCAGGCATAGCAACGGACAGGTCAGCAACAGCAGAAAATGCCGCACATATACGCTCGAGCTTTCCGGCCCGCGGAGGTTAGCTGTCCCCATGGCAGGAAAGGCGGCATTAAACCTGCTGGTGTTCGCCGGGGCTTTTACAGGCCGATTTCCCGGTATCGGGGCATGTTGGCCGGGTCCACGCGCATCATGATTTGCTGGACACGCTCTTTTTGCTGGCGGTCGCCGATTTTCCACATTTCGACGATTTCATCCTTTTTGGCGTTGGCAAACATCTGCACGATCATGGCATTGAAGTAGGCGGTGTTCACCTTGTCCACCTCTTCTAAGGCTTGCAAGATGTTGTTTTTGGCCGTGTTCATGTCGGTTCCAAACAGGTCGAGGCCTTTGCGGTGGTAGGTGTACATGGCGGCGCGCATGGGTCGGACGCGCGGGTTGAGGAGGTTTTCGATGATCCAGTAGCGGTTGCGGTTGCCGCCGCCGTCGGCGGGTCGCCAGCCGGGGCTGCTGTTGCCGGGGGTGTTCTGGATGTTGGTAACCACCTGCTGTGCCATGAGCAGGTGCGGGTCGCCGCCGAAGAGCGAGAAGGAGTCGTAGTCTAAGCCCAAAATGATGTAAGCATAAAAGGCAAATAGCGACGGCAGGTTGGGGTTGTCGTTGACGTCGGGCTGAAACTGAATGGGCTGGTTCTGTTCGTATTGGAAGACGATGTTCCGGTCTAAGTGCGACAGCATAGGCGACTCATAGGTGGAGCCGTACACCGGGCGCACAGATTGGACGGCCAGCTCGCCCTCGAAGGTATTGTTGCCCAGTTCGCTTCGGATGGTCAAGATGAAGTTGCACTTAATGCGCTCATCCGGCTCGAAGGCGTCGTTGGTCCACTTGGTGTTGTTCAAAAAGTCGCGCAGCGACACCTCGAGCTGGTCAAAAACGCGGCGGTCGGTCTGCTGCAGCTGAGGGGTGTTGATGCGCACCGTGCAGTTGAGCTCGCCCTGGGCGTAAGTGGTGACTACCGCCAGCAAGGCGGTGAAGGCAGAAAGGAGAGACAGGCGACGTGTCATAGGTCGGATGCTTTTGTTCAGCAATACAGACGCATTAAGTTCGGTTGAGGTTTACCCAGTGGATAATTTCCTGGGCAATATCCTCACCGACGGCGCTTTTGGGCTTCAGGTCGAAGGTGGTTTTCGTGCCGTCGCGGCGCAAGATGGCGATTTTGTTGGTATCGCCTCCGAAGCCGGCGCCTTCGTGGCGCAGGGAATTGAGAACGATGAGGTCAAAGTTTTTGCGCTCCAATTTGGCCCAAGCGTTGGCTTCCTCGTTGTCGGTTTCTAAAGCAAAGCCCACGAGCAGCTGGTCGGTGCGTTTCTGGCGGCCAAATTGGGCGGCAATGTCCACCGTTTCCACCAGCTCCAGGTGCATAGGGCCGCCTTGTTTTTTGATTTTGGACGCGGCAGTGGTCTGCGGCCTGTAATCGGCCACGGCGGCGGCCAGCACGGTGATGCGGCTTTCGGGGAAATGTGCTGCGCATGCCTCGTACATCTGTTGGGCCGATACGACGGGCACTACGCGCACGCCCGGATGCTGGGGGCGCAGGTGCGTGGGGCCGAGGACGAGGGTTACCTCAGCGCCGTGTCGGGCTAAGGCTTCGGCGATAGCGATGCCCATTTTGCCTGTGGAATGGTTGCCGATGAAGCGCACCGGGTCGAGCGCCTCGTGCGTGGGGCCGGCTGTTACCAGCGCCTTTTGCCCGCGCAAGGCCTGCCCCGAGTTCAGGGTAGCGCGCAGGTACTCGACGATGGCTTCTGGCTCGGCCATGCGGCCCTCGCCCACTAAGCCGCTGGCCAATTCGCCGTAGCCGACGGGGATGATGCGAACGCCATGCGCTTGCAGCCGCTCGAGGTTGGCCCGAGTGGCCGGGTGATGCCACATGTCCACATCCATCGCAGGCGCCACCAACACTGGGCAGCGGGCCGACAGGTAAACGGCCGTCAGGATGCTGTCGCACAGGCCGTTGGCCATTTTGGCCAGCGTGTTGGCCGTAGCGGGCGCAATGACGTAAGCGTCGGCCCAAAGGCCCAATTCCACATGGTTGTTCCAGGCCGCTTCATCGCTCACTTCGGTCAGCACGGCATTTTTCGACAGCGTCGCCAACGTGAGTGGCGCTATGAAAGTCGTAGCCGAAGGAGTCATCAGCACGCGCACCTCGGCGCCCTCCTTGACCAGCAAACGGACCAGATGCGCCGCTTTGTAGGCAGCAATCGAGCCGCTGACGCCGAGAATAATCTTTTTCATGCGCCAGGCGCCGGTGCGCGGTTATTCGTCGGATTGGCCCGGTTCACGCCACTGCAACTCGCCGCGCAAGAACTCACTGGTAGCGATGATGGCCGGGTTGGGCAAGCGCTCGTAAAAGCGCGAGATTTCGATTTGCTCCTTGTTCTCCTGCACCTCTTCGATGGTGTCGGTATGCACGGCAAATTCTTCCAGTTTGCGCTGGATTTCCCACTTCAGCTCGTTGTTCAGCTGGGCGGCGCGCTTGCTGATGATGGCAATGCTCTTGTAAATGTTGCCCGTGGGCGTTACCAGTTCGCTCACGTCGCGCGGTTGCACGTTAGGGTCCAGGCCCTGGGCTTTGACTTTGATTTCTGTCATATTCAGAATGCTTGCGTATTTTCTCGTGTTCGGATGTGGTGTCGTTGGTTCAGGTTTGCATTTGTTTTTTGGCAGCCCTCATTTCGCGCTCGGCCGTCTGGCGCATTTGGCGCACTTCTTTGGCGTATTTGCCCGAAGGATGTTTTTCCAAAAAATCGTTGCAGCGTGTGATGGTCTCCTGGTAGCGCTCGGGCTTTTTTTCCAGGATGCTGTTCTGGCTGAGCAAAAGGGAGGCTTTGGCAATGAGGTAGCGCACCCGCTCGACGTCGGGGCTTTCCGGGTAGTCGCGCAAGAGGTTTTCAAACGAGACCACGGAGGAGCGGTACTGCCGCAGGTTGAAATACAGTTCGCCTTCGGCAAAGGCTTTTTGCTCGAGTTTGCGGCGCAGGATGTCAATGTACTTGTTGCACTCCGCCACGCGCGGGCTGTTGGGGAACAGGTTGGCAAACAGCTGGAAATCTTCAATGGCCTGGCGCGTGCTGCTCTGGTCTAAGCGGAACGACGGCGAGAGCAGGTAATTGGAATACGCTGCCATGAAGGTCGCCTCCTCTCGATACGACGACGTGGTGAAGGTGTTGGAAAAATTCCGGAAATAGTACGCCGCCAGCATGTACTGCTTCAGATAGTAATAGGTATAGGCGTGGTGGAAATAGGCTTTTTCGGCCTCTTTGCCGCCGCGCAGCGTGTTGAGCACGAGGTCGAACAGGCCTTGCGAGCGCTGGTATTCGCCTTTTCCGTAGTATTCGTAGGCTTTTTTCAAAATAAGGTCGGCGTCGCCGCTGGTTCGGACGCGCTCGTATTCGCTTTTGCAAGCCCCCAGAAGGCTCAGGGCCATCAGGAGCACAAACGTTTTTCTCATGGCGCGCAAAGGTACGGTGTTTTGCTGCAAATGTGTGGAATGGGTTTGTATCGGCTGCCATTAACGCACAAAGGCGGTGGTGCGTGCGTATGGCGCCCAAAAAGGCGCCACGGTTGCCGGCAGGCAAGACCAACGCCGTGGGGTGCGCAAGAGGTTTTGGCCGTGAAACACGCAGAAACAGGCCTCTGACGTTATTTGCGCCAAAAAAATGGCCTGGTGCCGGATAGCGCACCAGGTTTGCGCGACAAAACGGTTTTATCCATGAACAGAAAAGTACTCGCTATAGTCCTTCTTGCGGTGGTTGTACTGGGCGCGATTGTGGCCTGGAAGCCGCTCAAGGCCATTTACTTTTCGGGTGTGCCCGACGAATTGCCGCGGCGGTACCTTTACATTCCTACAGGGGCGACCTTTGAGCAGGTGGTGGACAGCCTCGTGCAAGGCGGCTTTCTGACCGACCGCAGCAGCTTTCTCTGGCTGGCCGAGCGGATGAAATACCGCCGCCCACAGATGCGCCCGGGCCGCTTTGAAATACAATCTGGCTGGAGCAATCGCCGCCTCATTCAGCACCTGCGCGCCGGCGAGCAAGCTCCGGTGCGATTAGTGCTCAACGTCGAGCGCCTGCCCGAAGATGTGGCCGCCTTAGCCGGCCAGGTGTTGGAAGCCGACTCTGCGGCCTTCGCCGCCGCCTTTGCCGACACCGAACTGCTGGAAGAGCTGGGCTATACGCCCCAAACCCTGATAGCCTTGTTTATTCCAAACACCTACGAACTGTTCTGGACGACCACACCACGCGCTTTTTTAGAGCGGATGGCAAAAGAAAACAAGGCTTTTTGGGCCAAAAACAACCGCCGACAAAAGGCCGAAGCCCTGGGCCTTACGCCCGTCGAGGTCTATACGCTGGCCTCCATTGTCGAGCGCGAGACCAACGCCGACAGCGAACGCCCTGCCATCGCCGGGGTCTATCTCAACCGCCTGCGCGTGGGCATGCCGCTGCAGGCTGACCCTACATGCGTGTTTGCTACACGCGACTTTGAGGCCCGGCGCGTTACGCTGTACCACACGACTTTCGACTCACCGTACAACACTTACATCTACAAGGGTCTGCCACCCGGCCCTATTAGCATGGCGTCCATCAGCAGCATAGATGCCGTGCTCAATGCCGACAAGCACGACTACCTGTTCTTTTGCGCCCGCCCCGACAACTCGGGCACCCACGTGTTTGCTGCCACCTATGCCGCGCACCTGGTCAATGCCCGCCGATTTCAAGAGTGGGTGTCGAAACAGGGCCGGTAGCGCGCCATACCGCTGACGCAGCCAGTCGCTGAGCAAACGTCGTCCGCCGTAATTTGCCTTCGTCGGCTACCAGACGCCCGCTATGGCATTCCGGTATGCTTTTGGTCAGGCTGACGGAAGGGCTGCAAGGCCAATAGTGCTAACTTCGCCCGCGCTTTGGGCGCATGAGCAGCTCTTTCGCGCTCGCTCGCATATCCAAATTCACCTTTTGTCGTTTTAACGCCCGATTTTTCACCACCCACTACCATGACATCCATACACCTCCTGTACGCTCCAGAAAACCGCGACTTAGCCGACCGCCTGACTGCCGACTTGGGTCGGGCGGGCATTGTGTTTGAACATCATACGCTGCAACCCAACGAGCCAGCCGGTCGGCTGAGCGCCCGCATGGAAGCCACAGGGGGGCCGGTGCTGTGGCTGCTGACCGACAATTTTTTGAAAAACCCGCTCTGCATGGCCGGTGCCTGGAAGATGTACCAGACGCTTTCGGCGCAAAGGCGCCTGCTGACGGTGGTGGCCGACGGCCGCGAGCAGCAACCGGACGGCACCTACCGGGCCGTGCCCACTCACTTCGACCGCGCCGGCGAGGTGGTGCGCTATATGAACTACTGGCAAGAGGTCTTCCTGAAAAGTACCGACCGCCTGCGCGACGCACCCCTGGAGCAACGCGAGGCCTACGACCGCGAGGTGGAAGCCTATCGCCTGATAGCCAACGACATCGGTGAGCTGTTCACCGCCCTGCGCGAAGCAGGCTACGCGCGTTGGGATGCCTTCCGGGCCGATGACTACGCGCTGTTCTTCCAGCATTTTGGCCTCCTCGACCGCTACCATGCCTACCGCGGGCTGGCAGCCTTAGACGCCGAAGCGCCACCCGTAACGCCCGCAGAAACGCCCGCAGCCAGCGCACCCATCGCACCGCCTGTGTTTAGCGGGCCCATCCGCCTCCAACCCGTGGAGGCGCCCGTGGAAGTGGCTGCCGAAGCCCCCGCAGCCCAACCGGAGCGCATCTCCACCCCGCCCGCACAGCCGACCGAACCCACCCC
>CAZYEV010000073.1:0-9199 GCA_964646615.1 uncultured Saprospiraceae bacterium
CGCCAGCGGCTTCGACACCTTTGAGTTGGATAACCTGAAGCTGTCGGCCATCTTATACCAGACGGGTTACCTGACCATCGTGGGCGTGGATGAGGAAGGATTGCTAGCGCTGGACTATCCGAACAAGGAGGTGCGCGACTCGATGCTGGAGCAATTGCTGGAGGCGCTTGTAGGCGTGGAGGTCGAGAAGAGCGCCGCCCTGGCGATTGGCCTTCGGCGGTCGTTTGAGCGCGATGATTTGGAGGGTGTGTTTCGGTCGTTGCGCAGTGTGTTTCGCAGTGCGCCGTATCAGGTGTACGAAAGTTGGCCGGAGCGTTTCTACCAGGCCGTCATTCACCTGTTGTTTCGATACTTAGGCATTCGGGTGCACAGCGAGGTATGCACATCGGATGGTCGAATGGATTGTGCAGTGGAGACGTCGCATCGGGTGTACGTGCTGGAGTTCAAGTTGGACGAGTCGGCGGAGGCGGCGCTGGAGCAGATACGCCGGAAGCGCTACTACGAGGCGTGGTGGCATTTGGGCAAGCCCGTGGTGGGCGTGGGTGTGGAGTTATCGAGCCAGACGCGCAACATTGAGCGGTGGGTGGCTGAGGAGATGAGCATGTAGCCGGAGGCGCATCCGTTCCTTGCAGTTTGGTTTGGAAAAGTCAGGGTGAAACCCTGGGAATAGGTTTCGGCAAGGCAGGAGCTTCACTGGAACTGGGGTTTAGGGTTTACCGCTCGAAATGCAGCCATTCGACCGCTTTAGGGAATTCCTGCCCCCAGCGGGCTTCGTTATGCTGGCCTTCGGGGTCAATTTCTAAGCGGATGAGGTCGGGCCTGGGGCAAATGGCTTTCAGCGTTTGGGTGAAGCGTTTAGCGTTGGCTACCATGCCTGCCCCTTCTTTTCCACCAGCGAAGAGATAGATGCGGGTGTCGGGTCGGGCGGCGAAGTCCAGCGGCTCGTGATAGATGCCCGGCGCAGCCCACAACGAGGGCGAGAAGATGAGAAACTTAGAGTACGTGTTGGGAAAGAGGATGCCGGCGTAGATGCTGATGAGGCCTCCCATGCTGCTGCCGCCGATACCGGTGTGGGCGCGGTCGGGAAGGGTGCGGAAGTTTTCGTCAATGTACGGTTTGAGTGTTTCGGCCAGGAAGCGGGCGTAGTCTTTGCCCAGCCCTTCACCCCATTTGGGCGTGTCGTAAGGCATGTACTCTTTGATGCGTTCGCGTCCGCCGTGGTCAATAGCCACCACGATGAGGTCGCCCTTGCCGCGTTGGGCCAGGGCGGCTAAATGTTTATCTACCCCCCACGTGCCGAAGGGTGCGTCGTCTTCAAAAAGGTTCTGACCGTCTTGTAAGTAGAGGACGGGGTAGCGTTTCCGGGTGCTGGCGTAGTCCCAGGGCAGCAGCACGGAGATACGTCGGCGACGGCGCAGCTGCGGGACATTGAAGCGCTTGGAGATGACCTGAATGTCAGGGTAGTATTTCGGGTCGTACCAGCCGGCGTGGCATTTCCAGCGAGGTACCGTATCCACGACTTTGCCTTTGGGCAGTTCGATGCGGCGGTTCATGCGGGGCAGTCCTTCGGCGCTGAGTTCTTCGCTTTCCCAGCCGCCTTTTACGTATTTGTATTCAAAGGGTTCTCCGCCGAGGTCAGGAATTTGCTGAAACGTGTAGCGATAGTGCCCTTCGCCGATGCGCGTCATGCGGTAGCGTTCGTCGCGCACGGCCCAGCCGTTGAAACTGCCGGCGATGAAAACCGGACGCTCATCGTCTGCCGGAGTGATAAGCTCGAGCGTAAGCACCGGCTGTTGGTTGGGGTCATGGCCGGCAGAGGGCGCTGGCGAAGAAGAAGGCATGGTGAGAACTGGGTCCTGGATGTTTTTGACAGTGCTACTGAACAAAATGCAGCAGACAAACCATGAATACTCCGTCTGTTGCTATTTCATAAACAAAGCAGTTCTGTGTGCGGTTGCTCGAAAAGTTTTGCAAGTTAGAGGTGTCGCCAGCAACGGTCAGCGGAGGTTTTCGACGAAGAAGCGCTCGATTTTCTCAAATAAATGGACGCGGTCACGGCCCAGCACGTTGTGGCCGTGTTCGGGATAGACGAAAAAATCAATAGGCTTGTTTTTGCGCACGCATTCGCGCACGTAGCGCAGGGTGTGTTGCAGCAGGACGATGTCATCGGAGGAGCCGTGGATGATGAGCAGGCGCCCCCTGAGATTTTCGATGTAGTTGAGCAGACTGCTGCGTTCGTAGCCCTCGGGGTTTTCTTGCGGGGTATCCATGTAGCGTTCGGTGTACATGATTTCGTACATGCGCCAGTCTATGACGGGGCCTCCGGCGATGCCGCAGCGAAACGTGCCTGCCGCCTCAGGTCGGGTCATGAGCGAAGTGGCCATGAAGCCGCCGTAACTCCAGCCATAGACGCCCATGCGCGTGGTGTCCACGTAGGGCAGGCTTTTGAGGTAGCGCGCGCCGGTGAGTTGGTCTTCCACTTCGGCATCGCCCAGCCGGCGGAAGATGGCGCTTTCAAAGGCATAGCCGCGGTGGGCTGAGCCGCGTCCGTCTAAAGTGAAGACGATGAAACCTTCCTGGGCAAGGCGGTGCATCCAAAGGTCGGCGCCGTAGAGCCATGTGTTGGTGATGAGTTGCACATGCGGGCCGTTATAGACGTACACTAAGGTGGGATAGCGTTTCAGCGAGTCAAAGCCAGGGGGCAAGATGAGCCGGCCATTGAGGGCGAATCCGCCCGGTGAGGTCAGGGTAATCAGGCGCGTCTGGCCCAGCGTATGGTCCGCCAGCGGGTTTGGAGCCTCAAATACCGTGTATGGCGGTTGGCTTTTTTTCAAAGAAAGGAGTCGGACGGTGCGGGGCGTTTGGACGGCGGAGAATACATCGAGCGCCCAATCGCCGGAGGTGCTGACGAACACCTGATGCGTGCCGGGTTCGTTCGGGCCAATGGGCATGGGTTTGGTGCTGGCATACAGGTCGGCGGCCCAGTTGTAGCGGTTGAGGCCGCTTTCGTCGGCGGTCTGATAGAAGCAGCGTTTACCGTCGGCAGAGAAACCGAGGAAGCGCGTTACAGGCGTCGGGCCGCTACTGACCTGGCGCAGGAGTTTGCCGGAGAGGTTGTACAGATACAGGTGGTTGTAACCATCGCGTTCGCTTTGCCAGATAAAATCGGTGTTGGAGCCGGGTACGAATTGGGCCGGATTTTCCGGCTCTACCCATTTGTCGTGGCTTTCCTCAAAAAGGGTGCGGATGAAGTTGCCTGTGGTGGCTTCGTAGAGGTTGAGCCACATGCGGTTTTGCCCGCGGTTGACTACGGCGATGAGCACGTAGCGGTCGTCGGGCGTCCAGGCGATGTTGGTCAGGTACTGTTCGGCGGGTTCGCCGGTTTTCAGGTACCATTTCTGGCCGCTCTGGGTGTCGTAGATACCCACGGTTACGTGGTGGCTGGCTGCGCCTGCATAAGGATAACGGATATAGCGCGCCTGAGCGGGCATGGAGTCGAGCACATAGATGGGATAGCGCGTTACGGGGCGTTCGTCCATGCGATAGAAGGCCAGATAGCGGCCCGATGGGCTCCAGAATGTGCCTTTGTGGATGCCGAATTCATCGCGGTGCACGCTCTTGCCATAGACGATGCCGTCAGCCTCGCTTTGGGCAACGCCCAGTTCTTTTCCGCCGATGCTGAGCCACAGGCCGTTGTCGCGGGTGTAGGCTGCCCACAGGGTTTTGGGGTGCACGTCTATGTTCTCTGCCGTTTCCGGAAACCAGGTCGGGCGGCTAAGTTTGCCTTCAGTCAGGTCATAGGTGAATACATTACCCGGCGTTTGGAACCAGCAGCGCTGTTCGTTCAGCCAGTTGAGGTTAGGTAATGCCTTAAGGGCTTCATCGCCCTGGCGTGTGCGCTCGGTATTGATGCGGGCCAATATATCTAAGGTGTCGGCCTTCCTGTCGGTGGCGCGTACGCGCACGAGCAGGTCGCCGGCGGCGTAGGCAAACTGATCGGAGCCGGCTATCCATTGCAGCTGACGCAGCGATGCGGGCGCCAGGGTAGTCCGTCCGCGCAGGATGGCGTCGGCCATGGTCAGCGTTTTCGTTTGGGCGAAAAGGCCAGAACACAGAGCGGCAAGCAAGACCGCAGCAAATTGTTTTTTTAGCATAAAAGAACAGTGTTGAGGGCAGATTTTTGCCGGCGGCAAAAGTAGGGCCATCGCTCGGATGCCGGGCATGCCCGCAAGACCTTTGTGCCTTCGCGAGCAATTTCGTGTCTTCGCGGTCGAGACCAGTATCTCCGTAGTCAGCCATATGCGCATTTTGCACATCACCCCGTCGTACAAGCCGGCATTTCGCTACGGCGGCCCGACGTTTTCCGTCAGTTGCCTTGCCGAGAGCCTGGCCGCAGCTGGCGCGGAAGTCTGGGTATTTACCACCACGGCCAATGGCCCAGAGGAGTTGGACGTGCCTGTGGGCGTACCCGTAGAGATGGATGGCATTCGGGTAATTTATTTCCGCCGCTGGACGGGCGACCATGGCCATTTTTGCCCGGCTTTGTGGTTGGCCTTGTGGCGGCAAGGGCGGCAGTTTGATGTCGTGCACATCCATTCATGGTGGAATTGGGCCGCTTTGGGTGCGGCGTTGGTGTGTCGGGTACGCGCCTTTCGCACCGTATTCAGTCCGCACGGGATGCTTAGTCCTTACACCTTGCGTAGCCGGGCGAAGCGGCTTTTTCAGCGGACGCTGGGCCGCTGGCTGCTGGCTCCGGCGCGTTGGCTGGCTACGGCCCGACTGGAACAGCGCGAGCTGAGTGCCTTAGCGCCCACATGGGAAGTTAAGCACCTCCCGAACATCGTGCCGCTACCCACAGCCAGAACCAGCACCCTGATACCAAGAGCACATGGCCCGGTACGGCTACTCTTTTTATCGCGCATTGACCCCAAGAAGGGCCTTGCTTTCCTGTTGGAGACGCTGGCGGCACTGGATACAGACGCAGAGTGGCAACTCATCATCGCCGGCGACCCTACTTCAGCCTACGCCCGTAAAATGCAGTATCTGGCACACCACAGGGGCCTGCAGGCGCGCGTCCACTGGCAGGGCTGGGTGTCGGGCAACGACAAATGGCGCTTGCTAACGGAGGCCGACCTGTTGGTGTTGCCCTCCCAGAACGAAAACTTTGCCCTGGCCGTCCTGGAAGCCCTGGCGGTGGGCACGGCCGTAGTCGTCAGCGACCAGGTAGGCTTGTGCGACTACGTGCGCGAGCAGGACTTCGGTTGGGTGGCCCCGCTGCAAGCCGAGGCCTGGCGCGAAGCCCTGCAAGCGGCCCTGTCCGATGCAACCAAACGCCAACGCATCCGCCAGCAAGCACCTGCCCGCGTGCGGCGCGACTTCGACGCGGCGACGCTCGCTCAGCGCTATTTGGCCTTTTACCGCCGCCGAACGGTGCAGGTCATCTTCCGAAAACCCAACGGCCCGGGCTTTTACAGCATCGAGCGCTCCTTCGCCGCTCTGTGGCCACATCTGGAAAACGCCGCTGATGTTCAGGTGCAAAAAACCACGGCCTGCGCACCCAGCCAGGGTCTTTGGCCGCGTCTGCGCATCGGCGCTCAAATGCGCCGCCTGCATGCCGACATTTTTCACATCAGCGGCGACATTCACTTTGCAGCCCTGTTCTTGCCGGGCCGCAAAACGCTGCTCACGGTGCACGACTGTGGCTTCTTGCAGCATCCTAACGCCTGGAAGCGCCTCCTGCTAAAGTGGCTGTGGCTTCGCTGGCCGGTGCGCCACTGTCGGCGAGTAGTGGCCGTTTCCGAGGCAACAAAGGCCGACATTCTGCGGCATACCGGCTGTTCGCCAGAAAAAGTCGCAGTCATCCCCAGCGTTATACCGCCTCATTTTCAGCCTGTGCCCAAACCTTTTCAGACTGCCTGCCCGCGCATTCTGCACATGGGCACAACGCCCAACAAGAACCTCCGGCGCCACATCGAAGCGCTGGGCGGCATTCCTTGCACGCTGCACATCGTGGGCCATATTGGGCCGGAGGAGCAAAGCCTCTTGCAATGCTGTGGCGTTGCCTACGAATGCACGCCTGACTTGAACGACGCCGATGTGGTGCGTGCCTACGAAGCCTGCGACCTTTTGCTGTTTGCCTCTACATTCGAGGGCTTTGGCATGCCCATTCTGGAAGCCCAGGCGGTAGGTCGCCCGGTGGTTACGGCCAATGTTTCCAGCATGCCTGCCGTGGCGGGTGAGGGTGGCGCCTGTTTAGTCAACCCTTTCGATGTGGCCGATATTCGCCGCGGCGTGTTGCGCGTCATCGAAGACTCCGCGTTTCGGGAGCAGTTGGTGGCCAAAGGCTTTGAAAACGTTCGGCGCTTTCGGGCGCAAGCCGCTGCTGAGGCGTATCTCAGGCTCTATACGGCCTTTATCTGAAGGCCTTAGAAGGCCGTTTAGAAATCGGCCATTCGGTACCATACGTTCCAGCGCAGGCCGAGGGTGAACAGGCGTGTTTCGAGGTTGCGCTCGGATTGGGCGCTGCGTTTGGCTCGCCAGAGGACCTGCGCTTCCCAGAAGAGGTTGTGTTTCCATTGCCAGCTGAGGTCAAAGCCAAAGAGTCGGATATGGGTGAGTATGCCCTGCCCGATGCGGTTTTGGTAGTCTTGAGCGCGGGAAGCGTTGCTGAGCAGCGGGTTGGTACCCCAGTTTTCGCCGGGTGGGTCTTCGCCGGTGCGAGTCAGCAGGGTGCGGGCGGTGAGTGTCCAGCGCGGGTGGGGTTGGTAGCGCGCTAAGACGAGCAGCTCGCGGAAATTGGCCCACAGCGGGTGTGCCAGTGGCAGCGAGTAGTGCGTGTGGCTGTTGAGCGAGTCGAAGCTGGAATAGGTATAGGGCCGCACGGCGTTGGCTTCCAACTGCAGGTCGAGGTACGGGATGCCGAAGGCGTTGAAGTACTTCAGCCCGGCCTGTGCGCCGTATTTGTTGCCCCACCAGCCGCCCTGGCGGTCGCGTCCGAAGAGCTCGGGGGTAAAAAACTCATCCAGCAGAAACTGACCATACAGGCTGAGGCTTTGGGCGATGTCCCAACGGGCTTCCAGGCCGAGGAGGACGTTGTCGGGGCTGCCCAGCATGCCTTCTACGGTGCGGTAGAAGATGACCGGGTTGAGGTATTGCCACTCGAACTGGCGGCTTCGGTTGAACGTAACTCCCTCGAAGAAACCTAATGTCAGATTGCACCGCACTTTCCAGCTCAGGTAGTGCATGGCGGCGTATTTTTTGGGCAGCAGGCTGTTGGGCGGGCGCGGTACGGCGGTGGAGATGGGGTTGAGTTCCAGAAACAGGCTTTGGTAATGCAGCTTCCAGATGCGCCCCTGCAGGCGCAGGAAGAAGGCGACGTTGCCCACATCGGAGAGGAAGAGCGAGCGCTGCCCGTGGCCGATGAAGAAGCGCCCGTGCCCCAATTGCAGGCCCACATGGCGCGACAGGCGGAAGCCGATACCAGCCTGGGCGATGTTGTAGTCATAGGCCGTCTCGCTGCGGAGCCAGCGGGCGCGGTAGGGCTTGAAAAAGCCGGCGCCGGGCAGCGATTGGTAGGTCTCGACCCATTCATTTACATAGTTAGCGAACTGGGCCTGGGTTTCGACTAAGTCGGTATAAAAAAAGATGCGCCCGTCGGCGTCGCCGCGTACTTCGAGGCCGCGCTGGTTGACGAACAGGAGCGTCGGTTCACCGTTTTGTTGCCCGGCCAGCAGGTGCAGCATCGGATTGGCGCGCAGGCGAAAGTGCTCGGTGTTCACTTCAAACAGATGTGCCGGCGTTGGATAAAAATGCCTCAGTATTGGCTTGCGTGAGCGCCGGTAGTGGAGGCTGTCGGCAGGGGTAAGCCATTCGTTGTTGTCGTCGAAGACGTATTGCATGGCCCAGCGCTCGAGGGGGCCTGTCAGTGTGCTGTCGGCCCAACGGGCCAGTGCCACGGCGTCTTCGCGGGCGTAGGGGCGCACCGACAGGTGGACGGGGCTTTCGCCTGCGAGCACGCTCCAGCGCTCGACGAGGTACTGGCCGAGCGATTGCGCGGGCAGCGGCGGCGTTTGGGCCGCAGCAGGGTAGGAGAGGAGCCAGGCAATGAAAGGGAGAAAGCGGTAGCGCATGGACACGACAGGCTGAGCGCGGGCAAAGATAGCTCGCCCCAGTGGGCCAGATGTTGCATTTAGCCGCCTTCTATAGCCCTTTGGCTGGCGGCAAGGTTCATTTCAATCGCAGGATATTGCCCTTGGCGTAGCAGGCCCGGCATCGCGGCTCGTAGCGCTCTTTTTCACCCAGCAATACGACCTCTTCCTCTGCGCTGAGGCGGTAGGAGTGGGTGGCCAGGTTGCCGCAATGCACGCAGATGGCGTGTACTTTGGTTACATATTCAGCAGTGGCCAGCAGCTTGGGCATAGGGCCAAAAGGGCGGCCGCGGTAGTCCATGTCTAAGCCGGCCACAATAACGCGCACGCCGCGAAGGGCCAGCTGGTGGCAGATGTCAGGGAGCTTTTCGTCAAAGAATTGCGCTTCGTCAACGCCCACCACCGATGTTTCGGGGTGCAGGTCGAGCAATTGCTCGGAGCGCTCAATGGGCGTAGCAATGAGCGATGTGGTATCGTGGGAGACGATGCTCGAGGCGTCGTAGCGCGTGTCTATGAGCGGCTTGAATACTTCCACGCGCAAATCGGCAATGCGGGCACGCCGAAGCCGGCGGATGAGCTCCTCCGTCTTGCCCGAAAACATGCAGCCGCAGATGACCTCAACCCAGCCCGTGCGGCGCCCTTTGAAGTAGGGTTCCAGAAACATCGGGGCAAACCTATCGAACCTTTGCGACTTTTTTGGAACTTCGCCGCCCGAAACACTCAGCATCTTTCTTATTCATCCGGGCTGCCCTCCCGCCTGCAAACTCGAAACGACACCCGCATGGACTTACACAAAGCGAAAGTCTTCTTAGACAAGATTAACCGCGAATACGCGCGGATGAGCAAAGACCCCGAAAACATCATGCGCATTGACGTGGACATCATGCTGGCCTACGTGCGCGACCTGTACGAAGCACTGCTGGCCGAACCCACTACAGCCGCTGTCCCTGCCCAGCGCCAGACCGTCGCAGCTCCTGCAGCGCCGCCACCATCGCGCCCGGCAGCGCCCGAACCGGTCGCCACACCCGAAAAGGTGGCAACGCCCCCAACAC